>DAOLDB010000064.1:0-20114 GCA_035327565.1 Saprospiraceae bacterium
GTATGATCAGGCTTCCTTTGAGGGAGTTAAACAATCAGACAGTATATATGCCAATGGAAATGACAAGGGAATTGTTTCAGGCAATTGATTTGAATACATCGATTATGATTCGTTCAAATAATCTTCGCCGACTGGAAAGACAAAAAGAAGAAGTAAAGGGCATCATTGCTGATGAAGGATTGAAAGCATATACATGGGAGGAATTGATGCCGGAGTTGTTGGAAGCAAAAAAAATTGATGAAGCTACGACCTTAGTTACAATGTATATTCTATATCTGGTGGTCACTTTTGGCATTTTTGGAACCCTGTTGATGATGCTTAACGAGAGAACTTATGAAATGGGCGTTTTAGTTTCAATAGGGATGAAAAGGCGCCAATTGATGATATTATTATGGATTGAGTTTTTATTAATGGCTTTATTAGGATTGGCAGCAGGTATGATTCTGGCGTTGGGAGTGGTTAGTTATTTGTATTATTTTCCAATTGATCTCGGGGACAAAATGCAGGAAATCTTTGAACAGTTTGGAATGGTAGCCCAACTTCAAACTACTATTAAACCATGGATTTTTTTCAGAGAGACACTCACTGTAACCATCATTGTCAGCATATTGTCCATTTTTCCGGTGTGGAAAATTTATCACCTGGATCCGGTAAAAGCCATGAAGGGATGATGAAAGATATAAAAATGGTTATACAGCTAGGATGGAAAAATATATGGAGAAACACACTGAGAAGTGGTGTGGTTATGAGTGCTGTTGCAACAGGTATCTGGGCATTGGTTTTTATATTAGGATTTTCACAAGGTATGGTAAGTTCCTATATCAATGTATCCATTGAAAACCGGACTTCTCACATCCAGATTCACCATCCGGAATTTGTTGATGACCCGGAAATGGATTTTATAATCAAAGAATCTTATGATATTATGGAAGAGATGGCTCAGATGGAAGAGGTCAAAATGATCAGCCACAGACTCCTGGCACATGGCCTTGTATCTACAGCAGCAGGGGGACAGGGAGCAGTGATCAGGGCGGTTGATCCTCTAAGAGAAAGCCAGCTCACCCGGCTCGATGAAAAAATTATAGATGGAGAATATCTGGACGGAAACCGGAGAAACCCTGTTCTCATCAGCCAGGGTTTAGCCAGGAAATTGGGTGTTTCTATGGATCAGCATGTGGTTATAAACATCCAAAGTAAATCGGGGGATTTGGTTGCAGGGCGGTTTAGAATTACCGGCATTTATGGTACCGGCAACCCAAGACTGGATGATGTACAAATTTATGTGAGATATGATGATTTGTCGAGATTGGGTGAAATGGATGACCGAGCGGCGCATGAGATTGCCATATCATTGGTTGATTTGGCAAAGGTTGAAGATTTAAAGGAAAGGATTTCATTGATGTATCCGCAATATTCTGTTCGCACATATGAGGAAATTTCTCCGGATCTGGCCATGTATAATGAACAGATTAAAACCAGTATGTCTATAGTCATTACTGTAATTATGCTAGCTCTTTTGTTTGGAATTATCAATACGATGCTAATGGCAGTATTGGAAAGGTCGAAAGAATTGGGTATGTTGATGGCCATAGGAATGAACAGGATCAAATTGTTTATTATGATCATGATGGAGTCATTATTTATGTGTTCCATAGCAGTACCTGTGGGATTGGTATTGGGATATTCTACCATGAGCATTTTGGGAAAGCGGGGAATTGATTTGAGCAATTGGGCATCCGGATTGGAGCAGTTTGGAATGCAATCCATTATAAAACCTGAATTGAGTACAATGGTATATGTTGAAATTGTCATTGCTTTGGTTTTGACTTCTTTGATTGCAGGGATTTACCCGGCATTGAAGGCCATTCGGACCCAACCGGTTGAAGCTTTGAGGAAAATATAATACAGTGTAGGATGGAAAAAAATATAGTAATCCAATCGAAAGCGTTATATAAAATTTACAATCCGGACACCATTCCTGTTTATGCATTAAGGAATGTAAGCATTGAAATTGAAAGAGGAGGGTTTGTAGCTGTAGTTGGACCTTCCGGTTCAGGCAAGACTACCTTGCTCAATATTATGGGCGGTCTTGACCAACCCACCAGTGGCTCCATAATAGTCGATGGTAAACTACTGACGGGTTTACCGGAGAATGAACTTATCAATTTTCGACGAGACCATATCGGATTTGTTTTTCAATCATATAACCTGATTCCTGTACTTTCGGCGCGGGAGAATGCCGAATTTGTTATGTTGTTGCAGGGAAAATCAAAAGAAGAAAGAAAGGCAAGGATCGACTATCTGCTTGAAGCGGTGGGGATTGCTGATAAAGCCAATAACAGACCTGGAGAGCTTTCCGGAGGGCAACAACAAAGGGTTGCAGTGGCAAGAGCTTTGGCACCAAAGCCTGCATTTGTATTGGCCGATGAACCGACAGCTAATCTGGATACTAAGGCAGCTCATTTATTATTGGATATGATGGAGCAGCTCAATAAAGAAGAAAATATCACATTTGTATTTTCAACCCATGATGCAAGGGTGATGGAAAGAGCCAGGAGGATCATTACCCTCGTTGACGGTGCCGTTCACAGTGATGAAAGCAGATAATACTATCTCATTCAGATTTATTTCTTTGACAACAATATATCTGTTGGTCATGACTCCCAATTGGGCTCAGGAAGATAGCCCTTTCAGATGGGGAGGATATCTTAAGAACATGCAAACCGTTTTGTTACCGGGAAATGATCTGGTGCTTATGGAGAATCTGGTACACCAAAGGATTAACTTTCGCTGGAACACCGGAGAAAAAACTTATTTCACCGCTGGTTTAAGGAACAGAATTTTTTCAGGAAATTTGACAGCAATAACACCGAACTTCGGCCAGATGATACAGGATTTTTCGGATGACTGGTTACCCATGTCGGTTGTATGGATAGATCGTTCCCAGTATATAATTCATTCTACACTGGATCGTTTCTATTTTGATTGGAGTTCCGGTCAATGGAATATCCGTGCCGGCCGGCAGCGCATTAACTGGGGAATCAATCTGGCTTTCAATCCAAATGATTTGTTCAATGCTTACAATTTTTTGGATTTTGATTATGAAGAGCGACCGGGAGCTGATGCGGTCAGGATTAAGTATTATTACAGTTTTGCTTCCGGATTTGATATTGCAGTAAAAGGGGCCTCCAGCCTGGATGAATTTACAGGAGCGGTAAGGTGGTTTACCAACTACAAAGGATACGATTTTCAGTGGATTACAGGACTAAGTTTCGGTGATGTGGCGTTTGGTGGGGGATGGGCGGGTTCAATAAAAGATTCGGGATGGAAAGGAGAATGGACAGTTTTCATCCCGGTCGTGGGTGAAGACCGTACAACAGCCTTTTCCGTAACAACAGGTTGGGATTTTATTTTTGGAAAGGGATGGACAATGTATGCTTCGTATTTATTCAACAGTGATGCTTCAGGCTCATTGCAGAATGTATTGTTACAGAACAGGCCACTCACTGCCCGAAATCTTTTTCCATTCAGACATAATATACTATCACAAGTATCATGGCCCGTTACACCTTTGATTTCATTATCATCTGCCTTCATTTATTCGATAGCGAGCGATCATCCACTGGTTGTGAACCCCACACTCAGCATCAGCATGGCCCAAAACTGGGATTTGGATTTGATCGGTCAAACCTTTTCAACTCTAAAGGGAAATCCTGACCGATTCACTAATCATTTGATATTTTTAAGGCTGAGATGGAGTTATTAGGTTTTTCTTTTCTTTTTTTCAGCCGCTGGAAATAGGATGTTATTAAGAATCAGACGATAGCCTGGAGAGTTGGGATGAAGACTCAGATCTGTTTCAGGATCACCTACATAATGGCGGTAGTCTTCCGGATCATGTCCTCCAAAAAATGTCCATGTCCCATAGCCTTGCGTACCATGGATATACCTTGCTTCTTCTATTCCTTTGTTATCTCCAAGAATTAATACATGAGGTTTAATATAGCGTTTATTGAAAGCAGTGGTTTGACCCATAAATCCCTTTACTGTACGGGTATGATTTTGCGTAAGCATGGTGGGTATGGGGTCCCATTTGGCGGAAAAATCAAATAAAGAGAAGTAATCCGCTTCGGGAGAAATGTTTCTGTTTTTATTATCAATGGTGCTATGCTCATATATAAGCGGATTTTTTATAATTTGAAAGTCTCTGAAAGCAAATGTATTATCAAAATTTAAATCTTTATTATCAAAGTTATCCATTGGGTCACCATCATACATTTCACCACATATATCAATACCTTCAACCGCCAGAGCTATATCGTAAGTATCGGTAGCGCTACACATGGCAAACATAAAACCTCCGCCTTCCACATATTCTTTGATCCTTTTAGCCACAGCCAGCTTCATTTGAGAAACTTTTTTAAAACCCATAGAGGTTGCCAACGCTTCCATTCTTCTTTGATTTTCCCTGTACCATGGCTGCCCCCCCTGGGAGGCATAGAATTTACCATATTGTCCGGTAAAGTCTTCATGATGCAAATGTAGCCAGTCATATAGTGCCAGCTTGTCTTCCAGCACTTCCCTGTCATAGACAGTTTCGTATGGAATTTCAGCGTAAGTGAGTGCAAGGGTAACTGCATCATCCCAAGGTTGTATTCTTTCGCCCCGGGTATTGAAATCCGGAGTATATACTGCTATTTTTGGGGCCTTTTCTAATTTGATCACCTCCTGATTGACTTCAGGATGAGCTATCTCATTTCTGATTTGGGCAAATTGGGCATTAGATATGATCTCATACGAAACACCTCTGATCTTACATTCACTTTCAAATAGTGGATTATGGTTAAAAGCAAAGCTGCCTCCCCGGTAATTCAGGAGCCAGTAAGCCTCCGTTCCACTTTGAATAACCCAATAGGTAATTCCATATGCCTTCAGATGTTCTTTCTGTGAATTTGCATCCATAGGAATCAGCAGGTAAGCAGCTTGTAAATATACAGTTACTGCAAGCAACAACAAAAAAGAAAAAAAACACCTTAACATCATATTCATTCGGGCTTGTACGTTAGTTATAACGATTGAATTGGAAACATTATTGAAAAGGATATTGTTTCTCCCTTGTGATTTGTTTACCCCTCAGGGATGAAATGTATATAATCAGATGGTGTGATTGATAAAATAATTTTACAGTACCCCACATGGTATTTATGGCTTTGCATTTTTGCAGGTCTTTTTATTTCGGGCATTTTATACTATAGAGATAAACGGTTTAGTGTGCATCACCGGCTCATTCCAGCTGCACTTTTTCTGTTTCGATTTTTAGCGGTTGGTGTAGTAGTTTTTTTGTTGTTGAATCCTCTGATTAAGGACACATCGGAATTTATCCAAATGCCATTGGTTGTCGTTGTAAAGGATATATCTGAGTCCATTGAACGTGCTATGGATAAAGAGTCACTGGAGAAACTACAGTCTGGTCTAAAAGAATTAAGTAAAGACCTTGAAAAGAAATATAAGGTGGTAGAATTGTCATTTGGTGGAGAAGTATATCAAGGATTGTCTGATACTTTTCCAGAAAAAATTACCAATATATCTGCATTATTTCATTACATCTCTGACAATTATGCTGATCAGAATCTAGGCGCTGTGGTAATAGCGAGCGATGGTATTTATAATGAAGGAATTCACCCTATTTACAGTACAGGAAGAATTGCTGCTCCTGTGTATGCGGTCGCTCTGGGTGATACAACACGCCGTATGGACCTCAGTATCAGTAATGTATTTGCAAATAATCTGGTGTACTTTGGAGACAAATTTGTGATGCAGGTCGATATTCTGGCTTTCAGGAGTTCAGGTCAGAGGAGTAAATTAAGCCTGTTCAGGATAGAAGGAGATCAAAGAGAGTTGCTTACCACCAGAGACATCCAAATCAATCTTGACGATTTCTTTACCACGGAGGAGTTTATTTTGGATGCAGACAGACCGGGAATTGTCAGATATCAGGTATTGGTGAGTCCTTTAAGTGGTGAATCCAGTACACAAAATAATTTGCGGGATCACTTTATACAGGTTTTAGACGCCAGGCAGAGAATATTGATATACGGTCAGGCCCCACATCCCGATATAGCAGCATTAGGACAGGTGATTAATAAGAACAAAAATTATTCTACGGATGTAAAAATGCATGGTGACCCAATACGCCACGAAGAGTATGATCTGATTATTTTTCACAATTTACCTGGCCAGGGTAAGGATATTTCCTCCGATATCCGAAAATTAAGTTCATTGAAAATTCCATATTTTTTAATTGTAGGAAATCAAACTTACATCAATTCACTGAACAGAATTCAGGATATGGTACATATTCAAAGGCAAGGAAATTATCAGGAGGAAGTAACTCCGGTTTTATCCGGTCAGTTCCGGATGTTTACTATCAGTGACCGTTTAAAATCTACTGTAAGGAATTTTCCTCCTGTATTGACACCTTTTGGTGAATTTACAGCCGGACCCAATACTTCTACCTTACTCTATCAAAAAATCAAGGGAGTAGATACCCAATTCCCATTATTTATTTTTCAGGAAAAGGAAGGTCTTAGAACCGGGCTGTTGGCAGGTGAAGGAATTTGGAGATGGAGGATGTATGATTTTTTACATAATAGTAATGAAGATGCTTTAGCTGAGATCATTGGCAAATCCATTCAGTATATTTCAGTAAAAAGGGATTCAAGGAATTTTATAGTTCAATCTTCACGCCGTTTGTACAGAGAAAATGAAAGAATTTTATTTACGGCGCAATTGTATAATGATAGTTATGAGCTGGTCAATGAACCGGAAGTTTTTCTTACTATCACCGGGTCGGACAGAGAGGAATATCAGTTTATTTTTTCGCGAACCGGAGATTACTATAGTCTTGATGCAGGGTTGTTAAAACCCGGCTCATATCAATTCAGAGCCAGAACCATCTACGGGGGACAGGAGCTGGAAGACAAAGGCCTGATTGTCGTCCAGGATATACAATTGGAACTTTTTAATCTTGAAGCCAGACACGAAATTCTTTATTCACTGGCTGAACAAAAAGGCGGCAGGTTAGTATATCCGAATCAAATTTCTGAGCTAAAAGATGAAATTTTAAACGCCGATCGTATTAAGCCTGTGGTGTACGAGAATGTACAAACTACTCCTATGGTAGATAAGAAATGGCTGTTTTTCATGCTTTTGTTTTTCCTGTCTACAGAATGGTTTGTCAGGAGATATATGGGTTCTTACTAAATGTTTACTGAAACTTGCCTCCTTTCAAAATATCCTGCAATTCGAATAATTCTTTCCATTTTCCATCTGCTGCCAGGCCCGCTTGTTTTGGCCATGTTTCAGGGTCAGCCAAAGAAAAATTGCTTCCCCCTTTATTCAGGATTTCTTTAATAGTATCTGAAGAAGTCCCTGCCAACTTACGCCAGGAATCAATCCCTGCACTTTGGAGGAGGGTTTCAATTTTTGGACCAATTCCTTCAATTGCTTTCAGATCATTGGTTGTGAATATTTTCACTAAACCCAATTTTACTAATAGTTTTTCAATTTTGGAATTAGAAAGTCCTTTTGCATCTGTACGTCCTGCATTCAGTTTCTTTTGTTGGTCAACCAATTCATACCACTTTCCTTCTTTGGCCAGGGCTGCTTGTTCCGGCCAGGTGCCGGGTTCAATAATCCGGTATTTATCACCATATTTATCGAGGATATCTCTTAAACTTTCTGAAGTTTGATTACTCAGATCAGACCATGAATGTAATCCGTTTTCTTTCAGTACTTCTTCCATTTTTGGACCTACACCTTCAATAACCTGCAAATTATCATTTTTAAATGCTTTGAAAACGGTCAGTGGATAATTTTCAACCCCAGGCCCTTGTATCTTTGCCTCAGGTTCTGGTGGGGAGGAAGATAGACTTTGGGTTACATCAGGAATAAAACCAGATCCCTGAGCACGGGGAGGAATTTTTTCCTGGGCTTCTCTGATAGATGCTTCTAGCTCACGGATTCGGCCTTTGGTCAGTGCAAGTTCACTTTCCAATTCAGCTCTTCTTTTTCTACAATGGGACAGATCATTTTCAAGTGCATTGATTTTTTCATTTAAGTCTTTAATGTCTTTTTGCAGACTTTTTACCTGGTCTTTGTATTTCGACCATATTCCCCATCCCACCAATATTCCTAATAAAAAAGGGAGTAGCCATAAAAGCCACCAGGGAAGTGTACAAAAATTGATAAGAGCCATCATATAGCTTATTTTTTCAGTTACTTAATGATTTCTACTTCTGTTCTTCTGTTTAAAGCACGACCTTCTCTTGTATCATTTGATCCGACAGGGTCGGCCTGACCTTTAGTAGCTGTAACAATACGGGACGGTTGTACTCCTTTTCCAATCAGAAAATCTTTGACCGCATTGGCTCTTTCCAGACCAACGCTCAAATTGGCATTACTGGGACCTATATTATCAGAAAAACCTGTAATTTTTAAAGATTCTCCACTCCTGATGACTTTTTGGGCCATTTGATCCAAATATTTTTCCACTTCCGGATCGGCAATCCTTCGCGCTGAATTAAATGGAAACCTAATAATGACTTTATCTACAATTGATTCATCAATGGTGACTGTTTTTGTGAAAATCCTGTATTCCCAGGCCGGAAAACCTTTGCCGGGAGCTTCTACAGTTATCGATTTCGCATTCAATTGAATTTGTGAAGCTTCCATGGGTGGTGAAAAAAGCCTGGATACTTCATGGGCTCTTGCAAGGCCAAGGTTGTCATAATTGCTTTGATTTTCTTCATCTGAAACATACAAGCCTGTAATTTCAAGCATTTGTCCTTGCTTGATATTGTTCAGGATTTTACTCCTTTCTGCTTCCCAATTTTCAGAAGTAACCGGAGTGCTTTCTGACCAATTAAAATGGAGCGGTGCAACTGCAGAAGAAACGCCAGTATCCTCCACGTTCTCCTTTACTTCATCTTCTGATGTAAGTGCATGAGATGACTCACAACATTCATTACTGCTTTGAAACAAAAACCAACCCAACAGCAACCATAAGAAAATGCCTAGCGCTGTGATGAAAGGTCTCATAATTTATTTTACATTTTAAAAAATTAAAATTTTGCAAACAATATAATCAAATTTTATGAGAAACTAAAATAATGGAAAAACAATAAAAAAAATTCTATAAAAATGATCCATATTCTGACATAGTTTTAGAAGAATAAAATCAGGAGCGATATAAGAGAATGATTTTGCCTTGTTCTTTGCAATCCGGAGGAGTGAGTGATTTATATTATCAGGAATTATCAAGTTGTTTTTATTCATACAAATCACTTGGGGGGATCAATCGATTTAAAGTCTTTATATTTGCAGCCTAAAACCTAAACCAAAATGAATAAAATTGTAACCCTCGATGAATTTATCATCACATCACAAAAGAAATACAGCGACTCTACGGGGCAGCTGACACGACTTTTGAGGGATATTGGTCTTGCTGCAAAAATAGTAAACAGAGAGGTGAACAAAGCCGGACTGGTTAATATTCTGGGGCTGGATGGAAGTTCCAATGTTACCGGGGATGAAGTGCAGAAGTTAGATGTTTATGCCAATAATAAAATGATTGAGTGCCTGGGATTTTCAGGAGAATGCTGTGGAATAGCATCAGAAGAGTTAGAGGAATATGTATCTCTGCCACCTGTTCCATCCAAATCTGCTGAATATGTCGTTGTTATGGATCCTTTGGATGGATCTTCCAATATAGATGTAAATGTTTCCGTAGGTACCATTTTTGGTATTTACCGGCGTATATCTGATCCTACTCAGGAAGTGGCCATGGAGGATTTTTTACAAAAGGGTAGTGAAATGGTGGCCGCAGGATATGTATTATATGGTACCTCTACCATTTTAGTTTATACTACAAAGGGACAGGGAGTTAACGGATTTACTCTGGATCCTACCATAGGAGAATTTTGTTTGTCCCATAAAGACATCAAAATGCCTCTAACCGGCAATTATTATTCAGTAAATCAAGGATACTATCTTAAATTTGACCTGGAAATGCGGCGGTATATAGACTACTGCTCCGACTTGAATCTCCGCTTGAGATATATTGGTAGCATGGTATCAGATATCCATAGAATCATGTTTCAGGGGGGCATCTTTTTATATCCCAATACCAGAAAATACCCAGAAGGCAAGATAAGGTTATTGTATGAAGCCAACCCAATGGCAATGATTGTTGAAAATGCCGGAGGTAAAGCACTTACTTGCTCATTGGAGCGCGTACTGGATCTGGAAGTGCACAATATCCATCAAAAAGCTACCGTAGCTATGGGTTCCTACGATATGGTAGAAGAAATGAAATCTTTTGTCCAGAGATACAGCGCATCACATATTTCATAATATGCGTTTTTTACAGAATTGATTAATCCTTATATGGGTCAAACACATCCTGCCCTGCCATAGCCACCCCAACAGGATACAATCGGTAGAGAACCTTAATGGTGTCACCCTGGTATTTCAGCACATCATCAAGGTTTTTATAACATTGAGGGCTTTCATCTGGACCTCCACCTCTAAGTTGGATACCCAGCCGATGAGCGTTTTCTTTGACTAATTTATAGTTGACAAGGCCTGGCTCCACTTGTTCAAATATTTTCCTTCCTCTACTATCCTTTCGGATTTTCACTTTACCCAATGCTTTCCTTCTTGACATCACTCTACCTGCTCCATGTACAGTAGAATATAGTCCCGCTTTAGATTCCACTCCCTCCTTTCCTTCAACGATGACTGAAGCATCAAACATGTTAGAACCAATGAAACCTTTTTGTCCGGGAAAAGCGGGAGTACATCCTTTCCTGACCACCCAGCACTCTTCACCAAAATGTTTTTCCTTCCAGGCAAAATTATGATGATTGTGTACTTCAAATGTTATTCGAGGGTTACCGAGAATTTCAATTACCTTATTCACTACCCAATCTCTGCCAGCATAAGCATATTGGCCCGCAATATCCAGGCAATGCAGATAGTCTTGCCCGGTTTCGGAATTTACATCAAAAAGAATGGGATCGGAAAACATACCTCCTTCATTGACTTTGTCTCCGAATTCTTTACCATGTGACACGGCAATAAATCCCGTTGTTATCATATGTCCAAAACCTCGGGATCCGAAATGAACACCTATCCAAACAAAGTCTTGTTCATCTTTAAAAATATCTACAAAATGATTGCCACTGCCTACAGTACCTAATTGTTCTGCAGCTCTTTGCTTAATCTTCGTTTGAACGGACGAGGGCGCCACAAGCTTTAATTTTTGGATAGTATCGATCACAGGGTGGTCAACTTTTTCATTGTTTTTTCTACCCATGCCAAAAGAAATAACTTTTTCTATTTCGTCCATCAGCTTTGCCATATCCAGATCTTCTACTCTAATATCCGTTCTGACTGCTTTATTTCCACAGGCTATATCGAAACCCACCCCCGAAAGGGATATTTTATTTCTATAAGCAATGGCTCCGCCTATGGGATGACCATATCCGATATGCGCATCGGCTGTTAAAACGCCATAGTCTTCCTCACCAACACAATTTTTCAATTGTCCGATGGCACCTTCATCAATGATGGGTTCACCAAAGATTTTAATATTTCTCATTAGTTATTCACTTGTTTCTGCCGGGTCATGACTATGGAGAGCCAACATTTGAATGGACCAAAATTATGCAAGCCAGATTTTGAACTTAGCTTTGATACTCTTCTGGCCCTAAAACTTTAACCATGAAGTGTAATAGTTCATTAACATGCTATTTCACGAAAATGGTTGCATAAATACAGGAATAACTACATTCATAAGTTGCTGAATGTAGGGAAAACTTTCATGAGTTAGTTAATTAAACAAATTTTGCATTTGGAAAAATGAATATATTCCGTTTGGAAATTTATAGATATGTCCCAGTTTTTTTATTTTACGTTGTAATAATTTTTCGTTTCGATCAATCATTAGAGCAATGGAATAATGAAGAGAGAAAGGAGGAAATGAATGGATCTGGGTCCAATTCCCTCAAAATTTTAATCTTGTATTTTTAATAAAAACTCATAGAACTTATGTTTTTTCAATTTCGTTTAGAAAAAATTGCTGCAATTTGTCTGTGGTTTCAGTTTTATCTTATTGGACAGGACAACTATCCCCGGCAACCGCACCTCGATGTTGTCCAGTATAAATTTGCTCTTTCTTTCCACGATTATACTAACACAATAGAAGGAGATGCAGTTATCCATATCCGCATTATGGAAAAGAACCAAAGAGTAATGCTGGATCTTACCAATCAAAAATCAAATGGAAAAGGCATGAAAATATTAAATGCCAAAACAGATCCCTATGAATCTGTATATATTCATGAGAATGATCAGATTATTTTTCATTTTAATGAGGATATTCAGGTTGGAACTTATATCAGCATATATATCCAGTATTCGGGAGAGCCCGCTGATGGTTTGATCATTGATAAAAACAAGTTTGGTGACCGTACATTTTTTGGAGACAATTGGCCAAACCGGGCAAGAAACTGGTTGCCATGTATCGATCATCCTTACGATAAGTCGGCAGTCCACTTTGCGATAACTGCACCACTTCATTACAAAGTTATTGCCAATGGTACGCTGCGCGAAGAGTCTGACCTTTTAAACGGGTATAAATTGACTCATTGGGAAGAAAATACGCCTATTCCAACTAAAGTTATGGTAGTAGGGGCAGCCCGATTTGCTGTAGAGCGATCAGGATGGATATATGGTATCCCGGTTGAAAGCTGGGTATATCCACAAAATAAAGCTGAAGGATTTTATGATTATGCATTGGCAGTGAGCATCCTCCCTTTTTTTATTGAAAAAGTCGGGCCATACAGTTATACCAAATTAGCTAATGTTCAATCGAAAACCAGATATGGTGGTATGGAAAACGCAGGAAATATTTTTTATTATGAAAATTCCGTAACAGGGAATAGAAGCATAGAAAGTTTGATTGCTCATGAAATTGCCCATCAATGGTTTGGAAATTCAGCTTCAGAAGCAGATTGGTACCATATATGGCTTAGCGAAGGCTTTGCTACCTATTTAACAGAATTGTATATGGAACATAAATATGGACGTGGTATGTTGGTGGAAGGTATGTTGAAAACCAGGCAAACTGTATTGAATTATTCCAGGAATTCATCTGCATCCGTAATCCCTTCATCTATCAATGATTTGAACGAATTACTCAATCCCAATTCCTATCAAAAAGGAGCCTGGATCCTACACATGCTGAGAAAAGAAATGGGGGATCTTGATTTTTGGCTTGCAATCCGTACATATTACCGGGATTTTCAGAACAGCAATGCGTGGACGAAAGATTTTATTGCCGTGTGCAACAGAATCAGCGGGCAAGACCTTACATGGTTTTTTGATCAATGGCTACAATTCCCGGGTCATCCTCAGATTACTATAAGGATGAATTTGAAAGATAGTCTTACTCAATTTACTGTTGAACAATTGCAGGAACCGGTTTTTCAATTTGAATTAGAAGGAGAAGCCATTGGCAAAGACGGAAAAATACATAAGTTTCGGATACCGGTAAAAGAAAGGATAACTGAATTTACACTTGAAAATATGTCTTTGGTTGGATCAGTGAATTGGGATCCCAATGTTTGGTTGCTTTTTGAAAGAGTGAATTAAGAATACCCGCCAAAGTTGGTATATAAATTTATTCATCCTCAGGAGCAAACTAAACAACTGAACCTGTATCAGTGACCTGGTTCATAAATCAATCTCATAAAGCTGCTAAAGCGTTGATTTTCGCGGCTTACCGGTATCCCAGTGACAATACCAATCATTAGTTTTTCAGTGATCCCCAGTCGCATTTGTGGCCGGATGACCATATCAAAATCATTTTTGTAAACTTCCTTATTGAATTCAATGCCAATAAAATTGCGGGTGCCAGGGACCATATAATGGAAATTTGTATTGATTTGTGCATGATTTTGGGTACTTTGACCTGTGAAGCTGTGTTCAATCACTGGACCGGCATAGATCAGTGTATGAAAATAATCTCCCCATCTCTTAGCAACAATAAAAAAAGGATTATAAATATTTCCGGTGTATAGTTTCTCTTTACCATAATTTTGAAAATCTGTGATTTCGAATTCATGTAAGTACCCAATAGCCATGGATGTTGTATATTTTTCAGAAACCAGAAATGTATATTGCGCAGCCAGTTTCAGGCTTTCAAGGCGGTTACGTGGTATGTTAGTCTGGTCGGTACCATTAATTGGGTAATAAAATGAAAATGGCAATTCTACTTCCAGCCCAAGACGATCAATAGGAGCCCACTCGTATTCGATTAAAGCTTCATATCGATCGTGATTTTTATTATCGATAATACCAAAACCTACATTCCACTCTTTTTCACCTTTCCTTGCTCCGAGATCTCTGATCAGATCTATATATAAAGGTTCAGCATGCAATACTTTTTTAGGATGAAATTTTGATTCAACTTCATATATAAAAAGACTATCCAGAAAAGATTTTTCGTCCAATGTCGAGTCGATATTTTGGGAATGGATTCCGCAAATTGTGAGAAAAGCCGCTGTTAGGGTGGCAAGTGATTTTCTAAACCTCATATCTAAAGTACAGTTCTGAAATTTTTTTACCCTTGCATCAAAGATGACCTGAAACCACAACATTGTAATTCACTAATATTAAAAACACTATTTGTCATATAATTCTTAGTTGTTTGCTATGAACCATAACTATACAGGGATATTTCATATTTAGCTTTGTTATATACTAAAGAAGCCGGCACGAATATTCTTGCCGGCAATGCCCACTGAAAACTTTTTGGTGCCCGAAGAGGGACTCGAACCCTCACGCCCTTACGGACACATGGCCCTCAACCATGCCTGTCTACCAGTTCCAGCACCCGGGCTTTTCAATGGGCATGCAAAATTACAATATTTCTTTTATGTGAAATACCATGTCCTCTTTAAATTTTATTAGACTAATGATTCATGATTTGTTTTTTCATGTCTACTTATAAGTGGTGGGTACACTATCAATTCATAATGTGGATTAATATATCCTCATGGATACAGGCAGGAAATATTTTCTTGATACTTGTTAGATAATCAAAATTTCATCTTACCTTTGCGGCCTCAAAATTTTATTCTTAACACTCTTCCGGCAAAAAGTTCCGGAATACAAACCTGATTCAATATATGTTAGATGATGTGAATCTTGTAAATGATGATGAATTGGAAAACGATCATGAACGGGAAACTTTAGATGATGTGCAGTTGGAAGACCTTCCTTCCCAGGAGTCTACAGCACATGATGATTTCGACTGGTCAGTCACCCACAGAAATTCAGTTACCTACACCAGTGAAGAAAGAGAAAAATACTTAGGGGATTATGAAAAATCGCTGGCTTCTGTTGAGGACAATCAGATAGTAGTAGGACGAGTTACATCCATACAGGGAGGTGATGTAGTATTGGATATCAATTACAAATCCGATGGATTGGTTTCTTTGTCAGAGTTCAGAGATATGCCTGAATTGGCTATAGGTGATGTGGTAGATGTATACATAGAAAGTAAAGAAGACGAAAGAGGTCAGCTCATATTATCCAGAAGGAAGGCAAAACTTCTCAAAGCATGGGATAATCTGGTGGATTCCTACAATAATGGTACAATTATCAAAGGCCATGTAATATCAAAAACTAAAGGAGGTTTAATTGTAGATTGTGGGGGACTGGAAACATTCCTTCCCGGTTCTCAAATTGATATAAAACCTATAATTGATTATGATGCATATGTGGGCAAAACCATGGAATTTAAAGTAGTTAAGATCAATGAAGCCATTAAAAATGCAGTGGTTTCGCATAAGGCACTGATTGAATCTGATTTAGCGGAGCAAAGGGATGCTATTATTTCCGGTTTGGAGAAGGGCCAGGTGCTCGAAGGAATAGTTAAGAACATAACGGATTTCGGTGCATTTATGGATCTTGGTGGAGTAGATGGATTATTATATATTACAGATATTTCATGGGGGCGAATCAATCATCCAAATGAAGTATTGGAGCTCAATCAGAAATTGAATGTTGTAGTTCTTGATTTTGATGAGAACAAGAAAAGAATTTCATTGGGTTTGAAGCAGCTTCAACCGCATCCATGGGAAATATTGGAAGAAAATGTCGGAGAGGGCTCAGTTGTAAAAGGAAAAATTGTCAACATTGAAGACTACGGAGCATTTCTTGAAATCATTCCGGGCGTGGAAGGGCTAATCCATGTTTCAGAAGTTTCCTGGAGCAACCAACCTGTGAATGCCAGAGATTTCTTTGATTTGGGTCAGGAGTATGAAGCCAAGGTGGTCACAATTGATAGGGACGATAGAAAAATGTCACTCAGTTTAAAACAATTGATTGAAGATCCCTGGTCAATGGTAGTTGAGAAATATCCTGTGGGTAGCGTGCATGCAGGAAATGTAAAGAATCTGACTCCATATGGCGTTTTTGTTGAGCTTGAAGAAGGAATTGGAGGTATGGTTCATATTTCTGATCTTTCATGGACAAAGAGGTTCTCTCATCCATCAGAATTTACCAGTGTCGGGAATACCATTCAGATTCAGATATTAGAAATTGATATGGAAAGCAGAAAGCTTTCTCTTGGACATAAGCAATTGGAAGAGAATCCCTGGGATACATTTGAAACTGTATTCCCTGTAGGATCTTACCACGAGGCGACCCTCACAAAGGTAGATGATAGAGGGGGTATGGTCGCATTACCCTATGGTCTTGAAGCTTATTCGCCCTTGAAACACTTGCGGAAGGAAGACGGTTCGACAATAAAACTGGATGAAGTCGCTACTTTTAAAGTTATCGAGTTTAATAGGGATGATAAGCGTATCATCGTTTCGCATTTAAGATACCTGGATGACATACGCAAAGAGGCAGCGGAGTTAGTGGAGCAGGAGAAGAAGCAGGAAAGTGATAAAACCAGGCAAACGATTAAATCAAATCAGGCAAATTTAGAAAGGACTACTTTGGGCGAATTGGATGTTTTTACTCAATTGAAAGAACAAATGAGTGAGCAGTCCGAAGTTCAACCCGTAGAAAAACAGGTTTCTCCTAAAAGCCAAAAGGACTCTGGTGGTGATGATTTGAAAAAAATTGAAGGCATAGGCCCTAAAATCGCTGAATTATTGACTGATGCCGAACTGGGCACCTATGAAGCACTTTCCAAAGCTGATCCGGATAAGATCAGAGAAATTCTTCTGGAAGCAGGCAGTCGTTATAAAATCCATGATCCCACCACCTGGCCTGATCAGGCAAAACTGGCCGCAACCGGTGAATGGGAAAAATTAAAAGAATGGCAAGATGCTTTAAAAGGGGGCAAGGAATAAACCTTTAAAAAAAATTGCATTTTGAAAACCTCCTTCATATCTTATGAAAGGAGGTTTTTTACTTTTATTTTAATCATTATTTCAATTTTCGTGTTTCACTTTTTATATAATTCACTTTTTGGATCGCATTAATGTTATAGGATCAGGTTTCTCTGGATTAGCTGCTGCAACTGTTCTTGCAGATCGTGGAGCAGATGTACACGTCTTTGAGAAAAATAGCACTCCCGGAGGCAGAGCAAGAGTTTTCAGGACTGACGAACAATTTGTGTTTGATATGGGGCCAAGTTGGTATTGGATGCCTGATATTTTTCAACAGTACTTCAGAAGATTTGGAAAGAATGTTTCGGAATATTATGAATTAATTAGGTTAGATCCATCGTATAGGGTATATTTTGGCAAGGATGATTTTTTGGATGTTCCGGCAGATCTTTCTGAATTATACAACATGTTTGAAAGTCTTGAAAAAGGAAGTTCACAAAAATTAAAAAAGTTTTTGGAGACAGCAGAATATAAATACAGAGTTGGTCTGAGTGAATTTGTTTGGAAACCCGGTTATTCACTTCTTGAATACGCTGATTGGAGAGTGCTGAAAAGTCTTTTTAAATTGAATATGCTAAGTTCAGTTTCCAAAGAGATACGAACGCTCTTTCATCATCCCAGAATTATTCAAATATTAGAATTTCCGGTTTTATTTCTTGGGGCTACTCCTCAAAATACTCCGGCTTTGTACAGTTTGATGAATTATGCTGATCTGGTGTTAGGTACCTGGTATCCCAAAGGAGGAATGTATGAAATAGTGAAGGCCATGGTTAATCTTGCCGAAGAAAAAGGAGTTCAATTTCATTATGATGAACCGGTGCATCAAATCTTGACTGAAAGTAAAAGAATTACAGGTATAGAGACAAGTAAGGGAAAATACCCGGGGGACTATGTCATTGCTTCTTCTGATTATCAGCATACCGAACAGAAATTATTGGAAGAGAAGAACCGAACTTATTCATCCTCTTATTGGAATAGAAGAGTGATGGCACCTTCATCATTATTGTATTATATTGGACTGGATTGCCGGTTGGATGGTTTGATCCACCACAATTTATTTTTTGACAAGGACTTTTCTCAACATTCAGAGGAAATCTATATCACACCGCGATGGCCAAAAGATCCTTTATTTTATATATGCTGTCCTTCGAAAACAGATTCTTCTGTGGCACCTGAGGGAATGGAAAATTTGTTCATATTGATGCCGATTGCTCCAGGTATTGAGGATACAGATGATAAGAGGGAGAAATATTTTAATATGATTTGTGAAAGAATGAAAACGATTCTACACCTGGACATCAGAAATCATTTAATATATAAAAGGTCCTATTGCATTGAAGATTTTGTAAATGATTATAATTCATACAAAGGAAATGCTTATGGATTGGCAAACACATTGTCACAAACTGCTTTTCTCAAACCAGTGATCCGAAGTAAAAAAGTTAAAAATTTATATTTTACAGGCCAATTAACTGCTCCTGGGCCCGGTGTTCCACCTTCTTTAATTTCTGGACAGATGGTTGCGCAGGAAATTATAAAGACCATGTGATATGGACAAACTTTACCATTCAGTATGTATACAATGTTCACGGTTGATTACCAAAAGGTACAGCACGTCATTTTCTATGGGAATCAGAGTTTTTGAAAAGAAATTCAGAGATCCCGTTTATGCTATATATGGATTTGTTCGTTTCGCTGACGAAATTGTCGATACTTTTCATGGAAAGAATAAAAAAGCTTTGCTGGAGAGATTCAGGAAGGATACCTATGCTGCTTTGGACGAAGGGGTTAGTTTGAATCCGGTATTGCATTCATTCCAGCATGTTGTAAACATATATGGAATAGAAAGAGAGCACATTGATGCTTTTCTGGATAGTATGGAAATGGATCTTTATGAAGTTACTTATGATTGTGATGGGTTAAAGAAGTATATATACGGTTCAGCTGAAGTGGTGGGATTAATGTGTCTCAAAGTCTTTTGTCATGAAGTGGGCAACTATGACGAATTGAAAGATTATGCTTGTGCTTTGGGTTCTGCTTTTCAGAAGATCAATTTTCTCAGAGATATCCAAAGTGATTTTAAGGACAGAGGCCGAACATATTTTCCTGACATTGATTTCAATTGCTTTACAGAAAAGGAAAAACTAGAAATCGAAGAGGATATTAAAAAGGATTTTGATTATGCATACATCGGAATCAGAAAACTACCAAAAGGAGTTCGATTAGGTGTCTATCTGGCTTATGTTTATTACATTCAGTTATTTTCCAAGATTAAA
Organism: Saprospiraceae bacterium; assembly: GCA_035327565.1. Classification (GTDB taxonomy): domain Bacteria; phylum Bacteroidota; class Bacteroidia; order Chitinophagales; family Saprospiraceae; genus JABDLO01. The sequence continues at coordinate 19,751 of DAOLDB010000064.1, forward strand.
AATGCAAGTCCGGAGAAAATTAAATCTTCACGAATCAGGGTGAGAAATAGACGAAAAATTTATTTATTGGCAAAAAGCACTGTAAAACACAGGCTTGATTTACTTTAGTTGGTTTTAATTATTTTCATTGCTTTTATGGCAGTATTGGATAATCTGTTGATTCTCATATTTTTTTGTCATCGTTTTCAGGTATGTTCTTTGCATCCGTTTTTAAGGATAAAAAAAATTAAAAATATTTCATAAAATTATGATAAAGGACTTGTGCGATTGAGTAACAGTATTATCTTTGCAGTCCCTTAGCGAAAAAGGCAGAAAAGTTGAATTTATCGTTAGGGAGAAGAGAAGAGAGAGAGAGAATCAGGAG
>DAOLDB010000065.1:0-19626 GCA_035327565.1 Saprospiraceae bacterium
GGAATTTTAATTCCAGCCGCTACAAGCATGGTCACGCGAAGCGGGACGCATATCTCTACTTCATACGGAGAAACCCTACCTCAATTTTTGTAACAAAAATTGTTGAAGAACCACTTTGGTGAGGAATGCTGGAATAAAACTTACTTACTGGCACCAATGGTATTTCTGCAGTAAAACGCACATGTATTACCGTCTCTGAGAAAACCTATACCGGAATAGATTAATGATAAATTCCCAAATGGCACCTGCTTTGACCAAAGAAGGGCGGTGGTCATTGGATTTAAATACTATGGGAAACTCAATATATTGCATACCCAGTTGTTTTACCCTGATCATCATTTCGGCATCAATAAACCAATCGGTAGAATGAAGCTGCATCCGCTCCAGGGCATCTTTTCTAATGAGTTTGGGTTTGGAATTGACATCTTTAGATTTCAATCCCGGAAACATCAGCCTGAAAATGAAATTATATACCATGGAAACGAACTTCCGGTAAACTCCATCCTCACGTCGATATCTATAGGTTTTTACCATATCGACTGGATTTACTTTCATGATTTCATAAGCTGTGCGAATACTATCCAGCGGAAACTGACCATCCCCATCGATCACACAAATGATCTCACCGGTAGCGGCATTCATTCCCTGTATCATATCCCACCCCATCATTCCTTCCTTGATTTTAGTCACCGTTTTAACTCTGGGTCTTCCTTCGGCCATTCTTTTTACTATCTCAATGGTTTTATCTTTGCTGTCTGCAAAATCATTGGCTACCAATACAATTTCATAGTCAATTTCCATCTCCTCCAGCAATGTATTCAATGATGAAAAATATGGCAATATACTTTCACCTGAATGATAACATAGGACTATAATGGATATATCTTTAACCATATTCAAATGACTGTAATCGTATATTCATCCAAATTCTTAATCATCATCAAACCGTCAGACAATACTCCTATTCTCAATTGATAATCTCCGGGCTTTAGTTGTTGTTCTGCTTTGTCAATGACCAATCTGAAACCCACTCTTTTTCTTCCATCCAGTCTGTACTTCCTGTTTCTCCATGACCCTTGTGTACCTGACTGCCTACAAGTGGTGAAAGTATAGGTTACTATATCCGAATGCAGCACCACCAATATATTTTCTTTTTTTGTAAGATTCATCTTGTATTCAATGTGCCCAAAGATATCCAATACAGCTTTACGATCATCCAATCTTTCCATCTCAACCGATAACTCATTTTCCTCAATCCCATTGAATTCAGTATCTAACCTTTTGCTGCAAGGAAATAGCTCTGAAGTATTGGGAAGATGATAATACCCCTTTTGAATGGAGGAGGTCAATGATTCTCTTACAAATTCATGATCATGTAAAGTATATGATAGTTGATTAAGCTCATTCTTATACGAGTGTAAGACATGAATCTGATTTTCATAATGGATACTCATCACTCTGTAGTTTTTCTGCCAACGGAAATAAAAAAGGATCATACTCATTCCCAATAAAATATAAAGTACAGACTTCCTGATATACTTTACAGAACTAATCCATAATACATATAAAGCGGCAAGAAAAATTACTGACATCAATGCATACCGTGGAGCAGTTGCAGCCCCTACTCCAAAACCCACTCTCGACATCATAGTTGCCCCCGCGTTCATCAGTATAAACAACATATAACTTATGATCAATCTGTGCTTTTGAAAAGAGGTTCTGTTATTCCATATGAGTAATAAAAATGTTGCAATTAATAATACTCCACTTGCCGCCAGCCATTTAATGATATGGGGTAGTGCCGGCTCAAAAACCCCACTCATAAATACCAAAAAAAACTGAACTGCCATCACTGGTTGCTGAAAAGCGATCATTTTGGATGGATGGTGTCCAACGGATTGATAGTTGTGAAAATATAGTAGCAAACAAATCATAAACACTACGGTCCAGATTCCTATTTTGTGCCAAGGTTTTTTATCATTCAGTCCCATTACGAAGTATCCCAGTAAAAATCCGAACATCCCATTGCCAAAAGAAAATGTAGCTATAACCACTAATATTAGTGAAAGTACAAAGGCTTTTACATCCTGCCTTTCCAGCAATGCCAGGGATCCTAAAACCAATACATATTGGAAAGTGCCATTCATGTTCATCAACCCCCAGTTAGATATCTCATGCAATGGAACAAACAACAACATAACTACCGGCAGAATAGTTATACCCTTCATTCGGTAGTTTTTTGGCAAACATATCAATAGCAGAAAACACAACACTATTAAAAATGCATTGCTGAATAAATTAATATGGCTGAAGTTAATCTCTCCCAGCCATGCATTTTGGAGTACCGGCAGAATGTGGTATGCAAACATCCGGTGTTCATTGTGCTGCCTGAATAATAGCAATACATTATCGGGAAATTTCAATTGATGGAATTGATCCATCAAACCAAAGGCTGAATAATACTCATCCCAATAGGGGAAATTCACAGAAAACCGATATATACTTATATAATATTGAACTACAATGCAAATAGCAATACTTAAGCATACGATGTGAATCCAATTCTCTTTGTGTTCTATCCAATAAGTTCTGAAGGATCGTATAGTATCACTTACCTTGGTATTGTTGAATAGTTTTTCTTTCATTTTAAAATATGAGATGCCACATAGAGTTAAAATTCCTGCCAGATAAAAGAGTAAAAGAATAATCAAATTGAAATTCCAACGAGCCTGATCCAACACACAAAATCTCTGAACTACATTTTCCTTTGCAATTAATTGTATATCCCGGTTTACATCTGCAGCAATAACTAAATTTTCTTCATGGTCCAAAAAAGACGATGAAACAAAAAGGACATTAAAATACTCAGAAATGTTCCTGGCCGGTATGGAATCTCTCAAAATGCCCGTCGTAAGAGTTATGCTTCTGATGCGAAGGGTATCAGATAATAGTCCTGGATCCAATCTGAATCCTTTAATCCAAATATCGGGAAGAAACAAATGAATTTTTTGAAAATCATCTTTTTGAATCAACTGAACCCGTTGACTCTGCAACTCATTAAATGCGGTAAAATTCCTGTGAAACAACTGTACTTCATCATAATCTGAATTGAATTCGATTTCTAATATAATGGAAGGAGCCCTCCCACTATGGTAGTAAAGGATCCCGCCCACAATGAGCGTCAGAATTGTAAATAATATATATGCAATGATTTGCTTTCTCATCAGTAAATACGACTGTTCTCCATCCACTCAATAATTTATCATGGAGGCTTATTAAACAAATTATTAAAAACTAACCATTTGATTTAATAATTTAATATACATCTCAACTTTATTTTACATGATACCCAAGTCAACCTTTTATCTTCCGCTCACAATCCTGTCATTACCGCTATGTAGAAACACTGAAAAAACCCCACACCAAGATTTTTTTGAACGGTTTTGGGTTCCTGATCATCAGCCTCACAAAGCCAGACATCAACACAAACATGCCATTTCCAAAAGAAAAAGTGGCAAAACCGGCCCATATAAGGGCCAGTGAAAATGTTCAATTTTTTTCATAAGATACTAATATTAATGAATACAGCACCATGGTGGCATGGAACAATCCATTCATCCCCATGATACCCCAATCCACAATATCAGCCAAAGGCACCATTAGCAATAATGCAACAGGTAAATATAACAAAAGTCGATGGTTATGTTGTGGAACTAATCTAAACCAGAATGCTTTAAAATGCTTAGTGTTACTTTCAGTTACATTTCCGTATTGTTATAAGTGTCTACCTATTTCATTGTCATAATCAACCCCCTGCTTCAATACTATGGATGACATAGCTTCCGGACACTGTACCCGGGTCAATTCTCAGATCTCCCAGGAACAGCCTTCCGGGTAATTTAAAAATTAATACATTTCTCCCGGGAAGAGCCAGTTGCTCCACAGAATTTCTTTCTTGATGTCTGTCAAAAAAATACTTCTTATAATAAATCCGGACACTTGTCGCTTCAGGCACCGTAAGGATAATCCGGAAGGAATGATTGAAGAGAAGCCTCCAATGAAAAGGAAGAATAAAATAGGGATCATTGCCTTGTGATTGAACCATACAGCCATTATCATTTTCCCCTACCCATACCAAATGATGCCGATATTTTTCATGAATCAATATACTTTTGCAATCCAGCGACTTCCAGGAAATAATTTTCGTTTCAGCTTCATTTGGTTTCCCTTGTATTTGACATTTCAGCTGATTTAATTCACCCGTTATTTTCATTAATTGATTTCGTAAAGCCGCCGTTTCAACATATTGTTTGTATAGCAATTCAACAAAAACCGGCACTACACTTTCCAATGTCAGACTTTCAGGAGGTTGCCATGGCACATCCGGATCCGGCCAGGGTTCCTGAAAAAGGGTTTCCCTCTCCGCTCCAAAAAAAATCTGTGCAATTTGCTGATTGGATTTTTCATATTTATTCAATATCTCTATGCGTTCTGTGGGAGACAATAAACCATAAGATTGAAATGGGTCTTTCTTTTTATAATGGTCTGATAATTTGTCTGAAAAATAAATCAGTAATCTATTATCTTCAGGTGAATTTAACAGACGATGACTGGTTTGAAGGATTTCCAACACCACCGGAGACAATCCAAAATTGAAATTCTCTTCATTGAAAACCGGAACTTCAAAATCCTCTTTTGAATCTATGCCCAACCGGCTCAAAAAATGCATCACCACATCCTCTCCTATCGCACTTTTCTCGAAGGGGAACAACTCAAAATTATCTTTATTAAAATGTACCAACCATGCCTGTATTCTTCTCAACCAATTCAGATTGACATTTCGATAATAGTCCCTGATTGTACTATATTCTTCCCCTTTATGCCCCCATTGTTTCCATGCACCTTCAATCCAATAATCCTGTCTTTTGAGATACAGCAGAATTTTATAACTGCATCCGAGTTTGTGAATCGCTGTACCCATCAGGTCGGCCCACCACTTAAAAGGAAACCATTCAACACTCATGACCAATATCCTGACATTATGCTCCCGGCAAAAACGAAACAAATTTTCCAGCTCACTTAATACGATCTCCTCATCGTCTTTGCCTTTGACAAAGAAATCTGCATGATTGGGACAATGATCATCCAGATAGGAAGGCGCATCCATATTGGGATACAAAATTCCCTTTTCGAACAATTTTTTCCGGTTGATATCTAAAAATGTTTGGATCGCCGTAGTTCCGGTTTTGGTTTGACCGATGTGTAAATAAAATATAGGTTCATTGATACTCAAATCGATTCATATTTTGTATAAACAAATGGTCATGCTTATACTTTTAATTAAATGATCCTCACTTATTATCATGAGAAGTTTGCAAACTCAACAATTCATTTTTGTCATAAAATGCCTCAAACTCTTCATCGCTCAGATCAGGCCATATTTTCCTTAAATGGATACATACACTATCCGCCATTTTCCTTACCGTATCATCTGATACTTCAAATTCTTCCACAACCCTCTTATGTATTTGAAAGTAATCACCTAAGGTATTACCGGCAATGTGTTTGTGACCTGCCACTACCGATTGACTATGTCTGCGGTGCACATTCAAAGCCATTTTACAATAGGCAATCTTACCTTTTTTCAACATGCTCAGGTAAATGTACCAATCTCCGGCCGTATGATACTTCATCACTTCTTCCCAGTTTAATCCCTCAAAGGCGGACCGCCTGAACAAGACCGCACTTGCATTGGGTAGGGTGTTTCTTATAGCCAATGCGGTCAACACTTCATCCTGACCCTCGTTGATATAATCTTCCAACCATTTGCCGTAAGGTACATCCAAATGATGGTAATGACCGTTGTGTATATAATAACCTTCCAGAACTCCACCATTATCTATAACCACATCAGAGTTGCAGTACGCCAGCTTGATATCCGGATCGGTAAAAAATTTGAGTAATTTTTCCAACAACAAAGGTTGCGCATAATCATCTCCTTCCGCGATCCATATATACTGACCGCGAGACAGTGCAATGCCCTTTCGCCACTGTGCAAAGGGCGAACCGGTATTGTTTTCATTTTGTACTATTCTCAAAGAAGGATACCAGGAAAAACTTTCCGCTACCACTACGCTGTTGTCCGTGGAAGCATCATCCAATACCCATATTTCCAAATCCCTGAATGTCTGATTGAAGATCGTGGATAATCGTTTTTCCAAAAATGCCGACTGATTGTACACCGGCACCACCACGCTGACCGGATAGGGATTGTGGATAAGGGTACGGCACAAATGCAAAATCGAAGGCACTGCAATGTCATGAGTATGCCTGGACAGTAATTTTTCTCTGGCTCCCTTTCCTAATCTTGTACGCAATTCATTATTTTCAACCAGGAGGTGAATGGCTTCAGCCGCCTGATCTGTATCCAAAAAGGGAACTATTTTACCACAATCCTCACCCACGAACTCTGGCATACCCCCGGCGCCGTCAAAACAAATGACCGGCAACCCGCACTCTGCCGCTTCCAGGCAAACCAGCGGATAAGGATCCTCGCGAGAGGAGAGGAAGAAAATATCCCCGGCGGCAAGATAATCTTTGGGATTCTCCAGGATGCCTAAAAAATGAACCATTCCTTCCAATCCCTTTCCGGCAATGGTATCTTCCCACTCATCCCAGGACAGTTTAAAATTTTGTTCCTTATACCAATAATGATCCCCGATCCAGTAAAAAACAAAATTCCTGACTCCTGATTCTTTTAATATCCTGGCCGTTTCGACAAAAAGATCTGTGCCTTTCCGATGGCTTACAGTACCACATCCCCAAATGATTTTTTTGTCTGCAGGCAGACCCAGATTTTGTCTAAGGATTTTTATATCCTCCGGCATGTTTATACTGGTTTCAATGAACTCGTATACCAAAGTGGTATTGTCTTGATGGAACCCATGATTTCTCAACAAATTGGAACGGACTGCCTCTGAGCAGGCAATGGCTGTGGTTGTATACTTTTGCAAATCAAGGATCTCCTGATGGCTTAATAATTGGCGGATGGATCCTTCCAGTTCATGCACATGCGTAATAAAAGGTACTTTGTATTCGGACAGTAACGGATATAAGCGGGCAGACACTACAGTATTGCCATAGATCAGATCAATAGTACCGGTTTTCTCCATCAGACCCTGTACAGCGGTCTCCCTTGACCCTGATTGGAGTAAATCTTCCCAGAAAATTAACGGGGTGTAAGGCATAAACTTCTCAGCAAGGAGACCCCCATCGCTCCCTTTTTGCAATACCAGCACCTGAGGCTCCACTACAGTATGGAGTCTGAGCCATTGGATGATATTGAATAATATCATCTGCGCTCCGGCCAATGCCATATCATGAGCTATAAATAATATTTTCACGCAGTATTCACCGGACACCGGATATGCATTACCCTGATTTTCCGTTGTTTGCTGCATAAAATATACTTTTTTGCAGGTATAGCCTGCCTGCAGGCACATGATACCAAAGAGCCTTTCGCATACGTGAGCCAATGTGCCGTCAGTTTGACCGCTTTCTTCTTCAAAATGAGGGTCCAGTACAGAATAAGGGGGCCAATGGGATAATGCCCCCGGGCGAAACCAAAACATGCTACCTGCAGGAAATTCAAAGTCTTCAGGGAGCGTGTGGATATCTATATCCAGAGGTGCGGATGCCGCACGTAAGGCATTGGGTGTGGCTGTACTTTCATTCCCCCACCCTGTTGACATTTTCAGCACTTCCAGATATTGATGAGGCACCGGCCATATCATACCCAATTGCTGATCCGTCTCAAACTCATAAATGATTCTTCTGATCAATTGAGTAGTTCCCAGCAACTGATCCAGTAAATACTTTCTCCAGTTTTGCAGATTCAGATCATGAGGGCTTTTCTTGGTATGGATTTTACAAACGAGATCATAAGAGGTGAGGTGAGTTTCCAGCACGCTCAGAAAAGGCGCTATATCCCTGCCCCGGTTGGGAACCGTGATTAGGGTCACCTGCTGATCATCGACCATACCGGATAAGGAGCTAACTACTTTTTCCCGGTTCTCTTCACTTATGGTAAGATATAAGTGATAGGGGAAGTCAATTTTTAAAATATAAGCCATCATCTCCTGCATCAGTTCCAAATGATACAGATGACAAACTACCGCTATTTTACTCTGGAAGGTATAATCTTCAGGCACTTCAGTTTGGGTAATATCTGCCTGCCCGGTATATATTTTTTCGTCATGCACAAAGGGTCTGGGCAATCTGCCCTCCTGTTGTCCAAATTTCAGATAATGGATCAAAGGGTTCATTTTGCTTTCAGGCACATCTTTATAATTCAGCATATAATAGTAGGGATCAAAAGTGGTTCCCGGGCTTCTTCCTTCCTTCCATCCATAGAACAGGTAATGCAGGGCAGGATCTATCCCGGCCTCTTGAATATCCGGATTCATCTGGAGGTAAAACTCTGCATTGAACCAGGGACTATTTTTTATCAATTGCAGATCATGGTGATGGAATATCTGCCTGGTCACTGATTTCCCTTTTTGGCCAAAATCATCCAACTTTTCTTTCAGTCCCTTATTTGAGATTTCTTCCCGTCTTCCAAAGCGTATATAATGGATGAGAGGATTTATTCCCGAAAGTATGACATCGGGACGCCGGCTGAGATACTCGCCGGTAGAGAAATGCTGAGACGGATCCCTTCCCTCCTTTCCACCATACCGAAGGTAATGCATCTCCGGCGACAGACCCGAATCCCATATATCGGGATATTTTTCGAAGTAATACAACGGATCAAACAGGCGGCTCCGTTTCAGCAACCATACATAATAATAGCCGGCTAATTTTTTTAATATCTTCTTGTAAAACCCCATGTTCGGTCAGGTATGAATCAATGGTGTTGATATTATTCAAACTATGATTGTCAGACGAATATAGAACGATAATTTTTAATATTTTAATTCTATTCCACTTTGTAATAAAAAACAGGTAAATCCATCACAAGATCCGGAATTCAAAAATGATTCTCCCGAAATCAAATAGTATAAAATTGAACTAATTATTATTATATGATTATCTTTTTACAAATTATGGTATTAAATTTCTACGTTTTGAAAGCTAATTGAGTATAAAACATGAAAACAGAAACACGACAAAGTGAAACTGTAATTCACTACAGTGATGATGACGTCTTCCAGGCTATGCGCCGTGGAAACCATCAGGACCAGGTCGTATTAAACTGGTTTTTTGTTTGGATTCGCTCCTATGCATTGGGATATCTTAAGCGATTGTATCCGGATTTTGAACGTGAGGATTGGGATACGATTTTTTCTGTTACGGATGAAAAGATTTTGCGCCGGATAAAGAAAGGTCTTATTTTACAGGAGGGAACACAGCTTTCTTCCTATTACACAGGAGTAGCCCGCTTTGCGGCCCTTGATTTTATTCAGGACAGAAGAAAGACAGAAACATTGCTGGTTGAAGAAAATGTCCGAATCGAATATCCGTCTCTGGAGGAGAAAATGGATCACGAAGGCCGGGCTATCCGCATCCGGGTTTGGCTGCAGAAGGTAGTGGACAATACAGAACAGGTAGAAGTCCTCCTGTGGAATGCAAGGGGCTACAGCTTCCGGGAGATTGTAGAGAAAACCGGCTATGAAAGCGAGGGAGCATGCAGAAATGCCCATATGAAGGGAAGGAAGAAAATAGCACAATACATTCTCGACCATCCCGAAGCCAGGATGTACATTGAAAAGCTACTGAAAAATGATTAAAAAAGCTCTGGAAGAGCTTAATATGATTAGCCCCGGGTTTCAACCCGGAGTTATATGACAAAACCACAAGCAGGTAAATTTTTAAAACAAAGGAAATTTTTAAAACATGAAATATAAAGATTGGATACAGGACAGATTAGATGGTCAGCTGACTCCGGCAGAATTGCAGGCCTTTGACCATGAGCTGGAAGAAAACGAGCAATTGCGAGAGGAGTGGGAAGCCTGGACTTTAACCGGCAGGATATTGGAAGCAGCTGCCGTAGAGCCAGGCTTTGTGAAATCCGGTAAGGTTAAATATGTTTCCTGGCGAACCTTAGTCATATCCGGATTGGCTATATTCATGTTGTCAGCAGGGGTATTCTTAGTTCGGGTGTTGGAGAATTCTACAAAAGAAAAGACCATTCATCCCCCTGATATGCAAGATTGGGTAATATATCCGTTTGACCGGGAAGTTGCAGTGATAGGTGTGGAAACTCCCATGGATGAAATGGAAACATTGAATAAGGAAATAAATACAAAAGAAAGTACTACACCCTCGTCCGACACGGTAGAAAACATGAAAGCACCCCTTCGGGAAACAAAAAGAAAAGCCAGTGTGGAATCCATTCCAGCTATGCCTCTTATGGAATTGGCTGCCGCATTGGATATAGCCACGCATATGTCTGAAGAAGTGATCATAGCTGATACCGCCATATCCGAAGGATCAGACATTGTGATTACGGCCCAGAAGGAAATTATTTTAAAGCCGGGGTTTCATGTAAAACCAGGGACAAGATTTAGTGCTACCATTGTAAATCAATAATATTCAACAATGCAAGTGTTTGCATTATGATCAGGGCAGACTGTAAATTACCTGGCTAAATTTTTTTTTGTATAGATTGGATTGGATAACCCAAATGTGAAATCAGTGGGTGTAAATACTTTTCTATCATTTTCACATCATCCCATATAAGATCATCTTTCCATCTATTGATATTCTCAGAAGATACATTTTTATGCCTTGAAAATTTTGGATCTTCTAACCCTTTTTTATGAAATGTATCAAAAATTTTAATCAGGAATTGATCATCCCATGGTTCATTCAACCAATCGAAAACCTGAGCCATAACTTTTGGTGTATTAAATACCAGGTCTTCATATTTTACTATCAAAGAGCTATTTTTATTGGCATCTGCGTATTGTAAAGCGGACTCGAGGTAAGTCTTGACTTGATCCATTTTTCCCTGCAAATCATCTGGATAAGTTTTGTACATATTGGCTTCATTCATAGAAGCTACGATATCGAGAGGATTTCTTACAATGAGTATAAATTTTAACTTCCCATTTAATAATCGATGCCAATGAAAGATATTGATACAATTTTCAGGATTTTTATCCGCCCATCTATTTTTTCCGGCTTGCTTTGCAGCTTTATTGTAGCAATTTACAAATGCTTTCCCGAATTCATCTAACCAATACTCAACAGGCAAATCCAATACCTTTATGGAGGAGCTTAGTCTGGCAAATGCTAATTCATCATTTAGATATTGAGTAAGAAGATCTTTATGAAATTTTATTTCTGGTGGACAATATATCGTATTTGAACTATTAATGATTCTTCTGAAAAGCGTTGTGCCAGAACGATGTGATCCACCTATTATGATGGGATGTTTTTTTGAATCAAATAGCATTAGTGGAAACAATTTTATTTTAGTTTTCTATTTTGTCAGAGAAATTTACTATGAAGCTGTATTATTATCTTTTAAAAAAAAGCATTAAATAAAAAGGATAGCAAATAAAAATTGAGAAAACAAAAATATTCATACGTCTATCTTGAATATTTTTCATTGAATATACATATTTATTTAAAATAGAGATCCAAATATTAACTATTGGGATGTACCAGTCAGTGACCTTTTAGAATAATTGATAAATTAATTAAATTGGAAATTATGTTGGTGAATAAATCGAATTATTAGATACCACAAATGATAAAATCATAGGAGATTCAGTATTGTTATGTAGGAGCCCGGTTTATGTTGGATGCCGGTAGATAAGTTTCGCTTAAAACTCTTGACTACATCACACTGATGCCCTGATTTCATGCCCGGGCCGGATTAAATATTCAATCCAGTTTATCTCCTCCAATTTTTTTTACTTATACTCGGTGACAATTTTAAACCATATACCTGCTAATAACTAAGATTATACAACCAGACCGCATCTCACAATAAGCATTACTTACTTATACGGATGAATGGATTTTGGAAGTTTTACGCCACAGTAACGACAGTGGTTAGTATATTTTAAAATGTTTTTTTTGCAATAACCAGAGTTTATGCATTGGAGTATCCGGGCAGGCAGTTTCATGGAATGGGGTTTATGGAAGGAGATATGGACAAAAATATTCAGCTTGTAAATCACTTACTATGCACAGGCAGGTTATGGTTATGTAAGATCAAACTGAATGAAGGGACGAACTCAAGTTTAAAAGCTAAAGAAGTCATCGTCTTAAAGCCGTGATTTCATGCAAAGGCAGAAACAGGTTTTGAGGTTTGGGTTGGATATCAAATAATAATTAACTATTAATTAATTTTTTTTAAATACTTAAAACATGAAAAATCTTATCACATTATTTTATTTATTAATTACCTGTAATTTCCTTATTTCTCAAAATACATTTCCAAGTTCTGGAAATGTTGGAATTGGCACATTGACTCCTGGATTTCCTCTTCAAGTCAGAGTAGCAAACAATATAAACGGAATAGTTTTGGGAAATGATACTGGAGCAAAGTTTTTCATGAAAGTAAATCCTACTGGAAGTGGTCAACTTTTTGTAAGAAATAATACGAATCAGGATAGAATATTTCTCAATGCGGGAGGACAAAGTTTTTTCATGAATACCCTTGCAATTGGCGTAAATCCAACTAGCAATCCTAATGGATATTTACTAGCTGTTAATGGGTTAATAGGAACCAAAGAAGTTATGGTTGAAAATACTAGTTCAATATGGCCAGATTATGTTTTTCAGGATGATTACAACCTTTTATCATTAAAGGAACTAGAAAAATATATACTCCAATTTGGTCACTTACCTAATATTCCAAATGCAAAAGAAATTGAAAAACACGGTGGTTTCAAACTTGGAGAAATGAATATAAAATTATTGGAAAAAATTGAAGAACTAACATTACATCTTATTGAACAAGATAAAAGAATAAATGAGCTAACAGCCAAACTGATTAACTTAGAAAAAATACATTAAAAAGTAATTCACCACAAATTAATGAACCTATTGGTTTTTATCCAATAGGATCATTTTTCACTTTATGTCTTATCGTGAAAAGTTAAGAATGATAATTTCTTTGGAAGTTTTCTTTGAATGTAATTTCATAACTCCGGACTTCAAGTATAATTTTATGTCGCAATTTCATAGTGAAGTATCAGGTTGAACCCTATATATACTATGTTGGAATCGTTGAAGTTTCCAAGATTTTCTTTATAAAGGATCAATATCCCTAGGAACGTGCAAAGTGTATTGTGTTTTAAATGGAGTTATTTCTCTTCAAAGTCCAGTTTCAGATTATTAAGATTATTGATGATCTTTTGGTAAGAGCCTTTATCGTTCATGGACTTCAAGTAATAAGGTGTATGTAACTTGGTAATTTCAAAAAAAATCCCCTGTTCCATCGTGAAAACATATATATTGCGATAAGGATAATCCCTAATTACTTATGATAGATAAATATACTGGCCTGAGGCCTCTTTGATAATTTTTAACTTTTCAGCCTTACTGAATTTCTTTTGTGTCTATTTCATGGACATAATATTTCAGTTTTTATTGAATTTAAGTCCGACTATATAGAGGACTAAAACATCAGGTTAGTCTTTACATTGAGCAATAACAATTATTAAATTAAATTTCATTAAATCATAATTTTTATAGACTTTAGAAGTTTAAATGTAATTTTTATTATATTGATAATTTACATGCCTTTTACATTTTTCAAACATGATGACACAAGAGATTTTTAAAGACTATTATTCCCTTGACACAATGCATGAAGTTATTGTTGTACAAATGGGTAAAGTGGGCTCAACTTCTGTTGTAGAGTCTTTAAAAGCATACAATATTCATGCAACACAGTGTCATTTTATCACTAAAGAAGCTATTCTAAAGATTATAGATAATTTCATTATATGTAGTAAAAATGAGCAAACAGCTTTTCATAGTATTGTTCAATGTTTTGTAAACACGATCTTACTCAATAAAATTTATAGGTACAAAGAACAGGATAACGGAATACAAAAGAAACGTTTGAAATTTATTAGTATGACACGTGATCCATTGACTTGGTATTTTTCAAACTTATCTCAGAACTTTCATGAATATAAAGATGATATTTCTGCATATGTAGAAAAAAAAATAGAGGCCACAGAAGAACAGGAATTAGAGGAAATTATTTACATTTTTGTTAAGGATGTTTTGAATTTATATAAAGACAATGTTGATAAAGTTGATATAAATAGTATGGCAGATTATAGGAGACTTGCTACACATTACTCACAGAATAAAAAAATGCAACTTGTTATTCGACAGTTTTGGATTCTTATGAGACCACATCTTTGGTTTCAGACTCATTTGGATCCTCTTCTTGACAATCCTGTTTTTAATGAGACATTTGATCATGGTAAAGGCTACATTATAACTAATGGTAGTTACTATGACATGCTTATATTTAGATTTGAAGATATTAAAATGTACTGTGAGATGGCAATAAAAGAATTCCTAAAAATTGATACATTTAATCTTAATCATCTTAATGAAAGCAAAGATTCTAGTGTAGGAAAAGTTGTAAATCAAGTAAGGGATAGGTTATTTAGTGAATTTTCATTAAATGACCTTTATGTAGAATCGGATTATATGAGGAAATTCTATTCTTATAAATTTAAATAAATTTGTATTCCATTTCAATTTACGAAAAGTAATTCTTAATTCAGATTATTTTGCATTAAACATTAGAGTACCATCTATAAAATCCACCATCAGTATCATCCCCGGTATTAAAAGGATTGGGAAAATGCTTTTGTAAATCACTACGTTCTCTATATAGTTTTCTCATTTCTTTTGTAATTTGTTTTCCATTATTAAAAAAGTCAAATTTCCATTTTATAACTCCATACCTTCTTTGACCATTTAATTCCAATTCATTTTCATAATAATCCCAAATTTCTTTTATTAAAGTATTATTATTTCCATATATATCAGTCATAACTTTTCCAGCACCGGAATCATATCCTGTAAAATGGTAAAACCTTAATGGGTAGCCATTAACCAATAAATCTCCTTCCTGATTTAGAGTTATTTCTCTTTGGCTTAAATTCCATGATGCAACATTATACCCAGGATCTCTTAAAATATAATGTTTATCAAAAAAAGCCGGAGCCAAATCCATCCACCTTTGATCAGTAAATAGGCCATTGGGTATATCTGCATAACAATAGTTCATTAATCTGTTTTTCCACCACTCAACAAACTCAAGACTTTGATCTTGCTTACCAACTGCCAGAAAACCAAGATTATAAACTCCATGCTTTAAAGCACTTACTTCATTATCAAGAATAGCTCCATGGTTTGATTCTGGTTGCAATAGATGTGGAGTTATTACAAAAGAGAAATCATTAAGAAGGTTTATTAAATCATCTAATGAATTAAAAATAACTACATCTGGATCAAAATATATAACAAAATCAGTATCCACCTCTTTATATAGACTATCAAGAACAAACCCCTTAACAGCAGTACAAATCTCAACAACACTATGTTTAAAAACCCAGGAATTTAATCCTAAAATACCTAATTCTTCCAAATATATAACTCGATCAAATGAGTCATTTACAAAATTCTCCTTATCAATTGGACTGTCAGAAATTATTAAAATAAATTCCCAATCGGGATGATACTTTTTTAAAGAACTTGCTAAAACTCTCGCTTTTGGTATATAATTTATCGTTATTGATGTAAAGCACTTTACCATATGAAATGTTAATTTAAACTTTCTTCCAGAATCAGACTGTGATTTATAAATTTATAATAGGTAGCTTTATTTAATTGAAATTCATCTAATTGTTTTTCAAAAGTTGAAAATTCCGTTATTAATTTTTCAATTAATTCAATTTCATTTACAAAAAGAAATCCTGTATCGTATTCTAAAACCATTTCAGCAATATTTCCACTGTTTATATGAGTGATAATAAAACACCCAGCTGCAATAGATTCATGCAATGTATATGAAAATGTTTCTGGTATTATAGAAGGCAAAATCACTATGTCTATTTGAAGTTCTTTAAGTGCTTTAACCATGGCCAATCTATTTTCTTTACTTACCTGAATATGATAGAAATTCTCAATTGGACTTACTTTTTTAACCCCCAAATGAAAACAATCATAATATTTATTCAAATTATGGTTGTCAATTAAATTACGCCAAATATTCCAACCTTTTATCAAATTTGGGTGACCTAAAAAAGCAATACGTGGCTTAATTCTTGATTTTCTTTGTTTTATTCTTTCAATTGCTTTAAAAATATTATTTGAATTCGTTAATGTTATATGAGGCAAAATTTTAACATTATTCTGTAAATGGGGATAATGCTTAATCCAAAGTCTAAATACAGTTTTTGAAGGTATTATGATTTTAAAGTTTTGAGAATAAATAAATTTATTGATTTCTTTGAATTGAATATTCCTTAAATGACCAAATGAGCAAATGGAACAAACATTAGAATTAATTTTTGGCCCCTGACAAAATTCAGTAAAATTTCTTAGCAAATTATACTGTGGACATATTGAAAAGTAGTCATGAATAAAAAAAAATTTATTTTCAATTTTAATATTCTGAAACATGGCATCAAGTACTTCAAGCTTCCAACCCATTAATTGGTGAATTTGAATACTAATAAATTCAAAACCTAATTCGGATAGATTGTAAAGACTATTAACAACATCTGTACTATCATAAATGCCAATATTCACTCCATCGACTATAATATTTAATTTTAATATTTCATAACTTTCGGTTAGATGATAATTCTGGTATTTTTCTGGACTTAAATGAACATAAGAAATACCATAATGATTAAAATCAATTTGCTCATCTTGCATATATATTTGTATCCCACCAACATTAGTTATGTAATTATCATGACTAATCGAAATGGTAAATTGATTAAATTTTAAAGAATACTTAATTTGATCAGCTAACATATCAATACCATCCAAATCTAATGTAGTATTACTCTTTTGTAAGTTTTCGGACATTATCTCATTTTTATTATTTTGTCCTTTGAGATGCTTATTGGTATAGTGAATATCCAATATAGGGACAGCTTTGCGACCTTCATCAATTCCATGTTTTATGTAATGCGAAATAATATTAAAATTTTCATCAGCGTATAATTCAGAAATATCTGAATATTTATTTTTGTAAAGCTTAATGTCAAAATCGGGACAGCCTATTCTTTCTTCCTGAATACCTATAGTTACCCAATGTTCTTCTACATTTTCACGAATAAATTCTGAAAGGAACCCTACATCATAGTAATAGTTTACATAGAATTCCCAATTAAAAACTCTATCGTCCAATAAAATTTCATTGATTTCTAAATCTAAAGTATCTTCATTATTCTGTGATTCAGTAGATTGACTCTCTTCGTCCTTATTTTCAGCATTCCAGTTTTCGATTTCTTCATAATCTACTGATTCAAAGTGAAATTGAATCGCTCTTTTTTCATTTATTCCAAACATTAGATAATGAAGCAACGGGTTTAAATTGCCATCTTTAACATCAGGATAGTTCTCAAGATATCCGTGTACATTGAAACTTTCAGAAGGGTCCCTTCCTTCTTTCCATCCCCATAAAATAAAATGAAGCAAGGGATCTTCCCCATTTAAAAAAACATCATGATTATTTTTTAAGTAAAAAAATTCATTAAACAGTCCTGAATTCTTAATGAGCTTGTACTCTCGTGACCATTTGATAAAAAGTTTCTTGGGATTCAATATCTTTTTTCTCTTATATTTTTCATAATGGGATGCGTTTAAAATTGAATTTGTAAATTTTACCTCCTCTTCAACACTTTTTAAATAGATATTCAGATTATCTATTTTATTTTCTAAATTCAAGGTATGAATTTGTTGGTCATTTAAAAAACTGTTTAATTTTTCCCAAAATTCTTCCATCTTCTTTTCAGGATGCATCATATTAATATTGAGTTGATCAGTTTGATATAATTGAGACCATGAGTTTTGAATCGAACTACCTTCTAATTTTGGAATTATCTGCACTGAATGATCTTCCATTTCCTCTCCTTTCAAATAACTATTTTCGTCCTTTGAAAAAGAATCCTGTAATAAATACTCTAATTCGAATACAATTTTAATTACCTTTTTATTTTTTATGTTATCAGTTCCAAATTCTATAGCAGGATCTGATGATTTAAAAACAAAAATATTGTCATCATAAATCATTCCATTCCATAGGGAAGGTTTTAATATTATCTTTATGCCTCGTTCATTAAATATGTAAACATCAATTATTCTTACAACTATACTTCTATTGGCCGGATCAAATCTTAATTTTGAAATTTGCAGTGGCTTATCAAATTCAAATTCAATTTTTTTTGTATTTAATTGAACAACTTTATAAATTGATTCATTCTCAGAGAATTTTATATTTTCTCCTGTATTATAAAATAATTGAACATTTACGTAATTACTTTGATATTCCTTTTCTATAGAATAAAGCAATTCAGAAGTTTCATCAAGTAATAAACTTAAATTTTCGGGTTTCTTATGTTCTTTCAATGAAGTCCAAATAGAATCTATTATTGATCGGATATTTTCTGGCAAATTTGAGTTATTGCTATCGTATTTTGTTTTGTTTAATTTTTCATCAACAAAGGACTCAATTTCAAATTCTTCCGGGAAATTAATTCCAGGAGTTCCGCTATTATTCAAGAATGTATATAATTTATTAGTAGATTCAATGGGATTGTCTAAAAATTCCTGGTAATCAACAAAATACCTGGGAGTGCTATTTGTATTTTGAAAAATATTTAAATAATAAAACCCCCAAAGCAATAAACCATAATGAACATCCATATTATCTCTTAAATGCAAAGACATAGCCACTTCAAATGGGTTCCTATAAATGATGATGGTATAGGGATCTTTAAGGAGTTTGGACCAAAGTGGATAAATGATAGAGCATCGTGGATCTTTAATTATCCAACTTTTATTTTTATCCAGGTATTTTATTAACGCTTTTGCTTCGTTTTCAAATCGAGTTACAGTATTTTGAATTAGATTCTCTAATTTAAATCCAGATAATATATTCCAATCAAAACCATTGGAGTTTAAGAGATCTTTGTTAATAGAAATTACATCATTTCTTTCCCAATATCCTTTTAAATTAAACTTGTTTGATTGTACTAGAATAGGGTCTTCTCCGACATATACTCCCATCATATTGATCAATCTAGTAACCATGGAGGTGCCGGATCTGTGCATTCCCAATACAAAAATTTGCATAATGTTGATTTGTTTAATTTAAACCTGCAGAATCTCACGCATCCGCTTTAAAAGTGTATTTTTACCTACAGGGTAAATCCTTCTTTATCCCAAAGATAAAATTAAACATCTTTATAGGTATATTAAAAATGAAGTGAATATGAATATCATTGCCATCGGTGCTTTGGGAGGTATTGTTGATTATGAAGCTTCACTTGTTGCGGCGGGAATTAAAATTCCATCTCCAGCAGTAGAATTCCAAAAGCCTAATGGCGCTGGAAAATTTTT
>DAOLDB010000066.1:0-19479 GCA_035327565.1 Saprospiraceae bacterium
GAATCCTGATCCGGTTGATATTCGATCTGATCAATATTCCACACTCCTATAAAAGGACTGTTGGAGTTGGCAAAATAGTAGCGATGAAACCTCCTGGTTTTATTGTAATACAGGATAGCAATGCCCATCAATAAAATCAATTTGAGCACAGCAGTAGCCCTGTAGGCATGGATTCCTACGGCCCATTCCATTCTTTCCAATGTTATAGTGGGCTTATTCAACAAGAGAACATTTATCAGATTTCTCACAAAGGGAAGTAACAGAAAAGTTACTGTAGCCAGATAGATTATAGCTTCATATTGCTGACATAATCCATAGCTTCTTTGTATGATGAAAACATTACTCATGATTGCAAGGTGAATCAACAATCCGGCGGGGGCTGTCGCTCTGAAAAGCAATAAGCCGCATCCTGCAATCTGCATCCATCCAATGAAAGCCTGATACGTATAGGTATGACCAAAAAACACCCAAACCAGATCCTGAGAAGAAATATCCGCCACCTTTCTTTCCAAAGACATGAGTGAATCGGGAAAACTTATATCTAACAGGACACTCATTGCATATGTCACCAACATATACACTAAACCATAGCGCAAACCACTATGAATATAATAACGAAATCCGTCAAAAAACTTCGTTCCGTAAGTGGTCAGTCCTAAAAGAATTCCCCCTGCAAACGCCCCTCCTGAAGTATAATAAATGCCTTCTAAAAATAAATCTACATCTGTACATTTACCCTGGCCCCAGAGATAAAGAGAATACAAAGCCATACCCAATGACAGACCCATTGAAAGCTGTAATACACGCCCGATTCTTTGAATTGATATCACCATATATATAGGAACGGAAATGAAACAACTTAATACATCTCAACAAAAACGATGCACAATGAAATATTGTATACATTCTTTACTATAATGTAGCATTATGTGCATCTTTCAGTTTCATATCATTGACGTTCTGATCATTGTAGAATCCCGTTATAAATAAGTGCAAAAGCTGGAATCCATGTTCCTGCACTATTGAACAAAGAGTGCCTATGAGCAACATGCTTATTTTACTATGTAACAAAAATACTCTGAACAACTTTTCCAGAAAATTGAATAAATTTTTAGTTTTGCACTCCCATTAAATAAATGAGGGGGATTAGCTCAGTTGGCTAGAGCGCTACGCTGGCAGCGTAGAGGCCACCGGTTCGAATCCGGTATCCTCCACTTTTAAATTTTCAGAATGCCTCTCTGAATGTGAGATAGAATGCGCTGGTATTCTTCCCTATTCCATAATCCAATCGCAAATTGAGGTGGTCTTTTTTGTCCATTTTGAAACGAACACCCAGCCCACCTGAAATTCTTACATTTCTCCATTCATAATCATTCACCCCAGAAAACACATTGCCCGCACTAATAAATGCAGCCATTCCAAAAACACCATACACCGGAATTCTGTATTCTGATTGCAATACTACAACATGGTGGTCTCTGTATCTTCCTTCATAAAAACCTCTCATTCTTCGGGGACCACCGATCACAGCCATGGAGTGAAAAGGTACCACCCCAATATTTAATTCATTATGAAAATTAAATGCCAAAACATGATTCTTCACAGGATTGGTATAAGTGTTAATATCAAATATAAGTTTTAAAAAACCCTTTCCGGTATTCTTTTGATTTTCAGGATAGTCAGTAAAAGTATACATGGCCAAAGCTTCGATAAACCAACCTGAGGAAGGAAAAAATTGAATATTTCTGGAATCATAATTATATACAACACCCATACCCCGGTTTAGTACACCCACAGGTGCCCCAGGGAAAACATCAGAATTCAACAAGCCCGTTTCCTCAAGATCATGCAATCTGAACCGGTCATAATCGACGCGAATACCCAAATAACTTTTAGGATTAACTCTTATTAATGAATGCCAGCGAATCCTGGGATAAGTAATTCCGTAATATTCTTCGTAATCGGGGGATACCTGGTTGCCTACTCCATAAAAGAAGTAGTTGTAGATAAAAAAACCCATTTCCCCATAATTCAAATACTTCTCATTGTTGCTGAACACTCTGAAATTAATATAAGTCAACAACTGTCTGTTCTGCGTATAAGCAGCTCCAAAAGCAATATTGGAAGGATAAGAATTCAAACTATCTCCCCTAAACCGGAAAGTAAGACTTCCGGCACCTCCGCCGGCAATACGTGTTTCAGGAAGATAAAACAGGATGGGGAATCCAATCAATTTGGTTCTCTTTTCCTTTTTCATCTCTTTTTGTTGTTCAAAATCTGCTTCACCTACTTGTGCAAACAATTCCTCTCCCCTGCCCATGAACCAGAAAGACAACAAAATCAAAATAAAGAATCGCCTATAATTGTGATTTTTATTCAACATTTAATAATCCGGATGTAACTTTCAAAACGTATATATTCTTGATTTTTGATAACTCTAAGGGAAATTTGAATATGGCAGTATCCTTATTATTGTTATGAAAGGAAAAACTTTATCACAAGAGCATAGTTATTAGTAAATCTACCTTATTCCAAAATGCCTTTATTGATTTGTTGAAACGTTGATGGTTTTCCTAAAGTTATTTCAATAACAAAATGACTCATTATAGTAGTACTTTTTAAATAATACATATGTACAAAAACTCTTTTATGAATCCAAAATTATTCATAGGGTTCATTTTCATAATGTTTTTTCTGATGCACCTGGAGATTAAAGGAAGTAGTCCACTACAATTGATTGATTCATCCGGTGATTTATTGTTGGCAATAAAAGATAGAAATACGGATAGTGCAGGCATAATAGTCCGAAAATTAAAAAAGTTGGACATGGCAACATTGATCAACGATCTGGACAATGACCACAAGAAAAAGGCTTTTTGGACAAATATTTATAACGCTTATGTGGCATACCGGCTTTTGAATGACCCTTCAGAATATGACAATAGAAATCAGTTTTTTAAGACAAAATCCATTGTCATAGCAAACGAAGCATTCAGTTTTGACGACATAGAACATGTGATTTTAAGAAGAGGAAGACATAAACTAAGCCGTGGGTATTTTAATAGGTTCCATACTCCAAAAAAACTGAAAAAACTGATGGTTGACACCCTGGATTACCGGATACATTTTGTACTCAACTGTGGTGCGCTATCCTGTCCACCCGTAAATATTTACACTGCTGAAAATATCGACAGGGAGTTTCAGGAGGCTACCCGGGCATATCTTCTGCAGGAAACAGAATTTGATCCGGACAAAAATATAGTCAGAGTTCCTGTTTTGATGGATTGGTTTTTAGGTGATTTTAATGGGAGAAAAGGAATTTTATCCATTTTGGTCGAATTTGGGATCATTGAGCGGGATGCAAACCCGACTATCCGTTTTAAGCCGTATCATTGGGATTTGAAAATAGGCATTTAGTAAATTATAAAATTATTCAAACATATGAAAACATATTACAATCCTGAGGACCTGAAAAAATTTGGTAAAATAGGAGAATTTCAAAAAGAGCTGGCCGACAAATTCTTTGATTATTATGGGAAAGTATTTGAGGAAGGTGCATTAACTTCTAGGGAAAAGTCATTGATTGCGCTTGCAGTATCTCATACAATTCAATGTCCTTACTGCATCGATGCATATTCCAGTGATGCACTGGAAAAAGGGTGTGATGAAGAACAAATGATGGAAGCGGTGCATGTAGCTGCAGCCATCCGGGGTGGGGCTTCCCTTGTACATGGTGTGCAAATGATGAATAAAGTGAAGGAGCTCAGTATGTAATTACACTAATGTTCTGTTTTTGAGTCATTAGAATCAAGTTTCAGGTATCAGAATGGATAATATCCTATGAAAGGCAATCGTACCCAAAACGCTTTAATCGTATTTTGTAAAAACCTGATTGAAGGAGAAGTAAAAACCCGCCTGGCAACTGATATTGGACATAAAGCATCACTTGAAGTGTACACACAACTCCAGGATCATACATTTCAACAAATCCCTTTTCATTTATTTGATGTACATGTCTTTTACCATCGATATATTGAAGACTTAATGTCGAAATATGATTACAAGATCACTGAAAAACACATTCAACAAGGAAAGGATTTGGGGGAAAAGATGAAAAATGCTTTTGAAAAGATCAATCATGATCAGAGATATGGCATTAAGATGATTATTGGAACTGATTGCCCGTTCATCCATGAAGGCATTTTTGAAGAAGCAGTTCAAAGTCTTTCTCATGTTGATTATGTAATAGGTCCCGCACTGGATGGAGGTTATTATTTATTGGGAACGAAAGATTTACCCGACAGCATTTTTGAAAACATGCCGTGGAGTACAGGTCAATTATTATCATCAACCATAGACAACCTGAAAGTAAGAAACAAGACGGTTCACCTTCTAACTCCTTTACCCGACATTGATACTCTTGAGGATTTAAACAGGTATTGGAACAAAAATTGCCTGGAATGATGAAATTATCAGTAATAATCCCAGTGTATCAAGAAGAAAAGAATTTAAGGATCCTCTTACCTTATTTGAGAAAACATTTAGATATAGGAGATGAGATTTTGGTGGTGGATGCCAAAAGTCAGGATCAGTCAAAAAAAACAGTGCTATCTCAAAATGAAATCTGGATCTCCTGCGATGAGAGATGCAGGGCCTTACAGATGAACTTAGGCGCCTCTTTTGCGAAAGGTGATGTTTATTACTTTCTTCATGCGGATGCCTTTCCTCCTTCTCAATTCAAAAAAGACATTCTGGATGGAATCAAAGAAGGATTTCCTATAGGATCCTATCCCTTTCAATTCGATTCCGAAAAATGGTATTTAAAAATCAATTCCTTTTTTACCCGTTTCAACTATCTGTTTTTTCGAGGAGGGGATCAAAGCATTTATGTTACCCGGAGTATATTTCAGAAATTAGCTGGCTTTAATCCCTATTACTGTATCATGGAGGATTTTGATTTTCTTCGAAGAGCCAGAAAAATCGCTCCCTTCAAAGTGATGAAAGGGAGAATTTGGGTATCAGCAAGGAAGTACGACAACAATTCATATTGGAAGGTAAACCTGGCTAACTTTAAAGCAGTATGGATGTTCAAAAAAGGCATAGATCCTGCAAAAATCAAAAAAATGTATGCTCAGATGCTGATTCAGGATATTGACAGGTACTGATACTATTAAAACGATTGAACCTGATCTCACAAAACAGCAGTAATTGGCATAATTTTGTTCGTGTTTTTTGTATCCATTTTCATATTAAAACCGTTAATCAAGTAATAAAAGTGTCTTTAAATACGATCGATATGATGGCTAATCTGGCTAAAGAAAGGGAAAATAAAAGAATAGGAATAAATATTTCTATCATTTTACACCTTCTATTATTATTAATTGCATTCTATTATTTGCTGCCTGAAGTCCCTGAACCTAAACCCCAACCTTATGCTGTTCAAATAGAATTCACTTATCAAAAAAGTTCTTTAGGCGCTTATGCAATGGCTAATCAGGGAGCCACCCGGCCAAAGACCAAAGCCGTAGAAGAGGTAAAATTGCAACCCAATAAGTCTTTGGAAACCAAAACAGAGGAAATCACTATGCCGGAAAAGCCAAAACCCCGAATAACAGAGACCCGCCCTACAGATCCGGTTAAGACAGATCATACTCAGAACAAAAGTCCAGTAGAAATCTCTTCGAAAGATGTAGCTATGGATGTGCCCTCTCAGGATATCTCATTCGATATGGAACTGGAAAGCGTACCTGAAGAAGTTTTGGTAACCGTACCAGAGCCTGTAGTAGCGGAAAAGCCAAAATCCACTTCAGCACCAACCTCAGGTGGAGGGAGTAAAGACGGAAAGGCAGAAGGACCCCCCTCTGATATCGCCTCCAATAATCCCGGAACAGGCAAAGGGAATACCGGAACTGGCCCGGGCAGAACTTCTGGTACCCAAAACGATGAAGGGCAAGGAAATCGAAGCTCAGGTACCGGCGAATATGATGATTCCGGTGATGGGGTATTTGGAAGAAGAGTCATTTATAGAAACTTAAAAGGATTACTTTCCGATAACAAGCTGACAACAGGCCGAACGGTGATGAAAGTTTGTATCAATAAAACAGGAACAGTTACATTTATTGAAGTATTACAGACGACTGAGAAAGACAGAAACGTCATTAAAAAGATGATTCAGGCTGCACAAGGGTATAAGTATGAACCAGACCCCTCAGCTCCCAATGAACAATGTGGAAAGTTGACGTTTGATTTTGATATCAATGCGCTTACAGGCAATCCCAAATAAATAATATCAGTATGGGATAAGAAACACAAGTATCCTCAATATGCTCATATATTCAAAGAGTCTCTGTTGACAACTCACCACCATGACCTATACACATTATTTGTGGCATTAGATTTTCAAAATGAAAATATTAATGATGAAGCTAAGTATTTCACCACAGAAATATAGAATTTGATTTGCATCTTAACCTCTCAGTAAAAATCCTTGCGGAAAAGGATCATTTTTCTCCAACACAAATTGATGGAATCCGGTAATCGAAGCCCTCCCCTCAACATGAGGCAAAACAGCGTGAAATGATCCAAAATCCTTAGATTGCACATAACTTCCCGTAAAAACACTTCCAGTGATGCTTTCAATTGTGATTCTTTCTGCAGATAAAACTTCTCCTCTCGCTTCATGTATGGCCAGTCTACCGCATAGTCCTGATCCTGTGGGACAGCGATCCACTTCTCCATCAGCAAATACGCATACATTTCTACTGTGATTTTCAGATTGATGAGCATCATCTATGAAAATTGTGCCGTACAAAAATTCTAAGTCTGGTTCGTATGGGTGTTTGATTGCAAGAGCAGATTTATTCACAGCCCTTTTTATCTTCATTCCCATATCAATGATCTGCGGTAGGTGTTCAGGAACAAGTTGAAATGGAAATCGGTTTTTGCGCATATCCACATAAGCATAAAATGCACCTCCATACGCAATATCACATACAACTCTTCCAAGGGTGGACACCTGAATCACTAAATCCAATTCTGTCACATAGGACGGAACTCCCTGAAAGATAACTTGATGAGAATGCCCATTATTGGCAATGACTTTCGAAAAAATCCTACCACATGGCGCATCGATGGTGAGTTTTACTACCCCGTTTTCAGGTTCTTTGCATTTCATTCTCACTATCAGTTCTGATAAAGCAATAATAGCATGACCACACATAGTACTATAGCCCGCATTGTGAAGGAAAACTACTCCAAAATCTGCATCCTTGTCGTTGGGGGGAGTCAATATACAACCATACATATCCGCATGACCCCGGGGTTCCCACATTAACAGTTTTCGCAAATGATCATAATGACTGGCAATATCATTTCTTATTTCCAATACATTCTGACCCTTGAAAGGAGGAAAACCATTGAGAATGATTCGCAATGGTTCTCCACCTGTATGCATATCGATGGTTTGGATAAATTCAGGAAAATCAACACTCCATCGGGAAGCAACTTTCAGTATTTTTTGGTAAGTGTTCATGAACATTGATTGATTTTTGCCCATATTCCCGAAAAATACTCAAAATGCATAATGAAGACAAATTAAATCAAAACTGCCTCATCAAGACTTCTCACAAAAAGTCAATATCCATATTCAACACAATAAGAGCAACCTTTTTTGACTCCAGATAAGTAAATGGAATTCTTTCCAGACACATTTATGTTACCATTAAAAAATTAGCAATACATACATCCATAGGATGCACTTATCTTAATGTGTTTCCGAGTGGCGAAAGATTTACCCGGCTGTCTGACTCATTGAAAACAATTTATAAAAGCGTCCCAGTACCTCTTCGGACGGAGTAGTTATTCTTCTATTGTTCAAGTCGATGAAAGAGCCCTGAACTACAATCTCGGCAGCAAGATTACCATCTTCTTTAAATATCTGGTGCATAAATGTCCAAAAACGACCGTCTTCTGATAATGAAGATAAATAACATTTTACCGAAATCTTTTCACTCAAATTGACTTCCCTCTTATAAGAAGTGTTTTCCTGCAGTAAGATGGGGCCTAATCCTTGTTCTGTCAAATAAGTATAGGTTAAACCAATAGATTCAAATAAACCAATCCGGGCCTGACAGGCATAATCATTATATGCCGTATGTCTCATATGTTTATTAGGATCCGTATCAGACCACTTCACTTCATAACTTTTTATATAATTTTTCATTTTTCCAATTTTTTATCAAATTATCCACTCTGTTTTCAATATTGCAAATAAGCACAAATCTATCCACCGATTATCTACCCACTCCGTTTGCCTGGCAACACCTTCCCTTCTAAAGCCACATCTTTCAAAAACCGATATGCATGCTTTATTCTCTGATTCTACCCACCCTTCTATTCTATGCAGGTTCATTTCATTAAATCCATGCTTACTCATTCTGACTAATGCCTCTGACATAAATCCTTTCCTCCAATATTCCGGCAAAAGCCAAAAACCTATCTCCGCTTTCCTGTGCTGTCTGGAGTAATTATGAAAACCAATGGCTCCTATGAATGTATTATCATTATGTTGTTCAATAATCCACCACTTTCCGGTATTTTGGACTTCCAATGATTTATACCAATCCATCTGTTCACGGGTTTCCAATAATGTTGTGTAACGAATACCATAATATTGTGTAACCATTTTATTAGAAAGCCCACTATATATTAATTCCAGATCATTATTCAGAATGTTTCGAAAGTATAGACGATCCGAAAATAAAACCGTTGCATTTTGCATACTAAAAATTGTTTTCTAATAATGTATATCATATGTTATAATCTGCAGACCTCCGTCACATGAAACACTTTCTATCATTTCCAGCTTATGTTTTTTTTCCGAAGATCCAAAAAGTCTGACACCTTTCCCTAAAATCAATGGATTCAGTTTTAATTTAACCCCATGGATCAATTGTCTGTCCAGTAACCACCCTGCTAACATTCCTCCCCCGCATACATATATATCAGAGCCTTGGAGTTTTCTGATTCTTTCAATTTCATATACATTAAGTTCTTTTACCTCAACACCGGGATGAGAATTGTGAAAATTCAATGTACCAGAAAATATGTAGTGTTTCATATGAGGATAAGCAGGCTGTCCAGGCACTAATCCAAATTTATAACCAAACTCATAAGTTCTTCGACCCATGATCACGGTATCAAAATGTTCTAAATCTTGTAAATACTGATCTACACCATTTCCTGATGCCACAAATCCGCTGATATCATCTTCAGGTCCACTAATATATCCATCGATGGAAGCAGCTACATAATAAATTAATCTTCGCATATTATTTAATTTTTAAATGAAACCCCTCCTTTTCATATGTATAATATATTGTATCATTCATGTTGTAGATAAGTATCATAACTAATAATTACTTTTATACATTTGACAAAAATGATGTAATAAAGTACTGTTTCAATTTTGATTACTGCCTTGGATAAAATTTATTCATTGCTGTGTTTCATTCTCAGTACCGGATAATCTTTTCCATGGTCATCTCTATCAGATCTTTTGAATACTTTAAATCCAAAATTTTCAAAAATTTTTACAGCATGTTGTTTTGGTTGATTTACATCTACCTTTTCTGCTTTCAGATGATGGATAGTAAAAGCCAATAATTTCCTACCCAAATCTTTCCTGAAAAATTCAGGATGTATAAAAAGTATTTCATTGATTGTTAACAACCTTAATCATGATAAAACTTTTATGAATATAATGTAATATTAAGTTGTAAATTAATAGTTTTATTCGAATGTTTGTTAATTTTCTTATCCGTATTGATGGTAATTATTAACTCACCGGTCTGTTGATTTAAAAATGGTGTAAACCTAGTCCACACAATCGAATTCCGATATACTTTTGACTATGAAAAATCAGGTTTAATCCCTTTCCCATCAATATGAAAACCAGGTAGGCTTAAGCTTCTTCATAAGGTGTAATCCCATTGGAGTTCCTTACAAGAAAAATCCACACTTCAGAATTATTCATCTCTGCTGAAAGAAATTCCAGCGTAATTCCAAAGTTCCATTCATCTGATGGAGAAAAGTAAACAGAGACTTAGCTTTCCTATTGGCTAATAACAACATCGGGATAAAGAAATCACAAAAAAACATTTACATAAAATTTCCGTCTCTATAAAAAAATCATTTGAATAAATAAAAATACTGCTTGAACAATACCAGAAAAATAATTTTTCATAAATTTGCTTAATTCAACTTAATATAAATATATATACCTATTTATATCAATATTAACACATATTATATCTTATTATGAAATTTATTAAATTAATTATTCTGTTGTTTTTCATTTTTTCATATTCTTGTAAACCGGTTTTACCATCACCAGAAATCAAAAGTCCCTGGGATCTTGCCGTCTCCATGTGTTTTCTTCCCAGTGGAGTCCAGTGGGTAACTGTTGAAGGTGGTGCTCCTTTATTGGAAGGAATGGAAACGCTGGATATTCAAGTGACCACTGATGACGATTTAGCCAGGAAATATTTCAATCAAGGTTTATTGCTTTCCTATTCATTTAACCATGCAGAAGCCGCCCGTTCGTTTCAGTATGCTTACCAATTAGATCCTGGATTTGCAATGGCATTCTGGGGATATGCATATGTATTGGGTCCAAATTATAATGACGGCATGGATGATGATCACTATGAGCTGGCATTTAATGCTGTCAAACAAGCTATGGCAAGAAGATCCAATACAACTCTTAAGGAACAAAGACTGATTGAAGCTCTGAATTCGCGCTATACATCACAACCTGTAAATGACCGGTATGATTTGGATATGGCGTATTCTAAAAACATGGAATCGGTATATCAATCTTTTCCGGATGATCCGGACATTGGCACTCTATACGCTGAGTCCTTAATGGATTTACAACCATGGGATCTATGGGATAAATCCGGTAAACCTATAGGGAATGCAGAACTCATTGTCGACATCTTAGAAAAAGTGATAGAATCTCATCCTTTACATCCTGGAGCTCATCATTTGTATATCCATGCTGTGGAAGGCTCATCTGCGCCGGAAAGGGGATTGGTCAGTGCAAAATTATTAGGTGACGGGCTTGTCCCTTTGGCGGGTCATTTAGTGCATATGGCTTCACATATTTATATCCAGACAGGAGACTATAATGAAGGCACATTGGTCAATCTGAAAGCGGCCAAGGTAGATAGTATGTATATCAAAGAATGTGAAGCCCAAGGAGTGTATCCTATAGCTTACTTTCCTCACAATTATCATTTTATGGCAGGTACTGCTATTCTGGAAGGCAATAGTCATTGGGCAATTTACGCAGCAGATAAATTGTATGAACATGTTGAAAAGGATTTGATGGGAGAAGAAGGCCTGGAAGTGCTCCACTTGTTTCACACGATTCCCTGGTTTGTAAGAGTAAAATTTGGTAAATGGGAGGATATTCTTAACAGAAAGACAGAAAGCTTAGAATATCCCTTTATTCAGGGAGTACAGCATTTTGCCAGGGGAATGGCCTTCCTTGGAAAGGAAGATGGACACAATGCAGAAATGGAATGGAGAAAGTTGGTAGAATATACCCAGGATCCCTCATTGGAAAACGCCCTCATTTGGGGAATTAACTCATTAAAATCAGTTCTGCAGATAGGAGAGCGGGTATTATATGGAGAATGGATGGCTTCCAAAGGAAATACAAAAGAGGCACTTATCGCTTTAAAAGAAGCCAATGACATTGAAGAAAATCTGCTATTTAATGAACCTCCCGATTGGTTCTTATCCGTCAGGCACAATCTGGGAGCGGTATTGCTTGAAGCGGGTGAAACCCAGGAAGCCATTGAAGTGTTCAGGAAGGATTTAAAAATATATCCCAGGAATGGGTGGGCACTTCATGGATTAAAACATGCATACAAAAATAATGGCAACTCAAAAGCACTGCAAGAGGTAGATCAGCAAATTGCAGATGTATGGACTACTGCTGACATTTCATTAGTAACTTCCAGAATAAAGTAATTTTACTTTATCACGAAATATAAAGAAAGAACCGGATCCAGCCAGAATGCAGGGACGTTACCGGTGTAGAACGAAAACTTACTCGGACTCCTGAATCTTTTGAAGGTGTTAGTATTGCGGTGTAACTCTACAATTAACCCTGCAAAGCAGCAGCTCCGCCCACTATTTCTGAAAGCTCCTTGGTGATGGCCTCTTGTCGCGCTTTATTGTAATTAATTTTTAGCTCATTCAGCAATTCTTCAGCATTTTCAGTGGCGTTGTCCATAGCAGTCATCCGGGCTCCATGTTCTGATGCATGGGTATCCAGTAGGAATCGGTAGAATGTTGTTCTTAGAATGGTTGGTATTAGCTGATCAAGAAGTTCGTTCTTTCCCGGCTCAAATATATAATCTGCTCGGGAGGCCCTTCTTCCTCCTGTTATCGGTTTTTCCAGCTTTTTCACCGGTAAATACTGAACTTTCTCTGCAAACTGTAAAGCGGCATTTTTGAACCGGCCATAACAGATATACACTTCATCAAAGTCTCCTGCCTGAAAAGAATCCATAACTTTTTGAGCCGCCAGATCGGCTTGATCAAAACTAAGATCATTGAACAAAAAAACATAATCGCTGAGGATATTAGCCTTTTTGTGGGTTTTTCGGAATGACTCATATGCTTTCTTCCCTATAGGAACAATAGTAAGATGACCAGCATCATATAGCTCGCTGTAGTCCTGCTCAATTTTCTGTCTGGCTTCCTTTATAATATTATTATTAAAAGCCCCACAAAGTCCTTTATTGGAAGTTACGACCACAATGCAAGCCTTTTCTACGGGTCTTTCCACTCCGAATACTGTATCAGCATCTCCCTCCAGATTGGTGAGGATGTTGATTAAAATATTATTGAGCCGTTCAGCATAAGGTCTCATCTGGACTATAGATTGCTGAGCCCTTCGCAATTTAGCAGCAGATACCATTTTCATTGCTTTGGTAATTTGCTGTGTGGATTTCACCGACTTTATCCTTTCCCGGACTTCTTTTAACTGACCACTCATCTTTGAGGTGCTTTTTACTTTATTTTCCGACTACTTTTTAAACTGCGAGGCCAGCTCAAGGGCCATTTCTTTAATGGTTTGCAGATCGTCATTTTCTAACTTCCCTGCACGGAACCGATCCAAAATATCTCTGTTTTTTTGCTCCAAAGTTGTCAGAAAAAGTTCTTCAAACTCGCCAACTTTATCTACAGGAACCTCTCTCAGCAAACCCTGAGTACCACAATAAATGATGGCTACCTGTTTTTCTACAGATACCGGCGAATATTGGCGTTGTTTTAATATTTCAACATTCCTTTTTCCTTTTTCCAATACCGCCATAGTAGCCGGATCGACATCAGAACCAAATTTGGAGAAAGCCTCCAGATCACGGTATTGCGCCTGATCAAGCTTCAGGGTTCCTGCCACTTTCTTCATGGATTTGATCTGAGCATTACCCCCTACCCTGGATACAGAAATACCAACGTTTATAGCCGGTCGAATTCCGGAATTAAACAAATTGGACTCAAGAAATATCTGTCCATCTGTGATGGATATCACATTGGTGGGGATATATGCGGATACGTCACCGGCTTGTGTTTCAATGATGGGGAGGGCAGTAAGAGAACCGCCTCCTTTTACAATGCCAGAATTTTTCAATGCGTCCGGTAAATCATTCATACCCTGGGCGATCTCATCATTGTTGATAATCTTTGCGGCTCTTTCCAACAACCGGGAGTGCAAATAGAACACATCACCAGGATAAGCTTCTCTTCCCGGAGGTCTTCTGAGCAACAGTGATACCTCCCTGTATGCTACAGCCTGCTTGGACAAATCATCATAAATAATAAGTGCAGGTCTTCCTGTATCTCTGAAGTATTCTCCAATGGCCGCACCGGCAAAAGGAGCATAATACTGCAATGGTGCCGGGTCAGAAGCTGCGGCAGACACAATAACACTGTAAGCCATTGCTCCGGCATCCTCCAGTGATTTTGCTACCTGAGCCACTGTGGAAGCTTTTTGTCCTGAAGCCACATAAATACAGTATACGGGCTCACCTTTATCATAAAATTCTTTCTGATTGATGATGGTGTCAATGGCAATAGCGGTTTTTCCGGTCTGGCGATCCCCAATGATCAACTCCCTTTGACCTCTTCCAATCGGAATCATGGAATCGATGGCCTTAATGCCGGTTTGAAGAGGTTCATTTACCGGTTGGCGAAAAATTACCCCAGGCGCTTTTCTTTCAAGAGGCATCTCATACAACTGACCACCGATCGGGCCTTTCCCATCGATAGGTTGTCCCAATGGATTAACCACACGACCCAGCATGCCTTCACCTACATTAACGGAAGCTATTTTTCCCGTTCTTTTCACCTGTGATCCCTCCTTGATACCGTCTCCTTGCCCTAAAAGTACTACTCCCACATTATCTTCTTCCAGGTTGAGCACTATGGCCTGAACATCAGTATCAAACTGTACCAACTCACCGGCCTGGGCGTTCGAAAGTCCATAGATCCTTGCTATTCCATCACCTACCTGCAGTACTGAGCCCACTTCCTCCAATTCTGCTGCTGTGTTGACACCTGCCAATTGCTGCTTTAAAATTGCTGATATTTCATCGGGTTTGATTCCTATCATTTTATCAAAAATTTACTTTTATTTCAAATTATATTACTTTCAATTCTATGATTTGCTCAATGATTTTCTCATTTGATGCAATTTTCCAGAGATGCTGGCATCATACTTTTGATCTTCCATTTGTATGATTAGCCCACCTATTAATGAAGCATCGGTTTTCTCTTCAATTTCAATATGCTCATAAATCCTTTTGTGTCCGGATAACGCTTTGCGAATGGCCTCTTTTTGTGATGATGTCAATGCTTTTGCACTCGTGACCTGGACTGTGGATATACCTTTTAACTCTTTATATTGCCGTACAAATTGATCGCTGATTTCCACCAGGTATTCTTCCCTGCTTTTACCGGTCATAATTCTAAGGAAAGCCATAGTCATTGGATGTATCTTTCCTTCAAAAATCAATTCCAATACTTTGATTTTTTTAGCTGATTTAATGACCGGGCTCTTTATAAATAATGTAAACTCCCGTATCGATGCAATTTCTCTGAAACCTACCATATCCTGGTACACATCATCCAATACATTCTGCTCAACGGCAAGGCTGACCAGAGATTTAGCATAGCGGGAAGCAATTTTTAATACCGACATATGATGGCGCCGTTTTAGTTGAAACGAATATTTGTTATGAGCTTATTCACAAACTCCTCTTTCTTCTGATCGCCCTTCAATTCTTCCTGTATCAGTTTTTCAGCCACATCTATGGCGATACTTCCTACATGATTTTTAATGTCATTGATAGCCGCCCGTTTTTGATTTTCAATTTCATTTTTGGCGTTACTGATGATTTTCTCATATTCTTCCTTTGCCTTTAGTCTGGCTTCCGAAATCATATGATTGCCTGTTTCTTTTGCCTCCTGAATGATCTTTGAACGCTCCTCTCTTGCTGAAGCCAGCAATGCAGCATTTTCAGATTTCATATTGGCGATTTCCTCACGGGCTTTTTTAGCTTCATCCAATGCTTCCTGAATATCGTTTTCTCTTTTCTTTAATGCATTGACAATAGGTCGAAAAGCAAACTTTCCGATCAGTCCCCAAAACAAAAGGAAGATGACAATCGTCCAGAATAAAAGTCCAAAATCCGGTTTGATAGGTGAAAGTTCAGCCAGAAAAAACATACTTCTATATGGTTAAATGGTACTTAATTTTTTTAAAAAATCTGATCCTGAATGCCAACCGCAAAAAGGATCAGTACTTTACTTGTTAAAATAATCTTTGTTGCTTAAGCCACAAGGTAAGACAAAAGCAAGGCAATCAAGGCTGCACCTTCAATGAAGGCAGCCATCAGGATCATATTGGCTCTGATATCACCCACCGCTTCCGGTTGTCTGGCAATGGATTCCATTGCTTTGGCGCCTATCCAACCAATACCGAGACCAGCACCGATTACTGCCAATCCCATTCCTATTGCAACTATTGAACCTGACATTCTAAAAAATTTTATAAATGAATTAATGATGTACTTCTTCTGTAGCCGCACCAATATATGAGGCCGTCAATATGGTAAATACAAAAGCCTGAACAAAAGCCACTATCAGTTCAATGGCCATCATAAACATGGTCAAGATTGCAGATCCCACTGCAGCTCCTGCAGTACCGCCGAGGCTTTCTCCTGATTTTCCAAAAATAAATATCAGACCTACAAAGACTACCATTACAATATGCCCCGCAGTGATATTGGCAAAAAGTCGCAGCATCAGGGTCATAGGTTTGATAAATATACCCAGCAATTCTACCGGAATCAGAATGGGCTTTACAAATGCCGGAACTCCCGGTGCTAAAAACAAATGAGACCAATAGTGTTTATTGCCGTTCAGGTTGGTTACCAGGAAAGTTACTAATGCCAGCGCCATTGTAACAGCCAGATTGCCTGTAACGTTGGCATTTCCTAAAAAGGGTACCTGCCCGAATAAATTCAGTGCTAAAATAAAAAAGAAAAGGCTGAGCAGGAGCGGAAAAAACCGTTCCCAATGATGACCTAAAAATGGTTTGGCCACTTCATCCCTCAGAAATACAATAATGGGTTCAAATAATGACTGAGCGCCTTTGGGTGCCTTCCCTAC
The DNA here is from genome assembly GCA_035327565.1 of Saprospiraceae bacterium. Taxonomy (GTDB): domain Bacteria; phylum Bacteroidota; class Bacteroidia; order Chitinophagales; family Saprospiraceae; genus JABDLO01. The sequence continues at coordinate 16,750 of DAOLDB010000066.1, forward strand.
CCTGTCTGCATAACTCCTGGAAATGCTGATAAACAACCAGGATAAAAACAGGAACATCAACAACATTGAAACCACATTTTTCGTCAGGGAAAAATCATAATAAGATGTGATCCCCCCCCCGAAAAGACCACCATCAGCGGTACTTTTACTATCTAATCTGACCCATTCATTGCGGATGCATGCATAATAGACATCCTTCTTTGCGCCATCCATGATTTCTTCCCGGTGTATAAATCCATGCACCGGAATTTCACCGGAGGGAAAGTTGTCATCAGCAATCCTTCTTACTACTCCACCATGCAACACATACCGGTTGTAAGCCATGTGGCCGTCTCCGTGACCAACAAAATCAGGTTGAAAGCGGGAAGAAATGAATACATCCCAACCGTGTCCCGGAGCATATAAAATACAGGGAAGTGGGAGTTGAAAAGGGCCTATACTGAAAACATTAGCATCAGAAATGTGGTGAAGTGCTGTTTCTCCGACATTAAATTCAGAATGGTGGTCATGCCCTGCACAGGATTGACTGTGATTATCTTCTGAAGCCGACGCCACAATCCATACAAAGCAGCCTATCAATACAGAAAACAAGAGCTTTACATTCCACCTTTTTCCCATGGTTTCGATGCGATTTCAAAATTCGGTCGCAAAGGTATTATTATTATTTGATAAATGGATAAGGAAAAGTTCAATAATTTACATCTTTAAATGAATGTCTTTATGTTGGTGAAGCTTGCATTTTATTATATGAATTTTAAAAACAATTTCAAAATATTAATTCGAATTCAGAATAAGAAAACAATGTGTGCCCTTTTTAATTAGGAATTGCCATTTTGATTTAATATATTATTTGACGTTTCTGCAATCCATTGTCAATGGCAATTTTCCTATTATCCCATTTCAAAAAAACAAGTATTTCGAATTCCTCAGTTGTAAAAAGTCGAAGTGCATAAAAACAATGATCGGTCTGAAACATATCATTTATTCAAACTTAATTCTATAATGGAAATGATTATATGCCTTAACAATCCAATTGAAATGACTTATCTGAACATTCTAAAACAGAGTAGTACATCGCCATCTATCTTTTTAAAATAGCAAATTCTCTAATGTATTGGGCTGCAATTTAAATTTAATGATGAGATTAAAAAATTAATTTCTATTGAACACGTAACAGAACAACTTTGCAAAAAACAGCAATTTTTCTAATATTTATTTTTGAACATATGAGAACTTCTTCAATAAACCTAATTCCCAAGCCTTCTTTTCTTCTAAATATTTGCTTATTTTAATTCAATTCATCCATAAAATTTTCCCGAATCTTAAACCGGGTGATCACGGGGTTTTGGAATTCTCTTTCCGGGGGGTAGTCTTGAATGAGTACTTGCAAAGCTTGAATAATTGAAGGGTTAACTTTCGAGTTGATGAGCTTATTGGCCAATTCATAAAATTCATATGTCAGTTTTATATAACTTCCATAATATTCATCCTGATAATTCAAAGAATATACAAAAGGAGTAGAAAATAATTGGTTATTCCTGGATACTGAAGTATATGGAATAATATAAGCATCATCATTTTTCAAATTAATGACCAACCACTTCTTTGTAAACAACTGCAAAAATAAAGCATTATGGATATATCCAATTTCTCCCCATGGTGCTAGCAAATTCGGATATTTATCTATTCTCTCTTCGTAGTAATAATAATCCAATTCTTTCAATTGAGCAAATCGTACTGATACCTCAGGTGTAGTCCCCAATATATAGTAGGGCAAGAATTTGTACTTATTAATGCAATAAATCGTGTCTGACATAAAAAGACTCAACAGAATATTATCCTCCTTTATGATCATATTATTGGAAGTCGTAGCTCCCACGCCCACTTCTGGTTTACTATCATAAATACAACTTTCAGATTGAGTAAAATTTTTAGTATCAACTATTTTTAACAACCCATTTTCTTTATCCATGGTAAGGAGGTAAAGAAAATCTTTATGATAAATTATACTGATTCCTTGCACATCTTTTATGACTATTTTATTTAACCTGCTTTTCAAATCGTGTTTCAGAACACATTTTTGATAAGAATTGGAAACATATACATAACCCCTCTCCTGATCAACTGTAAAATCTATCGATCCAAAAGCATTATCTTCATTTTTTTCAGGTAAATCTGCAATACTATAGTTTAATAATTCTTTGAATTTTCCATCTAGGTCATAAATATAAATATTTGAATTTCTTTTGTTCTCCTGTACAATGATCATATCATCATAAAAAAAATATCTATTTGCCATCCTCAAATTTAACCCCTTTCCCTCTCCCAACGGAATAAATGACAAATCGTATATATATGGAGTAAGGTCAATGTCCTTGTCAACAGTTTTAATGTTCGAAATATGCCGGAAATCTGCCACTGCATTCTTTTTACAAGATATTTGACAAAGACCCATTACAAATAGCATTAATCCAGCGTATGTCAATAATTTTTCTTGTAACATAATCAATTTATTGCCCTGGCCCACTATAACAATCATACCATGGACCTGAACCACATAAACATTCTATTGGAGTATTAGCGTCTACATTAAAACACCAAATTTCAACACATTGCCCATCATTCCAATAGTTCTTCGTGCAATGTGCAAAACCCTGTACTGAAAAACTAAGCAGCATAAAAGCAATACCAAAGGAAATAATGATCTTTTTCATAATAACTATGATTTTA
>DAOLDB010000067.1:0-18834 GCA_035327565.1 Saprospiraceae bacterium
TCTCTGCATCAGGTTGTAATGCTTTTGCAATGATGTTGAAAGTATTGGCTTCAATTTTTGATTCTGAACTAACAACTTGTAATGGCTTTTCTCGCTCCTTCAAGATTGCATCTTCTAATTGTACCTTATCAGATTTGAATTTTGACAATTCCACAAACCAAGGTGGAAGACCAACCAATAAATGATAGTACAATGCACCTACTGAGAAAATATCACTTTGAACAGAAAAGACTTTGTTAAATGTCTCGTTGGCTGAATAAAATTGATTAAGACCTTCTTTTTGGTAATCTTTATTGGATTGGCTTAAAAATCTTGCATAGCCAAAATCAATGATTTTCGGAACTGGAATCTGACCCGATAAATCCAACATCACATTCAAATTGGTGATGTCGTTATGGATAATTGGGTTTTGTTGATTGTGTAAGTAGTTAAGTCCGTTAAGCACCCCAAGAATGATGTCTTTCGCTTCATAAGGATTAAAGGTTTGTTCCCTTTTCATTTTGTCTGCAAGGGTTTCACCACTTATAAAATCCAAGATGGCATAAGCATATTTTTGGTTTTCTATCAAAAGATTACCACTGTCAATGAGTTTGACAATATTCGGGTGCTTCAACTTTTTAAGAATTTCAATTTCAAGCACATCACCACTTTGGTCAAATTGTGTCCTATGTAATTTGGAATATGTAAAGAGTTTCAATAGTTTGGTCGTCTTCTCTTTGTCTTTTAAACGATAGGTTTCTGCGTAACTACCCTTTTTTAAAAAGAAAGTTACGGTGTACTTGTCATCGATGACTTGACCTTTGGATAATATGTGAATGATATTATTCATTTACAGTGCTTCATTTGCATTGCTTGGACGAGTGCTGAAGTTTCCACTTGGTTGAAGTATCAGTTCATAAGTAAGGATATTGTTATATAATCTATCAGGATTATCCTTTCCAAAAACTTCGTTGGAGATAAAGCCTCCTTTGAGAGGCCCGCAAACTGTTTGCTTCATAAATTTTTCAGGATTCCAACCTTTCCCATAATAAAAGAATGCTTGGTATGTTCCATTAGGAAGGTCAAATATATAAGAACTACCAGCTCGGATAAAGGCATGACTAACTACATTGTCATTTTGCTTAATGGTTACCAAAACGTCTGAACTTCTTGGCGTTATGACCTTTATTTCAGAACAACCCCCACGCGAGCAGGTGAGGTTTCTGCCATAACAATAAGAGTAAGGTCTTGAACCAGTGTTTAGAGTATTATTTATGTACCTGTCATAGATTGCTTTTTCTTGCCTTTCTGTTTCAAGTCTAGCTTCTCTTGCAACACGTTCGGCTTCTTCACGTTTCTCCTGTTCTATTCTTTTCTGCTCCAATTTGAAGGCTTGTTCAGCTTCTTCAGCCTTTCGCTTTTCTTCAAGCTCTATACTTCGCTGTTCATCCCTTGCGATTCTCTTTTGCCTATCTTCTTTTGATTCGCAAGAAGTAAGCGTAATCGACAACAACAGAATTAATTGAAAAATAAATTTTGTTTTCATATTTATCCTTTTAAAGTACCACCTTTTGGAACATTTGGACCTTCTAGTTCGTCTCCCGCTCCAAAGTTTCCGTTGTCAAACAAGTCATTTACAATGGGCTGTAAGCTTGAAATACTAGGTGTGTCATAAAAGATAGACTTTCCTCGCTCTATTGCATTTCTTGCAGCTTGCTTGTTATACCAATTGATACTTTCAAAATCTCTGTCAAGCATAAGAATAAAGCCCATCAAATGCTCTAGTCGCTCCAGCTCAAAGCCAAGCGTATTTATCATTTCAATTAGGGCAGGTGTATGTTTCTTATCCTTATCCCTGATTGCTTGTTCTACATTTGGCTTAATATCATTAACCATTTTTGTGGTTTGCTCATTACCCTTCTTTTTGTTTACTTCTTCTAGGCTATAGAAAGCTTCCTTCAGTTCTTTCTCCATTTCTGGCCATTCTCGGTCTCCTTCAAGTTTATCAACAACCTTTAAAACCTTTCTTAGATTTTCAAGTGCTTGCTGCTGCTTGTCCGAAGCTGATTTGTCTTTTTCAAACTGAGACTTGATTTCTTCTAACTCTTTTTCAGCTTTGTTAATATCAACTCCATCAATTCCTTTTGCTTTAAGCTGTTTTACTGAACGCAATCCTTTATTTATTTCATTTGAAAGGTAACTAGCTTTAACCTCTCCAGTGGTATCTGTTACAGTTTCACACTGAAATTCAAAAGTGAATGCAAGGTGTGGAAATGTTGCTAACCCTGTAATCTTTTGGTTGATGTCAATTTTCAATTCAATATCTACATCACTATTAGCGGGAAGAAGTGCAGGCAAATCACTTCCAGTGATGTGAATCGTGTTAATATGGTGATTGTGTATTGCACGTGAACAGTCAGCTCCGTGCTCACCTTGGTATATGGCAATCACCAAGTAATCACTATCCATTCCAGGACGGATTTGCTTTGGGGTTTTTAGATTACTCATTGTTCCAGAAGCTGGCAGCTGCTTCGACTTTGTTAAACCTTCAACGGTTCTGAATTCAAGTTTTCCAGTATTTCTATCCTGAATTTCTATACCAATATTATATGGTAATACTGCACTACCTCCTTTACCACCTTGTAAAATATTAAAACTCGAAGGCTCACATTCAAGTTTATTTCCTTTGTCATCAAATAGGGTTATTGAAAAAGCATTAGATTTTCCTTTTTCAAGTTGTACTGTAACAATATCCCCAATATCATTTATTTCAACATTACCGCTAGACCAGCCACCATCTTGTCGGCTAACATTTGCAAAGACTTTATTAGGAATTTCGCTTTCTGTTTTCTCTTTTAAAATCTTAATTACTCCATCTTCTTCATCAAAAACTGATGTTGGTTCAAAGTTGATTTCAATCTGAATTTTCGTTGGATTTGATTCTATCGTTCCCTCTTTTCGTTTGATAGTAGAAGCATAGATTGCTGCACCTTTTGCAACTACAGTCATAGGATCAACACTTGTGTCAGGCTTGCATATCTGATTGGAAAGCATTTTTCTGAGAATAGGAGAAAGCGTAGGACCACCAACCAGAATTAAAGCGGCTAATTTTGACCCGTCAAGATTATTTCTTTTTAATAATTCCTGACTAATGTCAATCGCTTTCTGAAAAACTGGAGCAATAGCATTTTCAAGTTCAAAACCCTTTACTGTTATATCTAATTCAAGCTCATTTCCTTCGTCATCTTCTCCAGGTATATCTCCTAAGTTTGTTAAGATACAAGCCTCATCATTGAATGAAAGTTGCTTTTTAATTTCTTCTGCATAGAATTTCATAGAATTTCTAAGAATCTTGCTTTTGTAGTTGTCAGAAAGTAGTTCATCAATTGCGAATCTATTTTTTAGATATGGAATAATGATTTTATCTACAATCGCTTCGTCAAGGTTTTTACCCCCTAAGTAATTGTCACCTTCGGTATCAATTACCTGTCTTATTCCATCACTAACTTTAAGCAGAGCCGCATCATAAGTTCCCCCTCCGAAATCAAAAACCAACCAATAGCCATCTTTATTTTCAGAATTCAGACCATAAACCCAAGCTGCTGCTTCAGGTTCAGTTATAATCTCAACTTGTTGAAATCCTGCCAAATTCCCTGCTTGTCTTGTATGATCAATTTGATTATTCTTGAAAGCAGCAGGCACAGTAATTACGACCGTGCTAATATTTTCATCCTTTTCAAATGATTTCAGAGTTTTTAGAACTTCTGCCGATAGGTCGATTGAACTAAAAGATCGTTTAGCATTTGAACTATCATATTTAGCATCAGACCCCATAGTTCTTTTGAACTCTATGAAAGAATTGTCATCACTAGAATCCCAATTCTTCATTGCATTCAATTTTTCTGCCTTTAGAGCATTAAAAGCAGCATCTCCAACTTGAATAGCACCTCTTCTGTTAATAAACACACAAGAAGGCATAGTGTCTTTTAGCGTATTAGTTCTTATACTTTCTGGGTTGCCATTTTCCATTTTTGAAATGGCGGAATTGGTTGTTCCTAAATCAATCCCAAAATCAACTGTTGTTCTTTGTTTATTCATTTTAATTCGTTTTGCGTTTAATTATTCTCCAATACTGACCTCAATCTGTGCAGCTTGAATTTTTTGTCCTTTGAAATTTACTTGTGGCTTGATAACACGTGTTATTATCTGCTTGCCAATTTCAATTTCATCACTTGGAATAAAGGTTGCGATTACCTCCAATCCTTCTTTGTATTCTTTGCCAAGCATTTCAACAATCTCATATTCTTTGGCATTAAAGTTTTCTTTTGTGCTTTTAACCAAGTTCTTTAGATTATTCAATCCTCTTGTGTTTGGATCCATCCTATAAAGATTTGTTTCCATAGCGGTCAACCGATCAGCAATTTTTAGTACAAGAGAGTGATCCTCGTCATGTGAAGAAACCTTTGGTGAATTTTCCAAAACTTCAAGTTGCTTTTGAAACACTTTGATAAGTTCACCATCAAGCTTCAAACTTTCTTCTTCCAATGATTTTTTGGTATTTCTAATTTGGGTTTCAACGTCAGTTTGGCTCGTCTTTATACGTTTACCCAAGAACAAATACATCAAACTTCCGAGAAGAAGAGTGACTAAAGTGGCAATAATCCAATACAACCGGTATTTCTCAACATCACCACCAATTTTCAAAATTCTGCTTTCGGCTTGTTGTCCTGTTACTTGGATTTTCGTTCCTAAATCATCCGCAATCGAAGTAATATTGGTTCTGTTTGTTTTAATTAGACTACTTAAACTGTCAACCGTATTTTCAAGAATGGTGGCTTTACCGTTTAAATCGTTGATTGAATTTCGTTGCTGGTTTATTATGGTTTGCTGACTACTGACTTTTGAGGTTAAGTCGTTTATTTCCTGTTTTTGCTTTTCAATGGTTTTTTGAATTGTGGGAATTTGTTTAATCAACAAACTGTCTGATTGCGTTTGAGCAAAAAGGTTACTAACTATCAGTAAGGAAATTATTAAGGTAGTATGTTTCATAGTAATTATATTAATGATTTCTGAACCAACCAATAAATTTAGATACGACATACTCTGTTTTCCAATAGCACAGATATTTAACCTGGTTTATTTGTGAATAACTTAACTTACTAATTAAGAAATCAACTAAATTTTTATATGTGTATACTCTGGTATCATTCATCATTCTTATTTTCTCTACATTCTTTTGCGGTATAATCTTTTTTACTAATTCTACAACTTTGATCCAGTCAATAGAATTATTTAACATTTGCTTTTGTGCTGTCCAGCTTATGCCTTTATTATATTTATATTTATGGATCATAACTTCATATTGTATTTTTTCTCTATTGGCATCATAAGCATCTTTAACTGATTGTAATAACGCAATTGCTTGAGAAATCTCTTTATCTTTAAACTCCTCCATACCTTCGATGTTAGAATCAATTCTTTCGATTACTTGATTGCTCACCGCTATAGATTTGGAGTGTTTTAAAAGCTTTAATCCTTCTACACTTGGATCTTTTTGGTCTCGCCATTCCTGGAAATAGTCAATACCACATTGCATAACTTCTTTTGCCAAGTTGTCTGCAATCATTTTGTATTTCAAATCGTTTATTCCTAGCAATAATTTTAGAGTATCTAAATCAGCTTTACAATTCTCAAATAGTTTTAAGCCCAATTCATAAGCACCGCCTTTATTTGTTTTACGCTTGGTTTTTGTGCTTTCAATTTGCGTTTCGATTTTGTGAAGTGGTTCTTCAGTACACTTCTGCAACAAATACTTTTGAGTTGTTCCATTGCAGATACTGAAAAGCTTCAATGTTTCCGTACTAGAGTATTTCCCTTTGAACTGCTTTAAAATGTCATCAACAAATTTTTCTGCTTGATTTTGATTGTCAATAGTGTAGGTTTGATCTGCTATTGTATGGATAAAGTCTCCAAAACTATTTGATTCAATCAATTTAATTTTGGCTTCTATTCCTGCTTTAATCTCTTCTTTGCTGTTGCCAAGTAATTTAAGTGTTCCAATATTATTAAAGCAAGAGAAGTTTTTTGAAGTTACTTCTTTACCTTCCGTTACCTTTTCCCAAATTTGGATAGCTTTATCCCTGTCTCCATTGAATAAATAATTGATAGCCGTTTCGTCAAATGGGTTGGTTTTTAGAAACCAAAACAAAGAATGTCTTACTTTGTCTTGATTCTGTTCAATTCCTGAAAATGCTTTGTTTACTTCCTTTAGATCAGTCCTGTCAACTCTTTGCAAAAATGAAAAATCAAACTCAGAATCGACTTGCCTTCCAATTCCTGCCGACTTAGAAATTTTGCTTTTCTGCCTTACAACTTCTCTTTCTGAAGCATTAGCAAGAATGCCCGCTATTCGATAAGGGTTGTCTTGAATAAGTTTCATTTTCTTCTTGTTTACTTATTTAATTGGTTCATGTGTGAGTTGACAGAAAAACTAAAAATGTAAGGGACCCGTTATTAAATCTTTGCGTGTAGGTAAATGTAGTTCCAAAATCAGGTTTAATTTTCTTGCTGTCGTCATTGTTAATCTTTTTTCTGTAATTATTTACATATATTATTCTGTGTTGATGGCTTATGATCATTGCTTACATCTCAGAGGAATGTTTACGATACCTGAACCCAAAAACAGAGCTACATCGTTGACAGGATGTTACCTGCCGCTTTTATCTATACTAATGCAAACCCAACAATTCCTCATCACCTCAATATCACCGCCTTTCTCAATAACCTTTTTTCCACTCACGCTCTTCCGGATTATACCATCAATATATAAACAGGATAGGAAAAATCCGGTACTTTACTTTACATTTCTGCCATTCTTGCCATTTCTCTACTTTTTAAAAAGGTAATTCCATTTATCATTTCTAACAAAATCGAATCTCAAAATTGAACATTATTTTTTAATACTACCATCTCTCCAACCCATCTCCTTTGTCTATCATCCACCTTCATCGCCCTCACCCCCCACACTTCCCGCACTCTCTTCCATCGTCTTTTTCAGCGCAACGGCCATTTTTGGTATTGGCAAAATTTGAACAATCCCGGTTGTGGCGAACGCCGGTACCGGTGTTGAGCCAATAGGGGCAATCGGCATCGACATTGTGAAGGAGGGGGATCATGTCGGCGGTATTTTCACTGCTGAGCGTACCGCCAAAGTCTTCAGGGTAAAACCATACCGCAACCTTTTCCGAAAGGCCGGCATAATCCAAAGCGCTCTGAAGCATCAGCCCATATTTCCGGTCATCCAGTGATCGCATGACCAATACAATGCCCGGCTTCTTATTCAGTTGCAAGGCATACCACAAGCTTTGACCGATTGACTGCTTCCATAAACGGGCAAACTCTACCTCAATGGCATATTCACCCGTCACCACATCGGCACGGCCTCCTTCCATCCGGACTTCCGTTTCACCTCCCATCTGACGGGCCACCTCCCTGACATACCACGCATCTCCCTGTCCCGCAAGAGGAGCTGACGAAAACATAATCATGACTAACCATAATAAGGAAAGAAGTATTTTCCGCCCACGTTGCCTGTATTCTTTCGTACGGGCTTCATCTCCCAGCCTTTTTACAATACCAAAGCCCACACTCACCCCTTTGCCAAGACCCACATAGTTAGGTATAGACAGATTGCAGGTGAAATTCAGCGAAAAGGTTAAATGAAAAACACCTTTATACTCTATGTACTTCTCACCAATAATTTCCGTTATCCCCACTTTCAGTGGTTCAGCAGCCGGCGCCTCCATGGCTTCCATAAACAAAGTGATGTGCCGGGTAAGCATGTCTTCCAGAAATTGCATTTTGTCTGCCAGTGAAGACATCGCCTGATACAGTCGGAAATTCTCCTGATTCAATGCCATCCAATGGTGAATATTGTAGCGGAAGCTGCGATTCCATATCTGGATGATTTCATATTTCAGCCGCACTTCTTCAATCTGATAAGTCTGAACTTCCCCCCCGATGCGAAAGTCGAAATCGCGCTCGCGTAACAGATAGTGGATGTCGTCCGTGGCTTCGTTGAGACACAGCATACTCGCTTTGCGATCCTTCACTTTGTATTGTATGAGCGGATAGCGGTACAGAAAGGTGTGGTCGTCCAGATGGTTGTGGAAGAGATTGGACTCCCGATTTGATTTTTCAATGACAGCAGCGCGAAATTTTGGAATGTCATACGACTGTATGTTCCTGTCAAAAACTATATGTAAATACCGGATCCTTTGCATTCCCATTTCACTAAGGTCAATTCCTGATTGAAGTAAATCATATTTTTTCAATTTTGCAAGTTTTTGAAATCTAAATTTATTATCTGACCGCTTTCCTTTTCTGTTATTGATGGAATAAATAAATTCTATTCGGTGCAATCTATTTGCATGAAAGCCATTACAATATGGTGACCCCTTACTTTATCTGCATCCTTAAGTTTTCTACTTCTTTGCCTGATATTTCCTTTAAATCCCGCCTCATAGTGACAAAATCCAACCCAGAGAAATGACCATAATCCAACTCATGCTGTATATCTATGTCACTGCTTTCGTCTTATGTCCTACAAGCATAAAAACCAAATTACCAGACAAGTCTTACCGGTTATGTTCTACAGAATGTGGCCAGTGACTCTTCCATTGGATATATCGTCATAAAATTGAAAGAAGTAGCTATTCTAAATCAAAATAAATTAACTCCATGCAATATCCTTGCACCTTGCTAAAGTTATTCAATGACAAAACCGGTTAATGTCCGGAACTACCCAATGGAATCCGGTTGTTTAATCATTAGCTTCATTTTTTGTTTAGATCGAATCATATGAAATCATTGATCATTTCAATTGTCCTCTCTTCCACCCTCTCTTCATGGAATATCCTTGACAGTATTTCCATCCCTATAGAGTGCCAGATTGTGGAGTTTTATAAAGAAAGCGATGCCTATACCATCGAAACCCGAGGGATAACAAATTTTAAAAAGATTGAAACCACAGGCACCTTTTTAGTTCCCGCTACTTTGCAGCCCGGCAAATTCATAGTAAATGTTTCCAGGAAGGAAAACAATTTTTATAAAATAGAAACCTCTGATCTGTGGGTAGAAACCATCTACTGCTTCGAATGGGCAATATGGCAGGAAGTAGTGATCATCATAGATAATTACTATGGCTATACTAAAGGGAGAATAATATTCAATTGAATCACCCTCAACAAATATGACAGACGATATTGAAAATTAATTTTCCGGATTGCATCCTTTTAAGGGATCCATTATTTCCACCTTACGGTAAAATTTCTCCACTTTTTGTATTCATCTGAAAACTATATTCAAAACCCTGCCTGTGGAGATTCAGTATCAGCATTTGGGAAGCAAATAAAATATTTTTCCGCTGTGCCCCGGTGTGCTGCATAGTCTGATACCATAGAATAAGGGAGGCAACGTCCGTCCTTCATCAGAATATGAATTTCATCGTCTGCATTTTGGTAGGCGACATTGCTTTGACGCCCTTCTATAATCAATTTTTCTGCGATATCTCCGGGAAAGTGAAATGCCATTTTCACCTTTGCCAATATTTCTCCTTTCAACTCCTGTGATATCGGGTCATTTTCCATCCGGATTTTAAATAATCGCCGATCCAGGAGGCATTGAGCCAGATACTGCAATAGTTCGTCTTCCGCGTGCCTTGCCTGTTTTAACGCCATCAGAATATTGACATCATCGACTGCACAGAATAAATCAATAATATTGCGGTCGATCGCATTCCCCCGGCCCGACAACAAGGAATGCAATACGGGATCAATACACCGCTCACCTTCACCCGGGATCAATTCCAACAACCTGTGTACAAATAATTGAAGCATTTGCTCAGTAGCAACGGAAGTTTTATGGAGATACACCTGCCAGTACATCAGTCGCCGGGCCATGATAAATTTTTCAACAGAATAAATACCCTTCTCTTCTATCACAAGCCGGTTATCGTGGACATTGAGCATTTTGATCAGACGGTCGTAACCGATGACCCCCTCAGCCACTCCGGTATAAAAACTGTCCCTGTTGAGATAGTCCATGCGATCCATGTCTAACTGCGAAGAAACCAATTCATGCAGAAATTTTTTCGGATACCTTCCGGTAAAAATTTCAATGGCCATATCCAATTCACCTCTGTAATCTTCATTGAGGAATTCCATCATGGTAAGTGACAGAGCTTCATGCCGTTCATTGACTAGAACATGTTCCAGTGCATGCGAAAACGGACCGTGGCCTATATCGTGAAGCAATATGGCTATACTCAGCGCTTTCGCTTCTTCACCGGAAATCTGTACCCCTTTATCCTGAAGCGAAAAAATGGCTTTGGTCATCAGGTGTAAAGCGCCTGAAGCATGATGAAACCGGGTATGGTTGGCTCCCGGGTATACGTAGTGGGATAGGCCCATTTGTGCAATTCTCCTCAACCGCTGAAACCATGGGTGATCCATCAGTTCATAAGTAATTTCAAATGGGGAACTAATGAATCCGTAAATGGGGTCGTTTAAAATTTTCTTTTTGCCCATGATGGAGGATACTATATTTTTTGAATACACCGTTCTCATGAAGAATGTTCAACATACCGGATGCGATGCGAAGATCATGCCTGATTTTAAATTGTTATTGAAGGATTTGGAGTCTGAATCTTGTCCTTTCGCCAGCATTTGTTTGTTGCCCAGGTTTATCAACTCATTATAAGATCCAATATACGATCCGTTTTTACAGTCATTTCATTTGGGAGTATATGATTGTGTGTGCTTTAATACACACCAAAAACATTATAGTTTGAACCTAATTTCCGCGGAAGCGGTATTGTTAACATCTGATATGTAAAACCATTAAAACTTTATGGCAGACAAAATTAAAATTCTTTGGGCAGATGATGAGATTGATATTCTGAAACCTCAATTATTCTTTCTGGAAAAGAAGGGATATGAGGTCATGACGGTTTCCAATGGTCACGATGCCATTGAGACATTGCAGGAAAACAGGGATATCGATGTGGTATTTCTGGATGAAAGTATGCCAGGACTTACCGGACTGGAAACGTTGAGCAGGATCAAAGCACAAAACAGTTCCATACCCGTGGTGATGATCACAAAGAATGAGGCAGAAAACATCATGGAGGAAGCCATTGGATCACAAATCAACGATTATCTGATTAAACCGGTCAACCCTAATCAGATACTCATGTCGCTGAAGAAAATTGTCGATGCACAAAAATTAGTTTCAGAAAAGACGGCCACTGAATATCAACAGGAGTTCAGGAATATCGGTCTGGAAATCAATGAAGGGCCTGATTACCAACGTTGGGTGGAGATTTACAAAAAGATTATTAGCTGGGAAATGCGTCTGGATTCTTCGGACAATCCGGAGATGAACGAAATCCTTCAAATGCAGAAAAAGGATGCCAATCGGGAGTTTTCGAGATACATCAATAAAAATTACTTGTCCTGGATCAAACACAATGAAGGTCCTAGCCGTTCGCATATCCTTTTGAGGGAGAAAGTATTTCCTTTTCTGAATCCTTCCCGACCCGCCATTTTTCTATTGCTGGATAACTTGCGTTACGATCAATGGAAAATCATTGAACCAGTGGTATTGGAATATTATCGCGTAGAGAAAGAAGATTATTTTTACAGCATCCTTCCTACTTCAACTCAGTACAGCCGGAATGCAATTTTCAGCGGAATGATGCCATCAGATATTCAAAAGCACTATCCTCAGTACTGGGTTAATGATCATGAAGAAGGAGGCAAAAACCTCCATGAAGAAGCGCTCTTCCATGCACACCTGAAGAGAATGTTTCGCCGGGAGATCCGGGCAGATTATTACAAAGTGACTAATACGGCCAATGCCAAGAATTTGAATGATCAGGCCATGAATTTTCTCAATAATGACATTACAGCCATCGTTTACAATTTCATCGATATGTTATCGCACGCACGTACTGAAATGGAGGTGCTGAAAGAACTGGCAAGAGATGAAAAGGCGTATCGATCACTGACTTTATCCTGGTTTGTCAATTCACCCATTTGGTCTGTATTAAAGCGACTGGCCGAAAAAGAAATTCAACTGTTTATCACCACCGATCACGGTACGATCCGTGTAGGTCAGCCTTCCAAAGTTATCGGTGATAAAGAGACCACCACCAATCTGCGATATAAAGTAGGTAGAAATATGCAGTACAGCAAAAGCGATGTATTGGATGTCAAAGATCCGGCTGAAGCGGGACTGCCCCGGCCGAATGTGAGTTCTACTTTTATTTTTGCTAAAGAAGACCTGTACTTTTTATATCCTAATAATTATAACCATTTCAATCATTATTATAGGGACACCTTTCAGCATGGGGGAATTTCTATGGAGGAAATGATTTGTCCAATTATACGATTGGTGTCTAAATAATGAAAATCAAAGGTTAAGTACCTATAGAGGGAGGCGTGCATCATAAATTGCACAATGAGTAGGTTTTATCAATAACCACTGGACTTTAGCTTCATGGTTATGTTTTAAATCCTAGAATTACTTTTGGCAATATTTTTTAAAAATCTGAAAAATGGTGACAAAAGGAATTTGTGCCATTTGTCATACATACATAGAAGGAGAAGATTACACTATATTGTATGAAAAGATTTACTTTTGATGCTTTCTGCCTTCATTCGAAAAAGGCCGGAATGGTCAACTATATAAAGTAAAGTTATTATGTTGTGTTCTTACAGGTCATTTGACCTTCAGCTGAAGGATGTTTTCACCATATCCAGAGAGTCATATGATATTCAACCTACGGTCATTGTAAAGTTGGAGTGGGACGGATTTTACGGCCTGGGGGAGTGTACTACCAACCCGTTTTATCATGTTACTGCATCTTATCTCGGGGAAAAATTAGCAAAAGCAGCCATCTTATTAAAAGATTATCAATTCACAGATCCTGAAAAGTTACATATAGACATGACTGCTTTTTTGCCTGATGATCCATTTGTGGTTTGTGCCATTGATCTGGCCGCCTGGGATCTGTACGCAAAAATGAAAAACCTGCCCTTATATCAGGTGTGGGGATTACAATGGGATAATATTCCACTTACCAATTTCACTATCGGAATCGATACCATTGATGTAATGGTGCATAAGATGAAAGAGAAGCCCTGGCCCATTTACAAGATCAAATTGGGTACTGACCGGGATCTGGACATCATCAAAGCACTGAGGCAACATACCTCATCAGTATTCAGGATTGATGCCAATTGTGCCTGGGATGCGGCCACTACGATTGCTTATTCCGGACCATTAAAAGAATTGGGAGTAGAATTTATTGAGCAACCGGTGGGTGCTTATGATTATGAGGAAGCGGAAAGAGCATACCTGGGTAGTTTATTACCCATAATTGCCGATGAAAGTTGTCAGGTGGAAGGGGATGTTGCTCGCTGTAAAGACCGGTTTCATGGGATCAATATAAAACTGGTAAAATGCGGGGGTCTTACTCCGGCATTGCGAATGATCCGGCAGGCTCGACTGTTTGGGATGAGTGTAATGGTCGGGTGCATGACGGAATCAAGTGTCGGGATCAGTGCCATTGCCCATCTGCTGCCGTTGCTGGATTACGTGGATATGGATGGAGCCATGCTTCTTAAGGAAGATATTGCGCGGGGAGTCATCATCGAAAATGGAGTATGTCATCAACCCTTTAGTCCGGGTACCGGAATTGAAATGGTTGTGCCATTGTAGTGAAATGTCGAAGGTTATTGAATATATTGACGGCCGGCGATTGAAATCCGGCAATATAGAATACCGCTATTTTGCTGGTACGGCATATTTGGGCATCCCCTATGATGCTGATTTTCAACGATACCTGCATGAAGGTATGATGAAATACGGAAGCAGCTATGGGGGAAGCAGAAGATCGAATTTCGAGTTTGAAGTGTATGCAGAATTTGAAAATTGGCTTGCCGGATGGCTGGGAGCCGAAAAAGCAATTACACTTTCATCAGGTACTCTTGCAGGACAATTGCTCCGACCCACGGTAAAGGACTTTGACCATGTTATTTATTTGCCATCAGATCATCCGGCAGTGGACTATGGTCATGGTATATATTTAAAAAATAGTAAAGATTGGCATGAATCCCTCCAATCGTATTTGAGCCAATGGAAAGGACAGCACATATTGATTGTGAGTGCTACGGTCGAAAACGCTCAATTGTCTATCCTGGATGTAGAACTACTTTCCCAATTATACCACGAATTTCCATTTACATTACTGCTTGACGATTCCCATGGTATAGGGGTGCTTGGAACATCCGGAAGTGGGATATCTTCTTTATTGCCTGCTTCACTTAGAAACAGTTCCATAATCGTGGGTTCTTTGGGTAAAGCAATGGGATTGCCTGGAGGTTTTGTAGCTGGAAATGCTGAAAGAGTATCCCGTATTGCTGAATCCCCATTGTTTGGAGGCTCCTCTCCACTCATTCCTGCCAGTATTTATGCTTTTGAAAAAATCAAAAGCACTTTACCCGACAAGATTAATGCATTAAAAACCAACATTGCTTTAATCAATACATACTTCCCTACCCTCGATCAATGGAAAGTTCACCCACAACTCAGTATTGCCACCTGCCTGAAAAATGATGTGGACGACTTCTTTTTAAAAAATCATTGTCTGATATCATCATTTGCCTACCCTACGCTGCAGGATCCAGTGACCAGTCGTTTGGTTTTCAATGCATTGCATACCCCTGAAGACATTGAATGGGCTTTCAACCTATGCAGGAAAGCCGTAGATGCAATGCAATAAAGCTTTCATTTATATCATTCCGTTGCATCAGGACCAAATTCCATTGCCTGTTGTTAAGATAACCGGAGCATCTTCGGTAACCACTAAAGTGTGTTCATGTTGCGCCACATATCCCCCTTTGTTTCCTGACAATGTCCATCCATCTTTCATGGTATAAGCCATGTTGGATTTCGTTGATATGAATGTTTCAATGGCTACCACTGAATTTTTTGTAAATTTTTTAAAATTGAACTTGTCCGGGTAATTGGTGATTTCCCGTGGCTCTTCATGTAATTTTCTGCCTATACCGTGACCACAGAGATTTTTAATTACTTTATAGCCAGCTTTAAATGCTTCAGCTTCAATGGTTCTTCCTATGGCAGATATTCTAACCCCATCCTTAATCTGTTCGATGGCTTTTTTCAAAATGATTTTCGAAGTTGCTACTAAATGGGCATGGCCATAGAGATCCTGACCCATGACAAATGACATGCCATTGTCTGCAAAAAATCCATTCAATTCAGCAGATACATCGATGTTGATGAGGTCTCCGTCTCTTACTATTGAATTCACACGCGGAATTCCATGAGCAATTTCATGGTTTACACTGATACAGGTATGCCCCGGGAAGTTATATACTAACTTTGGTGCAGATTGAGCACCCATCTTTTTCAGGAGCTTTCCACCATATTCATCAATTTCTAGTGTGTTCATCCCCGGACGGGTATATTCTTTCATTTCAAATAAGACCGTAGCGACTGCTTTTGCTACTTCCTGCATTCCCTCCCATTCTGATTCTTTACTTATCGACATATTTATTGGATTCGGCTATACCGATTTGCCACGCCAACCCCAGGTGGCAAATGCTATGTATTTTAAATTAGATTTCCAACTAAAATCATTTCAACATAACTTTGGTTCGTAGAGAATCAACTTAAATTTTAATTTTCTTAATAAAACATGTGAATCCTTTTACCCGGGTAACAGAACTTCGTGATCAGGGTTAAATTACCAATTGAAGTCGTAATAGATTTTCTGTTACATAATCCGGGTTTAAGTCTTATTATTCATTATGCTGATGAAGATTTTTACCGGAGAAAACAATTGCGATGATTTACTTAAGTCCTTCTTCGATTAATCTTCCAAAAACCATCCCATCAGGTCAATGGGAGTATAATCATATTTTTCTTTGCCCCGGATATCCCTTTTTAGCTTACCTCTGTGTATTTGTAGCAATCTGTCTCCATAATGAATGGCATCGGCCATATTGTGCGTAATAAAAAGACAGGTAAGTCCGTATTCGTGGATGAGTCGATCTGCAAGCTGTAAGACAAGTCTGGATGACTTGGGGTCAAGGGCAGCAGTAGGTTCATCCAATAGCAATAAGGAGGGAGGATCAAAAATGGCCATCAAGAGGGATAATGCCTGTCGTTGTCCTCCGGACAATTGACCGACCGGCTGATCCAGTTTGTTTTCAAGACCCAGACCCAGAGGGGATAGTCGTTCAGCCACCTCATTTCTGAAATTCTTTCCGATACCTAATGACATTCTCCTCCGTTTTTTTCTCAATGAAGCGATTCTGAAGTTTTCTACGATACTCATATCCGGTGCTGTTCCTGCGAGAGGATTTTGAAAAATACGCGAAATAAAAACGGCCCTTTTATAATCCGGTAAATGATCTATTTTCGATCCCGCCAGCCATATGGTGCCGGAATCCTGAAAAATACTTCCTGCTATGCAGTTCAAAAGTGTGGATTTACCACTACCATTCCCACCAATGATGGTTATAAAAGAGCCCTCTGGCACTTCCAAAGAAAAATTATCTAATGCAGTGATTTGTTCACCGGTCCCCTGGCTGAAGCGCTTACTTATATCATGTATTTGGAGCATGGGTCAATCGGGTTCTAAACGTCTTTTGATGTGTGGAAACATATTGGGTACACCTACGATGGCCAGCACAATGATTGCCGTCAATAATTTAATCCAGAGAGGATCAACTCCTGCACTCAAAGCAACAGAAAGTATCACCCTGAACAGGATAGAACCAAGAATCACTCCTGCCAATCGCCAGGGAATACGGTAAGCATTGAAGATATTCATCATGCTTTCACCAATCATCACTGCGCCCAGACCCAGTATAACAATTCCGATACCCATGTTAATGTCAGCAAATCCCTGAAGCTGTACGATCAGAAATCCACTGAAAGCTGTAAGCGCATTAGCTATGGCCAGGCCCGTAACTTTATAAGCATTGGCATGGATGCCATACATCCTCGACATAGTGGTATTGTTGCCGGTAGCTCTTAATGCCAGTCCAAAATCGGTTTTAAGAAAATAATTCATTGCTATCAATAACCCTGCAATGATGATGATCAGGATGGCTAATTCATTATATATTGATTTTTGAAACACTTCCAGTGTTTTGAACATATGTTTGGAATTAGCGGGCAGGGGTATATTAGAACGCCCCAAAATAGCCAGATTAATACTGTACAATCCTGTCATCACCAGTATGCCACTGAGAAGACTATTCATTTTCAGGGCGGTATGAATCAACCCTGTAGAAAGTCCTGCCAGCATACCACTCACTATGACTAAAAGTAAAATCATGGGTATAGACCATCCGCTTACCATTCCGATGGCGGTAATACAGGCGCCTAATGTATAAGATCCATCCGTAGTGATATCTGGGAAATTGAATATCCTCAGGGAAATGTAGATTCCCAGGCACATGGCACCTAAGGCTAATCCCAGACTTATGGCCGTCAAATAGAACAAATCAGTAATCTTTTATGCTTCGAAATTCATCACCAGGCACAAAACCATAGCGCTCGGCTTCGTCAGGATGGTATACTTTCCGGCGCAATTTTACAATTTCCAATTCCGGCAATGTAGTCATACCACTTTCCAGATACTTGGAAGTTTGTAATCCGGCCTGATATCCCCATTGGTAGAAATCAGCACCATAAGCGGCAACAGCTCCCCGGATGACCAACCCTGCTTCACTGGTAAATATCGGAATATTATTCTCTGAACATATTTTATAGATCACTTCAAAAGATGAAAAAATAATGTTGTCAGGCATAGCAAAAAACACATCAATTTTTCTGTTGATCAATGCATGTGCTACCATTTGGGTCTCAGCAGAATTCACTACAGGAAGATCAATGATCTCTAAACCATAGACTAAACCGGCAGACTTAATTTTTTCCAATGCCAGAATACTTTGAGTTTCTGCCTGATTGTAGATGACTCCTACTTTCATTGCATCAGGTATCCAGTTTTTAATGATATGGATGGAAGTGTCGAGGTAATCCAGGTTTTCATAAACACCAAATAAGTTGGGTGGAGGATTGCCCGATTTGTCATTGAGTAGGGCAAGTCCCGGTTCAGGTCCTACCATCATACATACCGGTATTTCCTGGGTGCGTTGTACAGCAGAAATTGCTGACATAGTGGCATTGGCTGCAATAATATCAACGGGTTTATTGATAAAATAATCAACCGATTGAAGTAGTGCCGGCATATCTCCCTGTGCATTTCTGAATATGATTTGTACATTTTTCTGGTCTCCTATCCATCCATTCTCAGTAAGGGCATCTACATACCCCTGGCGTGCCTGTGCCAGGGTGGCATCTTCAACAATATCCACGAAACCAATAGTAAATCGGCTATCCTGATGGCAGGAAAGAAATATGAAAAGCAGAAACAGGGTACACGAAATAAATCCTGAACGTCTCATGGTTGTAAAATTTCATGCAAATTAATACAAAGCATGCCCATATGGTTCATTTAGAATAATTCTTTCAAAAAATCGGAAAAAATGAATAATATAACCGCCCATTGATGACCGACTACAAAACTCACAGAAATATTTTCGCTAATGTCTATCCCTATTGAAAATCCCATCTTATATTTTGTGCTTTCCCATTCAAATAAAAAACTACGGATTAACAACTTAACAAATAAACACCTTAACATTTTCCTCCCAATTTACCACACCCGATTATAATAACCGCCGGTGAAACCGG
>DAOLDB010000068.1:0-18637 GCA_035327565.1 Saprospiraceae bacterium
GGTTTCTGGACTAGATGAGTTTCAATCCTTGTTCTTCTGGATATTGAGTTAAAAGGTCCAAAAGAAAATGCGGCGAAACTAAGCCAAGATCGTTTCAATCCTTGTTCTTCTGGATATTGAGTTAAAAGGCACCAGCCATCATGCACGTATAGCTGCTGCATTATGGTTTCAATCCTTGTTCTTCTGGATATTGAGTTAAAAGTACGATTTTCATGCCGAAAATGTAACCGAATTTTTGTTTCAATCCTTGTTCTTCTGGATATTGAGTTAAAAGTTGCCTTCCGGAAGCACAACAAACTGAACATCCCCATGTTTCAATCCTTGTTCTTCTGGATATTGAGTTAAAAGCTTTCCATACGGGAATAATGCCATCATATATGCTCAGTTTCAATCCTTGTTCTTCTGGATATTGAGTTAAAAGTTTTCGATCTGTAGGATATGTGTATATTAGGTCTGTGTTTCAATCCTTGTTCTTCTGGATATTGAGTTAAAAGTTTGATCCCCTGAAGGTAACGAAACGCCAACAATAGAGTTTCAATCCTTGTTCTTCTGGATATTGAGTTAAAAGAATACTCTTGATAGCCGGTTTGGAAACCCTCTTCTTGTTTCAATCCTTGTTCTTCTGGATATTGAGTTAAAAGCTTGTTCTGCTTCTCTGAATACTTACGAAGCCTTTCAGTTTCAATCCTTGTTCTTCTGGATATTGAGTTAAAAGAATAATATCAGACCCGATCTACAACCATGGATGGGGTTTCAATCCTTGTTCTTCTGGATATTGAGTTAAAAGCTTCTGTTAGCGGTATTCTTCCGGCAGTAGTGTCATCGTTTCAATCCTTGTTCTTCTGGATATTGAGTTAAAAGATAAATTTTCCTCACATACTCTTTTGCTTCTCCAACGTTTCAATCCTTGTTCTTCTGGATATTGAGTTAAAAGATTGAAAGAGCATCGGGGATCTAAGGTAGATTACTAGTTTCAATCCTTGTTCTTCTGGATATTGAGTTAAAAGCGCCGAGGCCGCACAAGACACCGTCAGAGCATTCAAGTTTCAATCCTTGTTCTTCTGGATATTGAGTTAAAAGCACTACTGGCTAAGAAGATCTCTTCGAAGCCCAACCGGTTTCAATCCTTGTTCTTCTGGATATTGAGTTAAAAGCGAACAACGAGCATATGACCATCCAAAGGAACAGGTGTTTCAATCCTTGTTCTTCTGGATATTGAGTTAAAAGTCAAATCGTTCAGATATAGAACAGGCTGAACGAAATAGTTTCAATCCTTGTTCTTCTGGATATTGAGTTAAAAGATGTGTGAGAGTCCCATAGCTATAAGGCTTAATCGCCGTTTCAATCCTTGTTCTTCTGGATATTGAGTTAAAAGGCGAACCATTATTGAAACAGATAGAAGAACTTGGGAAGTTTCAATCCTTGTTCTTCTGGATATTGAGTTAAAAGATAAGGGCGGTGGGACAGGGATACGATTAATTATTAGTTTCAATCCTTGTTCTTCTGGATATTGAGTTAAAAGTTCTTCCCAATGCTCCGAAAAGATCGGCTATTGCAGGTTTCAATCCTTGTTCTTCTGGATATTGAGTTAAAAGATGAAAGAGTACCAACAGTCATTAACTGCCCACTGGGGTTTCAATCCTTGTTCTTCTGGATATTGAGTTAAAAGGAATCTGGTTGGTTGTATTTGTGGATTTCTGTAATAGTTTCAATCCTTGTTCTTCTGGATATTGAGTTAAAAGTCCTACTGGTGCTTATGCAGGCCAAGCATTGGCCTTGTTTCAATCCTTGTTCTTCTGGATATTGAGTTAAAAGAATTATTGACACCTCCAAGGAGCGGAAGCGTTCCTTAGTTTCAATCCTTGTTCTTCTGGATATTGAGTTAAAAGAAGGCGCAAACTCCATGTAGTTGCGATCGGAGGCCATAGTTTCAATCCTTGTTCTTCTGGATATTGAGTTAAAAGACAAATATGCCTCCAACCGTATAGCAATGCACCAATTGGTTTCAATCCTTGTTCTTCTGGATATTGAGTTAAAAGAAGTATATCAGGGCGGTGGGACAGGGATACGATCTAGTTTCAATCCTTGTTCTTCTGGATATTGAGTTAAAAGGATCAGGACCTCCGAGAGTAATGCGAGACAGTGCCAAGTTTCAATCCTTGTTCTTCTGGATATTGAGTTAAAAGAATGTGCTGTTATAGCCAGTAGCGGATTGATAACCAGTTTCAATCCTTGTTCTTCTGGATATTGAGTTAAAAGTGTGTGAAAGTCCCATATCGATTAGGCTTGACAGGCGTTTCAATCCTTGTTCTTCTGGATATTGAGTTAAAAGCCCGTGTGTCTTGAACTATGGAACTCCCATAATTCAAGTTTCAATCCTTGTTCTTCTGGATATTGAGTTAAAAGTTCGGCCAGGTCAATTCCTACGGAATTGATAGAGTTGTTTCAATCCTTGTTCTTCTGGATATTGAGTTAAAAGGAAAGAGCAGGCAGGCATGAGTGGAGCGCTCCACCCCGTTTCAATCCTTGTTCTTCTGGATATTGAGTTAAAAGTCCGGTGTGTTCATCACGCCGGACACGGCAATGGTCAGTTTCAATCCTTGTTCTTCTGGATATTGAGTTAAAAGTACACCAGAGGTTGAAAACTGGCACAGGAAAGACCTGTTTCAATCCTTGTTCTTCTGGATATTGAGTTAAAAGAATCAACAACCAGAAGATAGGAGCAATGGAGAATAAGTTTCAATCCTTGTTCTTCTGGATATTGAGTTAAAAGTGAATGCACTACAAGGAGCCATGCACAGGCGACGCGTTTCAATCCTTGTTCTTCTGGATATTGAGTTAAAAGAGGCTTGCCATAATGATGCAGGAATGGCTCGAGCGACGTTTCAATCCTTGTTCTTCTGGATATTGAGTTAAAAGAATTTTCAAAGGCTCTTGAAAATATTGTAAGGGGTAGTTTCAATCCTTGTTCTTCTGGATATTGAGTTAAAAGTCTACAACTCTTCGCTCTCCGACTAATGGAACGTAAAGTTTCAATCCTTGTTCTTCTGGATATTGAGTTAAAAGAAATCTGGCAGTTCAAACGTCTGGCCAACAAGGCCAGGTTTCAATCCTTGTTCTTCTGGATATTGAGTTAAAAGCCGATAGAATACACATACGTTTGATATTCAAGGGTATACGTCAATTTATTCATCAGGTATTTATTATTTATTTCAGTCATTCAATGAACGTTTTTGCATTTATTTACAAGTTTTCCGAAACTGTATTTTGTTGATAATGAACAGGATACTGTCTTTTTTTATGTGTGCTCAAATAAATTTTAATGCGGAATATTTATTGAATACAGATATTCCTGTATGTGCAATCTAAGCATCTTTTCTTAATTTTTGTAGCTTTGGGAAAGAAATTTTTGTCGATAATCTCATGAATTTCTAATGCACATGCTCTTACTTTTTCAATGTCCTCGCGCCTGACTTCAACTTCTATAAGTTTGTTCTTGCTCCGTGTATATACCAGGTAGCCCTTCTTTACTTCCTTTTGGAAATTATCTTCGATAAGCCAGGAATAGCAGAATAGTTGTGTTTTGTATGTGTCATATACCTTGTCTTTATATTCGGCATATTTATAGTCCAAAGGACTCATGGTATCGTCCTTAAGGAGTAAAACTTCATCTACTTTACCCCTGAGCAAATCATTGGTGAGGTATTGGTCAAGGTGCTTATCCACTGCTCCCATTTTCTTTCTTAGATAACTTTTGTTTTGTTCCAGTTTGATATCGTGCAATTTCCTGCCTTTCAACACTTTAAAATGCTTTTCTTCATATTGTGGAATAGCCAGTACATATTCGAAAAACGTGAATCTCGGACAATATAAATATTGAATGATATGCGATGGGGTTATTGTGTACATATCTGTTTTTTAAAAGAATAAGGCTTTTACTTCATCTGTTACCAGCTTTTTATCAAATGCCTGTCCCAGCAGTGCAGCATTTTGTAATTCCCTTTTGTTCATTACAAAAATATATACTTTGTCCTGTGACTCATCAATGATTTCCTCTAATTGTACCTTGAGGGTATCCCTTTCATTGGTATTGGTTTGCCCTAAAAATACAGAATATTGTACCCTGTACAATCCGGCTTGCTTACAGTATCTGGCAGCTTTATTTCTGACTTTGTCATTTTTAATATCGTACAATACCCAGGTGATCATAGCGGATATATTTTAGGTGATCATTGCATTGGCAAAAGTATGTGCGTCCATTTGAAGTGCATTGGCTCGGGTTTGGTTTCTGCCCCGATGGCGATGGCTTTCCTCTTCAAAATAATGATTGAAATGTTCAACCAAAAGTTTTTTCCCTTCTTCATTTAAGGAATAACCGTTTGTGATTTTATCGGTGTGTTGCCGGTTCACCTTTTTGGCGGAGAACAATTTAAATACTGTTCTTTCTGCATGTATTCGGTAAGGTTCTATGAAATCATACACCATACTCAACTGGTTGTAATCATCGCGATGCATAAAGCCTAAATAGGGATCAATACCGGCGATGATAAGTGATTTCTCTACTTTGCCGTAAAGCATTCCGTAGGCATAATTAAGAAAAGCATTAAATGGATCCAGGGCGGGGCGGGAACTTCTGCCATTGAACCTGTATTCCGCAGACAAAAGTTGGCTCAGGGTTTCAAAATAATGCCTGCCCGCACTTCCTTCCAATCCTCTGATACTGTCTGCAATGGACTGTATGGTATCTGATTCCATACTGGATAAAGAAGCTGCCAAGTTGCCTATGCTCTCTATTTTTTCATCTAAAAATACCCTTTTATTTTCCCGGTGCTTTTTCAGGTCTTTAAGAAAATCCATTTGGTTTTCCAGTTTTTGGATGACCCAGGATTTCACCCACTTCACTCCGTCCGGGTTCATGCTGGTTTCTAGCTGCCTTTTTCTGATTTTTGTAGTGCTGCCCAACTTACTATGCCAGATCCTTCCTGCCGGTTTGCCGTCATACTCTACAAATAAGATGTCCACATTAAATTTGAGGGCAAGAAAAACAGCATCCGTGCTAAGAGCTGCGGATTTTGCCATTAGTATGCTCTTGACTTTTTTAGCGGCAAAATGATGTTTTTTGTAAATTTTGGAGCCATCGGATTCCGGTACCCGAATTTCAAACATTTCATCTTTGACGTGAACGTAAGTGCCGTAGGTGTTGATGTGGAGTTGCATGGAGGCAATTTTGTCTTTATTATAATTCAACCTTCAAGATTGGCTTTGATTTGACTTTTATTAACTATTTCGGATTTAATTAAACATCCGCTTTTCAGGTTAATACACTAAAATGTCATTTCTAATTCCAAATCATATCTCTCAATTTCGTTTAATACCGGATTAAAATGCATGTAATTTACCGCCTTTATAAAATATCCGGAACTGTCAATTAATTTTCGCTCGATATTGTCTGAAAACAAACTGCCCTTTCTACTGTATTTTGTATTGCAATATTTAGCATAGGTGTTCAGTAAATTGCCAAACTGCCGGGAGATCAACTGAGAGATTTTGGCCTCAATTTCCTGTACTGATTTCCTCGGGTATTTTAAGCGAAAAAATACCATCAATAGCCGTTTCTGCTTTATCGTGATCAAAAAGTGAAAATGATTAGACATCAGGCAATAAGCAAAAGTATGGGCGAATGGAGAAATATATAAATTGTACTTTTCAGGAAAACGGTAAGAATTTTTTACTTGCCGGAAAATATTATCGTATGCATTACCATGGGTGTACACATGATAAACTTTGCCCGCTTCGAAAGGTATTCGTTTGTTGCCCATATTGCTAAAATATGGATATTTCTTTAAACAATCTAAATTTTACCTAAGCCGCAATGTGGCTGTTGAGATAATGGATGGGTTAATTTTTTGTGGTCCAGAGATAAATAAAAAACAACTTTGCGGGTTAAGTAACTGTTCCAAACCCCCTGCTCACCCCTTTCCCCAATCCGATACCTGAGGGAAGATCTGCATTAACCAGGAAAGAGCCTGAAAACGCCAACATGTTTTGGCCTTTAAAGCCGGTCAGTTTTTCTGTGAATTGGCATTTTGCCAGGAGTTTTTGGTGTGTTTCGAGGCGAAGTCCTACATATTTATAAAATGATAATATGTTTCCAATGAGGATCCTCGATAGTAATTTTGACTTTTCTATTTCTGTAGATTCTTTGTATTTCCGGTAGTTTGCCTGATTCAATCCCATCCACAAGGTCTGAAAGGCATATTCTTTGAGTTCTTCCGAGTAGCCTATTTCCACCTTTTTATTTTCAATGTTTTTACTGTGTACGGGATAAACATCTCCGTCAATGTCAATCTCATTCATTTTAAGGAATAGCCCTGTGAGCAATGTCGCCCCTTCCTGTATGGCTATCAAAGTAGGTGTTTTGTCCAGAACTTTGTATTGCACCAATGGGTAGCGGTACCTGAGATCTCCGCTTTCGTAGTGGTTGTGCAGTAACTCAGAATGCAGCTTAAATAAATTTCCAAAATAGCCACGCAATTTGTGTGCATCACGGGTTTGAAGCTGGATTTCGGGAAATTGAATTTTGGTAAAGAGAATGGATGTCATTTATTCAATCTTGTTTAGTAAGAATTGTACAGCCGGAATAACTTGTATTTCTATGTCATCTTGATTAAAAGCGGCCTCATCTAAATATGTTATAATGATTCCTTTTTTGATTTTGAATTTTTTACAGGCATTTAATAAGCCGTTTATCTCTCTTGTCCTAGTGTCTGGATCTTGCATGTTATAACTCACTTGTATGGCTGTTAAGAGTGTGTTATTTGATTGTATTACAAAATCACATTCAACTTTATCTTTAAAATAAAAAATTTCAAAAGATCTTCTTCTCAGCTCGAGGTAAATCACATTTTCGAGCAATATTCCTAAGTTTTTTGAAAATTTGAACGTGAGTACATTTAGCAAACCGTTGTCTATAAAATATGTTTTTCTCTCACTTCCTTCTTCTTTTAATTCAGAGTAGCTGAATTTTTTTATGTCAAAACACAAAAAACAATTCCGGGCAGCCTCATACACCTGATACAATAAATTTTTATCCAGCCTGAAGCCTTGCGAACGTATCTCATTATAAGCCTTATGTATTGAAATATAAGAGCAGCAATTGGCAGAAATTCTTTTTAAAAAATATTTAACTACCGGAAGATTACTGAAAGCATATCTTTGGATAATATCCCGATATGTCATCACATCAAAATACTCGCGCAATACCCGGGACTTAATGGATGGTTCTATTGGCAGAAGTTCAGGAAACCCACCCTCCACAAGATATTTATCAAATGCGATGTTTACCCTGGATTTAGTTTGTGCATCGTGATCATCAAATTCAATGGCTGAAAATGCCAAATACTCTCTGAATGATAATGGTAAAACCTCAAAACTCACTGTTCTTCCTCTTAAGGCAGTTGCAATTTCATAACTTAAAAGTTTTGCATTTGAGCCGGTAATAAAAATATTTTTGGTGTAATTGTCATAGATCCTCCGTATGAATTTCTCCCAACCTGAAATATTTTGCACTTCATCAAAAAAAAAGTAACAGGTGCTCAAATCCGTTTCAGGATACAATTCGCGATAGGCCTGTAAAATTGTGTCCAGGCCATCTTGTTGGAAATCCAAACGTTCGTCCTCAAAATTCAAAAGAATAATTTGTTTCTTTTTAATATTTTTGGCCAACAATTGATTTATCAGGTAAAAAAACAAAAAGCTTTTACCACTCCTTCTCGGACCAATCAGTGTAATAATCTTTCCCGAGTACAGAGGAATGTCTATTTCTCTTTTTTTTGCATCCGGCAATTTTCTTGTGTGAAAATCACTAATAATTTCTTTCAGCAAAACTTTCATAGGTCAAAAATAATCATTTCTTGTATAACAAGAAAGAAAATTGATTAATTTCTTGTATATCAAGAAACTGTTTAAAATTATGCAATATAATGTATATCTTTTCAACCCATGTGTTTAAAATTATTTGCCTCGACCTCTTTCCATTGCGAATAAGGTCAACGGTCGCAGGATTTTTTGAGTGAAGTCAATTTACCGGAATGCACATCAATAAAAAATAAATATTCCTGGAATACAAGAAGATTAGCATTATATTTTCCTGGAGAACAAGGAATATTCATTGTTTCAGAATAAGTCAACCATGATACTGCATTGCGTTATTATATGGCATCGGTTTGATCTATATTTCAGGATTTGGGGCATATGCGTTACGTAAATTGCGTTACGCAATTTAGGTAATAAAATTGGATTAGAGGAAGTAGGTGATAAATCATCCAGTGCAATTGACCTTATCTCATCTATGTTTTTCGCTTCATAGGAAGTCTAAGTTTAAATAGTCCATTTCTTAGCTTTTTCAGCTAAATCATATTTATAAATACTCCAATTATATAGAGTTTCAGGGTGAAAATCGCCTCCGTTAGGCCATTCAACTGTAGCAACCTCACTATTGATTTTAACTTTTTTAAATAGTTCAGGATTGCGAAGTTGGCCATATAAGGAACCGAATAAAACCGGCTCTAAATCAATGGTTTTTTTATGTTTGTCATTGAATTCTACCTCTATTTTGTAGAGTTCTTTTACAATAACCTGAATAATTTTTATATCTGTACAATCCATAATTCGCATTTAGCTATCAAGCCTTGTACTTACTATAACCAATTTTCAAATACATGTATTATTCTATTCAAGCTTGTTATTCAATTTAAATCTTCTGAGATTATAGGAAGTAGGTGGAAGGTGTTTTGCTTTTTATAAACTCCAACCCTTTTTCCTTTGAATAAGGAGCATCAATAAATATAACTTTGTTTTTTTTCTTTTTTCCAAGTATAAGTGTTTCACTGGGGAATATTTTTATTTTCCATCTACTCACATTTAGCTGATACTTGTTTATCAGATCTAAATCTTCGCAGTTCAATAGCCGATTACGAAATTTTTCTGGAACAACTTGAATTGTGTCAAGTCCTTCACGAGTAAAAACAGTTTCATCTGTACTTAAATCCTTTATCCAATCGAATTGATATTGAATTTCTTTATGTTTCTTTAATCCTTCATTGAATTTTTCATTATTTGAAATATCCATGTTTTGGTAAACGTTATCCACCATATTTGTCAAATCACTTTCTGTAAGTTTTAAACCATTTCTTTCTTTAAAACTATCGTAGGTTTTGCATAATAATTCGACATCTTCATATATTTTCTCTGAAACGTCAAAGTGATTTGCTATTATTACTTTGGTAGAATCCTTTTTACGCTTTCGGTTTACTCTTCCTGCTCTTTGAACTATAGCATCTATCGGGGCATTTTCGGAAAATAAAATATCAAAATCAATATCTAAAGACACTTCAACAACCTGAGTTGCAACTAAAAGTCCTCCATTATTTTTGCTATCCATGTCAAATATTTCACGTTCTTTTAATGCTCTATGTTTATTTACAAATCGCGAATGATAGCAAATTGCTTTTTTGTCATGGTTTTTACATTTAACTTTTAAAGAATCAAAAATCTCAATAGCCTTATCCACAGAGTTAACAACCACCAGAATTTTTTTTCCTTGTTCAATTTGCTTTTCAATTTCCGGATATAAATTTTCAAGAGTGGTGTCTCGAATTTCAAAGGTGTTTCTTGAAGCGTTTAATAATTCTTTATCACGAATAATTTCCACTTCACCCAAAGTGACTTTTAATATCTCTAATAATTTGATCGGCATGGTGGCAGTCATTATAAAAAATTGCGTTTCAAATTCATTCTTCAAATACTTCATTGTAGATATAATTAGACCCAAAGTGTAAGGACTATATAAGTGTATTTCATCAATAATGATTTTTGCTCTTAACATGTGAAAAGTTTTCACCTCCCAAAAACCAAGATTGAACCCAAGGGTTAAGATTTGGTCAACTGTGCAGACATTGATATTCTTGAAAAAGGATTTATCCCTGAAATATTTTTTCTGATCATAATTATCGTCCATCTGCTCTTTTTGGAAAAGTCGTGCTGTAGAGTGAATTAGTCCGACAGTATCAAAACTGAAATAATCAGTTAATCGTTTAAAAATTGCATTGGATGTAACCCTTGTTGGTAACAAATAAATGATTCTTTCGTAATCTTTTTTTTGAGAAGCCCAAAGTAGTGCAGCTTCTGTTTTCCCACTTCCAGTAGGTGCAATCGCAATCACATTTTTCTTTTCTAAGCAAGCAATTTGAAAATCACGTAATTTGAAACACTCCTTATTATCAAGCTTATTATCTAATATTAACTTATCTGTTATTTTATTAACAAGGTAAACTTTGTCGAACTTTAATTGTGGCTCTAGTGGTTTATGGCCAGATGCAGTCCAGTCAGCAATATTCAGTATAGCTTTATAAAAAATATACTGCTTTCGTTGACATTGGTCTAAATATTCTTTTGATATTGTTTTGTAAAACCTAGTTTCATAATGATTAACTAGATGTGAATATTTGTTTAAAATGTAATATTTAAGTTTTGGATTGATTTCTATAGGATTAATTCTGTTCTTTAAGGCTAATTCAGTACTAAATGAAATAAAATCATCAATCAATTCTTTGCTAACGGAATGGCTTAAGTATCTATTCTGGTATATATGTGAATTGAAACCACCATTGTTGTTAAAAGGTTTGTGATGTGAAAAAACGGCAACTAAACTTGTTGGGTTTTCTAAATAGTATTTAGAATTAATACCAAGTAGAAACATCCCAGAAAAAAACTCGTGTCTAATCCGATTAGAATTGCCAATGGCTCGTTTCCTGCCATGTATGATATCCTGAAAGTTCTCACATATTTTGCCGAAATCATGAAATAGAACAGCATAAAAGGAGTCGTGCCAAAAGATTTGGTCAATTATAAAGTCAGAGTATCGCTCTCTTAAATCCACCCAAACTTTTATGACTGCTTCGGAATGTTCAACAAGCGTTTCTTTTGGCTCAGATTTCGCTAAAACATCTTCAAGTTTCATAACAAACTTATTGTCGGTATGAATATATCTCTATACAGGAGGCCATTGATAGTGTAATTTAGTTTCATTTTTTTTCCTATGATAGAAAAAGTCTTGACGCCCGAAACAGTCCTTTTGCCGTAATCAGAATCATAGCTAAACGATACAGGTAAATCATACGAAATAGGTTCAGGGGTTTGATAAATAGAAAACTCCATTTTTTCTAGAGCAAGTCTTATTACATTATCAATTACATTTCCTTCAACAATCGTTTGTTCAATTTCATTTGATTCAACCTCTTTTAAATCTTGTTCAATATGAAGAATTTTAGCTAAAGAATCACTATTGCCTAACGTAAGCGCATATACAGGATGGAAGAATGCAATTTTGAGTTCCTCTATATTGCCCTTATTCCCTGAAAAGACAATGATAAATCTATTATGAATCAATAATTCTTTTTGAATAATGCTTCCATCCAATTCTGTCCGATACAACCACATTTCTTTTGTACGTTTTGAGTATTTCCAGGTATCGCTGCATTTTCCCATGAAAGCTCCGTACACACCAATCGAAATTTGATTTTCAGCAAAAAACTCCTGAGCTTTTAAAGGCGAAAATCCAAGGGCTGCACCTGCTAATCCTACAATTGTAGTTGGCGGAGGAAGTTCCAGTGTTTTATGAAAATTCTGAAAGTCAGGATTTCTAAAAGAAGCAGTTTGGCTAACTATTTCGATTGCTAAATTACTCATGTCACATTCCGTAATATTGTTTCACCCAATTTCCAATGGTTTCAAATCCTTCCTTTAAGCTAACACTTCCTTCTGATTTCGGAAAAACTGCCTCTTGCACTGCAAATACATATGACTCTATAAATTTATCATAGTCATTAACAACAGTATTTAGTTTGGCAATATTCACTTCACCGTTTTCCATCAAGTCAACTGCTTCCAGAAAAATTGGGTTTTTGGATTTCATCAAGGCTGCGGCAATAAACTTTGGGGAAATATCAGCTAAAAAACGAGTTTGTCTACCTTGGCTCCATAAGGTTTGGAATGCATTGAGGAAATTAATCACGCGTCTTTCTTTTTCTTGATTGTCTACAAAGTCTATTGTCTCTAACTCCCGGGTCTTTGCATCTTTTAACTTTGTTTCTTTTCCAATCCTATCCAATTCAATAAGTATTGTTCCGCGATACACGCCAGAGTGGATTTCAGTCTCGAAGATATTTGGGTTTAATCCAATTTTTTTTCCCATGAAGTTGGTGGCATAGTCCAAATCACCTTTGTAGGTAGCTAGTGCCAAAAGAGATTCAACTCTCACTGGCGAAGTTCTGACATTTGAGGTACCAGCAGCACCATCTTCTCCTTTAGCAGCATCCATATATCCAAATAAATCATCATCAATGTATTTGATTGGATTCAATGCGGTTTTAGGAGCCCCTTTGTCGGTACTTGATACTCCAACAGGAGATATTGGCATCCCCATTTCTTCAATTTTATCACGCATTGCTCTTCTGATAGCCTGTGATGACAAATATGGCAACTCTTCTCCATTGTTTAAGGTAACCTTTTTAATGGGATTGATGTTATCGACTTCCTTGTCACTTCCGTTTAAACTGGCAAATGACACCTTTGAAAGATAAGTGATTGTGATACTGTTAGTTTTCATTTAGATTTGAATTTTGGTTTGACATTACCGTATTTAATATGTTCAATGCTCCTAATTGGGCATATTGCTTTATAGCCACATAATTGTTTTCATCAATATTTTCTAAAATTTCATTTGAGACAGAGATAGCATATTTTCTCTGAATCCTTATCAAGACATCCCTGAACTGAGTGATCGTTCTGGCTTTGTGCATACTGATAATGTACTTCCTGCCATTTTTAGCATTGGCTTTTTTATCATTAAAATTTTTTGGGCTATCTAAATTGATGATTCCTTGGCCAATACTTTTACCAAGATTCAAAGCCCTTTGTTGTAGGTTTTTGTCCATTTTCATACCTCCGAATTTTATGATTGGTTCGTAAATTTTTAAAAATTCAATAAACAAGCTGTATTTTCTATATCCGGCTGTTTGATTATTTACTAGTTGTAGAAAAGCCTTACTGAACAAATCTTCAATTACAGATAATAATGACTTGCCTTTTAAAATTCTGCTGATAAAGTTTGTTCTTAAATTTCTTTCTAAATATTGTCTCTTTGTATAATCTTTAATTGAATCAGATTTTTGAGTTTTCACAATAAGCCCTCTCCACAATTCTCCAATTGGAATTCTTGGTTTATTTGACTCTAAATAATACATAAGTCTAATGATAAACTTTATATTGCTGTATTCTTCGAAAAAGTTTGGACGCATAGTAGACGCAAACTTGTCGGCTTTTAATGTGACAATACTGATTGGCATTTTTTCATACGGACTATCCTCAAAAGGATCAATTTCGGAATTGATGTTTTCATCATCAAAATCAAACTGGAACTTCTTTTTGAAAAATGTATAAAGAAGTAAGAAAGTAATTTCTGCCGGTGAATATGATTCTTCGCCACCGCCAATTTCAAACTCCTCATTGTCCTTATTTAGAAATTTAAACTTTTCTAAACGGATGTTTTTTTGAAAAGGTACCTTGAAACTTTCCATTTCATTTTTAGTAAAGTAGAATTCATTAGCGTAAAGGGTATTAATATTTTGTAAATTGCTGGAATTAAAAAATGAGCAACTTAATGAATCCCGATAATTATAATATGAATACATAGAAAGAGCTGGTGCAAAACGAAGCAAATAAAGGGCTTTTAAAGAAATCTTTCTATCTGAACTTTCAAGAAATGTATTGAAATTTGATAAGCCAGATAAAAATGGGGATATGTTTTGCCCAGTCAGTAATTGTTTAAAGCCTTCACCAATAATGGGACAATTTTTCTCACCATTTTGAAAATATTTTTCACTTAGCTCTAATGTGGTGATTTTTGAATATGGTTCATCAATATAAACTTTGGCTAATAGTTTAAGTCCATGTTGAAAATAATATTTTTTAAACTTTTCTGCTAATTCTGGCTTTGATTTTTCTAAATCTTTAATTTTTGGTGAATTTTCCTTTTTCCTGGTTGTGCCTTGTGCATTATTTGTTAAAAGAGTCGTTAGTCCGTAAGTATTCATTTTTGGAAACCTTTTAAATGAATTGTTTTTAGAATCATAATAAACATTTGCATTTTCTATCTTTTGTCTCTCATTAGGAGTATCATATACCTCCTTACCCATATAATAATATACTTCCTCCAATAAATTTAGAAGGTTTTCATTTTCTAGAATTAATTTTTCAGATAGGAGAATATTTTTAATTTCACCAAAGCAATGAGATTCTAAGTCGTTATACTTTTTCAGGCACCTATGCAATGCAACAATCCCTGTATTTATAAATATGTTAGAAGTTCTATGGAATTCTAATTTGTTCATAAAAAATTCATTTTTCATTAAAATTCCTCTCAAACTCATTTATAAACTTCTCCCAATTAAATAAAGTATCAGGGTGAAAATCAGCTCCATTTGGCCATTCAATCGTAGCTATTTCACTATTGATTTTGACTTTTTTAAATAGTTCAGGGTTGCGAAGTTGACCATATAAGGAACCGAATAAAACCGGCTCTAAATCAATGGTCTTTTTATGATTGTCATTGAATTCTACTTCAATCTTATAGTGTTCTTTTACTATTACTCCAATAATTTTTATATCAGTGTGTACCATAAAAACTTATTTTAATTGTTCCGTAGAAAATGCTTTTCCAAATAAATGTCTTAATATCATTTTAAGACGCAATAGGCACCAAAGAAACAACTCTTCCCCCTGTACTACCTAATTTAAATAGATATTTACCTATTTGATTTTTTTTAAAATCTTCAATCGTTAATTTTTTAAATTTGCTGTCAACAACTTCTGCAACAATAACTTTTGCCTCCTTTTCTCTTCCCGGAAAAGGATTTCCCCATGGCTGAAAATACAATTGAAATTCAGGCTCATCTTTAATTGCATTACCTATTTGATAGAGTGTCTGAATCATTTTAAAAGTTTTTCAACATTAAATTTAATATTCATAAAAACTAGATTCAAGTCATGTTTATGATTTCCATTAAAACAAGGATTCATATGCCCCATAGTTCAAATGGATAGAGCACCCTCAACTAAGGGGGAGGTTCCGGGTTCGAATCCCGGTGGGGCTTCTCCAAAAACCGATCCCATTCACCCTTCCCCTCCCGTTGCCATTCTCCTATTTTGATGAGTGTGGTAAGCATAGCAGTTTATTTTATTTATTATGAATGCTATTTTTTAAGTAGACCTTCGTGCAATTCATGGTTGAAGGAGATTTTTTCCGGTTAATAAGTACTTTTTAAATCAGATGCCAGCCCTTAGAGTATTGAACCCTTTCTATTGACTCTCTTACGATTAACGACCACTGGTCTGAGTAAGGTCAATAAACATGAACAGAGTAAATATAGCAAAAATCTTCTATCGGTCAAAGTGAATGCACTGTAATTTTTTCCACAAATGTTGACAGGAAAATCCGATCCAATCATTCCCCTCTTTAGATCTTCTCTAAAAATGGATACTAATCTGCACCGGCTTAAAAATAAAATAATTTCTGTTGTACCGCTGTAGTACTGTTTTTGTCCGTGCTTTTCCCTCAAACGGGACAAATTATTTTACATTGTTTACCCAATGAGAAGATGTTTACAGTGGGATCATAGATTATTTACATATAACTATAAATCATTTCCTACATTTGCTTTTTCTTTCAGCAATAAATAAAATATGACGATTGATGTAATTCTGGGACTCCAGTGGGGGGATGAAGGGAAAGGTAAGATTGTGGATTATCTTGCGGACCAGTACAATATGGTTTGCCGGTTTCAGGGGGGACCCAATGCAGGGCATACGATCAAAATCGAAGGCAATAAATATATACTCCACACCATTCCTTCCGGCATCTTCAGGAAGGGCACTACCAATTTAATTGGCAATGGCGTTGTCATCGATCCGGTTACTTTTGTAAAAGAATTGCAATCTCTTGATCAGGCAGACATCCAGTTCAGAGACCGGCTTTACATTTCAAAGAAGGCACACCTGATCCTTCCTACCCACAGGTATCTTGACCTGGCTTCAGAAGCTTTCAAAGGCAAAGAGAAAATAGGTTCCACTCTGAAAGGAATCGGACCTACTTATATGGACAAAACCGGCCGCAATGGCTTGCGTACAGGCGATATGTTTTTTGCCGACTTTGAAAGTCAATATTTTTCACTGAGAGATAAACATCTCGGATTGATTCGTCTGTATCCCGATGTATCATTTCAACTTAAAGAAGAGGAGGAAAAGTGGTTTGAAGCCATCCGGGAATTAAAAAAATTACAGTTTACGGATGGAGAATATTTTGTCAACCATGCGTTGAAGGAAGGACAAAAAGTTCTCGCTGAAGGGGCTCAAGGTTCCATGTTGGACATTGATTTTGGTACTTACCCCTATGTAACTTCTTCCAATACCATTGCTTCAGGTGTATGCAGTGGCTTGGGTATCGCTCCTTCCAGAATTGGCCGGGTGTATGGAATTGCCAAGGCATATTGTACCCGGGTGGGCAGCGGCCCATTTCCTACTGAGCTGAACGATGAAACCGGTAATCTGTTGAGAGAATACGGCCACGAATTTGGATCTACAACTGGCAGAGCGCGTCGATGTGGATGGATGGATCTGGTGCAACTGAAGTATACAACCATGATCAACGGGGTGACGGATCTGATTATAACCAAGCTCGATGTTCTCAATGCTTTTCAGGCGATCCGGTACTGCACTCATTATAAAATGAAAGACCATGTCACTGATGAGGTTCCGTTTGATATGATGAAAGCGGATATTGATCCGGTATACCATACCAGTGAGGGTTGGGCGCGCTCCATCGATGATGTGGGTGAATTTGATGATCTTCCAAAACAGGCCAGGAATTATATCCGGATCCTGGAAGATTATCTACAGACGCCAGTATCCATGGTGTCCACCGGCCCGGAGAGAAGGAAGATATTGACCAGAAGATAAACATTTTTTGCACTGTTATTCTTTCTTCCATCCCATCACAACATATTGGTTGGCCAATAAATCCAGGTCGTATTCTATTTTGGAAAAGCCGGCTTCACCCAGCCATTGAACAATGATTTCGTGAGCAATGCGCTCATGAATGGGTGGTGCATCCACCTCAAGAAAAAGGGTTTTGAAGTCGACGATCATCACCATTCCCTCCTCCGGCAATAGCTGATGGATATGGGTTAAATAATCGACAGGATGCTTGATATAGGTTATAGTATTGATGATCAGGTATATATTTGCTTCGCCTTCCTGAGTTCCCGGATGATCAGGTTCCACCTGCCGGATATCTATTTTTTCATGGATGTGAACGGGAAGTTGTGCAGCAAACAATTCCATTAATTCAACCATTTTAGGGTCAATATCCGTCGCAATCACTTTTTGAGCATGAAAAGCAAGACGAAATGTAAAATAACCGGTGCCTGCACCGATATCGACGATCGTTCTATCAGAGAGGGCACCCATTTTCTGTATGACCAGTTCAGGTTTTTGCCACACATCCCTCCCTTTGGCTGATGACAGATACCACCCCAAATCCTTGTCTTCCTGTTTGGAAGATTGACACCCAACCATAAATAAGCTGAAGAGTACAATTAATAGCTGAATCAATATCAGGTTTCGGATCATAGAAAAGAATTAATTGGAGTGATAATAAATGTTTTCAAGCAGAAGCTCAATATTTTTTCGGATGTTGGAGGCAGGTACATCGATATGATTAACCATGATAGAAAAAATCACCCGCTTGCCTTTTTCATTTTCCATCCATCCAGCATAGGATAATACCCCGCTTATATAACCGGATTTCACCCACATACTTGTGCCCGCTTTAGATCCATTCAGAAAATATTTCATTGTTCCCTCGTTGCCGGGCCTGGGGAGTGTGGTATGGTAAGGCTTTTTTTCCCACTTTTTGAGATAGTGCAGAAGGAAGGAAGTGAAAAATTCAGGGGCTACTGCATTGGA
The DNA here is from genome assembly GCA_035327565.1 of Saprospiraceae bacterium. Lineage (GTDB taxonomy): Bacteria > Bacteroidota > Bacteroidia > Chitinophagales > Saprospiraceae > JABDLO01. The sequence goes on from DAOLDB010000068.1 coordinate 18,082, forward strand.
TAAACTCAGGCCGCAACCGTCTACCATCAGCAGTCCATTGACATTCAATCCTTCACTTTGAAGGTGTTCATAGATACGTTTTATCCCATCTTTTCGTGTACCGTCTTTCGCCAATGTTTTTAAAAAAGCTTCACTGTACAGATTGATGCTGAAAGCATTATTTAGTGAAACCAATGTAGAAAGAGGGGGAGAGGCTATTGCACCCAATATTTTTAATGATTCCTCTTCTATTTTCCATTTTACATAAGCACCCTCTGCAGAGATGCCCGCCTGATCTAATGCTTTTTTAAGTGTTTCCGCAAAAAAGCTGGGGGGATTTGGCATGGATCCTCTGATGACAAATTCACCTTTACCTCGTGGAACCGTACCTTTAATGATTTTATGAAAAAAACCCTGGCCACCAAAGATATAGGCCTGATCTCCAGTATTTCGGCCAGCTACAGTCACATAGTTGTCAAAAGTCAACTTTTCTATGGCGGGCTCCGGTTTAACGAAAAATTCCTTACCGCCTTCAGGGTTTTTCCGATAAAAATATATTGAATATTCGGTTTCTTTT
>DAOLDB010000069.1:0-18587 GCA_035327565.1 Saprospiraceae bacterium
GCCATTTTTTAATCTTTTAAATGAATATAATCAACTTTTATGCGCTGATATGATCAATTTTTAGTTTTGTAAATCTCTGCCGGTGACCATTTTTTACTTTGTATCCTTTACGGCGTTTCTTTTTGAAAACAATTACTTTATCTCCTTTCACATGGTCAAGGATAGTGGCTTTGATTTCAACACCATTTAAAACTGGAGTACCAATTAAGGTTTGATCATCATTTTTGATCAGATGGACGTCATTTAATACAATTTGTTGTCCCTGTTCTGCACCCAGCTGGTGTACGAAAATCTCCTGACCTTCGCTTACTTTGAATTGCTGACCAGCGATAGATACTATTGCAAACATATGGGTATACTTTTTTTATTTTTAAAGGACTGCAAAGGTAAAACTTTTTTCCAAAATCATAATATTATAAGTGATATTTTTTACGAGTAGTGACAAGGGGCGTGGGTTTTTTATACTTCACTTTTCAGGAAAGTAATTTAATCAAAGCACATGTTCATGTCATTGAAATCCAGTATTAATTTCCAGGCACTTTTATATGAAAATTCAATGATTTTTTTTTGAAAAAATATTTATAACATACATTCTTACAATATTTTATATATAACAGTGGTTTATATTGAAAAAAAATTTATATATTGAAACTAAAATATTATATTTGCGTTTGATGTTTGTGAAAGTTTTAATTTTTCATAAAGATTGCTAACTTTGGGTTGAATCGTATTGAAAGCAATTTATTGGCACAAATTTAGCATTGTTAGGAATGTTATAAAGTCGATACTTATCGATAAATTATAAAAGATGTAGTTTTCTTATTTTGAGACCTTAGTCGAAAGAGCCCGGGATCGCTTGACTTTCCTGGGCTTTTTAATTGTATATAGGATTGGAATTAAACTTTTTATGCTTTATTACGTCTAAATCTTTACTTGGAAATTTTTGATTATAAAGAATTTCTATTTACCAGGATTACTTCATTTCTTTTGAATAATCATTTCAACAGAGTTGACAATCAACAATCATGATTAGAAAGTTTTTCATTCTATATGTTCTATTAAATTGGGTATTTTCTTATAATATCTTTTCACAGGAATACCCTTTTTCCATTTATAAGAATTTCGAAGAGCTGCAAAAGAATCATATCCAGGTTTCTGACGATAGAATTCATGTTATTAACTTTTGGGCTACCTGGTGTGCCCCATGTATTAAAGAGATGCCTTTCATAGATGCTTTAACCTCAAAATACGGGAATCAGATAAAAGTTACTTTTGTTTCATTAGATTTTCCCAAACGCATTGATACTGCCTTGATACCCTTCCTCGAGAAATCGGACTTAAAATCTGAAGTGGTTTTATTGGATGATGCGAGAGCTAACCGTTGGATAGATTTGGTTGATCCGGATTGGTCGGGAGCAATTCCCGCTACTTTGATCATAAAAAACGGAAAAAGGGCGTTTTATGAAAGAGAATTTCACTCGTTTGAAGAAATTGAATCAGTTGTCTTAAAATTAAACCAATAAATAATGTTATTATGAAAAAGAATGTATTCACTTTACTTGCCATGATTTGCTTTTCTGTATTCCAGTTGTTGAATGCAACGGATGGATATAAAATTGGAGATAAAGCGAGTGATTTTACTCTCAAAGGTACGGATGAAAAAATGTATTCGTTGTCCGATTATCAATATGTGAATGGGTATATCGTGGTGTTTACATGTAATCACTGTCCATATTCTGTATTGTATGAAGATCGCCTGATCGAGCTGGCAGAGCAGGCTAAAGAAATGGGATTTGCTATGGTAGCTATTAACCCCAATGATCCTGACATGCAACCAGAAGACAATTTTGAAAACATGAAAATCAGAGCAAAGGAGAAAAATTTTAATTTTCCCTATCTCCAGGATGTAGGACAGAAAGTGTATCCTGCATATGGCGCGACCCGGACTCCACACGTTTTTATCATGGACAAAGATATGATTGTTCAATATATTGGTGCTGTGGATGATAACAGTAAGGACGCATCGGAGGTCAAAGAGAAATACATGTACAAAGCAATGAAAGCCATTAAAAAAGGAAAAACACCAGATCCTGCGACCACAAAAGCCATTGGCTGCACCATAAAAACTAAAAAAGTAAAGACAGAAGGGTAAATCACTTTAGCTGATTTAAAAAGGATAAAATAACCCGGTAAAAAAGGGTTATGATAAGCCCGGCAAACGATATTCATTTGTTGGGCTTATTTTTTACATTTGTAAAAAAAATATGCAAAAGAGCTTTTCATCATTTCTGCTTATTGTATTTCTCGTCATAGTGGGTTGTAAATCTTCACCTCTGGATCAATGGGATGATCTCAACTTATTAGGGCATGGCATTCCTGTAACCATTAAAGCGCCTGCCGGATCTGAAGTGGGTAAAGATGATTTTGGGTTTATGCAAGGGGTGTGGATCAAGGGGGAAAATTATCACGTCCAGATATACAGTAGTGTAAGTAACACGCTGGATATTGACAGGATCAAGCAACAAAAACTGCGAGAAGTAAAAGCCAACCGCTATTTTTCAAAAATCATTGAAGAAGATAAGAATGGGTTTTTATATGAAAAAGATATCGATGGGGATATCCGGATAGATTTCATTCATATAAAAATAATAGGCGATAAAGAAATCACTTTCCAAAAAGGGCTTACGAGCACCTTTTCAGAAAGTGAAATTAGAAACATGTACGCATCTGTTCAATAGATCGTCACGATGCTTCTTTCAAGATCTTGTCTCCAAATAGGAGTAGGATCATCACTGCAAACGTGAATATGATCATGGGTTATGGATTATAATTGTTACTAAATTACTTATTAATTGGAATATTGTCAATATCAATCCAAGAGTTTTTTTGGATTTTGATAAATATTAACATATTTCTGTTATTTTTAATAAGTGCAAATACCCTGCCACATTTGGCTAATGGATGGACAATGTATCAAATATTTTTTTGTCATCTAAATCGTTGGCTTTTAAGAACTCATTTAACTTTTTTTTAAACATATTAACTTTTTTTATGCGTGATTGAAATTTGTGATTATATTAGCATATTATATTATGTTTTCCCAAAACCGAAACACAGATAAGTATTCACATTTAAATTATTGAGTTATCAAAACATCATTTTACGGACACGGAAAATTGTTGATAACAGGTGAGTATGCCGTGCTGGATGGAGCAGACGCCCTGGCTATTCCAACAAAATGGGGACAAAGGATGACCATCAGGAATCATCGGGGAAGTGATCTTTTATGGGAGAGTTATGACCCGGATGGTACTGAGTGGTTTTCAGCCACCCTCTCTCTGTATGACTTTTCATCATTGCGTACATCGGATCAGAAGGTATCAAACCAACTTCAGGAATTGCTAAAAAATGCTGTTCGGTTAAATCCTGAATTTTTGGATAAATGGAATGGATTTAAAGTTAGCACGTTTCTTGAGTTTAACCGGAATTGGGGCTTAGGAAGTAGCTCTACTCTGGTACATCTGGTTGCCCAATGGGCAGATGTTCATCCCTTAGAATTGTATTTCAAAACTTATAATGGCAGTGGATATGATGTGGCTTGTGCCGGAGTAGATACCCCCATCGTCTACTATAACGATCAGGATGAAATAGGATATACCCCTGTCGGGTTTGATCCCCCTTTTGCAGAGCAATTATATTTTGTTCATTTGGGAATGAAAAAAAATTCTCAGGAGGCTGTGAAGCACTATTTAAAGTCAGGTCAAAACAGAAAAAACCTGGTGAAGCAAATATCAGAAATTACAGAAGAAATATTACAAGCGCTCAGTCTGGATCATTTTGTTGATCTGTTGCAAAGGCATGAGTCATTGATTGCACAATCTATCCGCGCAGAGCGTATTCAAAATACTGTTTTTAAAGGTTTTGAAGGAGGGGTTAAATCATTAGGCGCCTGGGGGGGTGATTTTGTATTAGTAGCAAGCAGTCAAAGTGAAGCATATGTTCGCTCCTTTTGCTCACACATAGGTTTGAATACCATTATTCCTTTTCAGGAGATGGTGTACAAGACGGGAAAGACAAGAAAAGTTACTGCCTGACTTTATGGGATAATAGTAAAATACCCCATAATTTAAACTACAATAAAATTATATTTAGAATAATCTAAAAAAGATGGTTTATTCCATAGACTCTTTATGGTAATGAAGCTTTTCAGCATTATTTTTGTGTCTGTATTGCTGATAATTTAGAAACCAGCCATACTTCCAGGTTTTTTCTTTAATCAAATTCAGAAGTAATGAATATAATTGAAATGAAAGTACCCGCTATAGGTGAATCTATTACTGAAGTCACTTTATCGCAGTGGTTAGTACCCGATGGCGCATATGTCAAAATTGATCAACCCATTTGTGAATTTGAATCTGATAAAGCGACATTGGAGTTTCCTGCTGAAGCATCAGGTAAATTAATTCACGTAGCTGCTGAGAATGATGACCTGGAAATTGGAGCCTTAGTAGCCAAAATTGATACCACTGTACAAGAAGGAGGAGAAAATCAAGATCATACCAAGGAAACAAATGACAAATCTGATGTTAAAAGGGATAAAACTGTGTCGGAATCCAGTCCTCAGAATGTTTCTGTTGGATCTACTCATGAAGACCATTATGCAAAAGGGCATCCTTCACCTGCTGCTTCGAAGATTTTAAGGGAAAAGGAGATCGACCCGGTTACAGTACAAGGTACCGGTAAGGACGGAAGGATTACCAGGGAGGATGCAATCAAAGCAGAGAAGAGGTCAGAAGTTGATGTGGATAAACCATTAGATGAGTCTGTTGCCAAAATGAAAAATGAATCGAGGTCTACCCAATCATTTTCAAGATCAATCCGGCGAGAGAAAATGTCCCGAATGCGTCGTACCATTGCTTCAAGACTCGTTTCCGCCAAGAATAATACTGCGATGCTTACCACTTTCAATGAAGCAGATCTGTATGAGGTGATGGAGTTTCGCAAAAAATATCAGGATCGGTTTGTAGAAAAGCATGGTATTAAATTAGGTTTTATGTCCATATTTGCAAAAGCATGTGCTAAAGTTTTGATTGAGATGCCAGAAGTCAATGCCATGATTGATGGCAACGATCTGGTCTATCACGACTATGTTGATATTTCCATTGCAATTTCAACTCCCAATGGTTTGGTAGTACCTCCGGTACACAATGTAGAATCAATGGACTTTCACGAAATTGAATACACAATCAAAGAACTTGCCGATAAAGCTAGAAAAGGAACTCTTACTTTGGAAGAGATGAAGGGAGGGACTTTTACTATTACGAATGGTGGGATATTTGGTTCCATGTTAAGCACACCCATCATCAACGAACCTCAATCAGCCATTCTTGGCATGCATAATATAGTGGAACGACCGGTAGTCATTGGAGGACATGTAGTGGTAAGGCCTATGATGTATTTGGCTTTGTCATATGACCACCGTGTCATTGATGGAAGCTCATCAGTCACATTTTTGGTAAAGGTGAAAAAATTACTGGAGGACCCGGTTGCACTCCTCCTGGATCTTTAATGTAAAGATTACTTTTATTTTATTTAATGAAGATATAGTAAATCCTGGTTGAGGTATTTTAAGAAAGCCAAACAACCACCAGGGGAATTTTGTATGTCTTTCTATTTTATCCTTTGTACGAAAATTCAGTATAAAATCCTGTCTTTTATTGACTATTAAGGAATCAAATCAAGCGTAACGACCACAAAGTATGCAATCACCCAATATTCAATCCTTAAAATAGATCATTTTGTGTGATTTAACGGCAAAATCGGATAAGTAAGTAGAACTATTTTTTCATCAGAAATTTAAATCTTTCTTTTTCAACGGTTTTCATAATTTCATTAAAAAATGAAAAATTCCTTTGTAACAGTACCTTTTCTTTTGGTTCGTTTTTAGAGAAAAAGAACAAACATTCAAAAGAAACAATTTAATTTTCAGTCTAAAACTACACCATGACTTTAGGTCAGTTTTTGGACAACATTAGTCAGGAGCCTATTATCATTCTGTTTTATTTTGCATCTTTAATGCTGATTGCTGTCCTTACCGGTATTCTATCTGGAAATCAGGGTCACACTTCGCTTTGGAAATATATTTACTCAATGTTGATTTACCTGGTTTGTGTTCCGGGAATTTTTGCCGCTTTACTCAGTATATATAGGATGCTTTTTGAAAAGCAAAAAATCCTCGATATCAATATATACACACAAGTTCTTCCATTGATTTCTATGATTGTCATTGTATTCATCATTTGAAAAAATGTTTCTCTCGATCATATTCCCGGCTTTGACAAACTCAGTGGTCTTGTCATATTGATTGCTTGCATAATTACATTACTATGGATAGTGGAGAAAATGAGGATAGTGGTAATCACATATATACCCATAGTATATTTTCTATTATTCTTATTGGCTATTTTGGTTCTATTTCGATACGCTTTGAAGAAAATCTCGGGCCGTTGATTTGAATACTTTTTACAGGTTACAGAGAAAAGTCTGAAGTTTTATATACCACGGCGGTTACCACCTGTCCGGCTACCTTCAGAGTGCGTCTGCTTATTATTTGGATATCATCTTTATGGGTGTGATGGTAATGACCAAATCCTCCCCCCGGAGCAGGGGTATTAATGATATCAATGGTTGGAATTCCCATATTGACATTGATGTAGTAATGATCATCTGTGATTTCACCCACATTGACATTTTGAAAATAGTCACCATACCCCATGGCTTGAGCCAGATTCCAAACCTTGTCAACAATTTCGCCTGCATACCTTCTTGACCAACCTTCTTTTCCAAAACGTGCACCTTCAGCACCTACCATATCCAGAAGAATTCCAAATTCAGCATTGTAACCCCGAATGTGGGGATTTTTACTCCAATATTGTGATCCCAGGCACCAGGTATTCATAGGACCGTCATTATCTCCCTGGTCTTCAGCGTCGAAAAAAACCATATCCACACCCAAATGTACAGGATTTTGGCCGATGATCCGGGCAATTTCAATAAGTACAGCAGTACCTGAAGCTCCGTCATCGGCACCCATGATCGGCTTATTTCTCATTCCCTGATCGGGATCTTTTTCTGCAATTAACCTTGAATCGTAATGTGCGCAAAGAAGTATTCTTCTTTTCTGTTCAGGATTAAAGGAAGCAATGACATTCACCGCTTCCACATTCTTCTGATCCAAAAAATTTGCTCGAAAGGGTTGCAAGTGAACGGATGCACCATAGGAAGTGAACAATCCGGACATCCAGGAACGCATTTCTGATGAAGCTTCACTTCCTGGTATACGATGACCAAAAGAAAGTTGTTTTTCAATAAAATAATAAGCCGTATCTTCATTGAAGGATGGAACTCTGACTCTGGTAGTGGGAAGTGCTTCACCCTCAGATGGGCGGGAGTCTTTACAAGCATTTATCGACAGCATGCATACAATGAGTGCACTCAATATAAAAAGGGATGAAAGACGGAATGACCTGTTCATTGTGTGGTCCATGTTGTACCTTCTTTAGTGTCTTTGATTTGGATATTCAATGATAGCAGTTGCTCTCTGATTTTATCTGCAGTTGTCCAATCTTTTTTATCGCGTGAATCTTTTCTGAGATCGATGATGAGATTCATGAGTCCATTTACAAGGTGGAATTGTTGGTTTTCGTCGCTTTCATCCTTTAATCCAAGTACATCAAATACCATTGCTTTTAACTTAAAATTCAATTTTGTTAGAGTGCTTTGACTGATATTTTCTTTTGATATTTGACCATGTTGTAATGCGTTGATTCTGGATACCAGTTCAAATAAACCGGCCAAAGCTTTAGGCGTATTGAAATCGTCAAGCATATCTTTGTCGATCTCATCCATGATTGTGTTTACCTCCTGATCCAATGGAGTAATTTCCTGTGCTTTTCCATTGATTTTTTCAAGGGTTTTTAAGGCTTCCATCAATTTCCTGAAACCTTTTTCAGATGCCTGCAATGCTTCATCGGTGAGGTCAAGAGTCGATCTGTAGTGACTCTGCAATATAAAAAACCGGATGACCATAGGGCTATAACCTTTGGTAAGGTGTTCACTTTCACCGGAAAAAAGCTGAGTGGGCGAAATGGTATTTCCATCACTTTTCGACATTTTTTTACCGTTGAGCAGTAACATATTGCTATGCAGCCAATACCGTGCGGGAGGACATTTACAAGCCCCAAAATTCTGGGCTATTTCGTTTTCATGATGTGGAAACTTGAGATCATTTCCACCTCCATGTATATCGAAGTGATTGCCAAGATACTTAGTACTCATAGCACTGCACTCCAGATGCCATCCCGGAAATCCTTCAGACCATGGACTATTCCATTTCATCAGGTGATCATCTGATGCTTTCATCCAAATGGCAAAATCAGAAGGATGTTTTTTTTCATCCTGGTTTTTTAAGTCTGACCGCGATTCTGCTAGCAATTCATCAATGACTCTACCTGATAATTTCCCATATTCTCCGGTTTCTTTGGCAAACTTTACGGTATCAAAATATACAGAACCATTCACTACATAAGCCAGGCCATTATCCAGGATATTTTGAACCATTTCTATTTGCTCTACAATATGACCGGTAGCCCGGGGTTCTATACTGGGTGGAAGAGTATTGAATATCCTCATCATGTCATGAAAACCATTGGTATATTTTTGTACGACTTCCATGGGTTCCAGTCGTTCCAGTCGTGCTCCTTTTAGTATTCGGTCTTCTCCATCATCTAATAGATGGCCTACATCAGTAATGTTTCTCACAAATCTAACCTTATAGCCAAGGTACAATAGGTATCGGTAAATCACATCAAAATGAATAAAAGTACGGCAATTGCCAAGGTGTACATCATTGTATACCGTAGGTCCGCACACATACATTCCGACAAATCCGGGAGTGATGGGCTCGAATAATTCTTTGCTTCGTGATAGACTATTGAATAGAATTAATTTTTTATTCATGGCGCAAAAATAAAACTATACTTCTTTCCGAGTATATAAGTTGTAATTAAGTCTTTTCTTTTCTAAGGTGCAGCATGGCCGTCACTGGAAAGTGATCAGAAATATCGACTGGATGCGTTTGAAGGTCGTTTACAATAAAATGGTCAGAAACAAAGATATAGTCGATTCGTAGAAAAGGTAATCTTCCCCCATAGGTGCTTCCTACCCCCCTGCCTCTTGCCTTGAATGAATCATTCAATCGCTTCGATACTTCTCTGATCAGGTTGGAATTGGGCGGTTCATTCAGGTCGCCTGCCAGGATGACCGGAGTTTGAGTACTTTCTATATGTTGAAGAATTTTATCCATCTGATGATAGCGCGTAATGGCCCTTCTGCGATATCGTCTTAGTATATCAATAGATTCACTCCAGGTTTTTTTATTTCTGAATTGCAGATTGTCCAATACATGATCCGCTCTGTCGGTAATACTGTTGCTTTGCAGATGTACGGAGTATATTCTGACAATTTGATCTCCGATTTTGCAATCGGCCCAAACACATGAATTGGTACTCGTTCCGAAGTCAATTTCTCCCTTAGCAATTACAGGATATTTAGTAAATATTACTGCTCTTTTATGTTCATAACGGACTATATCAAATCCTTTTAATCTTTCCAATACAAAATTTTCATATTTGAAAGGAAATTCCTGAAGTGCAATGACATCTAAAGAAGATATGGTATTGAGAAAGTTTATGAAAACATTCCCTGCATTAGGACCATGCTTATATTCAATATCTTTGAAAAAATGGGTATTTAATGTGAGTATGCCCACATTCGTTTTTAAATTAGTGGTGTTATTCCCAGCCAGCCCAATAAAACCGGTAGCATGATTCCATCCCAGCAATATGCACAATGTGCTCAGAATCATCCATTTAACATCCTGAAACAACCAAAGAACCACAAAGAAACAATGCAAAAAAAACAGAACAGGGAATATGAGTCCTAAAACGGGAAAAATAAAAATTTTATAAGGAGGGATATAGTAGTTAATATAAACACCTAATATAGCGATGGCTGCTATGATGTTAGACAGTATCAGTAGTTTTTTGATGAGTCCCAATTATTGTTTTTTACTGGCCTGAAATAAGAACTCTTTTTCCTCTTCTGTCAAACTTTCATACCCATGTGCTTTGATTTTATCCAATATATGATCCAATTTTTCCTGAAAGGATAGGTCGTGATCACTTTGGCTTCCAGTTCTTTTACGACCCACGGAGGCTTTATATTTTACTTTTAAAGGAGATCGCGGCATTTTTGCAGAGGATGTCCTTCCGGCAAAAAAATCGAAAATATTATTTAGCCATTTTTCCAAAGGATGTAAAAAATCAACACCTTGTTGCAATTGTCTGACAAATATGAATCCGAGGGTGGCTCCTCCCAAATGGGCAATATGACCCCCTGAGTTGGTGTTGCCCGCAGCACCTATTATATCAATGAGAATTACAAACAGAACTATAAATTTGAGTTTGACATCACCAATCAATATTAATCGGATAATATAATCCGGCGCTACTGCCCCTGCTGCGACAACAATGGCCATGACTGCAGCAGATGCGCCCATGGCCTGAGATCCGATACCCGGAATGATCTGAAAGGATAATATGTAAGCCAAAGCACCGGCAAAACCACCAGCGAAATAAAGTGGCAAGATTCTTCTGTCCCCCAAAAGATCACCGGTAATTCTCCCAAACCAGTATAAAAAAAGCATATTCCACCCTACATGGAAAAAACCGCTATGGATAAACATATGGGTGATAAGTGTCCAGGGTTTGAACAATAATTGTAAAGGATTTCCAGGAAGGGTGAAAAAATCTCTGAATCGAATAAAAAATGTATTACCTGCCGGAGTAAAAGCTTCAATAAGCGCAAAAACAAAATATAGGGATAAGTTAATGATGATCAACCGGGTGATCATATTTCCGGTTCGGAAGGATTTTTGGATTTCATCAATGATGGATTTCAACATAAGCTTATCTCAAGTTAAGTTTTCTCCAGTATATAACAAGTCCAATGCCTACAAATGCTCCAAAAACATGAGCAAAATGACCGATACCTGTCCTTGTTCCTGTAATTCCTGAAAAAAGATCAATGGCGATCAGTGCAATGGCCAGATATTTTGCTTTCACGGGTATGGGAGGAAACAAGAGCATCAATCTTAAATTGGGAAACATTCCTGCGAAAGCAGCCAACACACCCATAGTGGCACCGGAAGCACCAACAATAGAGGCATTGCTGGAAAGCAACATTTGTCCTGTGCCTCCCGCTAATCCTGCTGCCAGGTAGAGCAATAAAAACCTTTTTGGTCCTAAGGCAGATTCTACTAGCGGTCCGAGAAAAAACAAAACCAGCATATTGAAAAGAATATGATAGAACTCATAATGGGTAAACATATTGGTGAGGAGCTGAACAGGCTTGAAATATCCGGTATCGGGGGTAAACAAAGTAAACCATGGGCGCACATCGATATGGGCTTGCAATAGAACCTGTATGCCAAAAAACACAATAAAGTTGACTATCAACAAATGCTTGACAATTTCGGTAATTCTCATCATAGTTTATGCGCTAAATTTTTTTAATAATTCTTCCAATTCAATGCTAAAAAAACACTTTTTTCCCGAAGGACTTTTATAAGGAACACTGCAAGCGAATAATTGATCAATCAAAGACTTCATTTCGAGTTCATTCATAAAAACTCCACTTTTAATTTGGGTAGATGTTGCCAGTGAACGTGAAAGATTTTCTTTTATTCCTAGTTGGAATTCCAGATTGCTCTCGAACTGCTCCAGCAACGCTTCTATCAGCTGGACTGGATTTATTCCTTTTTCAAGACCGGAAGGTATGCTATGAATCACAAATGTATTTTTTCCAAATGAGATAATTTCAAATCCCAATGTATTGATTTCTGGCAGTATGGATTGGAGGGTAGATGACCTGGAGGGGTTCAGCTCAATGGTTTGGGGAAACAATTGTTTTTGTGCGGGAAGACCATTTTTTTCAAACGCTTTCAAGTATTTTTCATAAAGAATCCTTTCATGAGCAGCTTGCTGGTCAATCAATAAAATACCTGAACGGATTTGAGTCAGGATATATTTATTATGGATCTGATAAGGTGTTTTTTGGTGGAATTCATTGAGTGATGCCAGGTCGTCACGTTTTTGAGACATTTTACTTTCAACGGTGATAGGTTCTGCTGTTTCAGTCTGGAGAACTTCGTATAGGGATTGCCATTCATTTTTTAGCATACGGCCTTGCAAAATAGGGGATTCAACCGGATTTTTATGGTGGCCGGATGGAGGCACATTCAATCCCACAGGCCTTGCAAAATTATAATCTACCTGAAAATCTATAGCAGGGGTAACATGGTATTGTCCTAATGCATGGCGAATACTCACTTTAACATAGTTGTAAATCAATCTTTCCTCTTCAAATTTTATTTCAGTTTTGGTGGGATGTACATTGACGTCGATTTGCGATGGATCAAGATCGAGAAATAACACATAAAAGGGTACTGATTGGTCGGAAATGATCCCATCGTAACAGGATCGGATGGCATGATTAAGATAAGGACTTTTTATATACCTTTGATTAACAAATAAAAATTGTTCTCCCTTGGTTTTTTTTGCTGCTTCGGGTTTTCCGGTAAACCCATAGACTTTTACCTGATCAGTATTTTCCTGAACTGGAACAATTTTTTCATTATAATTATTTCCAAAAATGTTAGTAATCCGTTGTCTTAAATTGCCTTTTGGCAGGTGATACATTTCCTGGTCATTGTGATGAAAGGTAAAAAAAATTTCAGGATGCGCCAGGGTAACCCTCAAAAACTCATCAATGATGTGTTTAAGCTCTACAGGGTCGGATTTAAGAAACTTTCTCCTGGCAGGCACATTATAGAATAGATTGCGAACAGAAAAACTGCTGCCAATGTGCATTTGTATAGCTTCCTGTTTTTTCAGAACAGATGCTTCCATTTGTATTTTAGTGCCAACATCAAATGCCTGATTACGCGTTGTTAATTCAACCATGGCAATGGCTGCGATACTGGCTAAGGCCTCACCTCTGAATCCTTTAGTGGTGATCGTAAACAGGTCTTCACTTTTTTTAATTTTTGAAGTAGCGTGCCGTTCAAAAGAAAGACGTGCATCTGTGGCTGACATTCCAATCCCATTGTCTACTGTTTGTATTAAAGTTTTACCGGCATCCTTAACGATAAGCTTAATCTCTGTAGCAGCAGCATCTACAGCGTTTTCAAGCAATTCTTTCACTACCGAAGCAGGTCGCTGGATCACCTCCCCTGCTGCGATCTGGTTTGCAATGCTATCCGGTAAAAGCTGAATGATATCAGCCATGGGCTATACTTGGATTGATTGACAACAAAAATACAATTAAAGACACAATTTTATTCTTTTGGCACGGAAGAAAAATATGACCCTGTCAGAGGAGCCGCTAAAAAAAAGATACTCCAATTCTTACTTATTGTCCGAGAAAAGTCTCCAGCATTCTAAGTATGGTTTCAGATCTCAAAATCATATAGCTGATGAAGAATAATAAAATAATTATACTGGCTAAGCGAATATTGGAGGAACGGTTTTGTGATTTTTTATAACTCTGATCACCTCTGTATTTATTTCTTAATCCTGAACGTATACGTTCTCTTGTAGCATCTGAGTCATTTTTAAGTTTGTAAGAATCAACGATTTTATCCAATTCTTCCTTTTTTGGATCATAATATCTGGGGATGTATTCAAATTTCCGGTGTTTTGGGACTCTGTTAAACTTTAAAAAACCCATATAAAAATTTGTTTTATATATTTTGTCAATGACAGGGATGTAGAATATAATTTAAATATAAGTCTTTTTCCTTTGCAACCCAACGCTTTTTGATACTCCAAAGTTTTTTATAAATGAATTGAATCCCCTTTTACTTGACCTTCCTTCTATCACAACGTGTTCATTAAATTGTAATCCATTTCTAAATTCATTTTTACATCAATGATGGCAGGCCTTCCAGATAGTGGTTCTCTTTTTTTCGCATCAATAACTGGTCTTCCGGGGTTTTATCCTTGTAACCACATAAATGCAGAATTCCATGAATTATTACTCTGTGTAGTTCTTCGTCAAAGTTGCTTTTAAATTCATATGCATTCTCTCTGACACGATCCACACTGATATAAATATCCCCTCCGATGGTTTTGTCTTCAGAGAGTGGAAATGTAATGATGTCAGTGTAAGTATCATGTTTTAAATATTCTACATTTAATGCATGGAGAGTGGCATCGTCACAAAATATAAAATTGATATTGGATCCTTTTTTGCGTTCTTCTTCTAAAACATTTTGAATCCATGAAGAGAGCCGGTCGTTAGCGGAGTAAATAAAATTCGTATTTTCTGAAAATAAGGATATATTCAGAGACATTCAATATTCCTGTTAAACATGGAAACACATTTCCACAGTGCTTCCGTTATTTTGGAAGTAAATATTGTCGCAAAGCTTACTCATGATGTAGACGCCTCTGCCGCCGCAACATTCAATATTATCGGGAGTCGTGGGATCGGGTAACTCTTCCATGTTAAATCCGCATCCTTCGTCGGATACTACAAAAATAATGGTGTTGCCTTTATGTTTCAGACTAATTCTGACTTTCTTTTTCCTGTCGTTTTTGTTGCCATGAATGATGGCATTATTGACAGCCTCGGTGAGGGAGATCAGGATATCTGGATACCTTTCTAAATTGATTTTATTTTTTTCCAGAATTTTCTGAACAAATGTCTCCAGTTGAGCTATGGAGGCAGGTACAGATGGAATTGTCAATCTTTGATGAGTCATATTTTTCCTATTCTGTTTATCAATGTGAAAAGTTTTACTTTTCACCTTTTAAAGCTTTATGATACTCATTGACCAGTATCTTATAATTGGGCTTCAAATCGGGTGAAATGGTTTTATACATTTCAATTTCAGCTTCTCTTTGCTTTAAATAATCCTGCAAAGAAGGAGGAAATTCTCTTCGCTTTTCTTTGGCTTGTTCAGCCTTCCTTTTTTCGTCCCATTCGCGTTGCTGATCGGCTTTTTCTGCTTCAAGGAGCCTGGTAATAATATCCTGCTGGCGCATCATCGTTTCATTATCAAGCTTCTTATTGACGAGATCAATTTCCATTTTGTCCATTTGATCTATAATGTCCTGAAATTCCTGACCTCCCTTACCTTCTTCCTGCCTTAGCCTTTGAAGGTCTTCCAAAGCTCTCCGCAAAGCAGCCTGACGAGCCGCAGCTTTGGCATAATCCTGTGCACTATTACCCTCACCATTTTGCATCCTTTCCTTCATTTGCTGAAGATCCCCTTCCATACCTTGTTGTCCTTCAGTAATCTTATCGACAGGGACATTGCCCGTATCTCCAGCACCTCCAGGATTGGTACACATCTGATTGCCAGGCATCATACTAGCCATTTGCATTTGCATATTTTGAAGTGATTCGCTGAGCATCAAAGCCAGATCATTAACATTTTTCATAGTATTTCTTTGGCTTTCCATAGCTTCAGGAACAAATCTTTCCTCTAATTCTCCAATGCTTTTATCAACAAAATGTTTGATCTCCAGTGTTTTATCTGTCACATATGTTTCAATTTCTGGTCTTCTCAAACTCAATGCATATAGGCTATCTTCAATCAGCTTAAAATCACCTTTAAGTTTAAACTGATCCTGAATCAATTTGACATATTCAGGAGTGTTGGCAACCGTACTTCTCAATTGAAGCGTTAAATCCTCCTGAGAAAATGATACATCAATTAAATTTTCTAAAAGTTGGCGAAGTGCTCTGATATCTTCTTCCACCTGCTCCATTTCACCACTTTGCATTTGTTCCATCATGTTGGAAGCAGCACTTCTCATTTTTTGTGCAGCATTTTTCTGATTTTTTGATGCATCCTTATTTTTCTCCTTCTGCATTTTCTCTTTACTGTCCTCCATGTCTTTCCCTATATCGTTCATACGCTCCTCCATATTGGGATCCATTCCTTTAGGAGGACTCAGTTCTTCATTTTTTTTCTGGAGTTCCTCCATTTTCTGACTGATCTTGTCAAATTCCTCATTTAGTTTCTCCTGTTTAGAAATCAACTCTTCATTTTTACCCTCAGCATCTTTGGTTTGATCGGACAATTCCTCCTGACGATCAGCTAATTTTTCCAATGCTTTAGCCTGTTCGGTAATTTCTTTTTCCATTTCCAGCTGCTTATACAAATTCATCAGCCGGTTCATATCCATTTGCTGAAGCTGCTCTTTTTGCTCCAGTTCTCCTAGCATTTTCAACAAATCATCCTTTTTCAATTCCTGCATTAATTCCTGGATTTTATCCATCAATTCCTGCATTTCCTTGTCCATGACTTTATCAAACAGTTCATTGATTTTGTCTTGTTTTTGTAGCAGGTCTTCAGTCAATGGATTAAACTCCTTTTGATTGTTGAGGTTTTCATCAAACTTGTCTCGTGCGCTGTTTAATTTTTCCTGTATTTCTTTCTGTCGTTCTAAAAGCTTTTCCAGCTCTTTTTTGTCTTGCCAATTCACATCCTGCTGTTGGAGAAGCTTTTCACGTAATTTTTGAAGTTCTTCTTTTAGTTTTCGGGTCTCTTCAATGGATTTTAGCAATTCTTCTTTGATTTTTTCTTCATTCATTTGCTCCAGTTCTCGAAACTCTTCAAAAGTAGGTTTCGTATGCATCATGATTGCAGAGCGGGAAGATTTACTTCCATTGATCGCATCATTGTCCCATACTTCAAAATAATACGTCAATTTATCTCCCGGCTTTAACATAAGATCTTCGATGTCCAGTATGTGGTTAAATTGTGCTGCAGTTGCTGAAGGAGTTAATACCGCTTCATTACTTTTCTTTTTTTCCATTCCATTTTCTCCTGTTATATTCAAATGAAATGTAATTTCTTTGATTCCATAATCATCTGATGCTGCTCCGATAAAATAAACCAATCGGTTATCCAGGCTGTCTGTAATGGCCTCTATGGTGATCACAGGGTATTGATCTTTGATCACACTGACTGAATATGCAACAGAATCAGGATAGGCAAGATGATTATTGGAATAGTAGATTTTATACCCTTCATTTTTAGTCATCATTTTATTAAAATAATATTGACCCAGACCTTGCCTGTTCGCAGGTTGCATGGATTCACCTGAAAATGAAAAGCTTAATTCATCCGTATGTTTTGCATCTATATTCCAGGCTATGCGGGTACCTTCCGGAACAACCAGGTCACCTGTATTGCTTAGATTTTCATTTTTTCTACCCACATAGGCGGGATATCTCAATTCAACCTGCATATTGTTGAGATGAGGTTTAGACAATACTTCCAGCGAATAGGGTTTAGATATCACCTTGCCGGCGCTCAAGCGGAATGGGGTATCTTTTTGAACGTTTTTAAAAGTATAAGTAAACTTTCCTGGTGCTGATTTTTGCAATTTATACTGGAAATTGTTGATTTCAATATAAGCTTGGTCTGGAACAACCTGACCGGATGCGTTAACCTGAAGGATATAATCGGAAAACTGGAGGGTCTTTAAATCCTGATTTTCAATAATAAAATGAAAGGGAGCATCTCTTTCAAAATCCCGGTTATTGTTCACAATTCGATAAGTACTGTCAGTAATAATACTTGGGGCAGCAAAAAGAAGAAGAATAAAAATCATTGCAGGTGGGAGAGCATAACGCAAGTATTTTCTGTTTTTACTCAGATCAATAGCTCTGTTGAAAGGTACCGGATTGATCTCGGATGATTTTTGCTGAATACTTGCTTCTATGAGGGATCGATCTTCTGCTATGCTGGTTTGTTTTTTTAATTGTAGAATATTGAGTAATTTGTCCTGGACATTTTCGAAATGCTTTCCAATGATCAGGGCAGCTTGTTCATGAGAAATGGTTTTCCCTAATTTAAAATAACGTATGAGTGGATCCAATACCCACATCACCAGTAATGTAGTTGCGGACAAAACAAACCCAAAAAATAAGAACTTTCTGATTCCTTTTCCAAAATAGAAAAAGTACTCCATCAAATTAAAAATTAAAAAAAGTGCAATTACAACACCTGCTGTATAGAGTACTCCTTTGATCAGTTTGTTGATGTAGTATTTTCGGATGAAATGGTCTAATCTTTTTATCAGCAAATCATAATTTGATTGTTCCAACATAAACGTTACTTGAGTTCGAAATTTGCTTAACGGGTATATCTGAAAATGAAAATCTTAAAAAAACCAGAAAACTAACCATATTTAAAGAATTTATCAATAGCTTTAGTTCCATAGGATGACTATTTTATAAATAAAACCAGCAAAGTACAGGCCATAAAAATGAAATTATCCTAGTAGTTTTTCTTTTCTATCATTTTTTTGACATTAGAATTGGTGAAACCATGAGAATTGGAGTGAATACACGCCTTCTATTACCCAACTTTCTGGAGGGAGTAGGTCGGTTCAGTCATGAAGTTTTGAAAACAATGGTTCAAAATCATCCAAACGATCAATTTTATT
>DAOLDB010000070.1:0-18586 GCA_035327565.1 Saprospiraceae bacterium
AGCCGATAATAACACATAAGGTTAAATTTTATTATTCTATCCGAAGCGGGCGCATCAAACACGCACGTCATCCTGAGTGAAGCGAAATGTAACGCACTGGAATGAAGCGAAGCGAAGCGAAGGATCTTTAAATTAAAGAACGAATGTATTATACTATTTCAAAATTTATTCTAAGCTGAATTTTCCGCTGAGGAAACTTTTGATGCGTTCTTTAGTTAAATGGGAAAACCAAAAAGGTGCCGGAATTTTACACAAAGCAATATACCGGATATACGGCCGACTTGCCGTCAGGATTTGAGGCGCATCAGGTGGGGTGAGTTGTTTCTACGAAACATCGAAGGCCATTTCGAATGATATACTTTGAAGCATGTTAAAATCAAGAGGATGCATTAAGGCGTGAAAAATTCTTAAAAACCCACTATTATAAAATGTTTTTACACAAGCGCCTCAATTCATTCTTGTCCCGTGAACAATCAGTTCACTGGGATTTCACAAGGCAGATAAAATCTTAGTTTGAATGAAAGTTTTTGATCAACAAGCAAAGCATGTTTTTATAACGGGTACTGCGGGGTTCATTGGTTTTCATTTAGCCCGCAAACTCCTCCACCTTGGCTACCGGGTCACCGGCTACGATAGCATCAACGACTACTACGACGTAAACCTCAAACTCGCCCGCCTGCGGGAATCCGGTATTGATACCGGTTCCATTGCATACGGCAGGGAAGTGTGGACCGCCGATGGCAACTACCGATTTGTACAGGGCGACCTTACCGACAAAACGCTGTTGGACCGGCTCTTTCAAACCTCCGGGTTCGATTATGCCGTTAACCTGGCTGCCCAGGCAGGCGTGCGTCATTCGCTCACCCACCCCTACGTGTATACGGAGAGCAATATCACCGGCTTCCTGAATATACTCGAAGCCTGCCGGCACAACCCGGTGCAACAACTCCTCTATGCCAGCAGCAGCAGCGTGTACGGACTGAACAGTCAAATGCCGCTGAGTGAACATCAGCGCACCGATCACCCGATGAGCCTGTATGCGGCCACCAAAAAGGCCAATGAAATGATGGCGCATAGTTACAGTCACTTGTATCGGTTGCCTATCACGGGTCTCCGCTTTTTTACCGTCTATGGGCCATGGGGACGACCAGATATGGCACTCTTTCTTTTTACCAAGGCCATGTTGCAGGGAGAACCCATCCAGTTATTCAATGGTGGGGAAATGATCCGTGATTTTACCTATGTGGATGATATAGTTGAATCGATCAGTCGCCTCATTCCATTACCTCCGGAGGCAAATACCGGGTGGAATACCCGTAATCCGGACACCGCCACCTCTTCAGCTCCTTACCGCATTCTGAATATAGGAAACAGCAATCCCGTTCAGTTAACACGCTATATTAATGCCATTGAACAGGAGTTGGGTGTTACAGCCCGGCGGAACCTGCTGCCCATGCAGCCGGGAGATATTCCTGTAACGCATGCTGATTGCGGTGAACTGGAAGAATTGACCGGCTATCGTCCAAGGGTGAAAGTAGAAGAGGGTGTAAAAGAGTTTGTAAAATGGTATCGAGATTATTTTCAAGCTTAATTTAGTTTGAATGGTTAAGATTTGATTTTTGCCTATCAACCTTATTTGTCCGAAATTTCAAAATGGTTTTTACAAAAATTATTGTATAAACTTTCTTAAAATAGTTTAAAAGGTATTTGAAAAGAAGCTATGATCGGATTATTAATTATGACAGAAAAGGGCTTTACTGTTTTAAAAAAGATTGTTGAAACATATAGCTCATCTATTGTAACTTATGTTTGTTCGGATCGAGATAAGAACGTTTTAAAAGATTTTTATGTAGAGATTTATGATTATTGTAAGTTAAATGGAATCTCTTTTTATAATAGAACTCAAAATGACTTGCCTTATGTTAAGTACAAAATTGCAATTTCGTGGAAATGGATAATTAAAGATACTTCAAACTTAATCGTTTTTCATGATTCGTTATTGCCAAAATATCGTGGATTCAATCCTCTTGTGACTGCTTTGATAAATGGAGACACACAAATCGGAGTAACAGCAATTCAAGCAAAAGAGGATGTAGACTCAGGTAATATTATCGGTTCATCTGAGGTTAGTATAAGTTATCCAATAAAAATAAAGGACGCAATTGAAATAGTTAGTATTTGTTATTCTGAATTAATAAATTCAATTATTGATAAAATTGTCAATAATCTTGAAATGCCTTCAATACCTCAAGATGAATCATTGGCTAGTTTTAGCTTATGGAGAGATGAGGATGATTATAAAATTGATTGGAATGATTCAGCTAATAAAATCCAGCGATTTATTGATGCTGTAGGATTTCCTTATAAAGGAGCTTATTCTTTTGTAGGGGACAAGCTGTTTAAGTTTCATGAAGTTGAACTTTTGCCAGATATTAAAATAGCTAATAGAACTCCAGGTAAAGTGCTCAGATTTGTTTCCGACTCTCCTGTTATTGTATGTAAGGAAGGTTTACTTTTGGCAACAAAAATTTCTGATGAAGATGGTAATATCTATAAATTGAAAAACTTGCGAACTCGTTTCTTATGAGTTATAAGATTCCATTCAATAAGCCACATATAACCAGCAAGGAAACTGAATATATACTTCAGGCAGTTGAGTCTGGTAAGATTTCCGGAGATGGGATGTTTACAAAAAAATGTCATGATTTCTTTGAGAAACGTTACGGTTTTCAAAAATGTTTACTAACCACTTCCTGTACAGATGCTCTGGAAATGGCAGCAATTTTGATCAACATCAAACCTGGCGATGAGGTGATTATGCCGTCGTATACATTTGTTTCCACGGCAAATGCATTCGTTTTAAGAGGTGCAAGCATTGTTTTTTGTGACAGCCGTCCAGACCATCCGGGAATGGATGAAGAGAAAATTGAGGAATTGATTACAGCAAAAACAAAGGCCATTGTTCCTGTTCATTATGCAGGAGTTGCCTGTGACATGGATAAAATAATGAAGCTGGCGAATCAATACAGATTATTTGTTGTGGAAGATGCAGCGCAGGCAATAGATAGCTATTATACTTTTCCAGACGGAACTAGAAAGGCCTTAGGTGGAATCGGGCATCTGGCTGCATTCAGTTTTCATGAAACAAAGAATCTACAATGCGGAGAAGGAGGAATGTTGGTGATAAATGATCCGCAGTTCAATAACCGGGCAGAAATCATCAGAGAAAAAGGTACGAACAGATCTGCTTTTTTCCGGGGTGAAGTGGATAAGTATGGCTGGGTTGATGTTGGAAGTTCGTTTCTTCCCTCTGAATTGAATGCTGCTTTTTTGTTTGCTCAGTTGGAATCTCTTGACGTTATTCAAGAGGGAAGAAAAAGAATATGGACTTTTTATTATGATAACCTGAAAAAAGCAGATAAGGCCGGTATTAAAATGCCGGTTTTGCCTAAGTATGCTACCAATAATTTTCATATGTTTTATGTTTTATGTAAATCACTGGAACAACGGTCACTTTTAATAAATAAGTTAAAATCTTCTGATATTTTATCTGTTTTTCACTATCAAAGCTTGCATAAGAGTTCATTTTGGGAAATAGAAAACAAGGTTTATGAATTAAATAATTCAGATTTTTATTCTGATTCTCTTTTACGTCTCCCATTTTATTTTACATTGTCTGAATCAGATCAAAATCTGATTGTTAATACTATTCTGGATAGTTTGAATTTATCTGACTAATTGAATTCATTTTTTTAGCAGCTATCCTGTTTTCTAAATTATTTTAAAATGTTCAAGTCAGAAGTAATACGACCGCATAAATCATTATTCAGATTGCAGTTGGGTGAAGTCTGGAATTATAGGGATTTACTTTTGATGTTTGTTAAGAGGGATTTCGTTGCTGGCTTCAAGCAGACAATTTTAGGTCCATTGTGGTTTTTTATTCAACCTGTTTTCACAACATTAATGTTCACGTTGGTTTTTGGTAAAATAGCTGGAATAAGTACTGATGGGCAACCTAAAATGCTGTTTTATCTTTCTGGGTTAACTATTTGGAATTATTTTGCTGACACATTTAATAAAACATCTACCGTTTTTATTACCAATGCTGCTGTTTTTGGGAAAGTCTATTTTCCCCGGTTAATTGCTCCGCTATCTATTATCGTTGCAGGATTATTACGTTTTGCTGTTCAAATGATTTTATTTATTGGGTTTTATGCCTACTACATGATTACTCTTCCAGGAAGTTTGCATCCTACATGGGCATTGTTTCTTGTCCCGTTTCTTATACTTTTAATGGCAGGTTTTGCATTAGGTTTTGGAATAATAATTTCAGCTTTGACAACTAAGTATAGAGACATGATTCAACTTATCGCATTTGGGGTGACATTGTTGATGTATGCAACGCCTGTTATCTATCCAATGAACTCTATACCTGGAAAGTATCAGGTATACATAGCATTAAATCCTCTATCGCCAATTGTTGAGACTTTCAGATATGCTTTTTTAGGTTCTGGAATGATAAGTTGGTCTTCATTGACTTATAGTTTTGTATTTATGTTAGTTGCAGTGATTACAGGCACATTAATTTTTAATAAAGTAGAGAGAACATTTATGGATACTGTATGATTTCATAATTGAAATTTTTCTTTTAAGGTAATTACATGGATTTATCAATTCAGGTTTCAAACGTTTCAAAGCAATACAGATTAGGTCAGGTAGGAACAGGTACACTACGTAACGACTTAAATCGATTATGGCATCAATTGCGTGGTAAAGAAGACCCATATTTAAAAATCGGACAGGAGAATGACCGTACCAGAAAAGCTGAGCAGGACTATGTTTGGGCTTTACAGGATATTAACTTTGAAGTAAAGCAGGGTGAAGTTTTGGGAATCATAGGCAGGAATGGTGCAGGAAAAAGTACGCTTCTTAAAATTTTAAGTAAGATTACGGCACCTACTACTGGTGAAATTGTAATTAATGGACGCATTGCAAGTTTGCTGGAAGTGGGCACAGGTTTTCATCCTGAGCTCACAGGGCGTGAAAATATTTACTTGAACGGTGCAATACTTGGAATGAGAAAGTTTGAAATACGTAAAAAGTTTGATGAAATAGTTGATTTTTCAGGAGTTGCCGCATACATTGATACACCCGTAAAACGCTATAGTAGCGGGATGTATGTGCGTCTTGCTTTTGCAGTATCTGCATTCCTGGAATCTGAGATATTGGTTGTAGATGAAGTATTGGCTGTAGGTGATGCTGAGTTTCAGCAGAAGTGTTTAGGACGAATGAAAGATGTGAGTTCGAATCTTGGTAAGACGGTTCTGTTTGTAAGTCATAATATGGCGGCCATTCAGAATCTATGCACAAAAGGATTATTGCTCCAAAATGGGAAAGTTGAGCTAATGGATGAATTGGAAAAAGTATTGACTGTTTATAATTCTAAATTATACGAATCGGATCAGATTGTTCCAAATAGTGGGAAGCCGGTTTACTTAAAGGATGTGAAATCGTATAAAAAAGGGCATCCGGATCTGCCAATTTCGACAGGCTGTACAGCAATTTTTGAATTTTTGATTCATTCAGAGAAAAATGTGGATCAGGTTGTTTTAGGGATTGGCATCAATGATTATATGGGAACAAGAGTAATGACTCCGTTTTCTTTATATGACGACACGTTTTATACTTTAGTTCCGGGTGAAAATGTAATTCAGTGTGAAATTCCATTTTTCTCATTAAAGCCCGGCACCTATAATGCTGAAGTTTATGTAGGAACAAAAGAAGATGTATTTGATTATTATAATAAAGGGATAAAGCTTATCATTGAAACTGTTGAAAAAGGTGTAATTAGGCATATTCCAAACGCTACACAGGGCGCCATCATTGTTGATCAAAAATGGTATTAGTATGAATTTAGAGGACGAACTTTTTTGTTTGAAGTATGAGCAGGATGCTTTGGCGGTTGCTTTGCTTACGGGTAAATCTGAACGATGGGTAAAAGGATTTATTTCACCTGGCATTGAGCAGGAGCATCTTGATCGATACCATCTTGCCTGTAATTATACAAAAGGAAAGTCTGTTCTTGATATTGCCTGTGGATGTGGTTATGGGTCCTATTTGATGGCTATAAAAGGTGAAGCATTGTCTGTCGATGGTGTAGATATTGAATCTGAAGCTATCCGTTACGGAAACTATCGTTACGAACAAAAAAATATAAAAAGATACCATGCAAATGCTTTGGAATACAAGCCTGAAAAACTATATGATGTGATAGTTAGTTTTGAAACTGTTGAGCATATAGTAGATTTTAAAAGTTACATCGCAAATCTTTCCAGGTGGCTTCAAAATGATGGAACTTTGATTATATCTACACCTATAGTGATCCAAACAACAAGTTCAGTTGCAAATCCATTTCATGTTATAGAATGGAGCTTTTTCGATTTTCAAAAATTGTTTTCAGATCAATTCAACATAGATGAAGTTTATCTGCAGCATGTTTGGATTAAAAATTTTACATTTAATTTTAAAAGTCGTTTTAAACGAATATTTCGTTCTGTCTTATCTGCCTTCCATTTGATGTTGCCACCCCCTGAATATATTATAAAAAAAGGGAAGCCTTTCGAAAAATTTACTGGGCAGTATGATATGAACAATTCTTTTCAGGGCTTTCAAACGTTGGTTCTCAGAAAGCGATTATAGGTTTTTAGATATTTAATTGACATTCAGACTTCCTTACTTCATTTTTTAGATGTCTGTTTTTTTTTCAATTGTTATTCCAACTTATCAGCAGCACCAGTATATTTCTGATTGTGTTAATTCTTTTCTAAATCAG
Source organism: Saprospiraceae bacterium (assembly GCA_035327565.1). GTDB lineage: Bacteria > Bacteroidota > Bacteroidia > Chitinophagales > Saprospiraceae > JABDLO01. Next base: position 6,833 of record DAOLDB010000070.1, read on the forward strand.
TCATTTTGTGACTTCGAAATTATAATTTCAGATGATAGTGAAGATGATTTAACTTTGAATATATGTAGGAGCCTTACTGATAAACGAATAAGATATTTTAAAAATGAGCCACGACTTGGAAGGGTAGGGAACTATAGATTGAATGCTCTGGAAAGAGCAACTGGGAAATGGTTAATTATTTGTGATGGTGATGATTGCTTAACAGATATTCATTATCTAAATGACGCAAAGAAAATTATTGATCAGCACTCTTCGCTTACCTTTATTCAGGCCGGTCACCTAAAAGGGGATAGTATTAATTCTTCTGCTCCAGAATTGCCTCATATTGCGGATCAACAATTGTTTTTAAATGGTTTTGACTACCTCATGAGATTTCAAGAGATAGCTCATTTTTCTCACCTTTCAACTCTTTCAAATTTGGAGCATTTAAGAAAGATTAATCCATTTCGATTAAATATTCTTTCTTCTGATGTTGATTCTTATTTACGCTTGGTTTTTTATGGTGATGTATATTTATTAAAAAAGCCGGTAGGTTTTTGGCGGCAACACCAGCACAATGCTTCCTCAACTTCAGGCGTGTCTTCAATTGTTAAAAATCTTACATGGATAGGTTCAGTTGCAACATTCTGGATTAATCATTGCGCTAATGAACAGAAGTCTCTAATCAGGCAATGGGAAAAATCCACTTCTAAAAATGCAATCCGTTTCTTGTTTCGGGAAATGATCCGGAATAAGACTACTGATTGGATAACTGTCAGAATCTTTTTTTATGAAGCTTTCAGAATGAGGTTTCTGTTTCATCTGGTTAGTGACCGTCAAACCTATCGATATTTAATGCAATATTTAAAACGCCGAAAGGACTGATTTATTTTATGTGTGGTATAGCCGGGCTATTGCTGAAAGATCGTTTTGTTGTTGAAAAGGATTTGGTGAATATGTCAAATCAGTTGGCGCATCGTGGACCTGACGGTTCCGGAGCTTTTCTATATGAACACATTGGTTTTGCGCACCGTCGGCTTTCCATCATTGATCTGGAAGGCGGTAAACAACCACTATCAAATACAGAAGGTACTTTGTGGATTACCTTCAACGGAGAAATCTACAACTACCTTGAATTACGTAAAGATTTAATTGGCCTGGGTTATCACTTTAAGACGCAGAGTGATACTGAAGTGGTTGTTCATTGTTACGAAGAGTGGGGACCTGCCTGTGTAGAAAGATTAAGAGGTATGTTTGCTTTTGCAGTGCTAGACATAAAAAATAAGGAGCTATTTCTTGCACGGGATCACTTTGGAATTAAACCATTGATTTATGCAGCTTCTGAATCAGCCTTTTGTTTTGCAAGTGAGTTGCAGGCGTTGAAGGAAGTTTCTGATTTAAAGCTGTCAATTGATACAGAGGCGCTGAATCTATACCTGCAATTGCAATATATTCCTGCACCGTTTACTATTTACAAAGAAGCGAAAAAGTTGCCACCTGCCCATTGGATGCGGGTTGGTTTTAATGGGGCAATTCTAGAGATGAGGCGTTACTGGAAATGGAGTTTCCATGAGTCTGAAGCAAAAACGGAAGCTGAATGGATGGAGGGTTTGGAAGCCGTGATAAAGGAATCTGTAAATGCTCACTTGGTAAGTGATGTGCCTTTTGGTGCTTTTTTATCGGGCGGCATTGACAGTAGTGTTATTGTGAGTTATATGGCTCAACACATGCAGGTGCCGGTAAAAACGTTCAGTATTGGCTTCGAAAATGAGGATTTTAACGAATTACAGTATGCCGAAACTGTTGCCAAACGTTGGGGTACTGAGCACTTTACTGAAGTCGTGGAACCGGATGCTTTGGGTATTTTGCCACAGCTGGTACGTCATTACGGAGAACCTTTTGGTGACAGCTCGGCTATCCCAACCTGGTATGTAAGCCGGTTGGCACGGCGCCATGTTACTATGGTGCTTACCGGCGACGCAGGTGATGAGTTGCTTGCCGGATACCGGAGTTATACAGAAAAATGGAGTCGATATGTGCAGCCGGTACCTGAACATTTGTCTGGGTTTAAAAAATGTTTATACCCATATCTGAATATTGTATACCCGTTAAAGTTTCCTTTAAGAGCAGCATCACCTGAAAACTGGCTTCGTATTGTACAATACTTCAGTGCAGCAGAGCGTGCCGGGTTATGGAAAAAGGAAATAGCTGAACACCTAACAGAGCAAGGTGACCTGATGGTTCGTGAATTGTTTCAGGAAGCAGCATCCTACCGCCATTTTCAAAAGGCTCAGTATGTTGATTTTAATTCCTATTTGCCTGGTGATGTGCTTACAAAAGTAGATATTGCCAGTATGATGCATAGTCTTGAAACAAGAACTCCTTTACTTGATATTAAAGTGGCAGCGTTTGCTTCTTCTATTCCGCAATCAATCCTGATTGGTAAGAAAGTGAAACATTGGCATGGAAAAATGTTATTAAAAAAACTTTTGGGAGGTTATTTTTCAGAAGACTTTATTTACAGACCCAAAATGGGCTTTGCTGTTCCTGTTTCAGATTGGTTTGGCAAGAACGGTAAAAGCAGAAATGAGATCAGGGAGCGGATTCTTGACAGGCAGGTTGGCTTTTCAGATTTGTTTAACAGAAAAGCACTTGAAGATATTGCAGAGGGAGAACATGCCGGTCACCAGTGGTTACTGATATTCTTACAAGAATGGCTTAGTCAAACCCAACGTAATTAATATGAATTATTATTCACAGGACAGACAAGATGAATTTCTTCATAAGGTATTCTTTAAGGGGAAAAGGGATGGTTTTTTTGTTGACATCGGAGCTCATAATGGTGTAACGTTTTCCAATTCCTGTTTTTTTGAAAAAAAAATGGGCTGGAACGGTTTGTGTATTGAACCGATTCCGGAAGTTTTTGCTGATTTAAAGAAAGTTCGTTCATGTTATGCTGAGAATGTTTGTGTGAGTGATGAGGAAAAGGATTTTTCATTTACAAGAATTTCTGGTTATGGTGAAATGCTTAGTGGTATCACTGAGCAATATGATCACAGACATCTGGAGCGCATACAAAAAACCATTGCTCAAAATGGGGGAGCCGTTGAGGAAATTAAAGTCAAGGGTGTCAGACTTGATTCCTTATTAAAAAAATACAGCATTCAGCAAATTGAATTTCTGAGTGTTGATACTGAAGGCAACGAATGGCCAATTATAAGCACCTTGCCATTTGATATGGTTCAGCCCAAACTGATTCTGGTTGAAAACAACTATAATGATAACCGTATTAAAGATTTTTTGATTTCTAAGGGGTACAGACTTTGTATCAATTTAACGGATGATATTTTTCATTTGGGAAAGCTTACTACAGGGGAAAAAATTCGGTTATTTTTATTTCGTCTTGACAGATATCTGAATTACAAATTCAGAACTTTGAAGAGAAGGGGTAAGTAATTCAGTGTGAACGAAAGTAAAAGGCATATTGTTTTTGTATTGCAACGACTCCAGACTGGCGGTGCAGAAAGACAGGTCAGCTATTTAGCCAGCTATCTGCAAAATCAGAATAATAAGGTAAGTGTTGTTTACTTTGGTACTGCTAAACCCGAAGCGGCCAAATGGTTTCAAGAGCGTAACCTTACAATTATTCCCATTGGATTCAATGAAAAATTATTATTTCAAAACAAGGGTTCGTTTGCATTCAGGTTAAAAAAAAAATATTTACTGCTTAAGTTGTTTTTGTTCTTCAAACGTTTACAACCAACAACCGTATTGCCTTTTACCTATGAGCCCAATATCCTGTTGGGACGTTACTGGAAGTTTACTTGTGCACAAGCCTGTATCTGGAATCAGCGGGATGTTGGCTTGTATTTTTCAGGTACTACCTTTGAGAAGAAAGCTTTAATGAACTGTTCGCATTGGGCAGCCAACTCGCCTGCCAGTGCTGCTTTTTTGCAGCAACAAGGGATTAAAACAATGACTGTTATTCCAAATGCTGTACCATTATTGCAGAAGCAAGCTGCTTCACCAGGCGCATCAATCAGGGTACTGATGATTGGAAATTTACATGTAAACAAAGATCATATCACCCTTCTGAGAGCGTGGAAACTAGTGATGGAACAAAATAAAGGAGCGGATCTGCAATTGCTGCTGGCTGGGGGGTCAGGAAATAATGAAGTAACTGTAAGACAGTTTATAAAAGAGGAGCAGTTAGAAGATTCGGTTCAGCTGTTAGGATTGGTTTCAGATATTCAGCAGCTGATAGCTACTGCTACTATTGGCGTTCTCAGTTCCAAAGCAGAAGGTTTGCCCAACGCAGTGCTGGAATGTATGGCAGGCGGTTTACCCGTAGTGGCAACCAACAATGAGGGTTGCCGGTTTGCATTAGGCAATGAGTATCCATTTTTATCATCGGTTGACGATGCTGTTGGATTGGCCGAACATCTGGTGTCTCTGATCCACTCATCTGAACTTCGTTTGTTTTGGGGGCAGTACAACCATAAGCGGATTGCTGAGCATTTTTCTGAAAAAAAAATGGGTGAGGCTTTTCGTGATATGATTGAACAGTTGCAGTAAGGTTTGTATGAAAATTAAAGTTGCTTTTTCTGATTTCTGGAAAGGATTTGAGCCTGACAATAACTGGTTTTATCAATTTCTTACCCGTCATTTTGATATTGAACTTTCTGATCAGCCTGATTTTCTGATTTACTCTACTTATGGCCATCAGTATCTCCGATACAATTGTGCACGCATTTTTTACACAGCAGAAAACCGCAGACCCGACTTCTGGGCATGTGATTATGCAATCAGTTTTGACTTCAATACCAGAAAGAATCATTACCGTTTGCCGCTGTACGGAATATGGGATGGATTAAATTCCGTTGAGCTTACAAAGCCAAAACCTACACTGGATAGGTTTCTTTCTGAAAAGACAAAATTCTGCTGTATGGTGGTATCGAATCCACAGGCACATAAACGGATCGACTTCTTTCACAAGCTCTCCCGTTATAAGCAGGTCGATTCTGGTGGAAAGCATCTGAATAACATTGGTGGTGCTGTTACTGACAAAATAGAGTTTATTAAAGATTATAAGTTTGTTTTGGCTTTTGAAAATTCCTCTTATCGTGGTTATGTGACGGAGAAAGTGTTTCAGCCCATGTTTGTTAATACGATTCCTGTTTATTGGGGGAGTCCGGAGGTTCATAAAGATTTTAATACAAAAAGTTTTGTCAACTGGCATGATTACGGGGATGACGAGTCAGTAATTCAACGAATTATTGAGTTAGATCAAAACCCGGAAGCTATGGCTGCTTTGTTAAGTGAACCCTGGTTTCAGGAAAACAAACTCAATCAATACATTCAGGAAGAGCTGATATTTGCATTCTTCCAGCGAATATTTACGACATCAGTGAAACCAGTTGCCGCCAGCTGGCGTCGTTGGCCGGCTATTTTGTCCAGAAAGTGGGACAGCTACAACCTGAAGAAAAGCCGAAAGCAATGAACCCGTTTAAGATTTCGGTTATTATACCTTGTTACAATCAGGCACATTATCTTCCTGATGCCTTGTATTCACTTCAGGAGCAGGACTATACAGACTGGGAAGCTATTGTAGTGAATGACGGCTCGACTGATGATACTGAAAATGTGGCCCGCAGCTTTGCAGAAGACGACCATCGCATACAGGTAATTTCGAAGTCAAATGGAGGTTTGTCTTCAGCCCGAAATGCTGGTATGCTGGCGGCAACCGGATCTATACTTCAGTTTTTAGATGCAGACGATTGCATATTACCAGACTGTTATCAGCATGTGGTTACTGCTGCGCAAAAGCATCGGGATTCTTGTTTGATACAAACCGGATACAGGTATTGCTATGGTGCGGAGAGAACAATATTGCATACATCCATACCACAGCAGGAAAATCAGTTATTGCCGGGTATCCTGGAAGGCAATGCAGGGCCAGTGCACAGTATGTTTATCAGAACGCAGGCCGCCAAAGCAGCTGGATTATTTGATGAATCGCTGAAGAGCGCCGAAGACTGGGATTTCTGGATGCGGGTTGCTAAAAGCGGGCATGGCGATCTGCATGTGATTCAAATGCCTTTGGTAGATTACAGAATCGTGGATGAAAGTATGAGCCGCAATGCATTTGCGATGTATGAGGCACTGAAAACCGTTTTGTTACGGGCTCCTTCTAAAGACAACCGGATTTGTGCAGACAGTCCGTTGAACAAGGCATATTCAATTGATACCGCTTCTTCTTTAAAGCGAATTTTATTGATGTGCCTGGGTGTTAGTGTAATGCAGGGAAAAATAGAACCATCTGTTCAACTGATGAAACAGGAGCAGCAACAGCAACAACTTCAATTTCAGGGTTCAGATTTTGCTATGATGTGTTCTTATCTTTCATTTCGCTACCGGTATGATCCGGCATTTACTCAATTTGTTCTTGAGCAATTGCGTCCACGTTTTCATCACTTCTTTTCAGCACTCGGTTATTCAGCTTCATTCAGTAATCGTTTATTGGCTGTCGTTTTTCAAAAGCATCTGCAAGTGAACAGACATCGAAAGTTTGGTTTCATGGCACCGGTGCTGAACCGGATGGCAAACCTGAAATATAAATATTTATGAGGGGTATTTCGATTATCGTATGTACCCACAATGGTTCTGGTAGAATGAAGCCTGTACTGGAAGCTCTTTTTCAATTAGAAAAACCAGCTGGTCTTGAAACGGAGATCATTATTGTAGATAATGCTTCCACCGATGGTACCGGTACTTTTTGTATTTCGGTTGTAAACGGGGAAAAGTATACAGGTACGGTTACTGTGATAACCGAAGTAAGACCCGGACTCAATTTTGCACGATTAAAAGGAATCAATACCGCTTCTTTTGATTGGATTCTGTTCTGTGATGATGATAATGAGTTGTTTCCCGATTACCTGGTGCAGGCCGTGCGTATTTTGAAGCAACAACCAACTGCAGGCGCTTTGGGAGGATGCGGCATTCCCCGGTTTGAATCTGTACCGCCTGAGTGGTTTGAACGGTACAGTCACAGTTATGCGGTTGGGCCACAGGCTGAAAAGGATGGCTTGTTGGTTGAGCGCCCTTCTGAATTGTATGGCGCCGGATGTTTGTTTTACAAACCTGCGTTGCTGCATTGGTTTGAGAAAGGATTTACAACGGTACTAACCGATCGGAAAGGAAAGGAATTGGTCTCCGGAGGAGACGTAGAGTGGTGTTACCTGGTACAACTGGCCGGTTATTCATTGGTTTATGATAGTGGTTTGCGTTTTTATCATTGCATATCTGCTGACAGGTTGCAATGGCCCTATTACCTTCGGTTAAAAGCAGGAATTGCAGCAGGTTGCGCCCGCCTGATCGCCTATCATGCTTTTTTCAAGGTAGCAAAACCATCTGTTTTCACGTTTACATCGTTGTATGTAATAGGCTTGCTCAAAACAACCCTTATCTGGCTTCTGTTTGTTTTGAAGCGATTGTTCGTTCCAGGAGCGTATAAACCTGAAACAGGTGCCATTGGAGAAGTTGTTCTTTTAAGCCGGATGAAGGCATTCTGGAAAGACAGTTGGATTGCGTTTCATCATTTCCGTCAATTGAAACAGTTTCAGTGATGCCTTTTTTCAGTGTCGTTATTGCTGCGTATAACAAAGCGCAAACCATCCGAACCACACTGGATTCGCTGCATCAACAACGTTTTTCTGATTTTGAAATCATTGTAGTGGATGACGGATCGGTTGATGAAACAGCAACGATTGTTAAAGGTTATACATCTTCCAACCTCAAATACGTTTACCAGGAAAACCAGGGCGTTACGGCTGCCCGTAATAAAGGAGTGGCATGTAGCAGCGGCCGCTACCTTTCCTTTCTGGATGCAGATGATTGGGTGGCGCCAGACTGGCTGGAGCAATTCCATCTGTTACTTGGCACTGGGCAATACGATATTGCCTTTTGTGATGTGGAAGTGCGGGATCAAAGTAAACAAACCGTGAAGGTAACAAAGGCCCGGTTCCCTTACAGGGATACGGTAGAAGATCGTAATGGATTGTTTTTGACAGGAGCGTTTTGTGTAGAGCGGGATTTCTTTGTAAAGTTGGGAATGTACGATTCCAATATTCGCTTTGGTGAAAACGCAGAACTGAGTTTTCGTTTTTTTAAAAACAAAGTGAGGCGTGGCTTTACCGACAGTACAGGAATGTATTATATAATATCTGGTTTTGGAGGAAGTAAAAATTTAAAAAATAAGGTAAATGATACATTGTATATTTTGAATAAGCATAGGGATTTGTTTAAAAGATATAGTGAATTAGAGGTGCCTTATCTTCAATCAATTGCAAGTAGCTATTTTGAACTTGGTGAATACTCGAATTCTTTTAAGTATTATTTCAAGAGCTGGTTATTGCGACCGTTTTCTTTGAGGAAATTTTTAAGAATTTTTCGTCCTTTTTATTTATTTATAAAGAGAAAATAATGAAAAGGGATTTTTTAGTATCAATTATAACTATAAATTATAATAATTACGATGGGTTAAGCGCTACCATGAATTCTGTTATAAATCAGGATTACTCAAACATTCAATATATAGTAATTGATGGTGGTAGTAATGATGGCAGTGTCGAGTTGATAAAAGAATACTCGGACCGTCTGTATTATTGGGTTAGCGAAAATGACAAAGGTATTTTTCATGCCCAAAATAAAGGAGTAAGTATTGCTACTGGAGATTTTATTCTCATTTTAAATAGCGGAGATTCTTTGGTTAAAAATGATTCAGTCAGTTCTGTAGTGAAATATCTTGATGAAGGAATTCAGATTGCAGCCTGTGATTTGTTTTTTTCAGACCGGGGTCGAAAATATAAAAAAGTAAGTCCAGAATCTGTTTCTGTATCATATTTTTTAAATCATGTTCTTTACCACCCTGGTTTATTAGTTTCAAAAGAGGTATATAAAAAATATGGGTTATATGATGAGAGCTTGAAACTTACTGCTGATTGGGAGTTTTGTATGCGTACGGCAGGAATTGCAGGATGTAGTTATAAACATATTCCTGTCGTTTTGTCGATATTTGACATGTCAGGAATTTCATCGCAGCAAAGTACAAGTAAGGATCAGGAGATAGAACGTCAATCTGTTTTAAAAAAGTACTTTCCAGAGACTGTATCTAAAGAGCTCAGAGTACTTCAGGATATACTTGATGAAAGAGGAATTTCTCTTGTAAATCAAATGGAAAAACAGTTATTACAATTTGATGCATTTACAATACTTAAGTCAGAAATTCGAAATAAACCTCGATTAAGCTTGTTTATGAAGATTATTTTTTCAAAACTAAATCTTTATCAAAAGAAAATCGCATTAAAAATGTTAATCCGGACTCTCTGGAGAAAAAAGAAAGTTATTAGTTGAGCTTAGAAAATGTGATTTTAGCTTTTTTTTTCGAATATTTTAGTTGGTTATATTTTCATTCGTATATAGGGAATAATTTTTAATGCGAAGCGTATTAATTTTATCAACTTCAGATTTTGGTGGAGCTGGTCTTTACAATAAAGAGATACTGGAAGGATTAGAGAAGTGTGGATTTGAGGTTCAAATGGTTGTAGCAAAAAAAAGATCAGATTCTAATCTTGTGTCTGTTGTGCCTTTATCTTTATGGCAAAGGCTTATCAATAAATATGGAAGATATATCCCTTTTACATGGAAAAACAGATCATTAAAAGCTAAAAAAAGCTCGAACAAGGATTATTATTTTCTTGAACCCTTTGAACAGAGAACTATATATACTTTCAGGCAGATTTTGGAAAAAATTACTATAAAACCTGATGTTATAGTTGCATGCTGGACAAGTGGATTTCTGAATTTTGATATTTTAGGAAAAATCGGAACCTATTTTTCCTCAACTACTTATGTTTATACGGCTGATATGAGTCCATTCACAGGAGGATGTCATTATGCCTGGGATTGTGTTGGATACATGCATAATTGTATGGACTGCCCCGCTTTGTGTTTAAAGACAAGGCATCTCGCCGCTGAAAACATTGTAAAAAAGAAAAGAGCAATCGAGAAGTATGGCATTAAGGCTTTCGCCTTTTCAGACTTTACATTTAATCAAGTAAGACAATCAAGCCTTTTTAAATATCAGGAATATATTCCTTCATTTCAGGGATTAGTTTCTGAAGAATATTTTTATATTGATAAAGAAAAAATTATTCGAATCAATTACTCTATACCTGAAAATCGAATTGTAGTTGTTTTAGGTGCTCTAAACCTTTATGAACGGCGTAAGGGATTTAAAGAATTAATCAATGCTTTGAATTTACTTCAAAGGGAAAAGCCTGATTTAGCAAAAAAAATGCTTTTAATTGCAATTGGAGATGAAAAAGACATACAGTGCTCCATCGAATTACGTTTTTTGCCGTTTACAAAGAATTTGAAAATTCTGGGTGATTATTACAGGTTAGCTGATATTTATGCTAATGCTTCTTTAGAAGACTCAGGTCCTCAGATGTTACTCCAGGCTATGGCTTGTGGTGCAATTCCTGTTTCGTTTGACACTGGATTTGGTTCCGAGTTGCTTGATGGAGTCACAGGTTTTAAGGCCCCTGTCGGAGATATAAATTCTTTTTCTGATAAGTTGATTGAAGCTGCTGAATTGTCAGAAGTAAAGCGTCTTCAAATGTTGAATTCAATTGCCGAAAAGATAAGTCGGGACAATAGTTTAAGTAGATTGCATCAGGTATTTAATTCTTTGTAGTTCTTTAAGGATTTCACACCATTTAGAGACACTCTTTACTTTGTAATTAATTTATATTAATTTAAAATAATGGTATCTATGAATAAATTAAATTATTTGAATTTGGGGTGTGGAAATAAGTATCACTCTCAGTGGGTGAACATTGATATGGTTTCAAATTCAAAGGATGTAATTGCAGTCAATTTACTGGAAGGAATACCTTATCCTGATAATAGTTTTGATGTAATATATCATTCACAGGTTTTAGAGCATATACCAAAAGAGAAAGCTCATGCCTTTTTGAGTGAGTGTTACAGAGTTTTAAAGCCTAATGGGATATTAAGAGTTGTTTTGCCTGACCTTGAAAGCATTGTTTCTGAGTATTTAAGGTTGCTAAGAGAAAATATTGAAAACCCTAGTCTGATTTCTGAGGCAAATTATGATTGGATTATGTTGGAATTATACGACCAAACAGTTAGAAATTCAACTGGTGGTCAAATGGCTGCTTACTTAAAGCGTCCTTTTGTTCCCAATGAGCAATATGTTTATGAAAGGATTGGTTTTGTAGGTAAAAGTATCAGAGAACGTTTTTTAAGAAATTCCGATAATCAGAAGAGTAAAATAAAATTAATAGAACTTAATAAAATTAATATTCGTATTTTCTTAAAAATGACCGTTAAGAAATTTCAAAATTTTGTTGGAAGAATTATGCCTCGAACAGAAGCAAAAAGAATTGGTGATTTCCGGTTAGGTGGAGAGATACACATGTGGATGTATGACAGATTTTCGTTGTCAAGATTGTTGTTAAGTTGTGGATTTACTAACACAAGTGTTAAGTCTCCATTTGAAAGCGATATTCCTGATTGGGAAGTATTCGAATTAGATGTAAAAGATAATATGGTTTATGATCCAGCATCTCTTTTTATGGAAGCTAGGAAAATTTAAATAAATTGAAATTCTCTGCTTTCATCATTACCTACAAACGGCCTGAAACAGCAGCCACCACCATCCGTGCCTTGTTTCAACAAACGAGACCACCA
>DAOLDB010000071.1:0-15660 GCA_035327565.1 Saprospiraceae bacterium
GAGTGGGAGTACATACGATCACATATAAGTATACAGACAATAAAGGCTGTGAAAATATCTGCACCTTCAAGATTAAAGTGAATCCATTACCGGAGGTTGAGTTAAAAGAAATTGATGATCTATGTGAATTAGATGATCCTGTCCAACTTATAGGCACACCTACTGGAGGGATTTTCACTGGGAATGTTTCTTCTACTGGATTATTCTCTCCAAAAGTTTCCGGTTCAGGTTCATTCAAGATATTTTATACTTATACCGATAGCAATGGATGTATAAATTCAGATTCAATAACTATTAATGTTTATGAAAAGGCTATCGTTGGAAATTTTACCTGGGAAGATCTGAATGGAGATGGATGCCAGGATATTGGAGAACCTGGCATTAATGGAGTTCAAGTTCAATTATATGATGCTTTAACTAATACTTCAATAGCAAGTACCATTTCGGCTAATCACCCACAAACCAATACCCCGGGATGGTATCAATTCGAAGTATGTCCGGGTGAATATTATATTCAATTTGGAAAACCTGCAGGATTTGAAAGATCCCCTAAAAATGCTATATGCACCGGTGGTATCGCTAATGATTCTGATGCAGATCCTACTTCAGGCAATACTGATGCATTCACTCTGAATGAAGGAGAAACCAATATGGATATAGATGCTGGATTCTTTAAAATTTCTATTGGTGTATTCAAAAAAATAAAAGAAGTTGTGGCAAAACCTGATGGTACATTTGATGTGGTGTATGAAATCAAAGTGGTAAACAATAGCGGCGTTGCCGAATACGATCTTTGGGATGTTCCAGGTTTCGATGATGATATTGTCATCAATAGTGCTAGTTTTTCAAGTGATATGCCTTCTGGAGGAGCACTTACATTATCCAATGGGAAGTGGATTCTGGCCACAGATCAGGAAATTGATGCTACAACAACCCATACTTTTACTTTGACAGTAAATGTAAGCTTGGATCTCACTTTAGGTGTGGGAGACAACATGTATGAAAAGTGTGGAGGAAGTACGTCCATTCCACAGGTCGGAGAAGGTTTGTACAATATTGTATATCTTGATATAAATAAAGATGGAGAACCCGACGATTCTGATGATGCATGTGGTGATTTGCCTTTTGTGACGCACGACAAAGAGATCGTAGGCATTACACAGATGGGCGACCATATGTACGACGTGGTATACAGTATAGTGGTCAAGAATTCAGGCGGAGCAGCTGGAGTATACAGTTTGAGTGATGTACCTGGTTTTGACAATGACATCAGTATTACCGGAGCGCTATATACGAGTGATGCACCTAACAATATCGGAGGAGTATTGACAGTCAATGGACCATGGACGTTGGCAACTAATCAGACGATAGGTGCAAGCACAGAACATACGTATACACTAACCGTATCTGTGAAGATTGATTTGAAAGATGAAACAGGGGATAATGTATACTCGAAATGTGGAAGTACACAGAATCAGTGGTCACCAGGTCAGGGCTTATACAACAAAAGTCGATTAGACCGTGGCAGCAATGGTACCATCGATGAGGAAGATGATGCGTGTGGAGACATACCCTACATCATCCATGAGAAAGTATTCCAGAGTGCTGTGGACAATGGCAATGGCACATATACAGCGAAGTATAAGATAGAAGTAAGGAATATAGGTGGAGCAGAGGGCACTTACGGATTGAAAGATTCACCGGCTTTTGATAATGACGCTTTGATCATCAGTGCCGGATATCGACTGAATAACGGGGCATTGGTAGGTTTGGGCGGAGCAGGCCCTTGGATTTTAGTTACTGGTAAAAACCTGTTAGCTGAAGCAACGGATGTGTATGATCTTGAAATTGTACTTTCAATTAATCTTAATGATGGAATTGGAGACAATGTCTATACACCTTGTGGTAGCACGACAGGTACACCAAAAAGTGGTGAGGGCTTATTCAACCGTAGTGAGTTGGACAGAACAGGAAACGGAGTGCCGGACGAAGAGTCTGAAGCATGTGGGGATATTTTCATCATCAGACACAACAAGACTTTTGAAAGTGCAACACAGATTGGTCTCAACACATATAAGGTCATTTATAAAATAGTTGTTCAAAACCTCAGCAATGAATCCGGGCAATATGCTTTAACGGATCAGCCATTGTTTGATAATGATGTTAAAATACTGGCAGCTTCATATACCAGCAACGCTACAGGAAATGCAGGCCAGAATTTAAGTCTTGCTACTCCATGGATACTTGCAAATAACCAGTCTATTGTAGCCAACAGTATACATACTTATTTCCTCAATGTGGATGTGCAATTGGATTTAAGTACTCAATCCCAGGGGGACAGAATATATTCTTCCTGCGCAAGTGGCAATGGAATTCCTGGGCCAGGCAAAGGATTATATAACAGAAGCTTTTTATATAAAGAGTTGTCCAGTCCACCCATTGAAATGGATGAAGCCTGTGGAGATCTTCCATTTATTACACACAACAAATCTATTACTCTTATCCAGCAAACAGGAGCCAGATCTTATGTTGTTGTGTATCAAATAGAGGTTGAAAACAAAGGCGGAGCAACCGGTAATTATACTCTTAATGATCAACCGCTTTTTGATGATGATATTACCATCACCAGTGCTGCATATACTTCTAATGTAAACGGACTGGGAGGAAATCTGAATATCAATAATATGCCATGGGCGCTGAGCAGCAATCAAAGTATAGGTGCCGGAGTAAAACACACCTATACAATGACCATTTCAGTAAATATTGATTTGAGCCCTGGATCTTCAGGCAACAATATTTATTCAGCTTGTGGAAGTACAAACGGAAGTGCTCAGCCAGGACAAGGATTGTACAATAGGAGTACTTTAGACACCAACAATGATGGCATTCCTGATGAAACCTCATTTGCCTGTGGTGATTTGCCATTTGTTACGCATGAGAAATTATTGACCTCCATCACACCTATTGCATCTAATCAGTACAGGGTAGTATATACTATCAATGTAAGAAATTTAGGTGGAGCTACCGGGCAATACAGATTGCAGGATCACCCGTATTTTGATGACGACATCACCATCAATGCAGCCAGTTTTACTACTAATATCCTCGGATATCCGGGAGGAACTTTAAACCCTGCAGGTCCTTTCCCGTGGAATCTTACCAACAACAGAAGTATTAATAGCGGATCAATACATACCTATGTTTTGCAGGTTGATGTGACCCTGGATTTAAGTCAGGGTTCCAGCGGCAATAATATATATAGTGCCTGTGGTAGCAATGTTTCAGGATTACCCATCATCAATGAAGGTTTGTTCAACAGAAGCTTATTGGATGTAAACAATGATGGCACTTCTGATGAAATCAGGGAAGTATGTGGTGATCTGCCCAGTATATCTCATAGAAAGACCTTTGTATCTGTAGTACAGACAGGACCCGGACTTTATACAGTTAAATATAAGATAGAAGTCACTAACGGAGGTGGAGTAGCAGGAAACTACAGATTGATCGATCAACCACTTTTTGATGATGATATCAGTATTTTGAGTGCAAGTTATGTCTCCAATGCTCCAGGTAATCCTGGTGGAGTACTCAATGGTAATGGTACCTGGCAAATGGCCAATAACCAGACCATTGGAGCAGGAATAACCCATACTTTTGACCTCACTGTGAATATAAAACTTGATTTATCTCCGGGTTCTTCCGGTGATAATAAATATTCACCATGTGGAAGTTCTTCAACCCAAACCCCTAAACCCGGTGAAGGATTATTTAACCGAAGTAGATTGGACATTAATAGTAACGGAGTATTTGATGAAACCAGAGAAGTATGCGGTGATATCCCATTGATTTATGATTTGGCATTAAGAAAGTCTCTTGTCAGTTCCGGACCATTCAAACCAAATGATTTGGTTACATATACCATCCAAGTGATTAATGAAGGCCAGTTGAATGCCAATGCTATTGTAGTGGAAGACAGACCTCAGGCTGGTTTGACCTACCATAGCAGCAGTTTGCCTGCAGGAGTAACTTATTTGGGCGCATTCAATGGCAACAACCGCTTTAGTGTTGCAGGGCCAGCCATAAATAGCCAAATCAGTTTTAATCTGACTTATCGAATTGCTCCCGATTTTAAAGGATTTAGCTTGACTAATGTCGCTGAAATTTATCAGGATGATGGAGATGATATCGATAGCACGCCAAACAACAATGTACCGCAAGAAGACGATCAGGATCAGGTGACCATCACCATTGAACAAACAGCTTCCATATCTTTGGAAAAACTTACCAATGGTAAAGATGCTGATATAATGGATGATGCTGTCATAGTTCTGGTACCTGACAGTCCCATATCTACCATTACATGGACCTATGTAGTCAAAAATACAGGGACACTGGATTTGAAAGACGTAAAGGTTACAGATGATAAGGAAGGATTTATTGGAAACATATCTTTATTAAAAGTGGGTGAGACTCAGATGCTCATTAAAACAGCTCCTGCCATGAGAGGAATGTATTCCAATGTCGGAACAGTGGAAGGACAGCCTATAGATGCTCAAAGTAATCCAATCGGAAGTAAAGTGTCAGATACCGATCCTTCCAATTACATCGGAATATATATAAATGTTGAAAAACAGGCCGATAAATTGGAGATCTGTCCTGGTGAAACGGTGAACTATACCCTAATTACGAGGATGTTAGGTGGTGGCCCGGGTTTACAACTCCGCAATATCAATGTGAAGGATAACAATCTGTCAGAAGATTTGATGCCGGGAGGAATGTATTGGGCAGGTGGCGATACCAACAATAACGGTTTTCTTGATTTTGGTGAAGAGTTTATGTGGAAGTATAGCCTCGTTTTAACAGAGGATAATACCAATATGGCTGAGGATATTGCTGAGGTCTTCTTTAATGGTGTCTCACAAAACCTCTTCCCAATGGGAATGGATGAAGTAACAGTAACGATGAATAGTGAGCTCTGCTCATGCATTGGAGATTTTGTATGGGATGACATCAATGCCAATGGAATTCAGAATTCGGGAGAGCCTGGAATTTCTAATGTGACTGTAAAGCTATTCACTGAAAATGGTACATTGTTCAAAACCACTAAGACCAATACTCAGGGACTCTATGAATTCTGTGGAATACCTCAGGGTAATTATTATGTAAAAATTGAAAACTATCCTGATGTTTATTACCCAACACTGCCATTAGTGGGTAACAATAAAGCGATTGATAGCGATCTGACAGGAGCAAATGGAGCGAATACTACCAATACATTCCCGGTACAACGGGGAGTAAATGACTATACCATTGATTTTGGTTTAGTGGCATGTATAGAAATTTCAGGAATGGTCTGGTATGATATCAATTTCAATGATATAAAAGATTGGAATGAAAATGGTATTAATGGACTCGAGGTGAGGTTGTTCAGGAAGAATAATAATAATACCTGGTCGCTTTATTCGAAGATGCGAACCAAAGGTCGTCCCGGGACACAAAGTGATGATGGATACTATGGTTTCTGTGTTCCTTTCGGAGAGTACTATGTTCAGGTAGTGCCGCCTCCATCCGGGTTGAAATTAGCAAAAGCCAATGCAACCAGCGATTGGAAGAAAGACAGTGATATTACCGGTATCAACGGACCTATGACTACCAATACATTGGTCGTCAATCATTTATCCAATAAGGAATTCCTGAAATTTATTGATGCTGGATTTGCTCCATCATCCATGTTGGCATCGACTACCTGGGTAGATGAGAATTCCAATGGTATTATCGATAACGGTGAGCCACCTTTGAAAGGAGTTAAAGTCCAGGTATTTAACTTTTTGGATCAATGGGTAGCTGAGACTATGTCAGATGATGAAGGCTATTTTGAATTTGAAAATCTGGATGAAGGTGAGTATTACCTGAAGTTTACAGCACCTAATGGATATACATATACTCAATCCAAATGGGGTAAGGAGCCCAATCATTCAAATATTAGTGCAGTCAATCACGAAAATGGGTCAGGAACTTCACCTTGGTTCTCGATAGAGTCGGGAGAATTGGTTACTGATCTCCATGCAGGATTTATCAAATCAGGTAATAATCCCAAATGGACGGGCATAAAAGTGAGCCATCACGGTAGTTACAACCTCCTTGAATGGACTACAGAAGAATTATTGCGTCAGGGTATGTTCAAAATAAACAGATGGTCGCCTCAAGATGATCATTTTGCAGAAATTGCCTTTGTAGCCATAGCACAGTCCGAAAAAGGAGTCAATCGCTTCCAATGGAAGGATTACGATGTAGCAAAGGCCGGCGAATATATTTATTATGTTGAGTATTTCATTAATAATGAATCACAATGGTATAGTGATGAAGTAAGTCTGGTGATTGAAGGTGAAGAGGATGAAACTATATCTATTTATCCTAATCCTGCAACTCGATTTGTACAGATTCACAATGCTCAAGCTATCGAACAAGTTGAAGTCTATGATCTTATGGGAAGGAAGGTTTTAGTATTGGATACAGACCAATTGCAATACTCTTCCAGAATTGAGTTAGATGGCAGACTGAGCAGAGGAACTTATGTGTTCAGGATGGTGACTCTCCAGGGCAAAGTCATCGACAAAAAGATCATAATACTAAATAATTAGTCTTTGATTCATTAAAAAAATGTATAGTTTTTTATTCTCACTAACCTGGAAGGCCCTTTCTTTGGAAGGGCTTTCCTTATTATATCATTTAGACGGAGGACTGCAGGCCTGAAGAGGAAGTCCACATTTCAACGCTTCAACAATTCAATGCTTCATTCCTTTCCTTATCTTTTGCTTCGAGCTCAAAGTCAACAGTGTGGAGCCAGAAAATAAATTATTTCTTTGTTAAGTAAAACTTTATATATTTACTTTGATGAAGTAAAAGTGTAGAAATCACCTTGACGGAAATCAACAAATAACGCTCAAAAAACCCCGGTATGGAAAAAACGATTAAAATCCTTGTTTTTCTTGGAATCATAATAGGCATGTACGGCTATGGTATAGCCCAGGAGTCGGTGAATTCAGCCGGAGGGGATGCTACGGGAGCCGGGGGTACTGCCAGTTACACTGTGGGCCAGGTGGTGTACACTACCATAGGAGATAATGGTATGACGGTAGCACAAGGAGTACAGCAGGCATTCCAACCGGAAGAAGTACCCATACCTGCTATGTCGGAGTGGGGAATACTCATTCTGATGCTTTTGGTGATCATTTTTGCTTTGGTGGCCATGCGGTCTCAAGGCCTGTCTGCAGCAAGGCGCAGGCAGATCGAAAGTCTGAAGGTCGTAAAGTCAATTAAAAATTAAAAATTACGAATTTACAATTGCCCATTCCTAATTCCTACATTCCTAATTTCAAGCAAAGAGCCAAAAGCTAAAAGCAAAAAAGAACTATAAAATAAGAACATAATGAAAAGATACATTTTACTCAGTATTTGGATGTTTATGGGTTTTTTAGTCCTGGAGGCTCAGGCACCTCAAAAATTTAGTTATCAGGCGGTGATCCGTGATGCATCGAATAATCTGGTGGTCAATGCAGCTGTAGGACTCCGGATAACGATACAACAGGGGATGCCCGGAGGTACTGATGTATACCAGGAGACGCATACTTCCATGACGAATGCCAACGGGCTGGTGAGCCTGGAAGTGGGAAGTGGTACTGTGGAAATGGGCACTTTTACCACAATCGACTGGGGTATTGGCCCCTATTATCTTCAGACAGAGATCGATCCCACCGGAGGTACAATGTACATCATCATGGGTACGACAGAATTGATTAGTGTTCCCTATGCCCTTTATGCGGCAAACAGTCCGGTTGGTTCTACAGGCCCTACAGGTGCAAAAGGAGATATAGGTGATCCTGGTCCTACAGGTGCCACCGGACCAACAGGTGAAATCGGGCCCACGGGTGAAATCGGATTTACCGGACCTACTGGTGAAACCGGTCCTACTGGCGCAATAGGAGAAATGGGTGATCCTGGTCCTACAGGTGCCACCGGGCCCACGGGTGAAATCGGATTAACAGGACCCACAGGAGAAACCGGTCCTACCGGACCCACAGGAGAAACCGGGCCCACCGGACACACCGGTGATCTCGGACCCACCGGAACCACCGGTCCTACCGGCCCTGCTGGTACCACTTCGGGTCCTTTCTATGTAGGGCTGGACACCCTGGGAGGTGTAGTATTCTATGTACATACAGACGCTATTGGGAATCAGAGAGGGCTGATTGTAGCCACTGAAGACCAAAGTGCCGGTGCAGCATGGAGTAATGTAGACAACACACTAATTGGTACTACTAGTACATGGAATGGGTTTGCCAATACAGCAGCGATTATGGGTCAAATGGGACATACCAGTAGTGCAGCTTCACTCTGTACTGCCTATATGGGTGGTGGATTTAGTGACTGGTACTTACCTGCTGTCGATGAGTTGAGCCTTCTTTGGCAAAATCGCTATGAGGTGCATAAAACATTTGATGATATAGGGGGCACTCATTTGATTTTTTCGGATTTTTGGTCAAGTACAGAGGATATGGATTTTAGTGCGTTGTCCTTTTTCTTCGGTGGTGGCGCTGGCACTTCCAATAAGAGCAACAATCTTAGAGTTAGGGCAATTAGGGCTTTTTAGTTGTTCAGTTATTTAAAGCCTGCCTGCCGCTGCACGGCGCAGGCAGGTCTGAAAGTCGAAGGTCTCAAGGTCTGAAAGTTGAGGTTGAGGTTGGTCATTAGGCTTCGCCGTCATTTTGTTGCACGTCATTTGCTACGCTGTCATAGCACCCTCATTTAATACGTTGACATTAAAAAAGTGGTAATTCAACGCTTCAATAATTCAACAATTCAACAATTCAACAACATTTAACATCCAACAAAATTTAGCGATTAACGACTCTGGAAAATCAATAAAACATTATTTACATTTATACCTTTGCATGGCAGGTTTATACCCATGGGATAAGTATATCAAACTTTCTAATTAAAATGAAGTACTAAGTCAATGAAGCTATATCCTGAAAAAGTAAAAAAGGACATATTTATCCTGATCCTGATCATCCTGGCTACATTCCTCACTTATAGCAATCATTTTCACAATGCTTTTCATTTTGATGATTCGCATACCATCCAGGAGAACATCCATATCCGGTCTCTGAGCAATATCCCTCAGTTTTTTTACAAGCCGGAAATGTTCAGCGCCTCTCCTGCACATTGGGGGTTGAGACCCCTGGTCACCACTACCCTGGCACTGGATTATCATTGGAGCGGGAACCTTGATCCTTTTTATTTCCACGTTTCTAATTTCTCATACCACATACTGATCATTCTCCTGCTTTTTGTGCTTTACAAACATTTTTTTACAAAATCGTTTCCCCAAAGAACCTGGATACCCAGCACTTATCTTTTTGCGACATCGGTATATGCCCTCCACACTGTCAATGCAGAGACCATCAATTATATAATATCCCGTTCTGATTTACTATCCACCCTTTGCATTGTTGCATCCTTCAGTTTTTATGTATACCGGCCCCTCTGGCGAAAGTATTACCTATATATTTTGCCTGCCTTATTGGGTGTTATGGCAAAAGAAACGGTGTCAACGTTGCCTATATTGCTATTTTTCTACGTCCTGCTCTTTGAAAAAAATATGGATTTGCGAAGATTTTTCTCCAGGGAGAATCTGAAAATATCTTTTGGGGTTTTTATATCCCTGCTCCCATTGACCCTCAGCATTGCTGCACTCCAAATCTATACCTTATCCATGGCGGCAGATTTATCATCCGGCGTTTCTAATCCATTTTTACCCTACTGGCATACCCAGGCTTTTGTATGGCTGCATTATTTCTTCGCCTATTTTTTTCCCTTTAATCTGAGCGCAGATACCGATCTGACCATCATTTCGAATTCCTTCGATATACGGGTATTGAGTGGTGCATGTTTTATTTTATTCATGATATGGGTGATCATCAAAACATCCTCACAAAAAGTATGGCGACCTGTGGCTTTTGGTTTGATTTGGTTTATGGTGGCATTGTTGCCGACGTCCCTGGCTCCATTGGCAGAGGTGATGAATGATCACAGAATGTATTACCCATTCATTGGCTTGAATTTCGCTGTGGTCTACTCTGTCATGATGCTGATCGCCGGCAATGAAGATAAGATTTCCGGAAGACGATGGGTAAAACCTATTGTGTATGCCCTCATGCTCATGATTCCGCTTGCCTATGCATTCGGTGCCCATCAACGCAATAAGGTATGGAAAGATGCCGAATCTCTATGGTATGATGTCACTGTTAAAAGTCCAAAGAATGGCCGGGGTCTGATGAATTATGGACTCACTCTCATGGGCAAAGGCAGGTATCCGGAAGCATTGGACTACTATACGAGGGCAATGCAATACACTCCGTATTATCCCCACCTTCATATCAACATGGGCATATTGCATAGTGCTATGGGCAACCCCGCAAAAGCAGAGGAAAGTTTTCAAAATGCACGTAGATATGGAAGTAAAAGCCATTTGCCTGATTATTATTATGGAAGATATCTGTATGGACAGGATAGGAAAATCGAAGCCAGAGACCACGTCGAGGATGCGTTGAAGAAAAACCCCTACCACCTGCCATCGCGACATCTATTGATGGCACTGTATTCAGAATCAGGCCATACAGAACTGTTGAATGCTATGGTCGAAGAAACTATGCAGCTCTTACCGCAGGATGAAGTAGCTCTCCGGTATAAAACCGGAATGACGCAGTCAACAGGATCAGAAATAAAGATAACTGAAGTTGATGGCTCCGGTTTTTCAGCGCAAAATTGGCTAAACAAGAGTCTGGAATATTACAGGCAAGAACGATACGAGGATTGTATAAAGGCATGCCTGGAGGCGCTCAAACTCCAACCCCGCTATGCAGAAGCCTTTAACAATATATGCAGTGCCTATAATGCCATGGGAAAATGGTATCTTGCCATTGAGGCTTGCGAGCAGGCTGTACGCATCAAACCGGACTTCCAACTGGCCATTAACAACATGAATTACGCAAAAAGGCAATTGATGGAATGATGGAGAAAATAAGATCAAATCCAAAAACCAGCGACAATAACTATTCGGCTTATCTGGAAGGCTCCGGAAAAGTATGGTGGAAACAAATATTGGATGTTCAATGGCCGTACCGTTGGCACATACGGTCTTTGCAACCGGGCTACACGCTGGATTTAGGTTGCGGGACGGGTCGAAATCTCCTCCATTTGGAAGGGAATGGAGTAGGCGTAGATCACAATCCTTTATCTGTAGAAATAGCCAGTCGAAAGGGACTTCAATGTTTTACCAATCAAGGTTTTAAGAAGAGTGAATTTTATTGCAAAGGGTTATTTGATACCATTCTGCTATCCCATGTAGCCGAGCATATGGAAGAATCGCAAGTAGTAAATTTGCTAACTGAACATCTGCCTTTATTAAAATCAAAAGGAAGAGTCATTATGATAACTCCCCAGGAAAAGGGTTTCAGGAGTGATCCTACACATATTCAATACATTTATTTTATCGTGCTGGATCGCATCCTCCAATACCTCAATCTTGAAACAGAAAAACAGTATTCCTTTCCATTTCCTTTAGTATTGGGTAAAATATTTACCTATAATGAATTTATTATGATTACCTGGAAGATGTAAATGCAATTATGCAGATTTAGAGTTGATGCGGTGTCCATAGACGTACAATTTCATCAAAAACTTTGCCATGGTTTTTCCCCAGATGGAAGTAAAAATGTCCAGTTCTTCTTCATATCGCAATCCGGATTGTATTTGCCGGAAGGTTTCTGTACCGGGATGGATGCGATGAGATATCAGCTTTTTATTTATATAGCAGAAATAACCATCTTGAGCTGCCAATGTGCGCCAGGCATGCCAATCCAAAGCTACCTTATACCGGTCAGAAAATGTAAAGCCCTGCAAAAAATCTTTATGGTACGTTACAGAAGAACAGCAAATGGGTGTTCCCAGCGACAATGAGGCTTTTTTAACCCATATTGAGGCCATATTTGACTTCAGCACATAAGGCAATAGAAGTATTTTTTTAATCCTTGCATGAAATGAAGGGCCTTTCAACAATTTATTTCCTACCAATTCCCGGTAACCGGTAAAAATAATGGATACGGTTTTACGATCGAATTGACTTACATGGCGAATTATTACAGAACTGTAATCCTGGTGATATATCTCATCCTGATGTGCCAATGTTACGTACAGTGTGGAAGCTTGAGCAAAGGCGAAGTTCCAATCACTTGCAATACCAGAATGTTCTTCAGGGTTTATTCGGATATTCAACCGGTATTTTTGAGCTATGTCTTTAATGTATGGAGAAGGAGTAGAGGTGGCGATGAGAATGGGGCTTTTCACCGTTTGATGCATTAATGATTGTATGCATTCTTCCAGAAAAGGCGAATCGCCGAAAGCAGGGATAATGAATGAATGAAGATCCTTCATGCCGTATTTTAATCCGTTTCGATGTGCAATGATATTATTTTTTATCTTTGAGTCCACTCAGAAAACCCGTTTTGTTTTGAGAATGATCGAAAAATTCAAGATTGAGGCATTCCATTGGTATTTGCAAATTATCTTTTCAGTTGGAAGCAAAAAAAGGAATAAATCAAAATAACGAGGACTCAAAGGTATTGTTGATCATTCCCTGTTACAACGAGGAAGCCAATATAACAGCTTTGTTCAGATCTATCCAATCCTCAATTTCTTATCAAGGCTTCGCTGTGGATGTTCTTTTTATTGATGATTGTTCTACAGATGATACCAGATCTATAATGGAGGTGAATAAAATTCCGCATATTGCATTGGCGGTCAATTTGGGCATTGGAGGTGCTGTCCAGACAGGCGTAAAATATGCATTTCAGCAGGGTTATGATTGGGTGATTCAGATGGATGGAGACGGTCAGCATCCGCCTGTAGAATTATCAAAATTTTTCAAATACGCTACACTTCATCAACCCGACCTCCTGATAGGCTCCCGGTTTTTAGAAAGAAAAGGATTTCAATCTACCCGGTTGCGAAGGATAGGAATTCAGTTTTTTAGTACGTTGATTCGCTTCTTTTCAAGTACCCATATTACCGATGCCACCTCCGGTTACAGGATGCTGGGACGCAGAGCTATAGAAAGAGCTTGTCTTTATTATCCCGACGAATATCCGGAACCTGAATTTCTTTTGGACTGCCTGCTGCGAGGATTTAAAGTGGAAGAAATTCCTGTTGAAATGGAAGAAAGGCAAGCGGGTAAATCTTCCATTCAGTCCTTCTTCCAGGTGTATTATATGATGAAGGTTTCATTGTCTATGTTTTTTCACTATGTACGCTATACATTTAATCAATAACAAATATGGAAATCAAATTGGAATTGCTTTCGGTTGCTATTACATTGATATTACTGTTCATTGTGTTCAGGCTCATCATCAAAGGCCGGCTGCGTGCTGAATACAGCATCATATGGATATTATGCAGTGTGATACTCTTTATGTTTTCGATTTGGAGGGAAGGATTGCACATGTTAGCCGCTTTATTGGGAATTTATTATCCTCCTGCCTTATTGTTTTTAGGTGCGATTTTGGCTACGGTTGTATTTCTTTTGCACCTGTCTGTGGTGAGTTCTAAATTTCAGAACCAGATTAAAGATCTCACTCAGGAAGTGGGTATTTTGAAGAAGATGCTGGAAGATGGGGAAGGAAGTAGAACGTTAGAGAGTAGAAAGCCGGAAGGTTGAGGCTAAGGTTAAGGTTAAGGCTTAGGTTGAGGGGGTGTGGCTGTCATTTTGCTACGTATCATTTTGCTTCGCTGTCATGTGGCTACTCTGACATTTGGCTACCCCGTCATTTGCTACGCGTCATTTTGCTCTGCAGTCATTTGGCTACACCGCCATTTGCTCCGCGTCATTTCGCTCCGCTGTCATTTGCTCCGCTGTCATTTCGCTACCCCGTCATTTGGCTACCCCGTCATTTGGCATAATTTTTAATTGTCAAATTTAACGATTAACTTTCCTTAATTCCTTAATTCCTTTATTCCTTAATCCCTTAATTCCTATTTTCAAGCCAAAAGCTAACAGCCAAAAGCTAAAAGCTAAATGCCCACAATTCAACAATTCAATACTTCATTTTGCTACACGTCATTTGCTAAGAGCTAAAAGCCAAGAGCCAAAAGCTAAGATATGCGAATTTTCATTTCAAAAAATCATCGATATTTTCCGGAGTTACTATCAGGGATTGTAAGGGGTTGTAATTATCTGTGAACGTTTTTGGGAATTTTGCTTTTGCTTTTCTTGGGTTCCATTTGAATTCATAGGCAAAAAAATGGCCATCTACTTCTTCAATCCAATCTATTTCTTGCTGTTGGTAAGTGCGCCAAAAATAACTTCTGCCACTCCATTTATTATAAGCCAATTGCTTTATGCGTTCTGAAATAAGAAAGTTTTCCCATAAGGCGCCCACATCCTGTCTAAATTCCAGGGATTTAAAGTTACCGATAATACTATTTCGAATACCGTTATCATAAAAATAAATCTTCCTGCTGGTGTTTATCTCATTTCTCACATTTCTGCTTAAAGGACTCACCCTGAATATAACAAATGCTTTTTCCAATAAGGATATGTATTGTTCTACTGTTGCCCTGTCTAAACCCACAGTTTTTGACAATTCGTTGTAATTTACTTCTGCTCCAAGTTGTAATGCCAGAGCCAGTAATAAATGATCAAGTACTTCCGGCTTCCTTATCCCTTTGTATTGCAAAATGTCTTTATATAAATAACTACCTGCTATTTCCTTTAAAATGGCTTCTGCATCGTTGGGATGGGTAATGACTTCTGGGTACATGCCATAAACCATATACTGCTTTAAATTTTTACTATTTTGTGCATAGCCAAAGTGGGTTTTTAATTCTTCCCACACCATGGGAAAAAGATTAAATTCCCATTTTCTTCCCGTCAAAGGCTCATTCATTTCATTTACCATATCTAAAGCAGAAGAGCCGCTGACTACAACCCTTACTTCCTTTATTTGGTCGTGGATAATTTTTAAAATCAAGCCTATATCTTTGATGCGGTGGGCTTCATCAAAAAATACTGTTTTGTTGTTCCCTATTATATTTCTTAGTTTACTTTCTCCTGCATTCTCAAGTAATAGTCTGTCTTCTATATCATCTCCATTTATAAATAAATATCCCCCTTCTTTTTCACAAAGTGATTTGAGCAAAGTGGTTTTGCCTACTTGTCTTGGACCAATCACGATCAAGACTTTGTTGGTATTCCACTTTACTACGATATTTTTTTCTAATATCCGGTTGATTTTTTCCATTTTTCACTACTTGAAAGTGATTACACAATTTACAAATATATAAAAATATGATCATAATCTATTATTTATATATAATTATGTGATTATAGTCTATTATTTATATGTTAAAAGTGTATTTCAATAGAAATGATAAATTTATCTACTCAGTAGGAAAGTCTGATAGTCAGAAGGTCGGAAAGCCAATTAAAAATTAAAAATTACGAATTTACAATTGCTCCGTCATCATTGGTCTACGCTGTCATTTGCTTTGCGTCATTTGGCTACGCCGTCATTTGCTACGCGTCATTTCGCTTCGCTGTCATTT
>DAOLDB010000071.1:15760-18512 GCA_035327565.1 Saprospiraceae bacterium
TTGCTACGCGTCATTTCGCTTCGCTGTCATTTGGCTACGCCGTCATTTGCTTGACATCATTTGGCTCCGCTGTCATTTGCTTCGCGTCATTTGGCTACGCCGTCATTTGGCATAATTTTTATTTTCAAATTTAACGATTAACTTTCCTTAATTTCAAGCTAAAAGCTAAAAGCTAACAGCCAAAAGCCAAAAGCCAAAAGCTAACAGCCAAAAGCTAAGAGCTAAATGCCCACAATTCAACAATTCAACATTTCAACATTTAAACATTCAACCATTATCAATTATAAATCAATCAACGATAAACATTTAACGATTAACGGAATTAACAATTAACAATTACATTTGCTGAAATTCAAGGTGTTCGTTTATGAAGCAGACCGTAAGCATCCCGATTTAAACACTTAAAATAAAGAGGTATAATGATAAAAATAGGCGTATTCATCTTAGTGATTGGGGGATTAATGTCTTCCTGCAAATCTACCAATGAAAGTGATAAAGAAGCCATTTACTTTCAAAAAGCAGAATCCATTTTAAATAAAATGACCTTACAGGAGAAACTCGGACAATTAAATCTGCCTGCAGCTGGAGACATCATTACCGGTCAGGCAGAAAGTTCCAACATTGCTGAGAAGATCAAAGAAGGATTAGTAGGCGGATTATTCAATCTGAAGGGTGCTGATAAAATTAGGGAGGTTCAGAGAATTGCAGTGGAAGAAAGCAGACTAAAAATCCCTTTGCTTTTTGGAATGGATGTCATACACGGGTATGAAACTCTTTTTCCCATTCCATTAGGACTGTCTAGTAGCTGGGATATGGAGTTGGTGGAGAAGTCCGCTCGAATAGCAGCCATTGAAGCCAGTGCGGATGGGATCAACTGGACATTTTCTCCTATGGTGGATGTTTCCAGAGATCCGAGATGGGGTAGGGTTTCCGAAGGAAATGGGGAAGATCCTTATTTGGGAGCTCAGATCGCCAAAGCCATGGTCAGAGGATATCAGGGTGATGATTTAAGTTTGAACAATACCATCATGGCCTGTGTGAAGCATTTTGCATTGTATGGCGCCTCCGAAGCGGGAAGGGATTATAATACCGTGGACATGAGCCGTCAGCGTATGTTCAATGAATATATGCTCCCTTATAAAGCAGCTGTCGAAGCTGGGGTGGGCTCAGTGATGACTTCTTTCAATGACATAGATGGTGTCCCAGCTTCTGGCAATAAATGGTTGATGACTGATGTGTTGAGACATGAATGGGGATTTAATGGATTTGTCGTAACAGACTATACGGCCATCAATGAAATGACAGACCATGGTCTCGGCGATTTGAAGACTGTTTCTGCCCTGGCACTCAAGGCAGGGGTGGACATGGATATGGTGGGAGAAGGGTTTTTGAGCACATTGGAGAAGTCATTGGACGAAGGAAGTATTTCCCAAAAACAAATAGATGAGGCTGTTAAAAGGATTCTGATAGCAAAATTTAAACTGGGATTATTTGATGACCCATACAGGTATGCTGACCCGGAAAGATCCAAAAGAGATGTTTTTACACCTGAAAACAGAAAAATGGCCAGAGAAATGGCGGCACAAACCTTTGTATTGCTCAAGAATGAAGGAAATAGACTTCCGATGAAAAAGCAGGGAACCATTGCTTTGGTCGGTCCAATGGCGGATAACAGAGAAAACATGGCAGGAACATGGAGCGTTGCCGGCAAATTTGAAGAAGCTGTTTCTTTGAAAGATGGATTGGAGAAAGCCGTTGGGGACAGAGCCAGAATAGTCTATGCAAGGGGAGCCAATATAACAGCAGACTCTCTTTTGGAATCCAGGGTAAGTATTTTCGGAAAACCAACTTACCGGGACAACAGGACTACCCGGGTTTTGATTCAGGAGGCATTGAATGCTACAAGAAATGCCGATGTGATCGTAGCGGCAATGGGAGAGTCCGCTGAGATGAGTGGTGAGGCATCAAGCCGCTCCGATATTGAAATTCCTGCAAATCAAAGGGAGTTGATGCAAGCTTTGCTGAATACCGGTAAACCCGTTATCATGGTTCTTTTCACCGGAAGGCCTTTGGCTATGACTTGGGAAAATGAACATGTTCCGGCTATTTTGAATGTTTGGTTTGCAGGATCTGAGGCAGGAGATGCCATTGCAGATGTATTGTTTGGTGAGGTCAACCCATCAGGGAAATTGACTGCAACCTTTCCTCAGAATGTAGGACAGATTCCCATTTTCTACAACCATAAAAATACAGGTCGTCCCTTACCCGAAGGTCAATGGTTTCAGAAATTCCGCTCCAATTATCTGGATGTAAGCAATGACCCGCTTTACCCTTTTGGGTATGGATTAAGCTACACTCAATTCAGCTACGGGGATTTGAAGCTGAGCAAAACATCGCTTCAGGGAGAAGAGGTTTTGAATGCAAGCATTGAACTAACCAATTCAGGGGAGGTTGATGGGGCAGAAGTGGTGCAATTATATATCCGGGATGTAGTGGCCAGTATTACCAGACCGGTAAAAGAACTAAAAGGTTTTCAGAAGGTATTCTTAAAAGCAGGGGAAAGCAAAATGGTGACCTTTGAAATCACAACCGAAGACCTCAGATTTTACAACTACAACATCGATTTTGTCTGGGAGCCGGGTGAGTTTGAAATCATGGTTGGAGGGAATTCGAGAGATTTGGTCAGGGGGATGGTGAATTGGCCAAAATAACGTATGAGGCTAAGGTTTTCGCCTTCGGCAGGTTGAGGCTT
>DAOLDB010000072.1:0-18462 GCA_035327565.1 Saprospiraceae bacterium
AATATTTATTCCGTATTTCCGCTTTACTATGATGAAGGTACTGCAATGACCCGATATGCATTGGAAGAATTGGGCGCTACAAAAATCGGGATCATTTATCAAAATGATGATTTTGGAAAAAGTGGACTTGTCGCTTCTCGACACGTTCTGCAACAAGGAGGTAACGACTTTGTTGCTTCTCTTCCGGCAGAAGTGATGGATACTGATCTCAGCTCCCATATTGCCCGGTTGAAAAGTGCGGGAGCTGAAGTGGTACTTTTATGGTTGCTTCCCAGACAAGCAGCCATTTCATTAGGAACCGCTGCGGTCATGGATTACAAACCCAAATGGATTGCTTCCATGGTCTTAAGTGATTTGGCTTTAATGCACGACATCACTAAAGGTGCATGGGAAGGAGTTATTTTTAATTACCCTTCCAGATCTCTATATAATGATGAGAACAATCAAAGACTCATGCAACTTCGAGATGCATTTCAAAAGTATTATCCGGAGGATCGCTGGAGTACGTTTTCTGCAGCTGGAGCTTTATGGACAGAAATCCTCATCGAAGGTTTGAAGAATACAGGAAGAGACCTTACCCGCGAATCTTTACTAAAAGCAATGTCTGAAATGGATAGCTTTACCGGGACCGCTGGAATCACGGTGTCTTTTGGAGAAAATAAGCATCTGGGAGCCCGTGCAGTTTACCTCATGGAATGTATTTCTGGCAGCGAAGTTAAAGTATTGGGTGACATTATTGAAAGCAATGTTGACATTTCTGTTCTGGCCAAATTACATTAGTGATAGTTGGTTTATATAAATAATTGGTATTTTTCTATCAACACCATTCAGGTCTTTAACCCTATTTAATTCGTGCAATAGTATTGAGTTAGGCTCAAATCAATAACCAGGAATTATTGCTTTTCGAACAGAAATATTGGTCTAATACCATATATGTAGTATATTTAGCATTGATAATGTTTTAATTACCAAATGATTAATATATTTATCATGAAAATACTACTGGTTATCCCATGTTTTTTGCTTTTGTTTTCCTGTACGAAACCGCTGCCCGGGTGTACTTTTGATAAAAGAGATGATTTGGAAATGCATTTTCTGCAGTCGCCTTTCCATGTGTATTTGGATGCCATGTTCAATTATGAAGTTTCGCCAGAAGAAAATTGTGAAGATTTGAAAACTGCAATTTCAAATTTTATAAAAGCATATGAAGATTTAATCGATTGCACCCGATCTGAAAATGATAACAGAAATTACGAAGGTCAGATATTTAGATTGAAAAAAGATCTAGAATTTTATAACTGTTGATCTCAATATGACTAAGAAAATCATTTTCTTGGAATCATTCAATTATTTATGATTTCTGTTTGAATCCAAAAACGCTTCCACATATCCCCCCTATGATGTGGGCAAACTGTGATATCTGGTCTGTTTTAAAGCTTTGTATAATTTCTTTTCCTAAAAAGAGTAAAGCCACCAATATAAATGTTAGTGGAATTTCTTTCCCCCGGGTATTGGTAAATGATGCGAGAATAATCAGCATGAATACGATACCACTGGCCCCCAAAAGTCCTGTATTAAAAAGAAGTACGTTAAGAACTCCTGTGATCAGGGCTGTCACCAAAATCATGATCAACATTTGACGCGATCCGTATTTTTCCTCGACTATCGGACCCAGCAATAGTATAAATGCCAGATTCCCCATCAGATGCTCAACATTGGCATGACCCAACGCATGAGTTACCAATGTAGCTACTGATATAGGGTTGGTTAAGACCACTTTGTCCTGCAATATAAACAACCGCATCAATCCCATACCGGTGAATAATTCAATAAAAAATACCCCTGAACACAGGAGAGCGAAGGTAAGTATGACTGGAGAATTATATCGGATCCGCATTTTTACTTTATTTTTTGAAAATTACTTACCCCAAATATAAAAGATTAACGCACATTTACGATTTTTCTCATGGTTAAGTAATCCATTTGTATTCATGAGTTTATTATTTGTTTATGGTACTTTAAGAAGAGGATTTCCGCACCGGATGGCAGAGTTTCTTCAAAAAAACGCCAAATTCATTGGCCAGGGGTTTGCAATGGGGCGATTATATGATATGGGATCATATCCCGCCATGATCAAAACATATAACCCCGATGAACAAATTTGTGGGGATGTTTTTGACATTTCTCTCAATCAAGAAGAAATTTTAAAATTCCTTGATCAATATGAAGGAATTAGCTATCCGCCCGATAAAGAAAATTTATTTATAAGGGAACTTGTAAAAATTCAATGTAAAGGCTCTACATTCGATGCTTATGCATATATATACCCTGGCAGGTTAGATGATGAGGTTTTAATTACATCCGGTGATTATATGGAATATTCAGGAATAAAAAATAATTAAGTGGAATCTCTTCTACCCATACTTGCCTTGCTGACTTCCATTGTTGCCATCAGTGAATGGCTGGTCCGGCATACCTGGCTAAAGAATGCCGGTACCGCATTGCTGGTAATCATTATTGGGGCTACTGCTGCCAATACAGGGTTGTTGCCTGGCGGCACTTCAACAGGATCTACGGTGATGATTTATGACCTGGTATTTACCATCATCGCCCCTCTTTCCATTTTCTGGTTATTGCTGGGTGTGAATATCGGAGATATTAAAAAAGCCGGCTGGCCCATTATAGGACTCTTTTTTTTAGGAAGTGTGGGTACTGCTATTGGTGTATTGACAGGACTTTGGATCTTTGATATTAAAACCACCATCGGACCGATGTATAAAGCCCTGGCTGGAATGTTAACAGGGACTTATACTGGAGGAAGTATTAACTTCAATGCGCTGGCCATACACTTCAATGTGATGGAAGATGGAATTTTATTTGCAGGCACAGTAGTTGCAGATAATGTAGTCACGGCACTTTGGATGATCGTGACATTGGTCATACCTGTACTTTTATCAAGACCCAGAATACATTCTCTTGTTCACAATCAAATGGTTAGCCATCACAAAACGGATTCTGATACGCTAAAAGATGAGTATACATTTGATATTTTTCAGTTTGCATTGCTCCTGGGCATGGGTCTTGTGTTTCTGTTGGCTTCAGAAAAATTGAATACCATATTGTCTGCAATGGGTTACCCGGTTCCCGTTATTCTTCTACTTACAATATTCGCTTTATTGATCGCTCAATGGCAAAAAATTTCTCGTCTGAAAACTGCTCAGGGGATGGGTCTTTTTTCTGTGTATCTGTTTCTAACGGTTATTGGAGCACACTGTGATCTGGCTGCTATTGCAGATGCTGGTCCTTTGGGAATATCTCTGTTCCTGTACACTTTGTGTATCGTTACCATCCATGGAATCATCATTTACGGACTATCGGCACTATTTGGTTGGGATATCCAAATGGCATCGATAGCCTCCCAGGCGAATATAGGAGGGGGACCAACGGCTTTGGCTGTTGCAAAAAGCTTTGGTCGCCACGATATGACTTTACCTGCCATTCTGATTGGAAGCCTTGGTAATGCGATAGGTACCTTTTTAGGATTTTGGATGGCAGGTGTGATCTGAAATTTAGTGGTGAATCAGAGGAAAACGTGGGTCCCCTTTTGGTTTATCAGATCAGAATACAGGCGAAAGAAGGAAATGGAGGTCAGGGTATGGATAATAGTGACCTTGGGGCTTTGTTAGAGACAATAATGCCTGTCACTCCCGGTCAGGTATTGAACATATTGGTTGGAGGAAGAGGAATGGATGGAGATTTTTCCAGCACCATAATATCGGACATAACGATCAATATCAGCCGCCCAAGTGGAGGAGGGGGGCTCATTAGTATGGGTAGGAACCAACAATTTACTTCTTGCTGCTACCGGAGGCGGCGGTGGAGGAAGAGATGCTCCTGTGGGCTCTTCCAATGCCGGCAATCATGGAGGTATAGATTTGGCAACTATGGCTCCAACCGAGCCTAATACGACAGGCGGAATGGGGGCAAGGCTGGAGGTGGCAGAAATAATGGAGGAATTGCCAGGGGAGCCGGGGGTGGTGGATTTCTATTCAATGAAATGAATGGTCCTTTTGCTGCCGGAATAATTGCACCGACAGGGGGTCAGGCAAATATAGATGGTGGCGATAGTGGTGATGGGTTTTTGCCCATTACAGCTCCATTTCTCTCTGAAGGAGATGGTGGATATGGTGGTGGTGGTTTAAATGGTGGCGGTGTTGGTGGTCGCTATAATGGCGATGGTGGCGGCGTATCTACTGGAATTATACCTAATACGAGACACGGTGGTGGTGGTAGTGGTTCCTTTGTAAATCCTTCAGGCATAGGTTCTGCTGCAATGATATCAGATGACCAAGATGACATGGATGGTTGGGTGAGAATATGCATCACACAAATCCATGCCATTCCCACAATGAATCAATGGGGTATGTTTATAATGTTTTTAGCTTTCAGCATTTTTGGGATAATATTCATGAGACATGATGTTAATGCCAATAGAGGTATAGAGGTTTGATGTTGACCTGTTTATACGTATAGATGTTGTGACATTGATTTGCTTACGTGTTTAGTCGTGGTGTTGAAATATATTGGACCAAACACAAAATTTCAGAAAAGACTTACATTAGAGATGGTTTATAGCCCAACTCTGGAGATCAGAATGTGCATTGGCTTTTAGCCAAAGTTTTGACGTGAATTAAGTTGTACGTTTGCAGTTGTCTGTCGCAAGCAGGCAGTGGGCAGTTGCCGGTTTATGAGTATTCTTTCACATTCAACATCTATCCGGCTCTTTCAAAATGGAAATATTCAGCCCAATATTTTCCATGCCTACCAGTACAATCATTGATCTGGTGCCGACAACTAAATCCATTGGCAATCACATGGGCAACAGGATATTCTGCCAATACAGGAATGATGCTTTGCCCGGCTATTTTCATGGAGAGGTCATAATGCTCTTTTTCATAGCCAAAAGAGCCTGCCATACCACAGCATCCGGTATCAGGCCAATGTATTTTTACTGAACTGCATTCCAGCAATAAATTCTTTAAAGCTTTTTGCCCATATAGGGCTTTGTCATGGCAATGTCCATGAACAACCAATTCGTTACTTTCTGACACAAATGTCCCCTTTAATTTTCCTTTATTTTTTTCTTTGAAAAGAAATCGCTCTACAGTCATCACCCATTGCTGGGCTTGTTTTGCAATACCTTCATCATCCATCAGATCGGGAAGATCCTCCTGAAGTGCAGAAATACATGAGGGTTCACAAGCAACTACGGGAATATCCTGATCAAAATATGTTTTCATGGAATGGATGGCACCTATACCTTCCTTCCTGGCAGATGCAAGAAAGCCATTAGAAATCTTTGGTCTCTGGCAACACCCTTTATCCAACAGGACAATATGGTAACCACATTCCCTCAGTAGACGAATGGCCGCCATTCCAGGAGAGTGATCATGATACCGAACATAGGTATCCGCAAAAAAAACTACAGTCCCTATCGGTTGATCAGGAGGAATATAGTTCTGATCATACCATTTTCTAAAGGATAGTTTGGTATAACCCGGAAGCTGTCTTTGGGAAGCAATGCCTACACACTTTTCCATGAAAAAACGAAACCAAATCGTCTGTTGTAACCTGTTAATAAGTGGGGCATACCATCCACTAAATATACGCGAAACCTGATGACTGTTTTTTATAAATAATTGTCTTAATGTAGGGTTACTGCGATGATACTTCATTTGCAAAACTTCACTTTTGAGTTTGGCCATATCCACATTACTGGGACATTCGGCTTTGCATGCCTTGCAGGATAGGCAAAGATCGAGGGTTTTAAGAACTTCAGGATGGGAAAGGTCTCCATTTCCCAGTTGTCCCGCCATTGCAAGTCTGAGTGCGTTGGCACGACCCCTTGTAGAGTCTTCTTCATCCAATGTTGCTCTGTAAGAAGGACACATTGTTCCTCCATTCACTTTTCTGCATTCCCCTACACCGGTACAATCATGTATGATTCCGTGAAATGAATTTTGATTCCGGTATTTAAATTGGAGAGTCAAAGACGGGTCTGTATAACCTGGGCTGTATCTCATATTTTGTATAATCGAATCAGCGTCAAGAATTACACCAGGATTCATCAATCTATAAGGATCAAATACGCTTTTGATCTCTTTGAATGCATTATAAATTGTATCGCCATAATAATCACGTACAAACGGGCTTCTTACCCGACCATCCCCATGTTCACTACTCCATGACCCTCCATACTTTTTTACCAGCTTAAAAGTTTCCCGGGCAATCACTTCAAAAGCTTCGATATCACTTAGTTCGGTAAAATCCAGAAATGGTCTCAAATGCAATACTCCTACACTGGCATGACCATAAATGGCCAACTCAACACCTAAAGAATGACAGAGGGCTTTTACTTCCGTTACATAATCTGTCAGATTTTCTAATGGAATGGCAGCATCTTCAATAAACGGGGCTGCTTTCTTTTTATCAGTACGGGCCAAAAGCAAACCCAAACCCTTCTTTCTGATAGCCCATACGTGATGATAGGATTCTTCTCTTTCGTTGAAATAAGGATAGTCATATCCGTAATTGTTTCTTCGTAATTCATCAATCATCAATTTGGCCCTTCCATCAACCTCGTGGGGCTCACTACCATAAAATTCTACAATCTGAATGGTTTTAGGGGTTCCGGTCATAAATCCTGTATAATCTCTGGTTTCAAGGTTGCTTAGACTCATTTGGATTAAGGTTTTATCCAGAGTTTCAACGGCAGAAGGCGTATATTGAAGCATAGTGTGAATGGCTTTAACTGCTTCAATTTCATCATCAAAATGAACGGCACATACCGATTTGTATTCTGGAAGTTCAACCAATCGGAGTTTAGCTTCCAGAATTACTCCCAGGGTACCTTCACTCCCACATATAAGATTAGTAAGGTTCCATGATGAAGGATTGAGAAAAGCATCCAACGCATACCCACTGACTCTCCTCATCGTTTTTGGATAGCGCTTCCTGATTTCATCATATTGATTCACTATGATTTTCCTCAGCGACCGGTAGATTTCCCCTTCCTTTCCCGCTGTCTGGCATTTCTCTTCAATCTCATTCTCGTTCAATGTGTCAAAGTACAATATGGTGCCATCTATTAAGGCTACTTTTAAAGATATGACATGATCTGATGTTTTGCCGTATAGAATGCTTTTTGTCCCGGATGAATTATTGGCAATCATCCCACCTATGTTGGCCCTGGATGAGGTAGCAGGATCCGGTGCAAAAGTCAAACCTAAAGGTCTGATCTTTGCGTTGAGACTATCCAGAACCACTCCCGGCTCAACAATGGCATATTGCTCATCTGTATCAATTTCTAATATTTGATTCATATACTTCGAAACATCAATAATCACCGAATTTGATACCGTCTGCCCTGCAAGACTGGTTCCGGCACCTCTCGGCAATACAGTAATCTTATGATCATTACAATACTTTAAAATAGCCAGAACATCCTGACAATTTTTTGGAAGTGTTACCGCCATTGGCCAAACCTGGTATAAAGATGCATCCGTGGCATATATAGCCAAAGATACCGGGTCAGTAAGTAATTCTCCCTGAAGTTGCTCCTTCAAGTCATTCCATTGTATTGTGCTCACATTTACCATGTTATAATAGTTTTATGCAGATCAGCAAAAAGCGGAAATGTAATTACTGGCTGGAAATGTACAATTTTAATGTGTTAATGTTTAGATTTCTGCACACTTTAGAAATTTTAGTCTATATTGCATCAGCAAATTAACAGGGAGGGGTGTCAGTTACTATGAGCGAAGAAATATTTGATGTAATTCATCATGTCATTGTGTAAATGGATTTAGAGTTGACAGAATAATTATATAGAATTTGCTCTGTGTGAATAAGAGAAATAAAGCTGATATTTCAGAAAAGCAAATAGTGATTGAATACTCATTTTTATATATTTTAAGTCACGATCAGGGTACATTTCCCCATTTTATCCCCACAAACTGATGAAGTTTTAGAGAAAAATCAAGATTTCACTTTAAAAATGAAATTAAAATTGTAAATTTAGAGTCCAAAAAATTCTTATCATGAAAAAAAATCAGACCGCCAGTCCTTTATTGAGTTTTTCTTATTTTACAAAACTAACCTTTCTATTGTTAGGGGGGTTTCTTTTCATTGCATTTGATACTATTGAAGCTCAAGTGGTTGCAACAGACAGAGCTTCCAGTTACACTGAATGGAATTCACGAACCAGCAGAGGAAGAGGATTTGCTCCCTGGTCTGTTTGGACACTGAATTCAGACGGAAATCCAGGTATGGCAGGACATTTTGTTGGATCCAGTACGCCTACTCATGGAGATATCAATACGAATAATAAAGCATTCGGAATGTTTGCTTTTCCTCAAAAACCCTCACGTCAGGCAAGAGCCAATGCTCAACGCGGTTTCAGATATTACTATGCAGGACAATTTAATACTTTGCTCCAGGATCACCATACTTTCAGCATGGATGTAGCCGTCAATGAAACCAATGGAAGTAAAGGGGTAGAAATACTTGCAGCCGATTTTACAGCCCCTCTTCGTTTTAAAGTCGAAAACGGGAATTACCTCATCAATGATGTAGTACTCGATTGGGAATTTGATCCTTTTTCCGTTGTGTATTTTGAAGTAACTCAACTTGGCAACAATAATATGTTAACCAGAGTATCCAGAGGCAGCGATGTTTGGGGTCCATTTCTAATTAATACCAATGGCAGAATGACTGCTTTCAGGGCATATGTTCTAAATACAGAGGAAGGCGAAGAAAACTTTTTGTATTTTAATTCTTTAGAAGTAAGAGTAGACAGATCTTTACCCGTCGAACTGATGTAC
The DNA here is from genome assembly GCA_035327565.1 of Saprospiraceae bacterium. Classification (GTDB taxonomy): domain Bacteria; phylum Bacteroidota; class Bacteroidia; order Chitinophagales; family Saprospiraceae; genus JABDLO01. The sequence continues at coordinate 8,883 of DAOLDB010000072.1, forward strand.
TTTGAAGGAGAAAGAATTGAACAAATCGCTCAACTCAGATGGGGGACAGCCTCTGAAGAAAATAACGAGTATTTTGCCATTGAAAGAAGTATCGATGGAATAGTATTCGAGGAAATAGGAAAAGTCGCTGGAAATGGTAATACACAACTAACCAACGAATATACCTATAGAGATAAAAATCCTATGAAAGGGATGAATTATTACAGGCTTACTCAGGTTGATTTTGATGGCATGGAACACACTCATGATGTGGTTAAAATTTATTTTCCTGAAGATGAGCATGAGATTAGCATATTGCCCAATCCCGCCATTCGCGATCTGTATATCAATTTGGGTACTCCTTCACAAAAAGACAGGCCTGTTTTCCTTACCACTATGGATGGTAAAATTGTCAATCGGAGCATATTCCCTGCCGGCAGGTATGATCATACCATTGACGTATCCCAATTGCCCGCAGGAATGTATATCCTACAATTGGTCGAAGAAGGACAAAAACCTTTTTCCAAAATGATAATGGTCGGAAAATAACTCATTTTTAAAAATACATTTTGATGAGATATTAAAACCTGGCATGTTTATCCAAGTAGCCAGGTTTTTTTATTCATCATGACAAAAAAATTAAAAAATGGCTTATAACCTGACTCATGCGAGGCATATTTGCAGTAAAGATGAACTTAAAATTTTTAAAGCCAGTACGCCAGGAGAAATAGGACAACTTACCTCATCAGAACTCCAAAACCTAATCAAGCGGAGCAGAGATTTGAGAGACAAAAACCGGGATTTATACCGGAGACAATCCATTTCAATAGCTCAGTCTGCCGGCACAAAAAGAGGTAAATCCAACAGAGCGAATGAAAGAACAAAACAAAAGGATAAACTCTTTACGGAAGTATTACAAAGATTTGAACAGGAAAGGGATAGAAGAATATAATCCTTTTAAAACATTACCTCTATTTTTGTAAGCCTTGGCTGTTTCAATTAAGGAAAAACTAAGGTTTATTTTGAAAAGTGCTCATACTAAAATTATTAAAGAAATTTCCCGGAATACCGGTTTTTCAGGGGTGGGTATAGCTCGTGCCGGATTTATGGAGGAAGAAGCGAGAAGGCTTGAATATTGGCTAAACCAGGGAGTCTATGGAGAGATGGAATATATGGCGCGCCATTTCGATCTGAGAACGGATCCCACTCAATTGGTACCCGGAGCAAAAAGTGTTATTTCTCTTTTGCATAATTATTTTCCAAAAGATGATCAAACTGTTAAAAAATCTCCTCGTATCAGCAAATATGCGTGGGGTAAAGATTATCATATGGTATTGAGAAAAAAGCTTCAAGAATTTTTTGCACAGATCCAATTGCGTATAGGAGATGTTTCAGGAAGAGTATTTGTAGATTCTGCTCCGGTACTGGAAAGAGAGTGGGCAGTCCGTTCTGGATTGGGTTGGATGGGAAAAAATACTTTGCTTATCAATCCAAAACAAGGTTCATTTTTCTTTCTGGCTGAGATCATATGCGATCTTGAACTGGATGAAGACCCTCCAATTAAAGATTATTGTGGTACATGCCGTAAATGCATCATTGCTTGCCCAACCGGTGCCATAAGACCGGAAGGATATCATCTGGAAACCAATCAATGCATTTCCTATTTAACCATCGAACACCGTTCGGCTATACCTGACGAATTCAAAGGTAAAATGGAGGACTACATCTTTGGATGTGATATATGCCAGGATGTTTGCCCTTGGAATCGATTTGCAAAACCTCATAATGAAGTAGCCTTTATTCCTGAAAACGAATTATTGAATTGGACAAAATCGGAATGGATAGAGCTAACGCAAGAGGTGTTTAATCACCTGTTCAAAGATAGTGCGGTCAAAAGAACAAAATATTCAGGGTTAAAGCGCAACATCGATTTTCTTTATAAATGATCTTCAAATGAAATCTATGCAGTTTCATTGATTTAAAATGAGCGCTGTGAAATTTAATACCTTAGACCTGTTCATTACTTAGATTAAACATTAACTTTGCACATTGATAATCAATCAACCGACCCAGAAGCTCTATGAGCGAACAAATCAAACATGAGTGTGGTCTTGCACTCATCAGGCTATTAAAACCTCTGGAATATTACCATAAAAAATATGGAACTGCCTTATACGGCCTCAATAAATTGCATTTACTATTGCAAAAGCAAAGAAATCGCGGCCAGGATGGAGCAGGGATTGCCACCATTAAATTCGATATGCCCCCGGGCAGTCGATACATCAGCAGAAAGAGGAGCAACAGCCCACAATATTTAAAGGATCTTTTCAGAGGGGTATATTCACATTTTGACTCCTGTACTCCTGAACAATTGAATGATCCATCATGGTTAAAAGAAAATAAGCCTTTTACAGGAGAACTGCTCCTTGGCCATTTGCGGTATGGCACACATGGACTCAACACCATTGAAACTGTTCATCCGTTTATCCGATCCAATAACTGGATTTCAAGAAATTTAATCATTGCAGGCAACTTCAATTTGACCAATGTCGATGAACTGTTCCAGGAGTTAATTGGTTTTGGACAATATCCCAAAGAAAAATCAGATACAGTAACAGTACTTGAGAAAATAGGTCATTTTCTTGATGATGAAGTACAAAGGCTTTTCTCCTGGTTTAAACCGGAGGGATTTACCAATCAGGAAATCAATGGTCTGATCGCTGAACATCTTGATGTACAAAGACTTCTCCAAAGGTCTTCCCGAAAATATGATGGAGGATATATAATGGCAGGAATGATTGGACATGGCGACGCTTTTGTACTGAGAGATCCATCAGGAATAAGGCCGGCCTTTTATTACTATGATGAAGAAATTGTAGTGGTAGCTTCAGAACGACCGGCTATTCAAACATGTATTGATGTACGATACCATCAAATTCATGAATTGAAAAGAGGTCATGCTTTGATTATCAAAAAAAATGGAGACATTTCTGAAAAACTATGCAAAGACCCACTGGACAGACAAGCATGTTCATTTGAAAGAATTTACTTTTCAAGGGGCACTGACAGGGATATCTATCTTGAAAGAAAAAAATTAGGTGAACTGCTGGCCAAAGATGTTTTGAAGGCAGTCCACTATGATTTCAAGAATACTATTTTTTCTTTTATTCCTAATACTGCCGAGGTATCATTTTATGGTATGGTTAAGGGCATTTATGATGAAATCGATGCTGTAAAAAGCAAAAGGATTTTAGATCTCGGGCCAATGATTGACATTGAAAATCTGAATGAAATTCTAATGTTAAGACCCCGGATTGAAAAACTTGCAGTAAAAGATGACAAGCTCAGGACATTTATAGCTGACGATGTTGCACGAGGAGAAATGGTTGAACATGTTTATGACGTCACTTACGGCATCGTTCAAAACGGCGTAGATACTCTGGTATTGATTGACGACTCCATTGTCAGAGGTACAACTTTGAGAGACAGCATCATTAAGAATCTCAGTCGTTTGAAGCCCAAAAAGATCATCATCGTATCCTCGGCACCACAAATCAGATACCCTGATTGTTATGGTATTGACATGTCAAAAATGAGCGAATTTGTGGCGTTTCAGGCTTTGATTTCGCTCATCAAGGAAACCAAGCAGGAAAACCTATTAGATGAAGTTTATGACCGATGTAAACTGCAGGAACAGTTACCATTGGAAAAAATGGTTAATCAGGTGCAATATCTTTACGAAAAGTTTTCTGACGATCAGATCACTTCAAGGATTGCAGAAATAGTGACCCCTGAAGGAACCCTCCCTGAAATTCAAATCATATATCAAAGTATTGAAAACCTGCACAAAGCCTGCCCTAATAATCATGGAGATTGGTACTTTTCAGGGAATTACCCTACCCCAGGAGGGAACCGGATCGTCAACAGAGCGTTTATTAATTTTATGGAAGGAAAAAACATTAGGGCTTATTCCTGAATATTTTTTATATGTTGAGTAAGCACAGTAAAGGTTCATGGATACTATACAAAAAAACCATCAAGGGGGATAATAATCCTACTTAAGAGATATCATTAATAGAAAATTTTGAGAATTAGCAAATTAGTTGCTTTTATCGACTATATTTGCACGTTTTTTCACTTATTATAATTTTTTCATTTGAATAATACTTTTTCTTCATTAGGCCTTCCTCAGGATATTGCAGAGGCAGTCCAAACTTTGGGATTCCAACATCCTACCGAAATCCAGCAAAAAGTAATCCCGCATATTTTAAAAAACGGCGGTGATCTTATAGCACTTGCCCAGACAGGTACAGGTAAAACCGCTGCCTTTGGACTTCCTTTGATTCAAAAAGTAAGGGAGGAGAACAATGTGGTGCAGTCCCTGATATTGTGCCCCACTCGGGAATTGGCTATCCAGATCGATAGCGATATACAGTCTTATCTTCCGGCAGGAAGACAAGTAAGGACAATAGCAATATATGGTGGAGCACCTATAAGGCCACAAATAAAAGCCCTTAAAAAAGGAATCCATATAGTAATAGGAACCCCGGGAAGAACCCTTGACCTGATTAGACAAAAAGCATTGAATGTTGATTCCATTCAATATCTGATATTGGATGAAGCAGATGAAATGTTGAATATGGGATTTAAGGAAGAACTGGATGCCATTTTGGAAACAACACCGGTTACAAAGAATACATTTTTATTCTCAGCTACGATGCCACAATATGTACGAAGGATAGCTTCAGAATACATGAGAGAAGTCACAGAAATTTCTGCCGGTGATCGAAAATCTTCGGGAGCGCAAACAGTGGAACATTTTTATTATCTGGTACATGAAAAAAATAAGGCCGATGCGCTACAAAGGATTTTGTACAGCTTACATGATCCCTATTGCATTATATTCTGTAAAACACGTGAAGACACGAAAAACTTATCCAGAAAATTAATAAAAGACGGATTCGACAATCGCTTCATTAATGGGGACCTCTCACAAGCTCAGCGAGAAGAGGTAATGGAAGCTTTCAAAAACAAAGAATTCAGGCTTTTAATTGCTACTGATGTGGCAGCAAGAGGTTTGGATGTGAGTCAGTTAACCCATGTCATCAATGTCAACCTGCCGGATGATCCCGAAGTATACATTCATCGAAGCGGACGTACCGGAAGAGCCGGAAACCGCGGTGTATGTATTTCAATATTCAATACGCGCGAGCAAAGTAAAATGAAGCTTGTGGAAAAGTTGCTGGGAAAACAGGTTAAATTAATGAAAATGCCTGGGAAACAGGAAATTATTGATGCAAAAACTGAGAGATATTTGAATGATGTACTCACTATATCAGAAGATTTACTTTATGAAACCGGCATACCCAAATATTTAATGGACATTTTTCAGAATATGTCGAAAGAGGAAGTAGTCAGACATTTTGCCGGCCATTTTATCAGAGAATTGGAAATATCTGATTTTGAGCATATTGAAAATGTCATTCAATACAAATCCAGAGATAAAAAAAATGTCCAGGGTTTTGAAAGAGATGCTGGAGTATCCTGGAAGGCATTCTTTTTGGACAAAGGGCTGAAAAAAGATATGTCCAGAAGTGAGTTGCTGCAGATAATCAACCGTAATACTCCGGGCAAGATGGCCAGAATTGGACGCCTAAATATCCAAAAGAATTATTCACTATTTGAAATAGATTCTTCAGTTGCCGAACCCATAATTAATAAAATGCAAAAATATAATTGGCGTGGAGAAAGCCTGTTTATTAAAGAAGTACCGGGTCAGGAATTAGACGATCTTGAAAATCAGAAGAAAGGAAGAAGCTTCAGACAAAAGGAAAGTAAAGGATCAAGGAAGAGTCATTTCAAAAAACGTTGATCATAGTACTCCCAGGAATAGCTTTTGTCATGAGATTTTGAAATAAATCTTTCTCTTGTCCAACATTGGTACAGCAGTTCTGTTGCATGGGTAAATAAGATTGTGAAATAGCTATTAAGCATGAAAGCTAGGGATAAGGTGTTTTCTATCTTGAAGACGAAATAGAGGTTGAATAAATATGGGTAAAATCATTTACATCCGGCATGGCCAGGCATCTTTATTTTCTGAAAACTATGATCAATTGTCTTCGATTGGATTGAAACAAAGCCAATTATTGGGAAAACATTTATCCGATTCCGGGATAGAAGTCCATAAAGTATACTGTGGCCCTTTGAACAGACACAGACAAACGATGGAGGGCGTTTTAGTAAATCTCCACAAATCACCTGCTGCCATTGAAATTGATGAAGGCTTGAAGGAACATGAAGGTTTTCATGTTTTGAAATCTATTTTACCTCAACTCATTGAACATGATGAAGAAATCCGGATGTTGGTAAATATACCCTATTCAGGCAAAAAAGACCAAATCCTTCATCATCTCAAAGTGTATGAAAATTTTTCTCTTCGTTGGTCAAAAGGAGAGTTCGATGAATGGTTAGTAAATAACCACAGCCAGACGTGGAAGGAATTTATTAACGTGGCTAAAGAATCTTTTTCCCGCATCGCTCTGGAAACTGCAGATGATCAAAATGTTTTGGTATTTACTTCCGGAGGCCCAAAAGCTGTAGCCTGTGGCACCATAAATCATCTTTCCCATTCTTCTATCATGGAATTGAGCTGGGAGATATATAATGGAGCATTATCTGATATTGTCAAAAAAGACAATCAATTATCTTTATCCATTTTTAACAATACCAGTTATTATACCGACCAAATGTTGAAAACTCTGGTCTGAGTCCGCTACTATCACTTTATCAATGCTATGTACAATGCAAGTATTTATTTATATTGGCATGGTACAAGTACCGGTAAGGTAATAACCGGTCATGTTTTAAACCAGATAATTTAAATTTACATGAAAAACCTATTATTTATAGTTACAATTATTTTCCCATTCTTTCTCAGTAGTCAATCTACAGACTGGGAAATCACCGCTGATCAGATTGATCCCAATAACTATTATGGCATTACTGTGGCCAATGGAGTTATCGGAATTGTTTCTTCCCCCCACCCCCTTAAAGTCTCTGAAATCGTTTTGAATGGAGCATACGATTACTACCAACGAGGCAGAGTTTCCAACATTTTGAAAACTTTCAATCATATGGAACTGGATCTTTTTATTGATGGGGAAATCATTCAAAGGTCAAACATCGACCATTTTAAACAATCCCTTCATTTAAAGGAAGCCACTTTTAATACACACTTCACACATGGCGGAAAAGCGAATGTTAATGCTCGAATGATGGCTTTACGCCATTTGCCCTATACTTCGATGATTGAAGTTGAAATCAAAGCATTGCAGGACATTACTATAACACCAGTTTCTTCAATCATTGCCCCGGATCACCTGAATGATGTCCGTCAGTTATTTTCCCATATAGATCGTCCACATGTTTTAATAGAATTGATGACTTCCGTAGCAGATAGCCCTTCCGGCAGGCTGAAAGTGGCTGCAAGCAATAGCTTCATATTTAATGAAAAACATGGTGATGAGCCAAGGGTACTTCATGAAGACTGGGACTATAACCGCCATTTAATGAAATTCTCAAAAAAACTAAAAGCGGGAGAAGTGTATACCTTCGCCATCGTTGGAAGTACCGTATCATCAGAGCAATATGAAGATCCATTCAATGAAGCGGAGAGATTAACCATTTATGCCAAATTGGAAGGCAAAGAAAGATTAATTAAAAGACATACTGAAGCCTGGGATAAGTTGTGGGAAAGCAATATCACCATTGAAGGCCGACCTGACCTGACGAGAGATATCCGAAGTGCATTATATCATTTATATTCATTTGCCCGGGCCGGTACTGCATATAGCTTGTCACCTATGGGCCTCTCCGGGTTAGGGTATAATGGACATGTGTTTTGGGATACAGAAATCTGGATGTACCCCCCCTTATTGATGTTGCAACCGGATATTGCCAAATCTATATTGGAATACCGATATCAGAGATTGGAAGCTGCCCGTCAGAATGCATTTGCTCATGGCTATGAAGGAGCCATGTTTCCCTGGGAATCTGCAGCCGACGGATCAGAAGATACACCGGTTTGGGCATTAACAGGACCTTTTCAACACCATATTTCCGCTGATATTGGATGGGCTTGCTGGAAATATTACCAGGTTACTCGCGATAAAGAATGGTTAAAGAATCGAGGCTGGCCAATATTAGAAGAAGTAGCAAAATTTTGGACCAGCCGTGTTGAACGCAATGGGCCAGTTCAATATGATATCCTCAATGTCATTGGTGCCAACGAATTTGAAGAAAATATTGACAATAATGCTTATACCAATGGAATGGCCATCACTGTATTAAGGTATGCTGCACAGGCTGCCAGAGAATTGGGAGTCAAACCGAATCCTGATTGGGAACATGTTGCTGACAATATTCCTATTTTAAAATTTCCTGATGGAACCACCCGCGAAAATGCTACCTATGATGGGGCAATTATCAAACAGGCTGATGTCAACTTACTGGCATACCCCATGAAAATTATTACCGACCGAAAAGAAGTACAACGAGATCTGGATTACTATTTACCCAGATTATCACCAACAGGCCCAGCCATGGGTTCAGCAATTTTAGCTATATTATATAATCGATTAGGCGATACAGAAAAAGCGGGACAGGTTTTTCTTCAATCTTATAAACCCATTGAATTGCCACCATTTGGGGTTTTGGCAGAATATGCAGGGGGTACAAACCCCTATTTTGCTACCGGAGCAGGAGGGATGTTACAAGCCGTATTGAGTGGATTCGGAGGTTTGGACATAGGAAAGAACGGAATAGAACAATGGGATGTTACTATACCCAAAGGTTGGAAATCACTAAAAATTTCAGGTGTAGGTATGCATAGGCTGGAGTTTACCGTTAAAGAGAAATAAATCTAAAAATATTTGTTAGTGGAGGAAAAAGACTCATTTTCTCAATCAGAAAAGAAAGACGCATTACCCTTTCGTGATCCCGGAGGTAAATTGCAAGAGGATCTTAATCATGCTTTTAGTTCTTTGAAAAACTTTATCAAAGAAACTTTTGATATCAGTGCTGAATCAGACCAAAGGGCAACAATAGAGACAATTAAGAATGAAATTTCCATGAAAGGCCACACCGCTTGGATTTTGGTGTGCTCTATTTTTGTTGCATCTGTGGGGCTGAATGCAAATTCAACCGCTGTTGTTATTGGTGCGATGTTGATAGCACCTTTATTAAGTCCGATACTGGGTATGGGACTTTCTCTTGCTATCAATGATATCGATACAATGAGACGCTCAGTAAAGAACTTTGGCATCATGGTATTTCTTAGCGTTTTAACTGCATTTTTGTTTTTTTGGATTTTTCCTTTACGCGAGGAATCATCAGAACTTTTAGCAAGAACAGCTCCAGATATACGTGATGTTTTGATCGCTTTTTTTGGAGGTCTGGGTCTGATCATCGCTCGAACTAAAAAAGGGACTATTGCAAGTGTAATATATGGTGTAGCTATTGCAACCGCTTTAATGCCCCCCCTTTGTACCGCTGGATTCGGGCTTTCTATGTTTGTGGCAGAAAGTGGACAGGATGCAATAAA
>DAOLDB010000073.1:0-18253 GCA_035327565.1 Saprospiraceae bacterium
AAGTTGGATTTTTAGGACCGGACAGGGCATTGTGCGTAGACGAAGCGGTAGAATTGAATGCTTATAATTTTAGCCCCGACGAAAGTTATGTGTGGAGTGATGGAAGTAGTGATTCGATCCTGATAGTTTCAATGAGTGGAGAATACCATGTAACCGTTACCTTTGGGAATAATTGTGTGATAGTGGATACAGTACAGATATTAGATCCAGGTGATGCTGTTATTGCATTGATACCGGATACAACCATTTGTGAAGGTACAACGATCATTTTGGATGCAACTTTGCCTGTGCAGGGAGTTCGCTATATTTGGAATGATGGATCCACCGCACCCTTAAGAGAGATAGGAGATGCGGGTGAATACACTGTAGAAGCTGAGATAGATCAATGCCTCCTTACGTCTACAGCCCGAATAGAGGTTCAGGAAAGTCCTGAGGTTGATCTGGGGGGTGATAGGGTTCGATGTGAAGGAGAATCTATATTATGGAATGTGTTTAATGAAGGTGCTGTTTATCTCTGGCAAGATGGAAGTTCTGATCCGGAATTTACAGTTACAGAGAGCGGGATATACTGGGCTGAAGTTTCCATTTTAGATTGTGTTTTCAGGGACAGTGCTGAAATTATATTCATTGCTACACCTCCGGCAGACCTGGGCCCTGATATTTCGGTATGTGAAACGGAAGATGTTGTGCTGATGACGGCAGAGCTGGGAGGGGCCACCTACATCTGGCAGGATGGTACAGAAGGGAATACATTGCATGTTACTGAATCCGGAATGTATTATGTTGATGTGATTATCAGCAATTGCACAAACTCTGACACCATAGAAGTATTCATTCAGGAGTCTCCGGACATTATGTTAGGAGATCAAATCAATTCATGTATGGGTGATGAAGTAGTCATCGATGCGATTGTGGAGGCAGACGCTTATGAGTGGAGTACAGGAAATACTTCCAGACAAATTGTAGTAACACAAAATGGAACATATGCTGTTACGGTAACTGATCGATTGTGTGTGGTAGAAGATGAAGTGGCAGTTACATTTTTTGAATTTTTTACGGTGGATTTGGGGCCCGATCAAACACTGTGTGAAGGGAATGTGGTAGAGTTGGATGCAGGCAATGAAGGGCAATGGCAGGATGGTACGGTTTCACAAACCTATATTGTAAGTGAAACCGGGACCTATGAGGTGGTGGTTTCCAATCAGGGCTGTGAAACTACCGGGACGATATTTGTTGAAGTAGTCCCAGATCCCGGATTAGATTTAGGTGAAGATATCTCAGCCTGTGAGGGGGATGTGGTGGAGTTGGCAAGTAATATCGATGCCGATGCATTTTTTTGGAATACCGGCAGTAATGATCCTTCCATAGAAATTACCAGTGGAGGGACTTATTCTCTGACAGTCGTTTCAGGGCCATGTATTATTGAAGATTTTATTTCTGTTGTCTTCCACCCTTATCCGCAGGTAAGTTTGGAGGAATCACCGGAAATATGTCAGGGGGAGGAAGTGGTTTTGGATGCCATTTTGCCGGGAACATGGCAAGATGGAAGCATGTCAACGACATACACAGCCACCGAAGAAGGATTTTATATTGTGCAGGTAAATGTAGAAGGATGTGTGACGGAAGCTTCCACATTTGTTACAGTACACGCTCTCCCTGATGTAGATTTAGGTGGAGATGTTGTGGTATGTGATGGGGATGAAGTGGTGCTCACTGCACCTGCCGGATTATTTGATTTTATATGGGATGACGGAAGTATAGCAGAGGAACGGGCAATATCCATGAGTGGCACTTACGGATTAGAAGCAATTTCTGAGCAGGGATGTGTAAACAGTTCCTCTATCACTATACAGTTTTCCAGCCTCCCTCAAATAGATTTGGGAAATGATGTTGTGGTGTGTGAAGGAGACATATTTACTATTTTACCTGTGGCTTCGGAAGGACTTATTACATGGGGCGATGGAAGTACAGGGCCAAATTTCGTGGTGAGCGCACCCGGATTGGTAACAGCCATCATAAGGCACGAGGGTTGTGAAAATACTGCATCGGTCAGAGTGACCTTCAGGGAATGTACTTCATTTGAAGTCTATGCCCCCAATATATTTGCACCTGCCGGAAGTGGGCAGAATGATATCTTTATCCCTGTTTTTCCTGAAGGTGTAGAAATTCTGACTTTCAGCATGAAAATTTTTGACCGATGGGGCAATAAAATTTTTGAAACCCGGTCACTTGAAAATCCCTGGGATGGAACCTTCGGCAATGTATTTTCAGATACAGGAGTATATGTGTATATATTAGAAGTGGATTACAGAGATGACAGAGAGCAGGGCAGGCAAGTGATTACCGGTGATGTGATGTTAATACGTTGATCAAAAATTACTTTTCTGCAAATGATTAAAATAAACCACTAATATTGCCATTCTCATCAATATCGATATGAACGGCAGAAGGAGTAGCGGGTAAACCGGGCATTCTCATAATATCACCGGCAATGGGTATAACGAAACCTGCACCTGAGGCAATCTCTATATCCCGGATCTGCAGACTATACCCTGAAGGTCTTCCCAAAAGAGACGGATTATCAGAAAAACTGTACTGGGTTTTTGCTATGCATATACCCAATGAGTCAAGACCGAGGCTTTCAATTCTTCTAAGTGCTTTTTGAGCTTCTTTATTATATTCAATTGCCTGAGCTCCATAAATTTTTGTAGCAATGGTTTCTATCTTTCTTTTAGTAGGTGCTCGCCATTCGTATAAAGGAGTGAAATCATTAGAGGAAGGTTTCAGGGTGGATTGATATACTTTTTCTGCCAGGTCAATGGTGCCTTCTCCGCCTAGTTCCCATCCTTTGCTGATGGCCGAAGGTACACCTAACTCCAAACATTTTTCCTGTATTAACTTCCATTCGTTTTCTGTATCGTCTGGGAAAGCATTGATGGCTACAATGACCGGCAAATTGTAAAGTGATAGATTTTCAATATGTTTCTCAAGATTTGGAAAACCTTTCTCTAAACTTTGCAGATCCGGAGTTTTCAGGTTATCCAAAGCCACTCCTCCATGGTATTTAAGTGCTCTTACTGTAGTGACCAAAACCACAGATGATGGCTTTAGACCGCTACTGGCACATTTTAGGTTGAAAAACTTTTCTGCTCCTAAATCCGCTCCAAAACCTGCTTCGGTGACCACAAAATCAGACAAAGACATTCCCATCTGCGTTGCCAATATGGTGTTGGTTCCCTGAGCAATGTTGGCAAAAGGACCTCCATGAATAATGGCAGGAGTGCCTTCTGTGGTTTGTACCAAATTGGGCTTTACAGCTTCTTTTAGTAAAGCTGCCATTGCTCCTTCTACCTGAAGATCTTTAGCAAATACTGGCTTCCGGTCCAAGTTAAATCCCACCAGAATATTACCCAATCTTTTTTTCAGATCATTGAGTCCCTGACTCATGCACAAAATGGCCATAACCTCTGAAGCAGCGGTAATATCAAATCCACTTTCACGGGGAATGCTATTGGCAGTACCTCCCAATCCAATCACAATTTTTCTCAACGAACGGTCATTCATGTCCATTACTCTCTTCCAAAGAATATTTCTTGGGTCAAGACCTATGTTATTTTTCTTCGATTGAAGATTGTTATCTACAACGGCTGCTAATAAATTGTGGGCTTTCTCAATGGCATGGAGATCACCTGTGAAATGAAGGTTTATGTCTTCCATGGGTAATACCTGTGCATGACCTCCTCCGGCAGCGCCACCTTTCATTCCAAATACAGGCCCAAGACTGGGTTCTCTGAGGACAACGGTAGTTTGTTTGTCTATCTTGTTCATTCCCAGTGCCAGTCCGATCGATGTAGTGGTTTTTCCTTCCCCGGCAGGAGTGGGAGAGGTGGCTGTCACCAAAATGAGTTTACTCCTGTTGATACGTTCCTTATTCAGATAAAAGAGCGGAATTTTCGCTTTGTATTTTCCGTAGTGAATCAAATCATCAGATGAAATATTCAAGACTGTAGCAATGTCATTAATGTGGTGCATCCTTATGGAAGAAGCGATAGACAAATCCGGGTTCAGCATTTCTGCAATCTTTAATTTTTAGAAATTCCAAAAATACATGAAAAATAAAACTACACTGTATCGATTAAGGCCTTTTTTAATTTGAGTCTTTTAGATTCAAGTTGAGTGAATCGTTTCATTATGTAAAATAATATGCTATTCAAAGAATTTTATTTCTGGTTCTTTGATTTTATCATTGAAGGGATGAATATTTACATTTATTAACAATATCAATTTCATTTACTTTTGGAAATTTATTCGATTGATTGGCAGGAAGTAATAAAAATCATTCTTAAAGATATAGCGTACATTTAGAACCTTTACAATTGAAAAAGATTAAAACATGGGTAATGCCCGAAGCGTTATAAATGGGTATAACACCATTTGACTTGCTACGAAATATTATAATATTAGCAGTTAAAGATAGAGATGGGAAAATATATTGATGTAATTATTGAAGGGTATCTTGGGTATGCACGGTATTTGTGGACTGAAATTACATTTCAATATGATTATAAACCGTGGTGGGAAAATTATTTCTGGATGCTTGTGTTGGTTTCGCTTTTTTTCTTTCTATTAGAATGGTTCAGACCATGGAGGAAAGATCAACCCAAATTCAGAAAAGACTTTTGGCTTGATTTCTTCTATATGTTCTTTAATTTTTTTCTTTTTTCTCTGATTTTCTATAATGCGCTTTCTAATGTGTTTGTTGAATTATTCAAAGATTTCTTAGGATTATTTGGATTGCATAATATTGTAGCGATTGAAATTGCCACTTGGTCAAGAGGAGCTCAATTGCTTTTATTATTTATTTCACGTGATTTTGTTCATTGGTGGGTGCATCGATTGCTCCATAGAGTAGAGTTTCTGTGGCAGTTTCACAAGGTGCATCATTCCGTTGAAGAAATGGGATTCGCTGCGCATTTGCGCTTTCATTGGATGGAAACCATAGTATACAGAACCATTGAATATATACCTTTAGCTATGATCGGATTTGGTATTGACGATTTTTTTATCGTACACATTATTGCCCTTGTTATCGGTCACTGGAATCATTCCAATTTCAATATGAATATCGGACCACTTAAATATGTCTTTAACAATCCAGCCATGCATATTTGGCATCATGCCAAAGAACTTCCATATGAACGTAGATACGGTGTAAATTTTGGTCTTTCATTGAGTATTTGGGATTACTTATTTGGCACTGACTACATTCCTCATGAAGGAAGAGATATACCGCTGGGGTTTCCCGGATCTGAAGATTTTCCATCGGATTTAAAAAGTCAAATCGTTTATGGGTTGGGAAGGAAAAAGTGATAAGTTGCCTCTACCTGATTTCAGTAATATTACATTCAATTCTATATATGCAGTTTCATCGATTGCAATATGAATACTTTTCATTCCCCATTGTAGGAAGTCACCAAATTTTAACATATACCATTTTACACAATTAACGATTTTATACGTTATAATAAGAATTGGTTTAAACGCCGATTAGCTTAAAACAAAAGTTTTTAATGGAGTTTACCGGAAATAACCTCAAAAAAATCATTTATATGAAACATCTGTTCATTGTTTCGTTGTCTTTGAGTCTTTCAATTTCTTCTTCGGCTCAGCGGTTCTCAGTTTCAGGTACAGTTCAGGATACCATTGGAAATGAATTAGTTGCTGCTACTGTGATATTGATGGATACTGATTCCATTTTGATTGATTATACTTTGTCAAATAGTAAGGGAGAGTTTATTTTTAAAAACCTGATGATTGGAAAGTATCTTATCAAGATAACGTACTTGAGCTTTTTTCCAGTAACTTATTCAGTTGATGTGTCGGATGAAAATGTACAAATGGGCGAAATCAAAATGGAAGAAATTTCTACACAACTTATGGAAGTTGTGATTCGGGATGCTAAGGCTCCGTTAAAATTAAGAGGCGATACTGTAGAATATGATATCAGTCAATTTAAGGTTCCCGAAGGCGCTACATTAGAATCACTTTTAAGAAGACTTCCCGGCATGGAGGTCAGCCAGGATGGTTCTGTTTTGGCAGATGGCAAAAATGTGACCCGATTGACTGTTGAGGGCAAGACTTTTTTTAGTGAAGATCCAAAATTTGCTATTAAAAACTTACCTGCTGAGGGGGTTTCGAAAATTCAGGTATTTGATAAAAAGGATGAAGAAGCATTGTTAACCGGTGTGTCTCAGAATACAACAGAAAAAGCCATGAATATTGAACTAAAAGAAGGATTTAAAAAAGGAGGCTTTGGAAAAATCACTGCAGGTGGAGGTATTGAAACCCGTGGAGAATTAAAGGGTAATTACAATAAGTTTGATAATAAATATCAGTTTTCGATGGTAGGAGTAGGGAACAATACCGGGAGAAATGGGCTGTCATGGGATGATTATCAGGATTTTATGGGATCTAATTCCTGGAATTTATTCAATGATTATACATATGGATTTGGAACAGGTGGAGGCTATTTTATCTCTTTTTCCGGTTCGTCAGGGTTAGAAAACAAAATCCAGGATGCATTTTTTTCCGGGGATCGTGGTGGGTTTCCCACTCATTTGATTGGAGGTTTAAATTACAATTATGATCATAAGAAGACGAAGCTATCCTCGCGGTATTTTTTCCAGCAATCAGGAAATGAAAAGGAGACCTTCTTAGATTCACGAAATTTCTTGCCGGATGCATTTCTTGAGAATAATCGTTTTGAAAGTGAAAGCAGAATGAATGGAAGTCATAGAACAGAATTTGTATTTGAACATAAAATTGACAGTCTTTTTGCAATTAAAGCTACTGCTGATGTTGCATTTGTAGGAACTGATATCGGTCAGTTTGGTCATAGCGATGTATTCAAAAATGGAATTTTTCTGAGCAATAATACTTCATTTAATAATGATTCGGAATTAACTGGAAGATTATTTTCAACTTCTATTCTTGCAAGGAAGCAATTTAAAAAGAAGGGAAGAGGATTAGGAGCGAACCTTGCATTTCTCCAGACCAATGTACAGGAAGATCAAAATGTTTTCTCCGATAATTTTTTCTTTTCAGGTGAAGGGGACATTGAGCAGGAATTGTTTTTAAGACAATTGAATGATGATCAATTGAATAAAAAAGTGATTAGTGGCAATTTTCTTGTCAGTGAACCTTTTTCCAAGAAAATTTTCTTTAAGACTTTTATTAATATGAATGTAAGACTGGAGGAAGGTTCCCGATTAGTGGAGGACGAAAATAATGAAGGAAGTCGTGTGTTAGATGAATTTCTGAGTAGAAGTTACGATAACCGTATCACGAATCAGCGTATTGGTACATCTTTGACTTATACACATCAAGGATTAAATATAACCGTTGGAGGAGCATATCAGGTATTTAATTTACAGGGTGATTTCAGCGCTTCCAATCCGGAATTGTTTGAAGGGGTAGTTGATAATCGTTTTTCCTCATGGATTCCATTTGCGGAAATGCAATATCCATTTTCAAGGAATACTTATTTTAATACTACTTATACGATCGATGTACGAGAACCTTCAATTGAGCAGTTACTTCCAGTTATTGATTTTAGAAATCCTTTATTTATTCGTGAAGGAAACCCGGATTTGTTGCCAGCATTGAGTCACCGGTTAAGTTTGTCTTTGAATCATAGCTGGCCGGCATCCGGTATACGTATCAGTGTATATGGCTGGTATAACTATCAGGAAAATCAAATCATAAGTGAACAGATCGTTGATGAAAACCAGGTTACGTTCAGTCGTCCCATAAACTTTACCGGAGGAAGGAATTTGAGTATGTACAGCAATATGTCATTGCCAATTCAACGAAATAAACTCACTTTTCGATTCACTGGTAGATTTATGGGGTCAAGAAGTTTTGCTGTTGTCAATAATGTCCTCAACCGTACATTGACAACCGGGCCGGGAGGTTCCCTGGGTTTGGATTATACTCCCACACAGAATACAGCATTATTTGTGTCCACACAACTTGGCTATACAAATACCACTTACAATATTAATAGTGGACAAAATCAAAATATCATACAAAACACACATTCTTTCAATTTTAGTACAAAAATATCCAATGGTCTTTTTTTGAATTCTTCTCTTAGATATTCTGTATTTTCTAACAAAAGATTTGGAATTGAACAGAGAATTCCGATCGCAAATCTTTCCGTGTACAAGCAATTATTACGGGGAAATAGAGGAGAAATAAGAGTATCAATATACGATGTCTTTAATAGTAATATCATGATCAGTCAAAATACATCCGCCACTTCTGTATTTGATTCCAGAACTTTATCGTTGGCACGGTATGGGTTGTTATCATTCTCATATAACATCAGAGGGATGAAGTCAGGCGTGAATCAGAATATGTATTATTGAGGATCAATTCAGAATTCATATTGTATTTGTAAAACTTTTATAGAATGAAAAGAATAGAGAGGGGTTTAATACAGATAATAATATTCGTCATATTCAATTGGTCAATAATAAAGGCACAGCAAGTTGAAATTGAATATACAAGAATTTTCAATTGGGTAGAAGTAATCAATAAAATGGACTTTCTTTCACAAGAGGAAAAAGATCGGAATAAATTGGTGTATGGTAACCGTTCAAATGAAGGATCACCCTATATACTGATTGCAAATGAAGATGGAAGTGTATATAAAGAAAAAGAAAGGGAAGGAAATGTAGGGTATACCTGGCGTTCTGATGAAGATATTTTCATTACTTATACTGAGGAAAACATGGTGACTTACATCAGAGAATTGCTGGGTAAACGATATCTAATTGAAGATCAAAGGCCACAATTTAAATGGAAGATATTAAATGAATTAAAAGAAATCGCAGGATTTCTGTGCATGAAAGCCGAAACGATCAATCATGAAAATGGATATCCTGTTTTTGCCTGGTTTACTAATAAAATTCCCATCCATGGTGGCCCTGAAGGCTTTTCGGGATTACCCGGGATGATACTATCGCTTGAATTGAATGGAGATGATGTTGTCATAATAGCGAAGAAAGTGCAAATTGAAAATGAAAAGAAACCACTACCTCTTCCCAAGAAAATGAAAGGAAAGAAAATAGGGTTCTATGAATTTTCAGAGATGAAGAGAAGTTTTATCCAAAAAACTTTAGCTGCAAATAAGTATCCATTCTGGCAGTTGAGATACTAAATGGATCTATAATACGCATAAGTATAAAGATAGTTTATTTTTTCAGAAGTGATTTCTTTGTCCATTCGCTTAATAGCCGGGGCACTCCAACAGTAGCTTTTTCCTGGATGACTTTCAATTTATTCTTCATAGACAATTCATAACTGATTTGGGGATTAGGGTCTATATAATACACTTCAGCATTTCCTGGAGCATAGGCTATAAGCGAAGCTGCTGGATAAACCTGCATGGAAGTGCCTACAATAAGTACTTTATCAGCTTCTGATATTTCAATGATTGCATCTTCCAGCTTGGGTACCATTTCTCCAAACCACACAATATGAGGCCGCAGTTGATGTCCTTTTTCACATAGATCACCCGTTTGAAGATCACCATCCCATAAGTAAATCAGGTTAGGATACTCAATTGAGCGTACTTTTTTTAATTCGCCATGCAGGTGGATGATATTCCGGCTACCTGCCCTTTCATGAAGGTCATCCACATTTTGAGTGATGATGGTGGTCTCAAAATATTTTTCCATTTCAGCAATGGCCATGTGAGCTGCATTGGTTGTCACATCTTTTAATTGCTTTCTTCTGGCATTATAGAATTCAAGAACCAGTTTTTGATTTTTATGCCAACCATCAATACTTGCCACCTCCATGACATCAAAATTTTCCCATAATCCTCCGGAATCTCTGAAAGTTTTTAATCCACTTTCTGCGCTGATTCCCGCGCCTGTTAAAACAACGAGTTTTGGTTTGTTTTTTGCCATTTTATATCAATTTAGATTCGATTTCAGACCATGCCAAAGGAAGATTCCTGACCAGATCCCCGGCAGTCATCGAAATCTTTCCCATTTTTTGAGAAGCGAGATCTCCTGCTCTGCCATGTACGTATAAACCGGTTAATGCGGCTTGTTCTGGTGTGTAACCCTGACCCAGCAGACCGGCAATGATACCCGTTAAAACATCACCACAGCCTGCTGTTGCCATTCCTGCATTGCCATTAATATTAAAAAAAACTTTACCCATTGGAGTAGTTAATGTACTGAACGCTGATTTGAAAATGATATATATGCGATGTTTTTGTGAAAACATGATTTGCATTTCCAACCTTTCCTCACTATTTCTATAATTTCCAAAGAGACGTTTGAATTCGCCCGGATGGGGAGTCAAAATAGAATTATTCGGGATGATGTCAAGCCATTGTTCTTGTGCTATAATATTCAGGGCATCTGCATCCAAAACCAGTGATCTGCCTTTCCATTCTTTTAACAGGTTGAATAATATACTTTTGGTTTTACCCTGAGTGCCTATACCACAACCTGCTCCAATGGCCTGAAAGTTTTTATACTCAGGTAATGTGTCAAGAAAAAATGACCCACAACCCGGTAGGCACATTACTTCAGGTGCTTGTGCTTGGATGGGAGCTATGCACATTTCAGGTGTTATACAGGTTACCTTACCTGCTCCAGATCGCATGGCTCCATTTGCCGCTAGAATTGCCGCTCCGGCCATGCCGTAATTTCCTGCTAAAATGGCTGTATGTCCATAGGTGCCTTTATGAGAATACATGTTTCGCTTTTTAATAAAATTGCAAATCATGGACTCTGAAATCGCTAAAGCGTATGATTCCAATTGATTCCATGACTCAGCATCCAGGCCAATGGAGTGGAAATTCCAATCTCCAACAAAGGACTCCGATTCAGGGAAAAGAAAACTTCTTTTAGGCATTTCAAAGCTCAAAGTTCTGTGGGCACGGATACATACTGTCTCATCGCCCGGTATATCATCTGAGGACATACCAGATGGAATATCAATTGAATAGATGCACGGAACCGTTTTATTGATTTCAGTAATTAGTTCGGCCCAATACCCTTCAAGGGGCCTATTGAATCCATTGCCAAACAAGGCATCAATGAGGAGTGTGTTTTCCATTGAAAATCGAAAAGAGTCACCTTTCGTTAAATGTATAATTTCAATATCAGGAGGCAAAATGGATAACATGGTCAGGTTATCGGGAGTAGGTTTAGAAATCTGGCAAAGGATTATGGATACTTTTTCGAAGTACGGATTGCTTAGTCTCGCTATAGCCAGTCCATCTCCTCCATTATTTCCCGTTCCACACAATACTGCAAGTTTATCATAGGCCTTGGGTTTATACTCCATCATCCAGCGAAAGAATACCCCTGCAGCTTTTTCCATTAAATCTATTGAGCGCCCTTGATATAGTTTTTGGATGGTTAATTCGTCCAGTTTTCTTATTTCGTTGGATTTCAGGAGTTTCATGTGTTTATTGTGCATTTATGAGGCGATGCAATCTCTGGGTCAAATATATATTAGGTTTATTAGCGGTATAACGTGGCCGACCTTCTGTTTTGGTATGGTAGCAATGATTGTATTGGATGAATAGACTAAAAATATGCTTTGATATTAAAGCATCAAAATATCTTTACTCCGTAAGATTTGAAGTTTTAGTTTAACGGAATTAACTTTTTAACCACATTAAGTGATATGGATGATGTTTTTAAAAATCTAAAGGTAGTGGAAATTGCCAGTGTATTAGCAGGTCCTTTGGTGGGTAGTTTCTTTGCTGAACTGGGAGCAAATGTCATTAAGATTGAAAATAAAAAAACCGGAGGTGATCCAACTCGCCGGTGGAAGCTTCCAATAGAAAGTGACCAGTCTTCTATTTCTGCTTATTATATTGCTGCTAATACCGGTAAAAAGAGCATTTTTCTTGACTTGCATTTACAAAATGACTTAGAAGAGTTTTATGGGTATGTAAAAGATGCAGACATTTTCATATCTAATTTGAATAATCCATCAAGCAATAAATTGAAAGTTGATTATAACACATTAAAAGAAATAAACCCTAACATTATTTATGCACAATTATTTGCTTATGATTATGATGATGATGAGCCTGGATACGATGTCATTATGCAGGCAGAATGTGGATATATTGACATGACAGGAACAGAAAAGGATTTAGCTAAAATGCCTGTAGCTATAATTGATATACTTGCGGCAGAGCAAATGAAAAATGGCATTTTTACGGCTTTAGTAAGCCGGACTAACCACAGGCAAGCCGTACATGTAAAGGTATCAATGTACAGATCTGCAATTTCAGCCCTGGTAAATCAGGCTACTGGCTATCTGATGGAAAATTTCATTCCTGAGCGATTAGGCACTTTGCACCCTTCTATTGCACCCTATGGTGAGATGATGGTTTGTAAGGACAATAGGAAGATTCTGTTGGCAATAGGAAGTGATGATCAATTTCAACGATTTGCAACAGTTATACAATTGACGGATGAACAGTACAAAAAATTTGATAAAAATATAAATAGGGTAAAGTGTCGGGGTGAGTTGTCCCGTTTGCTGGTGGATATTTTTAAAGCTAAAACCAGTGAGGATTGGAAAATATTGCTCACTGAAAACCGGATTCCTTTTGGTTTCGTAAATACCCTTTATGAGGTATTCTCAAATTCAGTTGCAAATTCAATGATTAAGCAGGGAAATGATGGAGAAGGGCAATACACTAGGATTAGGACTCAAGCATTTAAATTGTGTTGATATATATGATGTTAATCTTTTATATGTTAAATAAAAATCTAAAATTTACCACTTTGACCAGGTGTATTTTATTAAAATAAAGATGCATTTTGCAATCCCAATTTAAAAAGTAGTACAGTTTTTGTTATATTTACTTATGAATTAGACACTTACAGACGATTCTTCACAAATATTTGTTTTTCTGTAAGTTATACTTGTTTAATTATATTAATAATTTAAACCAATCTGAATTGATGAAGATCTGTAATAATATCAAGTTAGCTATTTCTGCAAGCATTTTGCTATGGACTGTAAATTTAGCGTCTCAGGATCTGCATTATTCACAATTTTATAATTCCCCGATTAATGTAAATCCTGCATCCACCGGAATATTTAATGGGGATCAAAGGTATATGGTCAGTTTTCGGGATCAGTGGAGATCAGTACCTGTTCCCTGGCTCACTTTTTCAGGGTCTTATGATCAACGCATTATGGGTAAAAACCCTGAGAAAGCATTTTGGGGCTTAGGGTTCCTTATGAATTACGACAGACAGGGAGATTCTAAACTTGATTTAACCAATTTTAATATATCAGCGAGTTATACAAGAATTCTTAATCCCAATCATTTGTTGACTTTTGGATTGTTGGCCGGATATGGCACAAGAGGTTTCAATACTAATCTATTGACGTGGGATAGACAATGGGATGGATTTGTGTTTGATCCTGGAGCTCCCTCCGGTGAAGATTTTGATTTTTTGAGGGTTCATTTTATGGAGACTGCCGGAGGTATCAACTACAGATGGCAAAAAAGTAGCCGTACAAGAATTGATTTAGGAGCAAGCGCTTTTCATTTCATTCAGCCTAAGCCAAATTTTTCCGCTGAGCGGGACCTGGCGCTTCCACTTCGATTTGCAATCAATGGGGTAGCCAACCTTCAACTGACTGATTTGTTGGATATTCAGATTCATGCACTTCAGCAATTTCAGCGCACCTATAGAGAGACGGTATTGGGTGCATTAGCTAAAATTTACATCAGTGATAAAAGGGGAGAAGAGACGGTTTTGCATATCGGTGCAGGCTACAGAACAACAGAAGCATTGTTTCCAACTTTTGCACTTGAATACAAGAATATTTATGTGGGTATTTCTTATGATGTTGATTTTTCTGATTTTAATAATGTCACCAATAATCGAGGGGGGCCGGAAGTCCATTTCAGATATACTATTAAAAAAGTTAAACCCTTAGGAGATTTCAAAGTTTGTCCAATTTACTAAACCTTATCCTACCTGAAAACGATGAAACAAAAACATATACATATAATCATTTTCCTCCTGAGCACTTACGGATTTCTGAATGGGCAGAGTATAGGAGCTTTTATCAACGCTGCCGACAATGCTTTTGACCGTGAAGATTACTTCTCTGCTTCCTCTTATTACAAAACTACGCTTGAGTATGATTCAACCCGTACGGATTTGAGATACAGATTGGCCGAGTCTTTGCGATTATTCAATGCTTACTCAAAATCTATCGAACAGTATCATATCGTATTGGAATCTAAAGATGCAGAAAAATATCCATTGATCCATTTTTGGTTAGGTAACTTGTACCAAAAAACAGGTGATTACGAAGAAGCTATTAAATATTTTGAAATTTATATTTCAGAATACGGAGACAAAGGCAATGGTTTTGCTGAAAAGGCTCGTATGCATATTGCAGCATGTGAATGGGCCATAAGTGAAGTTGAGATGTCTGATCCTGATGTTATGATTACTAAGTTGGGAGATGAAGTCAATACACCCTATAATGAATTCGGTACTTTTATTTTAAAAGATGACCTGTATTTTACTTCTATGAAATATCAGGCGGTGAGTGGAAAGAAACCAAAAAAATTAATATCAAAAATTCAAAAGAAAGATCAAGAAGGCTTGGTTTCTCCGGTAGCTGGTGATATTAATATATCTGATAACAGTATCGCTCATGGTGTTGTCAACAAGACAGGTACCAAGTTGTATTACACGGTTTGTGAGTATTTAACAGATTCGCGGTTAGTTTGTGAGATATATTGCAGGGATATAACACCAGACGGACAATTTATTAATCCGGTGAGATTAACCATCAATACCGATGAAGAGGGTAAAACATCTACCCAGCCGGCTTTAGGTTTTGATCCGGTTTCAGGAAATGAATTTATCATCTTTTCATCAGACCGGCAGGGGGGTAAAGGGAAAATGGATTTATGGAAGGCAGATATTATAGGGAAAAATCAATTCTCCGATCCGAAGCCCATTGAGTTTTTAAACACACCGGAAGATGATATCACTCCTTACTATCATGATGAATCCGGAATTTTATATTTTTCTACTAATGGAAGAATAGGATTTGGAGGGTTCGATATTTTTAGTTCATATAAATTGACTGACGGTTTCAGCGATCCGGTCAATTTAGGTGCAACAGTGAACAGCAGCTATCATGATATATATTATTTTGTGAGTCAGGATGAAGAAACAGCCTATTTCTCATCCAATAGAATAGGATCTTATTTCATAGATGAATTAGAAGAAGCTTGTTGTTATGATGTATATGAGGTGAATTATAGTCAGGTTAAACTTCAGCTCAACACTTTAACTTTTGATGCATTAACTCGAGATTCATTGGAAGGAGTAACGGTGTATCTCATCGATCCGCTTTCAAAAGAAATATTGGCAGAAGTCACTAATAACCAGGGAATTGATCACATATTTGATCTTCGCAGGGGAAGAAACTATACTGTAAGAGCTGAAAAAGAAGGATTTAATCCCCAGGAAATAATGGTAAGCACACGTGGGCCGGTTCCTGACGGTACCATAATACGAAAAATTTATTTGACAACCGATAATTTGCTATTGGATGTTTATACTTTTCATGCCACCAGCCTGGAACCTTTAGACAATGTAACCCTTGAAATTTTTGATCTCAGTAATGAGCGGGAATTGGTATATAGAAAATATAATCCACTAAACAATAACTTCAGAACATACGTTGTCCCTGGTCATGTTTATGAAGTAAGAGCTATTCGGGAAGGATTTTGTACATCCACATTGATTGTAGATACCAATACGGCAGGGAATGAGAAAATCCTAACTCGCCGTATGTATCTGGAGGATTGCTCATTGGATGTTTTATTGCCATTGGCTTTGTACTTTGATAATGACAGACCGGATGGAAGAAGTCTTGATTTGTATACTGCCCGCACGTATAGTGAGACTTTTAATAGCTATATCGATCGGCTGAATACTTATAAACAAAGATATTCATCACCTTTAAGAGGTGAGGCTAAAGAGATTGCAGAAAAGGAAATGGAAGCCTTCTTTGATGAGAATATTAAAGAGGGATATAGTCGACTTTATCAATTTTTGGATCGCTTAATTGAATATTTAAAAGATGGCAAAAGTGCAGATATTTCTATAAAGGGACATACAAGTCCATTGGCTGCCAACCGATATAATCTTGCATTAGGTCAAAGACGTGTAAGTTCGATAAAAAACGAAATTGCCAGATATAAAAATGGTATATTTATGCCATTCCTTACATCAGGACAGTTGTCCATAACCGATGTTTCTTTCGGTGAAGAAATTGCACCAGCAAATGTCAGTGATAGCTCAAGTGATCTTCGAAGGTCTGTCTATAGTGTTAGGGCAGCGCGTGAAAGAAGAGTAGAAATAATCAGAATCAAATTAAACTAATCAGTAAGATATAATTACGGATATGAGAATTCCTCAAATAAAAATCATCGTCCTGAATCTAGTCGCCTTATACGTTTTATCAGGTGCATTTCAGAGAATCCATGCAACACATATTGTTGGTGGGGAATTGATTTACAAGCATGTGGAAGGTGATACCTATCAGATCACATTAACAGTGAGACGGGATTGTTTTTTAGGTGCTCCTGATGCTGAGTTTGATAATCCTGCCCGGCTTGCTATTTATACCAATGAAGGTATTATTGCTTCATGGTTAGGAAAATTTGGTTTTATAGAAATTCCATTCATTGCAGATGATACGTTAAATACTACAATTCGAAGTGATTGTGGTTTTCTCGGTCCTCAGGTGTGTATACATGAGACCAAATATGTTGCGAATGTTACACTCCCATACAGGCCTACAGGTTACTATATTACCTATCAAAGATGTTGTAGAAATATGACGGTCAACAATATCGTAGACCCTTTAAATACAGGGGGTACATATAGTATCAGAATAACAGGCCCCGCTCTGCTTGCTAAAAATAGCTCACCGGAATTTAAACAATGGAATGATATCTATATATGTGTCAATGAAGCTTTGACATTTGATCATTCAGCAACCGATGTAGATGGAGATCAATTGGTATACAGACTCATAACACCTTATTCCGGCGCTAGTGAAGAGTTTCCAAAACCTGGTGAGCAAACACCTGCAGCTCCTTATGAAGAAATAATTTGGCAAGCACCTTACAGTAAGGAAAATATGATGGGAGGGGTTCCGTTAATGGTAAATCCCAATTCAGGATTAATTACAGCTACCCCTAACCTCATAGGTCAATTTGTCATTGGGATTAGTGTTGAAGAATATAGAAATGGACAACTTTATTCAGTGGTAAGAAGGGATTTCCAATATAACGTAAGAGAATGTACAGAATTACCTGTACTTGACTTTGTTGTCGAAGAGCCTATTTGCAATTTTACTGCTACATTCAATAATTTAAGCACAGGAGTAGATATATTTTTCTGGAATTTTGATTACCCCAATGAAAATCCTGATTTAATGTCTGCAGAAGTGAGCCCAACCATTCATTTTCCTGCACCAGGCACTTATACTGTTCATTTACGTGCATCAAGATCTCAGGATGGTTGTACAGATGAATTGTTCAGAGAAATTTTTGTACATGACTCTGATTTAATGGCTGATTTTGAATTGGAAACGGTCGAGTGTGGAGATGGATTTTTCTCCGTCGAATTAATTGACAAGTCTTTTGATGTTAATGGATTTAATGAACTTACTGAATGGCATTGGGTTTTGACCACAGCTCAAGAATCTTTTACTCTTAATTCACAAAATGTGAATGTTCAGTTAATGGGCTCTGATTTGCAAGTTTCTCTGGAAGTAACGAATCAAATAGGATGTAAAGCTTTAATAGAAAAAGAATTTAATCTCGCTGAAAATATTCCGGTAGCTTCCTTTATAACAGAGTTGAAAGAATGTACTGAAAATGGCCAATTTATTATATCATTTACAAATACTTCAGAGAATACTTCCAACACGACTCAATTCTTATGGAGTTTTAATATTAATAATCAGGAAATGCAATTCAGTGGCCCTGATCAGGAGTTGATTTTTAACACTGACGACCATGTTATTGCAACATTAACCCTAGACAATGGTGACGAATGTATTGATGAGGCTTCTACTGAGTTTCATGTATCAGACCTGATCCCTTCAGCGTCATTTGGTATCAAGGTATCACAATGTAATG
>DAOLDB010000074.1:0-5622 GCA_035327565.1 Saprospiraceae bacterium
CCAGCATAACTTTCAGAACTTTTAACTCAATATCCAGAAGAACAAGGATTGAAACTAATTGATACATGGTATGTGTTGTATGTCAAAGTCACTTTTAACCTACTTTCCAGACAAATAAATATTAAACATCGAAACGTAGATCAAAACTTCATAACGATAACCAATGAGTATAGAAATCAAAGAGGTCAAATCAAAAAGAGATTTAAAATCTTTCATCAAATTTCCTTTTAAACTCTACGCAAATAATGAATATTGGATCCCTCCATTAATTCGGGATGAAATGAATAATTTTAGCCGGGATAAAAACCCCGCATTCGAATTCTGTGAAGCATGCTTTTGGATTGCTTATAAAGATAATAATCCCGTCGGCAGAATTGCTTGCATTATCAATGAAAGCCACAATGAAAAAGTCGGGCAAAAAGCAGCACGCTTTGGATATGTTGATTTTTTGGATGATGAAGAAGTTTCTCGTAAATTATTTGAGATTGCAGAAAACTGGGCGCGCAGTAAGGGCTGTACTTCAATTCATGGTCCATTAGGTTTTACAGACATGGACCCGGAAGGAATGCTTATAGAAGGATTTGAAGAGTTGGGGACAATAGCCACCATTTACAATTATCCTTATTATCCAGAACATTTAAAAAAGCTGGGGTTCAGAAAAGATATTGATTGGGTTGAATATGAATTGATCCCCCCAAAAGAGATTCCCGAGAAAATTGAGAGAATTGCCAATGCAATTCGTGAGAGATATCATTTAAAAAAATTGGAGATTACCAAGTCAAAGAAATTGCTTCCTTATGCTCACGAAATTTTTCGCGTTTTAAATAGTGCATATGAAAATAACTATGGATTTGTTGCCTTAACTGAAAAACAAATTGATCTTTACGTGAAACAGTATTTTGGTTTTATCAAACCAGATTTTGTGCCTGTAATTTTAAATGAGAAGAATGAGGTGGTTGCTTTTGGAATAACCATGCCTTCACTTTCAAAAGCATTTCAAAAAGCTAAAGGAAAATTACTGCCCTTTGGTTTTATTCACATACTCATGGCGATGAAAAAAAACGACTGTGCTGATCTCTATCTGACAGGAGTGCGCCCTGATTATCAAAACAAAGGCGTTAATGCAATGCTGATGTATGAATCCAATAAAGTTTTTATTAAACATAATATTTTAAAAGTGGAATCCAATCCTGAACTGGAAACAAATGCTAAAATTCGGGCTCAATGGCGTTTTTTTCAAGAACGGCAGCACAAGAGAAGAAGATGTTACATTAAGGAAATAGCTGCTCGTTAATACATACAAGCGGCGATCGTCACATTTTCTTAATTCATTCACTAAAAAACCGGGATGTATTTTGTCAACATTTTCTCTAAATTGATTCTGCAAAATGGAAATTGCCGGGAACAACTCATGATTTAATTTTGCTCCAGGATAGATCACTTTCTCAAAATAAAATCCAGAAGGCGAAAATTCATAGGCCACCTGTTTTATTACACTCAATGAAGGTCCGGCCAGGGAAATACCGGAATGGGTAGCCTAATAACTAATATTGAAATCAAAAAAATCACTTGCCCGCATAAGTATCCTGAGAGATGACAATCAATAGAATGTATTGATGATTTCATCAAATGGAGTATTGCCTCTCAATGCATCTAAATAAGGATGGGTTTTAATGTAAATCAACATGGGATCTTTTAGTTCTATGGCATCATTCAGCAAGGAGAGGGATTTTTCTTCATCTCCTAAAACCAAGTATAAAAATGACAAAGATACCGGAGAAACAAAATGATCTTTTTCTTTTTCTTCAAGCCTATCTAATATATTCATTGCCAGCATCAGATTTCCCTGCAAAGCATAATTTATGGCAACAAAGCATTGCCATATATAATTTAGTTCAAATATATCGCCAATCGATTCATATATGGATGCACTTTCATTGAACTTTCCCTGGGAAGTCAGAACCAAGGCCATAAACATTTTTGCATGAAGAAAATCCGGTTCTATATCCAGGGCCATATGAAAGTATTCTAAGGCCTTTTCATAATCCCCAATGACAAAATACGCAAACCCAATATCTGTCATAGTGATCAGAGACAAAGGATCAAGAGATAAGGCGTGATTTAGCATGGTCAATCCTTCCTGGTACTTACCGTTACAAATAAGAAACTCACCATACCAATTATAAGCAGTGATGTCCTTGGGATACAATTGGATGGATCTTTGAAATGCCTTTTCGGAGTTTTCAAAATCCATATCGAATTGCCAAAGAATGAGAGCAAGTGTGGAGTATGCTTCTGCAAGGGTTGAATCCAGAGAAATAGCATGCAAGATGTATTCCTTAGCTTTGGGGAATACCACTTTGGGGAAACTTCCGGTCAACCAGTATTTAAAAATATAAGCCTGACCCAGACCAACCCAGGCCATTGCAAATTCAGGATCAGCTTCAATACATTGAATATACCAATCAATGCTGAGGTCCAGGTTTCCCGATTTTCTTTTATGAAGAAGATATCGGGCTTTGAGAAACATAGTATAAGTCTCAGGATTGTTTGATTCTACTTTATTGGAAATCAGCCCTATATAAGAACCTGCTTTTACCCGGTCTTCCCTTAATAAAGCTTCAATGATGTGATTTTGCATTTCATGCCTGCCAGTTACACTGTATTGAAATTGGTCTTCCCAAATAATTTTATTGTCCTTAACAGATGTCCATCGCGCCTGGATCAACAGTTGATTGTCGTATTCCAGAAGATCCGCAGATAACATATAGTCTGTGTTGAATTGATCATACAATTTTGGCAAATTCTCCCATATTGATACATTCAGATTGCTTATTCTGGAAGGCACATCAATCCCTTCAATCTGTATAAGATTTGTAATGATATCTTCTGATAATCCATCCGTTATAAAATCCAGTTCTTTATTATTGCTTGCATTTTTAAATGGTAAAACCAATACGGAAACAACCTCATCTTGGGAAGTGTCTGTGTGATAGAGAAACAGGAAATAGTATAAAATGATAAGCGTCAAAATAGAGACAACGACCCCTGATTTCCAGGTCTCATTGATCCTCTTCTTCCTGCTCATTTGATTTTCGTAGTGATCGAGCAGTTCTACCGCATCTTTATATCTCAGATCTACATTTGTATGAAGGCATTTTCTAAGAATGCTTTCTATGTCAGAATCCACTTTTTTCCAGTCAGAAACCCGATCATTCATCGAACTCTCAAAAAAATCGAAAGCCTCAGATAATGATTTAGCCGGATTATATTTCCTACCGGTAATACCCTCAAAAAACGTTGCTCCCAGCGACCATATGTCGGAAGATTTGGAGGATGAACCTCCGGCAATTCTTTCGGGACTCATATAAGCGATGGTACCCGCATTATGTTGGGTATAATTCTTGTTTTGCTGAATCCTGGCAACTCCAAAATCAAGTATCTTCACCTGATCATCTTTTGTGATCATTATATTGCCGGGTTTTATATCACCATGAGTAATCCCAGCATTGTGAGCTGCCGATAGAGCTTGTAAAGTCTGGTAAAAGTATTTTTTAATCAAGTGTGGGTCAATGGTGCCTTTTTGAATTTTCTCTTGTAAAGTCGTTCCTTCATAATAGGCCATGGCAATATAAACTCCACCTTCACTATATTGATTTACTTCATAAATGGTCACGATATGGGGATGATCCAGTTTTGATGCCGCTTTTGCCTCTTCAATCAGCGAATTTCCTGTGAGTTTTGCAGTTAATGGATCAAGAGGAGGCAATAATTTAATGGCGAGGGTTCTTTCCAATAAGGCATCATAGGCTTTATAGACAACACCCATGCCCCCTCTCCCCGCTTCTTCAACAATTTTATATGATCCAATGTATTCGGGAAGCTTATGTTCATATTGGAGATTATGCAGAATGGTATGCACATCGTCATGAAATTTGTCGACAATAGTATCAAGGGTAGCATCTGCCTCCAGCATTTTGATTACTTCATCGATTACTTTCGGGTCCTCATCTTTTATGCTCTGGATATGATTAAACCTGTGCGGCTCTGCTAAGCTGATTGCCTCATTAAATAATTCTTTAATTCTTTTCCATTCTACTGTATTCATGAGGCTTTCATACCTAATTCTTTAATGAGCCATGCCCTGGCCACTCTCCAATCTCTTTTGACCGTGGCAGAGCTTATGTTTAATGCCGTTCCGGTTTCTTCTATATTCATTCCTGCAAAAAAGCGACA
The DNA here is from genome assembly GCA_035327565.1 of Saprospiraceae bacterium. Lineage (GTDB taxonomy): Bacteria > Bacteroidota > Bacteroidia > Chitinophagales > Saprospiraceae > JABDLO01. The sequence continues at coordinate 4,237 of DAOLDB010000074.1, forward strand.
TTCAACAATTTTTGCCTGCCTTTCATCCATTTGTTCCAGCCGGTCAAGGATACTGTCTATAGTAATCATGTCTTCAATTGAAACGGATATTGCTGCACTGGATTCTTCCCGCAATTCCAGATTGTGCTGACCCTGATTTCTTTTTAATGTATTTCTCTGTCTTGCATAGTTGATAACTATCTGACGCATAGCTTTTGCCGCTACACAAAAAAAGTGACTTCTGTTCTGCCAATCCTGATCCATGCTGGGAATCATTTTAAGATAAGCTTCATGGACAAGAGCTGTTGTATCAAGGGTAGGGTTAGAATTGCCTTTTCTAATTTTTTTTGCCAAATAATGCAATTCATTATAAATCCTGTCATACAACTCGTCTAGTGCATTAAAGTCTCCTTTTCTTGCCTGAAGCAAAAGTGAAGTAACAGTATTGGATCCTTCAGCTAACATGATAACACTGTATTGAACGACAATAACTACATCAGCGATTGTAATGGTTCTGAACAAATTTAATAAATATTAACCACTTAATGATCTGGTTTTTGTAAAAAAGGTGTATAGGATAGTAGTAAAATCATTTTTTTTTTAATAAACTTAAACGTTTGCAATGATGAAAAAGAAAAATTATTTAGAAAGTTATTTGTCGTTTACTGCTGTGATACTCTTCTTGACTTTGCTGGTTACAGGATGCAGTAAAGAGGGTACGACTACACGGGATTTGAATGGAAATTTTTCTACCACTTTCCAATTTATGCCCCTGGAGTTTACCCCCGATGGTGAGGTGGCTACAGCAAATACCCCAATAGAAGGTACGGGTTCATTTCAAGGCATGGGTAATGCAGAGGTGAGTATCAATCAGTTGATTGACTTTACGGTTGTCCCTACCTCCATGACAGGCAATAGCAAGTTTATATTTAATGGAAGTGATGAGATCTGGACAGAATTTAATGCAAGCAGTAGCTTTCCGGATGCACAGCAAAATATTACTTATACAGGTATACATACCATCACGGGGGGTAAAGGCATTTATTCCAATGCGACGGGTCTGGCTGATTTAACCGGCACGGCCAATTTGATTTCTTCTACCGGAAGTTTCACTTTAACCGGTGAGATAGAATACTGATAATCATCCAATAAATAAAGCTATGAAAAATTCACTCAACCTGATCACCCTGGCACTTTTGACTTTGATTCCTTTTTACCTGATTTCCCAGCGACTGGATGTGCAAGGCGACAGCAGATTTCGCGGGCATATTGATGTAGCGGCCTCTCCGGATAGTAGCTCGGTATATGTGGGTAAGGGGGCAGGTGTCAACGCGACGACAACAAACAAAAACAATTCTTTTTTTGGAAGAGAGGCAGGCCGTAATAACACAACTGGCAAAGACAATT
>DAOLDB010000074.1:5722-17694 GCA_035327565.1 Saprospiraceae bacterium
TTGGGCGGTCTGCCGGCTTTAGCAATACATCTGGCAACGACAATGCTTTTTTTGGGCGGTCTGCCGGCATTGGTAATATGACGGGTACCCGGAATACCTGTATCGGGCGTAATGCGAATGTAAGCTCAAATAATCTCACCAATGCCACCTCACTGGGTTACAATGCATCTGCAAACGCGAGCCACAAAGTCCGGATCGGAAGTACTGCTGTAACTGTCATTGAAGGGCAGGTAGATTGGTCATTTCCTTCCGATGCACGATTCAAAATCAATGTGCAGGATGAAAATATTCCGGGACTGGAGTTTATTAGCCTACTCCGGCCTGTTACATACCAGTTTGATTTTCGGAAGTTTGATCAACATATCACCAAAAATTATCCCGATAGTGTAAAGCAAGAGATGTTTTCAAATAAAGATTACTCAAAAAGCGAGCACGTGATGAAAACGGGTTTTCTGGCTCAGGAAGTAGAAGAGGCCTGCAATAGATTGGGTTACCATTTCGATGGATTACACGTTCCCGAGTCCAACGTGGACAACTATAGTCTTGCCTATGCCAGCTTTGTTCCTTTACTCATAAAAGGTGTGCAGGAACAGCAGGAAATGATCGACGCCCAGGAACTAAAGATCAATGAGCAGGAGTCAGAAATAGAGCAGCTTAAATCAAACCAACAGCTTTTGGAAGATCATATGGCTCAACAGGATGATCGCATAGCTCATTTGGAAAGTCTGGTGCAACAGTTGCTGGAAAACAAATCAGAAGAAAAAATTGAAAACCCCGCAGACCTGCATGTACTGACACATCCACAACTTATGCAAAACGAACCCAATCCTTTTAATGGAATGACAAGGATCCATTATTTTATACCTGAAGATGTCAGTTCGCAGACCGTTCTTATTATTTCAGCATTGGATGGCAGAGAGATTAAGCGGATTACATTGACACAAAAAGGTCATGGAGCGGTAGAAATTGACGCACAACTGCTGCCTTCAGGAATTTATCTTTACTCCCTTGTCATCGGCCATTCACTCATAGATACAAAAAAGATGGTGCATCAGCGATGATGCTTCAATGGAACGTTGAAAATTGAAAATGTTGGTCAACCTATTTCAGTCCAGGATAGAGTTGAATGATAATTGTTGAAGAGCTGAATTGTGGGAAATCAGAGTTAATTGAAAATTGGAAAGTGTTGATTGTCAATTGATAATTTTTTTAATTGATAATTGTCAATTTTTAATTGGCCTTCAGACCTTCTGACCATATGAAAGACGTAGTTCAATGTCCTCCTCCGAAAATACCATCATCATCCATTATAAGTTGAATGGGGATACTTATTAGCCATTCATCTCATTTCCAATATAATATACACAAATTACTATATCATTGTAGTACAGTGTTCAATCATTCCTTCAATGACCATCTGCATAAATGAGTTTGTGGTGAGAGGCAATAATCATACTCCAAATTGCTTGTAGAAAAATTATACTGTCAAATTTAATCATACATAATCAGGTGATGCTGGTAATGTGTACCGTCAAAATCAATACATGACCAAATTTAAATTCATGTGAATGCTTACAGCTCATTCGCTTCTGAAATCATTTTTTCTTGTAGTCATCATGGCAATGATCAGATCATCATGCCAGGGGCCAAAAACAAAAATGCCCAATCTAACCTCAACATCCTGGAAAGTCAAAATCATGATACGCTATACATGGAGAAAACCCAAATACAATTAATTCAGAATTGCAATGAAGAATAATCATAACAAGTATTTGCAGAAATTACCAGCCAATGGCCATATTATTGAAAATCCGGTGTTGCCTGAGTTCATCCACCGTTATAACCATGATCATTGTCATTTTGGCAACCTTCACCGAAAGGGTGAAACACGAGGAAAACCCATACTACTTATTAAAGGTAAAGGACATTTTACTGATTTTATACACTTTAACTTCGGTATCCCAGGTACCGGCTTTGCCAAAGTATTAACCTTTATTACATGGACTAATGAATTGAAATCCAAAATCTAAAATTTTTTAATAATCATCAAAATGAAAATAGAATTACAACCCCTTTTCATTGCAATAACCTGGCTATTGATTTGTATGGCTAACCAGATTTCAGCCCAAACCATGACTCCTGCACCAAAATCCATACCTGGGCTAAAACCTGGAAATGATCCATCCTTTGTACTAAACCATCTTCTGGAATATTCAAGCTATTCAACACAAATGCAAGACGGACGACTTGAAGGAGAAGGAGCTGATTTTCTTAAGGCCTTGGCCCGTGAGTCGCAATTTGTATTAGTAGGAGAAGAACATGGTCATTCAGGAACTGCAAAGTTTACAACCGCCTTATGGCATTTATTGCATGAAACGGCAGATTTCGAGTTTGCCGCTTTTGAAATTGACCGTTGGGTAGCCGAAACAATGGAGAAAGAAATCCGGGCAGGCGGTTTAAATGCATGGACACAATTTTTGAATCAATGTGGTGGTGCCAACACTGTCCCTTTTTTTGATTGGAAAGAAGAAGTTGAACTTGCTGATGCGATAGTTAAAAGCAGTAAGGTAAATGGCTTTCCTGCAATCTGGGGGATTGAGCAGGTTTATATTGAAGCTTTCGAATGGCAGTTATTGTACATTGCTAAAGGAGCACAGAATGTTGAAGCTCGACAACTGGCCGCATACTGTGCAGAAGAAGCCTCCAAATCAAGAAAATGGATTGTCAGTAACATAGATCAATTTGCTCAACTAGCAGAACTGCTAAACAATCCGATAGATTCTACCTTCGCAAATATGGCAAATGCTATGACTAAGTCTGCACAGATCTACAAGCCATTCATAGTAGGTGAAGGGGAGTATTTTTTGGCTAATCATATACGAGAGCAGATGATTAGACGTAATTTTCTTGAATACTATAGGGCTGCTGAGAAAGCTACTATGAAACCACCCCGAGTAATGATGAAATATGGTGCTTATCACTTGTATCGCGGTGCTACTCCTACCAATGTTCAGGGTTTGGGTGGATTTATGACAGAATTTTCTGTGGTCACGGGAGTGGGAGGTACGTTGGCAATGCTTGTAATTACGGATGAAGAGGGTGCAGTAACTACTTTTGAGGACAAAAGCTACGATGCAAAGGACTGGTTTATAAAAAATTGGGGCTTTCTCACTCCTTTGCTAAAATCTGGAGACATAGGTGTTTTTGATTTGCGTGCCTGGCGAATGCGACCCAACAGATGGGCACACCTACCTGAATCTACCAGGTTGGCAATCAATTCCTATGACATCCTGATCGTAGCACCAGGAAGTGGCTCTACCCTTCTTCCCGGGCTAAATAAAACGCTAAAACCATGATCCGTAAAAAGCAATGGCTTCGTTTTGAGACAAGAATTAAAAAATTCAGACGAAAATGAAAATACACTTTTTGATCATATTCCAACTACTCTTGTCAAGCCTGTTCTTTCAAGGTTGTGAAAGCAAATCAACTGATCGGTTTACAACAAAATCAGATAAGGATGCCCATGGGTACCACTACACTTATGTGACCAATGACCCTACTAATTCACGGATATATACTTTGGCAAATGGACTGAAAGTCTATCTGAGTAAAAATGAAATTGACCCAAAGATACAAACAATGGTTGTGTTTAAGGTGGGTTCAGCCCATGACCCGGAGACAAACACAGGTCTGTCACACTATCTTGAGCATCTCCTGTTTAAAGGGACAAGCCAAATAGGTACGCAAAACTGGGAAAAGGAAAAACCGCTCCTGGATACGCTCGCCCGGATGTTCGACCGGTATGGTATGATAAAAAATGAAATGGAGCGAAAAAAATACTATGCCTCCATAGACAGTGTGTCACAGGAGGCAGCTCATTATGGAATTGCCGAAGAACTTCGGAGACTGTTCATGTCACTGGGAGCCAACTACGTCAATGCTTCCACATTTAAAGATCATACGGCTTATTTTAATCCAATACCCAAAAACGAGTTAGAACGGTGGGCCATGATATCCGGTCATAGATTCCGAGAATTTGTACCCCGATATTTTCACACAGAACTGGAAACAGTTTACGAAGAATACAATACCTATGAAGGAAGAGATTTTTATCTGGCAGAAACTGAATTGGAAAGGCTTTTGTTTTCAGACCATCCATATGGTCAAAAAACAACACTCGGAAGACCAGAGCATTTAAAAAAACCTTCAATAAATGCAATAAAGAGATTTTTTGACACTCATTATCGTCCAGAAAATGCTGCCGTCTGTCTGAGTGGTGATTTAGAATTTGACGATGCAATTCAAATTATAGATCAATATTTCGGCGATTGGAAATCCCCTGATTTGCCATTAATAAAAGAAAACATTTCATCCAAACATCTCACTAGCCCTGTTAAATCTGAACTCGTTGCTCCGGGCACAGAGTATTTCCTAATGGGTTTCAAAATGCCTGGTACTTCAGATGTCCGAGGCATGATGATGGCAAGGCTTATCAGTACTTTTTTATATTCAGGTGATTCAAAGTCAGGTCTTTTTTACGACAATATCGTTAATCCACGCCATGCCCACAATATCAATGTAGGATTAATTCCTAGAAACCAAGGATCCATTTTCCAAATCACGGCATATCCAATCGAAGGGCAAAGCTTTACAGACCTTGAAGCATTGGTGTTGGATCAAATGTCCAAACTGAGAAATGGGGATTTTGAAGAATGGCTTCAACAGGCCAGTGTTAACATTCTGGAAAACGAATACCTGGCCAACATTGAACAAAACTTTGGCCGGTCATGGGTACAGGCAAATACTTTTTCTGCTGATATGAAATGGGAAGACCAGGTGACGTTTTATAAAAAACTAAAGCAAATATCAAAAAATGAGGTCATTGATTTTGCCAGAGAATGGCTTAAGCCAGATAGTTATGCCATTGTTTACAAGAAAAGTGGACAAAGGACAAACAATGCATACATCTCAAAACCTGAAATTTCAGCAGTGCCCCTCAATACTGATATTAAATCAACATTTGCGGAATCTCTTGAAAATGAGAAGCCAGAAAATCAGATTGGCCCAAAATTTTACAATTTCTCAACTGATATAGTCAGCGACCAAATCGGTGACCACATCCCCTTGTTTTATAACAAAAATCAATTGAATGACCGGTTTTGGTTGATTTTCTCATTCAAAACCGGAATACGATCTGAACCTAGAATGGAATTGGCTCTTGACTACATTAATCAACTAGGAACTGCTGAATTCAGCTCTGAACGCTTCAGAAAGGAATTGCTCAGAATAGGGTGTAAATTAACTTTAAGTGAAATTAACGGTAATATCCGCTACATCATTGAAGGAAGGGAACCCAACTTCATTAAAGCCCTTGAACTGTTTTCAGATTTTGTTAATAACATGCAACCTGATCAACAACTACTGGATCAATCAGTGAGGAGAATCATAGAAGACCGGTCGCTTCAGCGCAAAAATAGATATGTTATCCAAGCTGCCATGAATGAATATTTGAAGTATGGAGAGAACTCCAAATTCTTAAACTGGCTAACTGAAGATCAACTTAGAAACACTTCCGCCAACTCATTTACAGAGTGGATCAAGTCCTGGTTTCAATACGAATACGAAGTGTATTATGGTGGTACAAGATCAATAAGTGAATTGAAAAAAAATCTGAATTCCCATTTTTCAGGAAACACCCCTCTATTGAAATGGCCAGAAAACAAAGACCAATTGGAACCCACAAAAAATAATTTAAATTATTTTATCAATTACGACATGAACCAATGTGACGTGCTGCTAACGATGAACGGGCCCACTTATGATTCGCAAAATTTACATCCATACTACAACATGTACAGAAGGTATTTTGGCAACAATATCCTTAACAATGAAATACGTGAATCGCGGGCACTGGCATATACTGCAGCTTTAAATATACGATTACCTGAAAAGAAGGATCAAAATTTCTTTCTGGAGTTTTTTCTTGGTACACAGGTAGACAAGCTTCCGGAAGCACTGGAAATAACCAGAAATTTAATTTCGGAAATGCCTCAGAATGAAAACGAATTTAACACTGCTCTTTCAGCCTATATTCAGGCAATCAAGGGGGTACGATTTTACAATTTGAATTTGCTCAATGATTATATCCAGACAAAAAACAGAGGAATCGATACGAACATATTCGAAATTATTTATAAGAAACTAACATCAATGGAAATGGATGATCTAGTGGAATTTCATTCGAATTTCATTAAATCAGAACCGATTAAAATAGGAGTTATAGGGCCAAAAGATAAAATGGACTTTAATGCCCTTCGAAAAATCGGAGAGTTTGAGGAATTGACAATTAACGACCTCTTTGGAGAAAATTGAAGCATAGTTTTTTCTATGCCATAGCATAAATTATAAAACAGAAATTATTGATAAAAAAACAGAAGCTATGATTTTCCAATCGAATTATATATTATCATTCGTTACTTTAATGATATTTTGGTGTTCCCTCAAAGCACAGGAAGTAAGTAGTGTACCATTAATTAAAGGTAATGTGACCATATCAATAGCAGATGGAGAGATGATATGTGATTTTGAAATACAGGACATACCTCCACTAGAAGATTATGAAATTTTTATCAATGCAGGTCTGAATATTAAGCAATTCTGGGATTTAGAAACCGGCAAAGCTTTATCTTACAGACGCAATTACAATCCGCTGTATTCCTATGAGGCATTTAACTACCACTTTCCAGATTCTGAAGGCAGTGGTAAGTACCTTCCTAATAAAATTAAGGTTCAGTATACGGGAAAATTTCCTGTCATTGACGACATTTCCAAGGCTTCCGAGTGGGGTGATTGGAAAGGAAATATCGCTTTTAACCATATGTCGGTGAGGGCAGATGGATTGCAAACTGCATGGTACCCTATACTTTATGATGTAAAAGCTGAATATCAATATTCCGAAGTTCGCTACGATATAACCATATCATGTGCTGATTGCACAGCGATCTATTTGAATGGTTCAAACCCTTATAAAGGAAGTATTGCAAATTTTAGTAGTGAGGTACCTGTAGAAATTTTTCTCATGGCAGGTATTTATGATTTTATTGATCAGAATGGCCTTATTGCATTAAATACATTTTTGGATGAAAATGAACTTAAAGTAGTTGATGACAAAATGCAAACCATCATGAATTATTATGAAAGCTACACAGGAATACCATATGGGGGAAAAATGGTGCTTGTGCAAAATACCCCCGTCTCACAACTTAATTCTTGGTTTTTTGTCTCCTTTCCATCTTTGGTATCCATAACACACAATAGGGAAAATGGACTCGAACGATTGACTGATCCCTTATCTCCACTCTGGGGTACAATGGCCCATGAGGCAGCTCATTATTATTTTAGTACAAGTAAATTTAATTCAGGGATTGATTTGATTCTCACTGAAGGATTTGCGGAATATATGTCACTCAAAGCAAGTATATCTATGCTTGGGATAGATTTTTATAGAGAGAAAATTGTTGAAAAATTAAAGAGTATTGGTAAATTCGAACCCCAACCTTTATCTTCCCTTAAAACACGATTAGACTACAAGCCTCAAAATGATAGATATGTTTACCATTACATGCCACTTTTGTTAATAGCTATTGAAATGTATATAGGTGAAGAAGCTATGTGGCTATGGATAAATAGATTACTTACAGAACCATTCAGTCAAAGTAATTTTGAGTTTGTATTCACATGTCTTGAACGAGTGATTTCTAATCCGGTACTTGCTGATCAGATAAAAAACAATTTTCTGGAATCAGAACAAAGTTGGTTAAATATACAGTCTACATTACTCAGATTACCGGAATACCTGTATACAAATCACCCGTCTGCAGCTCTGGAAATGGAAGCAGCTATGTTAAGGGCAATGGGACAATTTGAAAATGCCATCAACGCATATGAAAAGCTCCTGGATATCTCGACTGTTGAAAATAAGCACCAGATATATTTTGATATGGGAAGTTCAGCCATTGAATCCGGCGATCACGCTCTATCATGTGACTACTTCGAGAAAGCCTGCATATCAAAACCCGAATTTTATCAGGCCGCATACCAATATGCTAGATCTGCTATCATTTCTAAAACAAATCTGGACAAAGCTGTTGAAATGCTGGAACATTACATCTCCACAGGACCTCACGAAGGATATATCGGTGAAGAGGCTGCATGGTGGCGATTGGGTAATATCTATGAATTGAAAGAAAATACAACAAAGGCACTTAACTGCTACAATAAGGCTCTGAAGATAAATCCTGAACATGAAGAAACTTTAAAATCACTACATGCACTTTCTCAAAAAGAATAAATCAAAAAAATGAGTTTTCAAAATATATTTAGTGTAGGTTTTGCACTTATTTCCATATTGTGGCATACACATCTTTATACTCAGGTTCCAATAATTCATGCTACTTCCGAAATTGTAGATATCAGAGACGGAGACGTATGGTATAAAGGGAAATGGATTCTGTCGCCAAAAACCAATCCTGATATTTATAAAACAAGGGTCAAGGATTATGGGCAAAAAATAACCTTTTATACAGATTCAGACTCCATTTCGTTTCAGGTGGAAAATAATCAAACCTATGACTTTATTATCCTGCTAAATGAAAGAGACACGTGCAGAACACAAATAAATACCATACCTGACTTTAAATTTTCCAGTGAATAAATCCTTAAGAACAAGGGAAAATTCAGTTTTGAAGTTCCGGAAGTTAAAGAGATGGTACACATCATTATGGCCATTACTCCTACCTGGCTAGCTGACAAAGATCTGATCATGCATGGCACACAATATCATACTGAGGTTTTAAACAAATTCATGAAATATCAATCCGAAGCCATAGTTACTATATTCGATTCTCTTTTGCAATTGGAATATTACTATCACCTGAAGATGGATGCCTGTGGGTACCATTTTGTGGATGACAGAATCGTAAAAGATCCTGTATATACCAGGATGGCGTGGGGTGGACCCAATTTTATCGAGGAACTATTATCAGAAATTGAGGCTTTTTCACTCAAAGCCAACTTCAGGAAATTTTATAACGAGCATCTAAATTATTATGATAACCTGAGTCAGGTCATGGAAGAACAGTCTCCGATACAGAAGCAATGGGACTGGCTGGAAGAACAGTTTACGATGAGATACGATCATTACAGGATTATATTCTCTCCGTTAGTGAGTGCAAACCATTCTACTAATAGCTACATACAAAATGATTTCAAACAAACCGCCATGTTTGTCTGTGGTCCAATAGACAATGAACAATTAAGCAAAGAAATTAAGGAAGGATTGATGACCAGGGTCATTTTTACTGAAATAGATCATAATTATGTAACTCCGGCAACAGATAGATATTTAAGGGAAGTAGATATTGCATTGCAAAATATTGACAAATGGGTTAATGAAAAAAGTAAAAACGTTTATGATACCCCATATTCCGTATTTAATGAATATATGACCTGGGCTGTGTTTACAGCTTATTTATCGGATTATTTTTCGAAGGATTACTTTGGCGAAATCAATAACCGGGTGGAAAAGCAAATGACTGAAAGACGGGGGTTTTACAAGTTTAGTGAATTCAATACTTTCTTTATGAATTTATATATTAATAAGTCAAAGGATGTTACGATTGAACTACTGTATCCGCAATTGATATACTGGTTTGCCAATCAATAAATACATATGAATCGATTATTTTCTTTTGATCTTTATTCTCACCCCAAAAGCCTATGAAAAAATGAATATGATTAGTTTATGAGGATCCTGATTATATATTATATTATTGCATATATTTTTTAAATAATATTGACCCTATGAAAACCATATTAATTTGTACTTCCACATGTAGGTTCCGGGTAGTAGCTTTTATAATTTTCATGTCGATTGGATTATGTGCACAATATTCACCTGAACATCTGGCTCAGGCTCAACTGGATGCCTACAATGCCCGTGACATTGAAGCCTTCCTTGTACCTTACAGCGATTCTGTAAGGGTGTATACTTTTCCTGACAAATTACTCTATCAAGGCAAAAACAGGATGCGTGACAATTATATCTACATGTTCTCCACCTATCCGGACCTGAATTGCAAATTAGTCAATAGGATTGTGCAGGGTGACACAGTCATCGACCAGGAATTGGTAACTCGATCTAAAACAATACCCAAACTGGAAGCCATTGCGATTTATAAAATTAGAAACGAAAAAATCCAGGAAGTGTATTTTATCATTGAAAATTAAATCAGGAAATAGTGGCTTGTTGCTAAATGGCCTCACCATATATTTTTCTTGTGTCATTCGTAATGGAATTTAGACAGGACAATCAGCTTTGCAGAAAATAAACATCCTATAATATGATGGGTGGTTTAGACAATAATTCCAATAAATATGAATCTTGGAGTAGTCATTATTTGATTTTCAGGCTTCTTTTATTATATTTACCTACATTAATCTCAACATTATCAATATATTCAACTACAGAAAAATGAAAGCAACTTACACTTCAATACTTTCAGGTCTTTTTTTATTGATCCATTTTACTGTGGAAGCACAGTTTTGCGACTGCCCGTCAGATACTATTTTTATCAATCTAAATGGAGATGTGCTCAATTCAAGTCCAATTCCTCCTATTCCTACAAAGGTAAATGAGATTGGGTGTGATGAAGGACAAGTTGATTTGTTTAGCTTAGTATGTAATATATTAAGAAATGAAGAAAATAGAAATTTAAATCAAAGTGTATGCTTTGTTGATGGGAATATTACATTTTCAGGAGATGGAGTGAATGGATATTGTTTCGATCCCGTGGAAGCAGGTGTAGGCATACATGATATTTGTGTGTGTTCAACCATTGAAGATTGCCTTGTGAATCCACGCAATAGTAATACGCGGAATCTTCCAGAGTGTGAAGGAGATAATTGTTGTCAGTTTCAGATTCAAGTGGTAGACTTTTCATTTGAAATTACAGATCCATGCTCTTGTAGTGATCCTCTCAATATACATCCGCAAGGTCAACTTATTATGTTTTTCCACGATGTGTTCAGATTTGAAACAGGTGGAATGGGACCAGAAATACTTTCCATAACCACTTCAGGCACTCATCCAAATTTTCTTGATATGAATGGAGGCCTAATTCCTGAAGGCACAGCTTTGGTTTACAACGGAGTGGATGCCTGGGAACTGGATTTTTGGAGACCTCCTGGTACCTCTTTTGGTATGGGATTGATCATTGAGCTCGATATGGATGATGGAATGGGAGGTAACCAAATTTTATTAGCTATTTATATGTCTGATGAATGCGTTGCGGCCGAGGATTGTCCTTTTGCTCCCATTCCAACTCTTGGTTTCTGGACCCTTATCATTTTAGGGATGATGATGTCCATATTTTCTTTAATATATATTAGAAAACTCAGGATGTTAAAGGTATAAAATATCCATTTTTCCAAAGATGGGCAAAAGATCAGGGATTAAGAAGATAATGGTTAATGGTTAATGGTTTACAGGCCATTCTTAACTGATTTTTGTTCAGCAAAAACGGTCAACGTATTTCAGGCATTGACAGTTTCACCGTTCACCGCTCACTGTTCAACCTTCCGACCATTTTAGCTCGTAGATGTTAGCTCGTAGTTCGTAGCAAAAAATTAAAAATTAAAAATGATGACATATAACTCTCAGAAAATGACGCGTAGCAGAATGACGGCGTAGCCAAATGACAGCGAAGCGAAATGACGCATAGCAAATGACGGCGTAGCAAATGACGGCGTAGCCAAATGACGGCGAAGTCAATGACCTAAACCTCAACCTGCCGAAGGCGAAAACCTTAACCTCATACGTTATTTTGCCCAATTCACCATCCCCCTGACCAAATCTCTCGAATTACCTCCAGCCATGATTTCAAACTCACCCGGCTCCCAGACAAAATCGATGT
>DAOLDB010000075.1:0-16712 GCA_035327565.1 Saprospiraceae bacterium
CCAAAACAGCCAGGGAATGGAATGTGGAAGATTATATTCAGATTGTCAAAAATGATGTATTCAGATTTATTGCCAGTACGCCTCAACAATATACATACATTTTTGCTGGGCCTCCATACCCTTTGAAAAATCTTGATGAAATACCTTCGAAAATATTTCAACATAGAATATTAGATCTGGAGGGGATTTTTGTTCTTGAGCACAATCCTAATCATTCATTTACCCATGAAAGGCATTTTTTATTTGCCAGAAATTATGGAACTACTATTTTTTCATTTTTTTCAGAACACCTTCGGAATTAATTATCTTATTATCTTTGCCGCCTAATTTATTCAGGCGCTTTTCATGAACTATCATATTCAAACCCTTAAATCTGAAACGGTCAATTTCTTTCAGAAGACTTTTCAGTTAGACATCACTGAAAATGAGATTTCAATCAATCCCACCCGGAAGGAATTTGATGGAGATTTTACTGTTGTTCTTTTTCCATTTTTAAAGAAGGTTCAGACTTCTCCTGCCATTTTAGGTGAGCAATTAGGGGTTCATCTGATTAATCATGTTGATTTCGTAGATTCGTTTAATACAGTTCAGGGCTTTCTCAATCTTATGTATAATTCTGGTTTTTTTCTGAATACCTCTCAACAGATAGCGAATGATCCGAATTTTGGAAAAATGCCACGTAAAGAGGAAAAAGTGTTGGTGGAATTTTCATCACCAAATACCAATAAACCTTTGCATTTAGGGCATATCCGAAACATACTGTTGGGGTGGTCATTGTCCATGATTCTTGAGAAAGCAGGTTTTGAGGTCATCAAAACCCAAATCATTAACGACAGAGGTATAGCCGTATGCAAAAGCATGCTGGCCTGGAAAAAATTTGGCCAAAATGTTACTCCCGCATCATCCGGAAGAAAAGGGGATCATCTGGTAGGAGACTTTTATGTGTTGTTTGATCAAAAACTGGTTGAGGAATATGTGCAGTGGCAGGAAAGCAGTCAGGCCCATATCGTTTTTCAATCTTATGGAAAGCAAGGCGAATCCAGAGAAGATTTTTTCAAAAGATATAAAAATGATTATTTCAATCATGCAAGCCTATTAGGCAGTGAAGCCCGTGAAATGCTTCGTAAGTGGGAAGAAGGTGATGAAGAAACCCTAGCACTATGGAGACAATTGAATGAGTGGGTCTATGAGGGTTTCCAAGATACATATGAAAAATTAGGCGTTCATTTTGATAAAATCTATTATGAGTCGCAAACCTATCTCTTGGGCAAAGAAACGGTGGAATACGGTTTGCAAAAAGGTATTTTTGATAAAGAGGAGGATGGCAGTGTCTGGGTTGATCTTGTGGAGGAGGGATATGACAGGAAAATCATCCTAAGGTCTGATGGCACCTCGGTATATATTACACAGGATATTGGTACTGCCATGGTACGGTATAAAGACTTTGGTATTGATCGTATGGTATATGTGGTGGGAGATGAACAGGAGTACCACTTTCAGGTACTATTTGAGATATTGAAAAAGCTGGGTGAACCGTATGCTACGCACTTGCATCATTTGTCCTACGGTATGGTCGAATTACCACATGGCCGGATGAAATCAAGGGAAGGCACTGTAGTGGATGCCGATGATTTAATTGAAGATATAGTAAAAGAAGCGCATAAAGCAGCTATTCAACGTGGAGATTTGCCCGGAGCAAGTGACGAAGAAAATCATGAGATTTTTAGGAAAATTGGAATGGCTGCTTTAAAATATCACATGATAAAAGTCACACCAAAGAAAAGGATGATATTCAATCCGGAGGAATCTTTGGATTTGCAGGGACAGACGGGGCCATATATTCAGAATGCTTTTGTTCGGATACGATCCATTTTGAGAAAAACGAAGGATGAAACCAACCCTCCTTTTTCAGAATATATTCCGGCTCCGGAAGAGAAAGAATTGATAAAAATGATGATGGATTATCCCAATACCATAGCACAAGCGGCTCAAAGCTATGATCCCTCAGTGATTGCCAATTTTTCATATTCTTTAGCCAAAAGCTTTCACAAGTTTTATCACGATTTCAGAATTATTGGGGCAGAATCGGTAGAAGCCAAATCTTTTAGAATACAGTTGATTAGAAATATAGCAAATACCATTCAACAAAGCATGAAGCTTTTGGGCATTGAAATGCCTGAAAGGATGTAATTCATGGTGTAACATAAAAAGCAATGTCAGGTGGACAATAAAAAAGTATCATTAAACTTCATTGAGCATATCATAGAGGGAGACCTTACAGAAGGTAAATATCAACATGTTCACACCAGGTTTCCACCCGAACCTAATGGATATCTTCATATTGGTCATGTCAAGGCCATTTGGGTTAACTTCAATATTGCTGCAAAATATGGCGGAAAAACCAATCTTCGATTTGATGATACCAACCCAAGTACTGAGGAAACCGAATATGTTGAAAGCATCAAAGAGGATATCAGATGGTTGGGTTACGATTGGGAAAATAGAGAGTACTATGCATCCGATTACTTTCCTGTACTCTATGAATATGCAGTAAAATTGATTGAAAAAGGGCTTGCATATGTGGATGATTCTACTTCTGAACAAATTGCAGGGATGAAAGGAACGCCTGCTAAGCCAGGACTGAATAGCCCCTACAGAGATCGCTCTGTTGAGGAGAATCTAAACCTTTTCAGGCAAATGAAGGAAGGAGTTTTTGAAAGTGGATCCAGGGTGCTTCGTGCAAAAATAGATATGGGTCATCCCAACATGCTGATGAGAGACCCGTTGATGTACCGGATTAAAAAAGAAAATCACCACCGAACCGGAGACGAATGGTGTATATATCCTATGTATGATTTTGCCCATGGCCAGTCAGATTCTATCGAAAAGATAACGCATTCTTTGTGCTCTCTGGAATTCATACATCATAGAGAGCTGTATGATTGGTTCATTCAGAATTTGGAGATTTTCCCTTCAAAGCAGACAGAGTTTGCCCGGATGAATGTTTCATTCATGATCACAAGTAAAAGAAAGCTTCTGCAGTTGGTACGCGGTGCGCTGGTTGATGGTTGGGACGATCCCAGGATGCCTACCATAGCCGGAATGCGAAGAAGAGGAATTCCCCCATCGGCTTTACGACTATTCTGTGAAAAAACAGGGATAGCCCGACGGGATATCCTCATTGAAATTGAACTGTTAGAAGCATGCATACGGGAAGAACTCAATAAAATGGCCCAACGGGTCATGGTAGTTACACAGCCTATCCTTGTTGAAATTGAAAATTATCCTGAAGATCAGGTAGAATGGCTGGAAGCTGAGAACAATCCTGAGGATCCTGATGCGGGTAGTCGTTTAATCCCATTTTCAAAGTATCTTTACATAGAGGAAGAAGACTTTATGGAAAATGCTCCTGCCAGATTCTTTAGAATGTCTCCGGGCAGAAATGTGCGTTTGAAGCACGGATACATCCTGCATTGTCTGGAGGCAGTCAAAGATTTTGAATCCGGTAAAATAGAGAAGCTGAAATGTACCTATTTTTCTAATACCAAAAGCGGAGAGGACATGTCCGGCATCAAGGCCAAAGGTACGCTACATTGGGTATCTGCTCCCCATGCCTTGGATTGTGAAATCAGAAATTACGACAGGCTTTTTACCGTAGAGGATCCCACCGGGCATGAATCAGAGGATTTTCTGCAATTTTATAATCCCAACTCTTTGCAGGTATTAAATGAAGCTAAGATGGAGCCTGGGTTAAAGGATTCGACTCCAGGTACTCATTTTCAATTTTTACGAAAAGGATATTACATACACGATAAAGACAGTACTTCCCAACACATTATTTTCAACAGAATCATCACATTGAAAGATTCCTGGGCAAAAGATCAAAGTAAAGTATAAAAGGCAAAAAAGGTAGTATGTTGCACTTATAAGTTTTTTTTTAATAGTCTGTCCAACATGAAATTGACGAGTCAAAACGGATGCACAGACTTTAAAAACAATTTATGTCTTTACCTGAACCAAAGGAACAATTTGAGCAAATTCTTGAAACCATCAGGCTAATTGAGGAATTTGTTTAAGACATTGATGAGTCACAGTTTCGAATGGATGCAATAATACTAAGTGCTGTGCAATATCAGTTTCTTATAATAGGTGAATTCACACAGCCTTTTTGATGACAGAATTCTAAATCATTCCGCATTTTATATTTGCCTCTTCATATTTGGTGGATGTCAATGTTTTACTGGAATAAAGAATTAACTTTACTGGCCTCTTACGACATAGATAAGATCCAATTGATTTGTCTCAATGAATACACAAGGTAAAACATAACTTATTTTCTTCCTTTCTTTCCCTCCATAGTTTTTGAACTATTACCATTTTACTTATGTTTGCAAATTGGTTTAAAGACCAGGTTCTTTGAAAATATGGGGCTGACTGGTATTGACAGGGAAGTTGATCGGTTAGTAAGCATGCCGGAGCAAAGACATTACACTCCGTTAACAAATGCATGTCATACAATAAATGGCGAAAATAGATTCGCACTAGCTGCCTAATTTAGAATTAGAAAGCTTTTAGGTTGTGCTTTTGATGCCTGATACAAAAAGTGCCACCTTCATCTCATTCAGGTAAGAAATCCGGATGGCTTCTGCCGGATTTCGAGATTTATGAAGATAAGCAGAAGGTAAGGTGGTCTTTATACCTGCCTGAAGTCGAAAATTTTAAATAAAGACTAAGCATGTAGAAGGCTCTCTGAGGCTTTGTCTGGACCCGGGTTCGAATCCCGGCAGCTCCACTTTTTTATTTGCTTTCGGGATAGGTTTTTTTTAAAAAATAAATCCTATTCCGGTCTCGAGAATATATTTTTTAGGGGTGGGGTCTCCCTGATAGTGATTAAACACATATTGATAGTTCAATTTGTAAACGATGTTTTCTCTTGTATTGAAATTAAAACCGATCACGTAAATACTCAAATCACTTTCTACTCGTGTAAAAACATTAAGCCGTTCATCCATCCGGTAGTGAGTATTTAGCCTTTCATATCTGCCGAAAAGTGAAAGACTCAGTTCATGATTGTCATATAGCCATGTTCGTTTTCTTTTGACCGGAGAAGTTCTGAACCATGGCAAAATGTCTTTTCCGGCTTCAAACATATATGCATATACATTTTTTCCTAAAACCTGGCCACCTTCAGTTAAGGGGGCAATTTTATCGGTGTCTGACAATCCTCCAAGTGCACCGACCCCCAGCACCCTGAACCCTTCTTTTTCATATTTGATATATCCTGTACCCAGACTAATGAATGCATTAACATCTTCATTCATCTGATTGATGAGCACAGTTTCTCCCTGACCGGAGGGACCAAAATACCCAGAGATGCTGAAAGTAAAATTTTTGACACCTGTATAAGTTAATTGAGGATTAATGGATATCGATTTTGGAATATCAAACCGTATTTCCCGGCCTTGCCGGATCCATGTACCACTCAGATAACTTTTACTGTTTAAGCCCTGAGATAAACCGAAAGCATAGCTGAGGTCTTTGGTAATATTTCCATAAAACATAAGGCCAAATTCAATCCAGGTAGTTGGAACGATCAACCTTTCTACTTCGGGTCGATTGACAGAATAGAACATAACGGGTTCATCATTATTATTGATATAACCAATGGTCAATGGATAAAAACCAAAACGAGCTTTTAAATAATCTTTATACGAATAATCAAGAAAAGCTTCCATCACAAATTCAGCTGTTTGCTCCTCTGTATATAAATGGAGGTATTCAATTTGTAGTTCTGAATTCCAAATGAGTTTATCTGTTATTTTAT
This sequence comes from Saprospiraceae bacterium, assembly GCA_035327565.1. Taxonomy (GTDB): domain Bacteria; phylum Bacteroidota; class Bacteroidia; order Chitinophagales; family Saprospiraceae; genus JABDLO01. The sequence goes on from DAOLDB010000075.1 coordinate 5,825, forward strand.
ACCCGAAAAAGGTTGCAAACCGATACAATCCAGAATAATACAATTCCAGATCTCCTAGGTCATTGGCTACATTTTTTCGTAATGGTACCGAATTAAACTCACCAAATCCACTAATACTGTATCTCTTATCAGAAAAGAAAATTTTTGAAGCAGCTAATGCCAATCCCGGCTGCTGTTGAAATTTAAATCCTTCCTGTACTGTCTGTGAAGTGTCGGCTTGTATTTCCTGCGCATGAATTATTGCCAAAACAGATATTGATATAAGTATTAATGCAAATACACGATGGTTGAATATCCGGAAAATAGTAAATAAAATGTTCATACACAGGGTGGATAATAAGGTATGGTGACCAATAAATATAAATAAAAGTCTTTGATAAAAAGCTCATGTTTTCAAGGGTGCAAAGAGAATAAATAATGATCACTTTTCACACATTTTGCGAATAAATATGAATCATTTGATAATTTTTTAATGGGACTTAGGATTGGATTAAGTTCAAATAATCATTTGATCTGATACAAAATATCCCCGTAATTATTGGATTCGATTGGATAATATGTATATCTTGAATTTTCAAAATACAAATCAATACGGCTATGCCTTATCTCAACATCAATGGTTGCAAAATATATTATGAAGACACCGGGGAAGGAGAAGAAACATTAGTTCTTTCTCATGGACTATTATGGAGTGGGGAAATGTTTGAAAAACAAGTGGAGCATTTCAGGTCAGGATATAGAGTGATTACTTTTGACCATCGGGGTCAGGGAAGATCTGAGAGCACTCCATCCGGCTATGATATGGATCAGATATATTCCGATGCAGTGGGATTGCTGGAAGCTTTAATACTCACCAATGTGCATTTTGGAGGATTATCAATGGGAGGATTTGTTGCCATGCGTCTGGGAGCCAGACGCCCCGATTTGGTTAAATCCTTAATCTTGATGGAAACATCTGCTCAGCCTGAACCCAATACTTTGAAATACAGCTTGTTGAATACAATAGTTAGACTTTTTGGTGTCAAATCGGTGACCGCTCCGGTCATGAATATTATGTTTGGAGAACCCTTTTTAAATGACCCACACAGGAGAGAGGAACGGGAAAAATGGAAACGAAAATTGCAGGAAAATAAAAAAACGATTACGCGGGCAGTTGGCGGGGTGATCCGCAGAAAAAGCGTTGTTAATGAATTAGAACAAATAAAATGTCCTGTCCTGATTTTAGCCGGAGAGATGGACAAAGCCACTACCGTAGAGAAAGCGCAGTTTATTCATTCAAACATCAGGCATTCTGAACTGGTGGTTATACCCCGTGCAGGACATACGGCATGCGTTGAAGAGCCGGAAGCATATAATCTTGCTATTGAGAATTTTTTAAAAAATTTGGTACAACAATAATTCTTTATTTATGATATACAAATGGTTCAAATTCAATCCTTTTATTTTATTAATATTTTCTTGTTTGAGTGGTTTTACTCAGGAAGACATCCTTTCAAAATTGTCGGAAATAGCAATTATTGAGCAAAAAGTGATGATGCCTATGAGAGATGGTACACGGTTATCTACCGATATTTACCGACCCAAAAAGCAAGCCAAAGTTCCCATTATACTATCCAGAACCCCTTATCAATTTAATGCTTATATCAATGGGGATTTAAATACACGACCCCTTCAAGCCGCTTTGGATGCTGTGCACCGAGGATATGCCTATGTTATTCAGAATGAAAGGGGACGTTTCTACTCAGAAGGAGATTGGGATATATTAGGAGTACCATTGACCGATGCGGAGGACGCCTTCACCTGGCTGTCTGCCCAGGATTGGAGCAATGGCAAAATCGGTTTGATAGGTTGTTCATCGACGGCAGAATGGCAAATGGCAGCGGCATCTCTTAACCATCCTGCGTTGGCTGCGATAGTCCCCCAGGGCTATGGCGCCGGAGTAGGAAGAGTTGGCCGATACTTTGAACAAGGGAATTGGTATCGTGGCGGTGCACAACAAATGTTGTTTACTTCATGGTTGTATAGCACCCAACATGATGTATTTAAACCCAAACTTCCTGAAGGAATCAGTACGGATGATCTATTACGTTTGCAGCGATTCTACGATATGGCACCCAGATACCCCAGGGTTGATTGGGCTAAGGCATTTTATCATCTTCCTGTAAAGGATATCATCAAAAATGTTAATGGACCTAAAGGGATTTATGAAGAAATGATAGTAAGAAAACCCAATGATCCGGCCTGGTATAAAGGAGGTCTGTATCATGATGATATGGCGTTCCACACACCGGCTTTTTGGTTTGTGTCTTGGTTTGATGTGGCCTCAAGCCCCAATATTGCTTTATATAATCACCTCAGGGAAAATGCTCCGGAGGATATTGCTGCAAAGCAATATTTGGTGATCGCACCTGTATTGCATTGTGCTTTTAAAAGGGCAACAGAAAATACAATGATCGGAGAATTAAATGTAGGGGATGCCCGACTGGATTATGATGGAATGATCAATGCATGGTTTGATCATTTTCTGAAGGGAGTAGACAATGATGTACTTGCTACTATCCCCCGTGTACAATACTATACGATGGGAAAGAATTTATGGCAATCCTCTGACGTCTGGCCTCCCAATAATGCTGTAATGACTCCATTTTATTTACAGAGTGAGGGGAATGCAAACACTTTATTGGGCGATGGCCGCCTATCTCTCACTCCTTCTGACAGGAACCAGTCAGACCGCTATGTCTATGATCCCTTGGATCCGGTACCTTCATTTGGAGGAAATGTGTGTTGTACAGGCAATGCCATCCAGGGCGGTTCATATGATCAAAGTGAAATTGAAACCCGGAATGATGTGCTTGTTTTCACAACAGAACCCCTGGGGGAGGGGGTTGAAGTTTCGGGGTATATTGAGACGGTTTTATACGCTTCTTCGGATGTGAAGGATACTGATTTTACCATTAAACTTATAGATGTTTACCCGGATGGAAAAGCGTATAATCTGGATGAAACCATTCAGCGAGCCAGATACAGAGAAGGATATGAAAAGGAAGTTTGGATGAAGGAGGGTGAAATATATGAGATTCAACTTACTCCTATGTCAACATCCAATTACTTTGCAAAGGGTCACAGCATCAGAATAGAAATTTCAAGCAGCAATTTTCCACGATTCGAACGAAATTTAAATACTGGAGGTAATAACTTTGATGAAACCATCCCGGTGATTGCTACCAACAGGATACACCATGGACCGGACTATCCGTCGAAAGTAATCCTTCCGGTAGTGCGTTAGAAAGATTTTTTAAGAATATATACCTTGTAAAGTCTATATTCAATGAATGTATTGCTTATTGAAGATGATCAAAGAATCAGTGATTTCCTTACTCGGGGCCTGGAAAATAATAACTGTCTTGTAACCTTAGCTGAAAAGGGTAGTGAAGCGCGCGATATCATGTTTGATCAAATATGGGATGTTATCATACTGGATATTATGTTGCCGGATATTGATGGGTTTCAATTAGTCAAAATGTTGCGATTCAAGGAAGTTAATACACCGGTTCTGATGTTGACGGCTTTAGGCGAAGTAGATGACATCACCCGGGGACTCAAAAGCGGAGCGGATGATTACCTTACAAAACCCTTTCATTTTGAGGAATTAATGGCAAGGCTGTATGCACTCAACAGGAGAAATCTACAAAATTACCAAAGAAAAAATAATCAGATCGTTTGCGATGATCTGATCATAGATTTGGATCTTCATAGGGTTACCAAAGGGGAACTCAAGATTGACCTTTCACCCAGAGAATTCAAGCTTTTAAAGTATTTAGCTGAAAACAAAAACAAGGTCTTGACTCGAACTGCGATTTTGAATCAAGTATGGGGAATCGACCATAACAACCTTACGAATGTTGTGGATGTATATATCTCTTATTTAAGGAATAAAATTGAAAAAGATCAGGAAACCAAATGGATCCAAACGATTAAGGGTGTAGGATATATGTTTAGAGAGAATAGTTAAAAAGTCCTATTTTGAAATTAAAAACCCGATTATCACTCATTTCTTCTTTAGTCTACGGAATTGTTTTTGCTATAGCTTCTGCACTGGTTTATTTTTTTTACTACAAAAGTTCAGAGAATCTTATTTATGACGAGCTTTCGACGGCCTCCCGGTTGACTGCATATTTCTATCTGGAAGAAGATGAATTGACCGGGAAGGAACATCAGGAAATTGAATATGAATTTCAAAAAATTCTGCAAAAGAATATAGAGGTAAGGGTGTATAATGAAGAGAATGAGATCACCTATGGAAATTTTGATCAATCTGAGGTGATTACCAATGAGATGTTGGAAAAAGTAAGAGATCTGAAAAGTTATCAATTTAGAAAACAGGATCATTATTACCAGGGAATATTTTATCCTGACAATCAGGGAGACTTTGTCATTTTTGTTAATGAAAACAATGACAAAATCCGATTGCGGGCAAAGATGTTATTACTGATTTTGTTGGTGGTGATGCTTGCCGGGTTATTTATTATAATCCTTGCCAGTCGGTTTGTTGCCAATATTGCTTACAGGCCCATTTCAAAAGTCATCAGAGAAGTGCATGAACTGGATCTGGAATCATTAGATAAATCCCTCACAACCACAGGGACACGCGATGAATTGGAAGAGCTGGTTAATACATTTAATGATTTATTAAAGCGTATTTCAGATAGTTTTTTGATTCAAAAGAATTTTGTCAATTATGTGTCTCATGAATTCAGGACTCCTTTGGCGTCGATATCCGGAAATTTAGAGGTATTCTTACAATCTTATGAAAAAACGGGTGAGAATAAAAATGGGTTGGTGAAAGAAGTAATAGAAAAAGTACATCAAATCAAACAAATTATGGATACTTTGATGCGTCTGTCCGGACTGAGGAAGGAAAAAATTGTATCTGGACATTTCAGAGTGGATGAATTGCTCTGGAGTTTATTGGAAAATGAAAGTAATGACTCGTTTAAAAGGATTGAAGTTGATCTGGAGGAAAAGTCAGCATATGGTGATGGTTTTATCGCCTATGGTGATTTTGATGAGTTGAAAATGGCAGTGAGAAATATTTTGGACAATGCTTTGAAATACTCTAATAGTAAGCCGGTTAAAGTCAGTATATTTAGAAGAGACGGAAGTCCGGTACTGGTCATTGAAGATCAGGGGGAAGGAATCCCTGAATCGGATATGGCGTATATCATGCAACCTTTTTACCGCGGAAGCAATATCCAGGACAAACAAGGAAGTGGGATTGGTCTGGCCATAGCAGGGATCATTCTGCGAAAGAATAAAGTTGATCTCACCCTTGACTCAAAAACAGGTAAAGGCACTCAAGTGACTTTGATTTTTTCAAACAACTTCTAATCAAATTCTAATCGTTTTATCATAGACTTCTAATGCACATCAAAGAAGCTTTTAAGATTGTAAACTGATCTTTGTGAAGTTTAAATTAATGTGTGTTAATCGTAATATGAATAATATTAATATTCTGTTTTTACTTATTTTTTTTCTTTTTCCATTATCTCTGATTTCGCAAAATGAGTCAGCGACTACAAAGAAGTCAACCTTTCTGGATACACTTACATATCAAACACAATCCGGTTTACCTGTAGCTGCATCAAAAATCTATTTTTCAGATTCAAAATTTACTGTTTCCGGTTTTGGGGAGGCCAGCTACATTCACTATAATGGCGCAAAGGACAGAGCAAGTGGGGACATCGAATTATACATGACTAACCTGTATCGATTGGTGGGGTACTTAGGATGGAAACCCCAGCCATGGCTCGTATTGTATGCCGAAATTTTTGCTGAATTTTTGCAAGATAGAGATATTGAATTTCATCCAGAGTACTTTTTCGAATTCTTTGCTGACTTTTTAATCCATGAACGATTCAATGTCAGGATCGGGACACACCAGGTTCAGATTGGTTACCTCAATAACAATGATGAACCTATTCTTTACTATTCTGTCAACAGACCTGATGTGGAAAGGATTATCATTCCATCGACATGGATTGATTTAGGTATTATGACTTATGGAAAGCTTGCCGGTGATTTTAAATATTCTTTATCTGCATATCAGGGTCTCGATACCAGAAACTTAAATGGAGGTACCTGGCTCAGAAGAGGGAGAGATGATGAGTTGCGATTCAATTTCAATGGGTGGATACTCAATAGTCAATTGATATATGATGGAATTAAAAATACTGAAATGTCACTCAGCGGCCTGTTAACACGGGCAGGAAACAATACATCGATTCCTTCTGCGGGCATAGACAAAGTGGTTGGAAAAACATGGTTGTTATCCTCTTACCTCCGGCACGAATACAATCGTTTAACCATTATGGCGTTAGGTTCTATAGGTGGGATGGGTGATACTGATCAAATATTTCAACTGACCAGTCTGAATAATGATCAAACAGGACAAGTTTTGGGAAGCCAGGTATATGGTTATTATCTGGAAGTTGGGTTAGATGTTTTGCCATGGTTGAGAAAGAAAGGAAATACATCAGAAAGAAATGGTTTTTTAATCAGAAAGGATGAAATGAAACTTCCTGTTTTCTTCCGTTATGAAAGATTGAACACCCATGCCGGTGTACATCCTGGCTTAATGGATGAGTTCAGATCACAAACCGATTTAAAAGCGTGGACTTTGGGTGTCAATTTTAACCCAAGGAAAAGCATGGTAATTAAAGCCAATTACCAGTTCAGGAACAATACCCAACCACTATCCAATGGTGAAATGGAAGGAAATCGTATGGAAATGGGAGTCGGTTTTATTTTTTAAATTTGGACAATTGATTGATTATACATTTATTTTGAATTAAACCAATTATTTAAATCCAATGGAGTATATAGGTGTTGAGAATTAACGCAATAGCATTGATAGCATAAAACCTTTTATGTTCTTCTCTTACACTTTTCTAAACAAAAAAATACTCAATCCCTTATACACCTGAACCCAACAGTGGCGTTCCTTTCAAAACCTTGAGAAACACGCAATAAAGCCTGACGATAATGCAATTCTCTGGGTCCCCCCTGCACATACCACCAGCTGGAAGAAGGTTTAAAATAACTACCGCCTTTCATGATGATGTAACGGTAACTGCCACTTTCATATATATCACGGGTCAGTTGCCAAACACAGCCGCTCAGGTCTTCAAGCCCATACGGATTGGCACCCCTTGGGTATTTTCCAACAGGATAAAGCTGACCATCGCCCAGATTGGCATGAGTGGGATCTATACCTTCAATTGCTTTAACAGTAAGTGTTTCTGTTATATATTGCTCCTTCCTGATCACGGGTTGGTTCTGTATCCATGGCCATTCATTCATTTTTTCAGTTTGGGCTGCATATTGCCACTGTATTTCAGTAGGTAATCTTTTACCTGCCCATTGGGCATAGGCTTGTGCATCTTCATATGAAATATAAATAACCGGATGATACTCTTCTCCTTTTACAATGTTTTTGTTTTTCCAATGTTTGAGAAAGTTCGCTGTATCTGATGGTTGGTATTTACTTGCATGTAAAAATTCTCTAAATTCAAGATTTGTTACCGGATGTATATCCATCCAGAAACTTTCCATTTCAAATGACTTTCCTTCATTTTCTTGCGGATATGGGATAAAAGCATCCCCATGCGTGGTTTTGAAAATGAAATGACCTGCAGGTATTTTTACCATACCAGTGGGCTTAAAGGCAGAGGTATCCTTATGGATAGTACCCGTGATTAATCTGGGTGTGCCGGGTTTTATGTGAAGAATGATTTCATCTATAATTTCATTCTCATTGAAAGCTTGTATCACAATTTTACCTTCGTGCCTTCCAAATAAATCGGGAATATATAATTTGTGTGAACCGATTCCGATGGAATGATACTCCTTTTCATAAGAAGGATTTCCCGCCCATAGCCGAAGTTCAGTACCGTTTTCACAGGTTATCAGAAGATGATTATTTTCAATCTTACCAATGATAAGTATTGGAAAATGAGCGATTGCACTCACTGCGCCCTCATTGTTATTCCCCAGTTCTTTTGCATTGAATCCATCCAATTGAACATGTGCAAAGTATTGATTACCTTTTTGAAGGATTTGAATTTCCTCGTGATTCCACAGGTCAATAAAATGACGTTCTTTCTGTACATCCACTTCGAACAAAGGGCCTGCATAGCCTTGGGGCATCAGACTGAAAATAGTATAAATGATTTTACTTTCTGCCGGCCATTGGTTTACCCAGATACTGTCACGAATAGTGTGTATCAAGGGCTTCCAATCGAAGTGTATGAAGTTGTTATGATTCTCTCTTAAGATACGTGTAGTTCTCCCAAGGAATCGGTATTGTTCTGCTTCCCAATCCGGATGACCGGGTGCAAATTGATTGATTTCTGTTCCGTAACCATTAAAAAATGCTATGGCAAATTCACGCTTAATGGGCTCTTTAAAGACCTCAGCTACCCGGAAAATAGCAAAGTCGGGCCGGATGAGTTTGTTCAAATTTAACATAGGTGGGTAATAGAGAGCATTATGAACCCGGCCACTGATAATCCCTTGCATATCTTTAGGTACTGCCATACCTTCACTGTACATAATCACTCCCGGTCTGATTTCATCCGCTGCATCCTGCAACTCTTTACTTGATTGGCCCCGGGTATCAAGAACCACTCCATTGGCTGAAGTTTCTCTGATTAAGGAAGCCAGGCCCTGCAAATGACCTTCCAGTCGGGTACTATCATCCCAGGGATTATATGCAATGAAAAATTGAGTCCCATGGGATCTTAAAGAATCAGCAAGTGCACTCAACTTTTGCAAACCTCCCGGCAAATCCCTGTACATGTCAAACTGGTTGCGCTGGTCGAGGCCTAAGGAAGGCCAGGTAGGCCAGAGACAAATCACATCATCACCTCCATACAGTATTTGTCCTCTTTGCTGAAAAGTTGGCCAGTTGAATTGCCTGGTGCTATAATCGTAATAGTCTTTATCCCAGGCCATCATTAAATGCATGATGTAAGCTCTTTTAATCCACTGTAAATCAACTCTTTTGTAGAGTTCTTCATTAAATTCTAACACATCATATAAATAACGCTTTTGAAAGACTTCTTTGAGCCCTTCCTGCCAGTCGCCCTGATATATATCTATGTACAAATGGTATGCAACAGAACCTCTGGGTAACAGTTCGGTTTCAAATCTACGTCTGTTGGCATTATTAAATGATTCAGAGTCCCGCCTCACTAATCCGAATACCCGGTATTGTTCATCCAGCTTCACAGCGGTATAGCCTAGATTCCAGGCGTTGTCGGGCACAATGACATTCACAGGTTGCTTGTCAGGCAGGAATAAATGAGTTCTTGAAAGCCTATGGTTTCCTGATCCTGTAATATAAACTTCGGTACCCCGCCTTCCGAAAGGGAGAACATTGCTGAGTATGAAGGTATCATTTGTAATATTATTAAAAATAACTCTCAAGCTGGCCCCTTTGCCGCCATATTCAATCGATGGGTAATCCAGATGTAATGGATGTGTTGTTGCCGATGAGTAACTTTTTCCATTGACATCAAACTCCAATAATGGAAAATCAATATTCCATTGAAGACCTGTGCCAGTGATTGTTCTTACTTTTCCATGATGATGAAAAATTTCTTTCAGAGTTTGTGCAGAAAGTGCGTTGAGAATTAATACAGATATAAGGACAGTAATTATCCTCATCGTAAAAGGATTTCTTTGGTGTTTGCCTGACTCCTGGATTCAAATGGTGAAAGTGACATATCAATTTTCAGGATTTATTCTGATTTGTTTGAATTTTCGAGGAAGCCATACCTGCATTTCATTTTGTCCCCGGTTAGCCCAAGTAAAATAAGGAATAGCTGTCATCGTTTCCAGTGAAGTTCTTACGTTCTGCCCTGTATCATCGATGCTAACCACCGGAGCCTCAAACTGAATCGTTACCACTCCCCCCAGCAAACCGGGTTGAAAGCTAGTAGTGTATACGGTGTTTTCGGGAAGGATAAAATTCCATGCTTTACCTTGATTATCAGCGCCTTCAACACAATATACCAGCGGCCCTCGTTGTAAAGCTACCCGGCCATTATTTTGCTTTACTCTTTCATCAGCAACCACTTCTTTTACTTCCATTGGAAAATGTAATTTGATCTCATCCCCATTTACCCATTCCCTTGAGATCACTGCATAACCATGGTTATATTCATAGGCAATGTCTTTGCCATTAAGCATAATTGTATAATTTAGGGTAGCAGAATGATTGAAAGAATATAAATTTCCGGGAGCAGGTTCATCCTTTACCCATCCGGGAATGCGCACATAAATGTCAAACTTTGATTTCGATGCTGGTGATACTTTGATTTTCACATTTCCATCTATGGGATAATCGGTTTCCATTGAGATGGCAACATCACTTTTATTCAACTGTATTTGTGTGTTACTGCCAATAAAGAGATTTATATACAATGCATCATCAGTGTGTGCATAGATATAGTCACCCACTGAAGCCGTGAGTCGTGCAATATTGGCCGGACAACAAGCAGTCCCAAACCATTCTCTTCGGAAATGCGTACCGGTCGAGGCTAAAGGATTACCATAGAAAAACCGGTCACCGTTCAGAGACAAGCCCGATTGAGCGCCGTTGTATAAACTTCTTTCCAGAACATCTATGAATTTACTGTCTCCTGTGAGTGCATTCATTCGTTGATTCCAGAATACCATGCCTACAGAGGCACATGTTTCGCAATAGGCCTGCATATTGGGTAAATCGTAATCCACTGAAAATCCTTCATTTCTGCCTGAAGAGCCAATTCCACCTGTAATGTAAAAATTTCTGTAAACCACGTCCTCCCACACTGCATGCATGGCG
>DAOLDB010000076.1:0-16426 GCA_035327565.1 Saprospiraceae bacterium
ATTCCTGTATTGGAAAGCATGCCTACAGCAGCAATAGCAATACCATATAAGCCTGCAAAATGATAGGCCCCAATAATAGAAACTGCAATCACGATGATGGGCAGGGCAGTAGATTGCATACCTACGCCCAGTCCGGCTATTATGTTGGTTGCTGAACCTGTAAGGGATTGTTTTACGATGGATTTGACTGGTTTTGTACCTGTTCCTGTATAAAACTCAGTAATGATGCCAATTAGAAGTCCGGCAGACAAACCAAAGATCACCGCCCAGAACACCCCCATATATCCATAAGTCACTCCATTAAATGTCCAAGTTTCAGGCATCATCCTTTGGACAATAAGAAATGTTGCCACCAGCATAATGGCTGCCGAAATAAATTCCCCTCGATTCAATGCTTTTTGAGGGTTGCCATTTTCTCCGACTTTGACAAAAAATGTACCCAATATGGAAGTAATGATCCCAACGCCAGCAAGTACTAATGGCAGAAGAACTCCATTTAAGCCTCCAAACTCATTGGTTGATTCAAATCCTTGAATTCCAATAAATGCGGCACCCAATACCATGGTACCAATAATGGAGCCCACATAAGACTCGAAAAGGTCGGCGCCCATCCCTGCCACATCTCCTACATTATCACCAACATTGTCAGCAATAGTAGCAGGGTTGAGCGGGTGATCTTCAGGAATGCCTGCTTCAACTTTACCCACCAAATCAGCCCCTACATCGGCTGCTTTTGTATAAATCCCACCGCCAACACGTGCAAATAAAGCAATGGATGAAGCCCCAAATGAAAATCCCGTGATCACAGTAATGACTTTGTCCGTATTCCATCCCATATTGGTGTATAAAAGAAAGAGTGTACCTAGTCCTAAAACACCCAGACCCACTACGCCCAATCCCATTACTGATCCACCCCCAAAAGCAACTTCCAAAGCTCTCCCTAAACTCGTTCGGGCTGCCTGAGTGGTTCTTACATTGGCTTTTGTAGCCACTTTCATTCCTATGAATCCTGCTAAAGCCGAACAAATGGCACCCAAAATAAAAGAGAAAGCAACCAGGGGTGAAGAGCCTTCAGTATTTCCACTTATACCTAATAGTATAGCTACAGCTATTACAAATATTGATAATACTTTATATTCTGCTTTTAGGAATGCCATTGCACCATCGGCTATATTGCCAGCAATACGAGCCATACGCTCATTACCTACTTCCTGCTTAGATACCCATGAGGATTTCCAGAATGTGTATATCAATGCCAACACACCAAATACCGGTATGATATATATAATCATTTGTCCCATAATAAATTTTTTCTAAAAGTTTAAAGATAACCCCGGTAAGAATAAATTTCTTGCCGGAAAGCTGATTTTACGATCGGCTGCAAAAGTAAGTGCTTTGTTCATATTTACAAAAAATTGTAGTGAGTAATGAATTTACTCAGTAATCCATTCGACAAAAGAAGAAAGGTTTTCTCTTCCGGGTGCTGGTACCTCAGTATGGGTTTTACCCATATAAAACATCCCTAAACAACGTTCGCCTTCTTGCAATTGTAAAAATTGACTTGCTTTTATAATGGATGAAGGAGTACTCCAATAACCCGCAATACCTCTAGCGGTACTACTCAACCAAATATTATGGACAGCCATAGCCACGGAAGCTATTTCCTCCCACTCAGGAACTAATGCTTCCGGACTCCTTTTCATACATATGATAATCACACAGGAAGATCTGAGTGGATTCTGGGTAATTTTTTTCAGTTTTATTTCAGAATAATCGTGTGCAGGAGTGTTTTCCAAATAATATTGACCCATATATTCACTCAATCGTTTTAATGCATTTCCTCGAAATAATTTAAATTTCCAAGGCTGTGTCATTCGGTGTGTTGGTGCCCAACGGGCATTTTCCAAAATTTCCCATATCTCCTGGTCATCTATTTGATCTCCGTTGAATTGAGGAGGATAAACCGACCTCCTTCTTCTGATCCAATAATCAATATGACTCGTTTCCTGCATTTAGATTTTTTCTTTGCAATATACATCAACTTTTATAGAGTGATAATCATTAGAATTTCAAATAGGATTCTCGCAAGAAGAATTCCACTTTTTCCCTTCTTCTTCTGACCCTTAATAACTTTTTAGAATACAGTGTAGATCTTGTTATTCCAAATTATAAAACGATGTCCGAATAGCACGAATTTTATTTTTTAATGTTTAAAAAAAATATTTTAAGTTTGTCTAAATATTATTAATTTTGCACTATATGACCCGGGCAGAAGAAGATTATATTAAAGCTATATTCAAGATTGCAGAACGAGAAAAGAGCATGGTGCACACCAATTCTATAGCAAGTGCATTGAATACCAGTGCAGCCTCAGTTACCGATATGCTAAAGAAACTCAAAAACAAAGGATTGGTAACTTATAAACGATATAAAGGAACAAATCTAACCCAGGAAGGAAATAAAGTAGCTACTCTTTTGATACGAAAACACAGATTGTGGGAGTATTTTTTAGTACACAAATTAAAATTTACATGGGATCAGGTTCACAATATTGCTGAAGAATTAGAGCATATTCAATCGGAAGATTTAATCAATCGCCTTGACAATTATCTAGGAAATCCCCGTTTTGATCCTCATGGGGATCCCATACCTAATGCTGAAGGCAAATTTACCATACGAAGCCAGTATTCGCTTTCTGATTTATATGCAGGGGAAAAAGGTATTGTACTTGGTGTGAAAGACCATGACGACGAATTCCTCAGATATTTATCGGGAGAGAAGATAAAACTGGGATCAGAATTGCAAATCATTCAGGTACTTCCTTTTGATCGATCCATGGATATTACTGTGGATGGTAATAGTCCTGTGAGACTTAGTCAGGGAATTGCGGGTAGTATCCTTGTTCGTCGAAAATAACAAGTGTATCATGATGATTTTTAGTTATAATAAATATTTAAAAAAGTATAGCTTGCTCTTTATTGAAAAAACAATACATTGGTCATTTATAAAAATACCAGGATTGCCATCCATTTGGCTCATTTGTGTCATTTCAGGGAACGGGCTTCTATCACAGGAAAGGTTGTTTGTCGTAACAACAACCAGTATTTTTGAAGATATGGTAAAGAATGTAGGGGCTGACAAAGTCTTTACTTCCAGCATAGTTCCAGTGGGAAGTGATCCTCATATCTATGAACCCAGACCTTCAGATGTGAGGATGGTAGCATCTGCTGACATCATATTTGTGAATGGATTGAATCTTGAAGGGTGGATTTTGGAATTAATCAGAAACAGTGGTACAAAGGCTCCGGTCATAACTTTAACACGAGGTATTAACCCGCTCAAAAGCAGTCAATATGAAAATGCATTTGATCCCCATGTCTGGATGGATGCTTCTTTGGGGTTGATGTATATAAAAAATATTGTTGAAGCATTGCAAAGTGCAGATCCTGTACATGCATTAATATATGAAAGGGAGTTTGAAAGGTATGTCCAGGTCATTGAGGAAACGGATTCTTTTATTTTTGAAAGTATTGCAAGCATTCCTCCTGAACAAAGACTTTTAATTACCTCTCATGACGCCTTTGCATATTATGGCAAAAGATATGGATTGGATTTATCTGCTTTGATGGGCATCAGTACTGAAGCTGAACCTCAGACTTCTGATATGATCAGAGTAGCCAGACAAATAAAACAGCGCAAAATTCCAGCAGTATTTATCGAAAGTACTATCAATCCCAAATTACTTGAACAAATAGCGAAGGACCATCAAATAGATATTGGTGGTGAGTTGTATTCGGATTCCCTGGGTCCTGAAGGATCCGGCGCCGATAGCTATACGGGAATGCTGAGGTACAATACGGATGTCATAACCCGGGCATTATCTCAGGGTATAATTTCAGGTACGAAATTCAATACATCGACCCCAACAAATAAATGGATGGTTTATACTGCAATACTATTTATCATGGGTTTGGTGTTTATTTTCATGCTTAAAAACACACTTCAATGAGTAAAAACTATAGCATTCAAGTGGATGGACTTTCGGTGTCATATAACAGAAAGCGGGTATTGGCCAATATATTTTTTCATGCTGAACCCGGTCACATTTATGGTGTTATCGGACCAAATGGAGCAGGTAAGTCAACATTATTTAAAGCCATTCTAGGTCTTATCGATATCAATGCCGGCCGGATCAAAGTGCTGGGTTCTGATATGAATGATGTTAGAAAAAAAGTGTCGTATGTCCCACAAAAGGATGAGGTGGATTGGTCATTTCCTGCTACGGTAATGGACATAGTACTACAGGGAAGATATCCTTATCGTTCGATTTGGCAACGGATGACCCGTGAAGATCGAAAATGGGCACATGAGGCAATGATTGATCTCGGCATAGATGATTTGCATGACCGTCAGATTGGAGAATTATCCGGGGGACAGCAGCAAAGAGTATTTTTGGCACGCGCACTGTGCCAGGCACCGGAAATATACTTTCTGGACGAACCCTTTGTGGGGGTAGACATGCTTACAGAGGAAAAAATCATCGTACTGTTAAGGAAACTGGCAGAAAGTGGAAAAACCATTATGGTCATCCACCATGATCTTTCATCGGTTCATACATATTTTGATAAAGTAATACTTCTAAATCAAAGATTAATTGCCTTTGGAGATACCCATGAAGTGTTTCACGATATCAACATTCGCAACACTTATGGGCCACAACTGACTATTTTACATAAAACCAGATTATAACATTTTATTATCGTGTCAGATACATTGACCGATCCAGTTCGAGCTTTCGGAAGAAAGGATCTTTGAGATCTTTAATAAAAACAATTTCCTCACCGGTTGATTTCATCTCAGGACCTAATTGTTTGTCCACATTGGGAAATTTATTAAAAGAAAAGATAGGTACTTTAATAGCAAATCCTTCCAGTTGCTTTTCTATTTTGAAATCTTTTAACTTTTTATTTCCAATGATGACATGTGTAGCTATATTAAGAAAAGGCACTTTGTATGCTTTGGCTATAAAAGGTGTAGTTCGGGAAGCACGAGGATTGGCTTCAATGACAAAAACCTTTTCTTCCACACCATCACGGGCAGGTCTGATAGCAAACTGTATATTGATCAACCCCCGTATATTTAATGCCCTCGCCAACACTTCAGTGTATTTCTTCATTTCTTCCAGAGCTTTTTCGGAAAGACTATAAGTAGGTAACACTGCAGAACTGTCTCCGGAATGTATTCCAGCCGGTTCAATGTGTTCCATGATACCCATAATGACCAGGTCCTCCCCATCAAAAATAGCATCAATTTCCGCTTCTTTGGCTCTTTCAAGAAACTGATCAATCAGCACTTTGGTATCAGGCATATGCTTGAATATGGAAAGTACATGTCTTTCCAGTTCATGATCATTAATTACAATTCGCATCCTTTGTCCACCTAATACGTAAGAGGGCCTCACCAGCACCGGATATTTTATTCTACGCGCAATCGCCAATGCCTGATCTGCATCGGCTGCAACTCCATAATCCGGATAAGGTATACCCAACTCTTTCAGGAGATCGGAAAATCGACCTCTGTCCTCAGCGAGATCCATATCATTATAGGAAGTTCCCATGATTTTCACTCCTTTTTTATAAAATTTTTCTGCCAGCTTCAAGGCAGTCTGACCTCCCAATTGCACAATCACTCCTTCCGGCTTTTCAAGGTCAATAATTTCTTCAATATGCTCCCAAAATACAGGTTCAAAGTAAAGTTTATCTGCAACATCAAAGTCAGTAGATACAGTTTCAGGATTACAATTGATCATGATCGATTCATATCCGGCTTCATCAATCGCGAGCAACCCATGAACGCAGCAGTAATCAAATTCTATACCTTGACCAATGCGATTGGGTCCTGAACCAATAACAATAATTTTCTTATTTGCTGAAGGAATACTTTCAGTTTCCTCCTCAAATGTTGAATAAAAATAAGGAGTACGAGCTTCAAATTCTGCAGCACATGTGTCGACCATTTTATACGATCTAAAAATTCCCAGCTTTTTTCTTTGTTTGGTAACGCTCTCTTCGTTCACTCTTAGCAACCAGGCAATTTGAGCATCGGAATAACCCATTTGTTTTAGTTCAAGAAAAAAATCTGCCTGAATATCTTCCGGCACATTGTATCTCAGTACTCGCTCTTCCACTTTCACCAATTGCCGGATCTGTTTGAGAAACCAGGGATCGATTTTCGTCAATTTATGTATTGTATTGACAGGTACTCCAAGCCTGAGGGCATCCTTTACTCGGTAGATCCTATCATCACTGACTTTCTCCAATCGTTGCAGAATATCTTCTGTCCGAATCCATTCCTTCATATCTGCTCCCAATCCGGCACGATAATTCTCCTGAGATTGGCAGGCTTTCTGAATGGCTTCCAGAAATGATCTGCCTATAGCCATTACTTCACCCACAGATTTCATTTGAAGTCCAAGGGTATTGTCCGATCCATAAAACTTATCAAAATTCCATCTGGGCATTTTGACAATTACATAGTCTAATGAAGGCTCAAAGAAAGCTGAAGTATGCCCGGTAATCTGGTTTTTTAATTCATCAAGGGTATATCCCAAAGCCAGTTTAGCAGCTATTTTTGCTATGGGGTACCCTGTAGCTTTGCTCGCAAGGGCAGAAGACCGTGAAACCCTTGGATTGATTTCGATACAAATCAGTTCTTCATTCTCAGGGTTTAGTGCAAATTGAATGTTACAACCCCCTGAGAAATTTCCCAAAGACCTCATCATGGCAATCGCATCGTTACGCATTCTTTGAAAGGCAGTATCTGATAAAGTCATAGCAGGAGCTACTGTAATACTGTCACCGGTATGAATCCCCATGGGATCCAGATTTTCAACTGTACAAATGATGGCCACATTATCATTCTTATCACGCAGCAATTCCAGTTCAAATTCCTTCCATCCCAGAACAGCTTTTTCAACCAACACTTCATGGGTAGGTGAAGCTTCCAAACCCCTGCGAAGGGCCTCATCAAATTCTGATTCGTGCATAACAAATCCTCCTCCTGTACCTCCCAGGGTATAAGAGGGTCTGATCACAAGAGG
Organism: Saprospiraceae bacterium; assembly: GCA_035327565.1. Classification (GTDB taxonomy): domain Bacteria; phylum Bacteroidota; class Bacteroidia; order Chitinophagales; family Saprospiraceae; genus JABDLO01. Next base: position 7,100 of record DAOLDB010000076.1, read on the forward strand.
ATACCCTATTTTTTGAGCAGCTTCTTTGCCTTCAAGAAATGAATTGGCGATATATGAAGGGGCCACTTTCTGCCCCATTCGGATCACATGCTTCCTGAACTCTTCCCTGTTTTCAGTCAATTCTATGGCATCCAGGTCCACTCCAATTAATTTCACACCAAAGTCTTCCCACAGACCCTGTTTCCCTGCCTCAATAGCTAGATTGAGAGCAGTTTGGCCTCCCATGGTAGCCAATACAGCATCAATTTTTCTTTCCTGGAGAATTTTTCTCAGGCTTTCCACTGTTAGCGGCCACAAGTATATGTGATCAGCTGTTACAGGATCCGTCATAATGGTAGCCGGATTGGAATTAATCAAGCTTACTTCAATTCCCTCTTCTTTCAGAGATCTTGATGCCTGCGTACCACTGTAATCAAATTCACATGCTTGTCCGATAACAATCGGACCACTACCAATGATCAAAACCGAATGGATACTGCTATCTTTTGGCATAGGCGGGATAATTAAAAATTGGGGGCAAATATAGTATAATATTGAAGAGAACAAGGAGGATTATAACTAAGTGTCTTATAAAAGATTTTTCAAACATCTTCTGAATAGGACATTTGAAGTTGCATAGAATAATATCTTCAACCATTTAAATGTCATCTATAACAAATCCACATACTGAATATTCAGATTAATTTCGCTAAGAAAATTTAATTGGAATGCTCAAGAAAATTTTAATTACAGACAAGGTACATAATCAGCTTCCCATTTGGCTGGAGAGCGAAGGCTTTTCTGTCGAATACAATAGAAATGTCACGGCTGCAGAGGTCTATGAAACGCTACCCGATTACTTTGGAATCATTGTAAATTCAAAAATTGCCATGGATCAAAGGATGATTCAAAGAGGAAAATCGTTAAATTTTATTGCCCGTTTGGGCTCAGGAATGGAAATCATCAACATATCCTATGCCCGTGCTAAAGGAATAAGGGTAATCAATACGCCTGAAGGCAATTGCTGGTCTGTGGCGGAACATGCATTGGGCATGATTCTAGCTCTTCAAAATCATCTGATTACTGCTGATAAAGAGGTAAAAAACCTGATTTGGAAACGTGAGGACAACCGGGGGTCAGAATTAAGAGGTAAAGTTATAGGAATCATTGGATATGGTTTTACAGGGTCTGCTTTTGCCCATGTTTTACGAGGTTTGCAAATGGATGTTTTAGTGTATGACAAATACAAAAAAAGTTATGCAGAACAATTTCCATGGATTAAGGAGACTGACTTAGGAGAGATCAGATCAAAAGCAGACATCATTTCTTTTCATCTGCCTCTGACAAAGGAGACCCGACATTTATGTAATGATCAATTTATACACTCATGCAAAAAAGGAACTATTATTATCAATACTTCAAGAGGCCAGGTCATACACACACCTGCATTGGTGAAGGCATTGGAAAGCAAACATATTGCCGGAGCTTGCCTCGACGTATTTGAAAATGAAAGTCCGGAAACCTACAACAGTGAGGAAGTCAAACTGTACAAGCAATTATTTAACATGAACAATGTCATCGTATCCCCTCATATTGCTGGCTGGACAACTGAATCTTTACTGCGCATTGCTCAAATTACTTTGGAAAGAATTTTGTCTAATTACTCGATGGAAGCTTAAAGAGTATAAACTAACAAAAACCTAAGCTCCCATGCTCTCATTGAAATATCTGTATTTTCTACCGCAGAATAGTATCGACCATATCTATTGAAATAATTATAATCCAATCCTAAGGAAAAAGATCCAAAAGAGGGTGAAATATACCTGGTTTTTATCTGTTGTAATTTTTCGTTTCCCTCTGGTAAGGGCTTTGAGAAGATTTTATAATAACTTAAATCAAAGTCAATTCTTCCCAGGTAAATATGCTTTAATCCTCCAACACATTGCATCATGTAACCGGGTCCAAAAATATAATCTCTTTGAAAATTTGGAAAAATGTCAGGATATTCGTTTATAATATTTTTTGATAGGCCACTTCCGAAAACTACTGCTCCTCCTTTGATTCCCGAGAAAAATTCCAGGTTGTTTTTAATCCGATTAAACCACCATGCATCGGCAGTTACCACAAAGGCTCCAATTTTATACAGATGATTATGTACAAAGCGGTAATGTTGAGATACACTCAGGATAGTCGATTTGCGGGTTCCATAGTTAAAACTTTTACCGAACATAATGGAACTTGAACTAATATTATAATATGCAGAGGCCTCACTTTCAGGGGCAAGAATATTTAGCCAGGTTCGAAAAGTAAAATAGTCAAATGGTTTTATTTTGCTATTCTTTAAATTCCATAAATTTCCATATTCAATATCCAGTTCAATGAGTACTCCTGTCGGACTCATTTGGTCAAAAAATGTATTGAATGGTTGATTTAAACCCAATGAAAGATATGTTTTAAGGGGTATTTCTGATGTTTGGGATTTTGGAATTGCATAACCAAATGCAATTCGGTTCATTCCCATTACGGGATTGATCAAACCACCTGCTATACCATTGACCGTCTTATTAGTGCTGGAAGAATTCCATAAATGATCCGTCAAACGGTACAGTACTTCACCCATGTACTGACCTCCAAGAGTTGAGGTGATCATATCATTCATGCTGGGGTATTCTGTTTCACCGAGCCATTCCCACATCAGGGAACCCATCATCACATAGGGCAAAGATTTGAAATAATCAATATTTGACTTTCTTGCAGAATTATAAAATATGGAACCATGGATCGGATGTCCAAACCAATTGGAAGAAAACGGGTCGCCATCATATATAAATCCTCTTTGAATATTTATCCACCAATCTGATGGTTTAACATGAGCCCATTCAGAACGACGGACATACGCGTTAAACCGGTTAATGATAAAATTAGCTACTGTAATATCAAGTATAGGTCGGAGATAATTGGCTCTTAAGTCTACCGTGTTAGTAGAAACCGTAAAATCCTCACCAATATAGGATACGGGTTGCCCCCGGATACAACTTAATACAAGTGGGGTATGAAATATCAGTACAGTAAAAAGCCACTTCATATTATAAAATTACAGACCCATTTTATAAAAAGAAATGATCTCAATTAACTGTATAAGATATTTTTAGTCATTATTCTGCAACAATTAGAATGAAGCCAGCCTAATTTCACCCAAAAGTGTGAACTCAGTAACATGTACCCTTTCTAATTTTGAAATATATTATTTGATATCAAATAGTTACATTTTTTTTAATCTAAAATATTTATATAATGAAGAGCTTAACCGTTTTATTTTTATTGTTATTTGGGATAGTCGGATATGGACAGGGAGATTATAAATACAATGGTAAAAGGGCAAAAGATGCTGAAGAATACAAGAGGATGTTTAAGGATTCAAAGGTGAAAATGGTGCGAAGTCACCGGGAGTTTTGGAATATTGCAAAAGAAGATACCGGGTTGAAAACCATATTCGACCAGAAGACACTTAGAGATTTCATGTCAGAGCTTGCTATGGGTGATGCAGGTATAGCCAGTTATTCTTATAAGGCCATTATGGAAAAACACCCCAAAGATTATCATGAAAAGGTTAATTACATTGTTGGTTTTTTTGGATTGGAAGAATTGTTCGATGGAAGGAATGTCGCAGCCAATGCAACCCACATTGAGGGATATTGCTGCTGTTATCCTGATTGTTGTCAGTGTACCGGAGGAGTTTGTGTTTTTGAAAATTGTAAAAGTGCAAACACTTTAAAAAAGGGATCCGACCTGATCAATGAAATGAATAGTTGGTAAAACTTTATACCTTTGCTTAATCCATGAGTGAGGCATCTCACAATTTTTTATACTCTATTCTGTAAGGAAAGTTTTGTAAATCAATCATATATTGAACCGGTTTAACCCAAAAAAATGTATGGGCAAATCGGTCTTTCCTTTCATTGCCAAATCGGTTAAAGCTTCCCCTATCACAGGTGCAAATTTGAAACCATGGCCACTAAATCCACTGGCAATGATGATTTTTTTGTTGCTATCCGGAATGAAATCTATTATAAAATGTTCATCCGGAGAGTAAGTGTAATAACATGGACGGAGTGCCGTAATGGTAGCAATTTTCCCGGGGAGATAAGTGGCTAAGAATTGGGTTAGTTTTTCCTGTTCCGTCTCAGTCGAGGATTCCCTATCTTCATCGGGATTTGTTTCTTTTCCTGGTGAGTGATGTGCAATTTTAATTCCTTTCGGACCCGGATGTTGTTTTTGTTCCAACATGGGAAAACCATAATAAATGCCTTCATCCTCTTCATGAGCAATACACCAACATCGAAAATTTCCAGGAGCAAAATTTTCAGGTTCAACAGGCAGATACCATGCAAGCCATTGTTTGGTCACTTTTAGCTTCGGTTTTAAAAATGTAGATAAGGATGGCGTATATGCACCGGTAGTCAATATCAATTTTCTGGTTGTATAGGTTTGGGTTAAAGTATGTACATGTATGGTTTGATGAATTAATTCCCATCCTTTTACCGCTTCCCCGCTGATTATATTTGCCCCATTTTTTTGCGAGAGCTGAATACAGGTCTCAATGGTTTTTTCAGGCGTGACAAATCCTGCCTCTTTTTCAATTAAAATGTCGTAGTCCCCGGGAATATTGAATTGTGTATGTCTGCGAAAGGCCTCATTGGTACTCAAATCTTCAACAGGGATATCGTATTTTTCGGCTGAATAACGCATTCCGGATATGACAGGATGATTCCCTCTGCCCATATATAAAATGCCTGTTTCGTAGTACAATGCAGATCCCGAAATTTGCTCTATTTTTTTCCAGTTCTCATATGCTCGAAACAAAAGAGGAACATAATCCGGATGTTCATAATAAGCCTTTCTGATCAATCGGGACTGCCCGGAATGAGAACCCTTATCATGGGGGACGTGAAAACGGTCAATACCTAAAACTTTGACTCCCCTTGTACTTAAATGGTAAAGTGTGGAAGATCCCATTGAGCCCAGACCTACTACAATGACATCATAAGTATATTTTCTATTAGCCATCAAGTTAAATTATGAATGCGAAAAAATCATCCAGTGAGAAGTGAAAAACTGAAACCTGAAATGCATCCCGGAATACCGTGCTGAGAGGATTCCATTTATTGCTTGCTTGAAACGCAACACACTTTTATTAATATCCATGACATTTAATTTAAAGTAAATGAAAAATGCTGTTCCGTTTTAATTTTGCTCAAATTTTTCCAGGAGGACAATAGAATAAGGTGTATCTAAACTAACTGTCCCCTGAATAACTTTACTTAAATGGCCCGAATATGCATCTCTTAAGGTCATTTTATTTTTAAATATTGGATCGACAACAATCGTCTTTTCACCTAATGGAACATCTAAAGCGATCACTACCTGATCAGATTTGTCCCCATCACTATAAGTACGGCTAAATGTATAGGGATCATCATAGATTTGCATATGCTTTCCTGTCCCTACACTGGGATGGTTTTTCCTGAAAGTTCCCAACTTTTGCCAGTGAGTCAAAATCTCATGCGTTGTACCATCGGCTTTTTGTGTATTGTTATCCAACTCATCCCAATTCATATATGATCTGAGAGAAGCATCTCCCACTGCCTCTGCAGTCAGGGTGCGTGCTGTTTCATCGCCATAATAAATTTGAATTGCTCCGGGGCATAACATCAAGCGTGTACCTGATTCTATAGGTTTTTCTCTAAAAAGATCAAAAGGACGCCCATCATCATGACTGCTGATGTAGTTTACCACACTTTTACCAACCAATGGTTCATGTAGCAAAGAATCATACTTTGAGAACATAGCTTCCCAGGTTCCACCGGCATCATATTTAAAATCAAAATTGATCAGGGCATGAAATCCATTGCTAAAATAATCGACCAGGGTATCCCCAAAATCATAGCTTCGTCCGCTTCCTATATAATATCCATACACTTCACCCACCATATAAAATGGGGTATCATCAATGCTCTCAGCCTCATGCGTTTTTTTCCATTCTTCAAAAGCTTTGGAAGCGGAAATCCATAAATCATTCCAAACATAGGGTTCTGTGTGTTTGACTGTATCCACACGAAAACCATCAATTCCATATTTTTTTACAAAATCAACCAACCATTTTAATATGTGGTAAACCGGGGTACGGGGATATCCGGTTTCCAAAAACCATTGGTTGAGTTCCAGCACTTCCTGATCGTAACGACCTTCTTCTTTCCATTTTTCAATAAGATGCAATGGTAATTCAACTTCTTCAAAACTCTCTGTACGTATATCCGGAAGATTTTCCACCAGAGTACAATGAGTAGTAGTATGGAAACCGCGATAAGTACACACAGGCCCTGTCCTCACCCAGCTTTCAGGCCATTTTGGATCTTCAGGAGTAACCGGTCCGGTATGATTGGCTACAACATCTAAAAGAATTCTTATCTTATGACTATGTGCAACACTGACCAACTCCATTAGATCCTTTTCTGTCCCAAACCGGGGATCTATGGAAGTCCAATCCTTAGTCCAATAGCCATGAAACGGAAATGAAATCCCTGTTCCTTCATCTACCCATCCATCAATCTGTCTGACGATGGGAGTGAGCCAAATTGCATCAACTCCTAATCGATCAAAGTACCCTTCTTTGATCTTTTGGGTTATTCCAACGATATCCCCTCCCTTAAACCCACGAAGCGGGCCAGGTATTACTTCTTCATTGTGCAGGTGGTCATTTTCCGGAATACCATTGTTAAATCGATCTGTAAGAAGAAAATAAATGCTGGCATTATCCCATGTAAATGGCATAGAACCCGGATTTACAATATGAAAAGCCGGCTCCTGACGGCAAGCTATAAGAAATAAAAGGAATAAAGGGAAGCATCGGATTAGTTTTTTCATAAGTGTAAAGTTGTGTTAAAATAATAATATGCTTGCTCAGATAGTAAATATCAGATTGCGAATTCCTGAAATAAGCGCAATAGATAGCCTGGGAAAATAAATGAATTAAATTTTGAATATAACTAAAGAACTACTTAGGCATTGTAGTAAAAAAATAAAAAATATATCCTAAAAATTTCAATGCGCGAGTCCTATTAAATACCTTTCCAAAATTTCGATGTATAACTCCTGTTTTGATTATAAATCTTGAGTATATACAAGCCTTCTTTCAAGCCTTCCAAAAGTATGCGCTCTTCATCCAGAATACCCGTTTGTATTCTTTGGCCATTGATGGATAAAATATCATATTGATAACTGTCCAAGGACAAACCATCGATTACTATATAATCCCTTGCAGGATTGGGATAAACTTGAATAGTGCCTTTTCTTTCATATTTATTTATCGAAGTGGTAGATGTATTGGTTTTATCACGAGATGAAATAAAGCTCTGTATTAAAGCTTTATTGTCTTTGCGCTGTACTATGGCTACTGTTTTCATTCGTTCAAAATTCCAGGATGCAGCTGCCGATTCGGTCTTTTCAAAAACTATAGAATCACCCACAGATGCGGGTAAATTAATTTCCATTCCTTCAGGTGCATATAATGATCTCCTCAGTACATTGTAATGCTCTGGCTCGCCATTGCCTCCATTAATCCTTACTGTATCCTCAACCAATCCAGCAAATAATAGTACAGGGGATTCTGGCGTATTTTGTGATACTTTTTCAATAGTGATCCTGGAAGTAACATCATTATTACCCGAAGTATATTGAGTAATACTAATTTTTAAAGGCGATTGTCCATCGTAAGGGTCAAACAATGCGGGATTGGCATAGTTGGCTGCAGCGGATACCACCTCACCATTAATTACTAATCTTGGAGTGCCCCCGTAAATGCCATAAAAATGAGTGCGTGCGTCATTGGCAGCTCTGTTGGCCTGGTTCAATGGGCATGTGTTGTAGGGTGCACTGGGATGTATTGATATACATGAAATGTTTTGCTGCTGTCTTAAGTTTTGATAAAATCCGGGGTTTCTATTGGCGCAAATCGGACATCTGCTATTTGTAAAATGCTCAACAATAATATTTTTAGAAACCTGAGAAGATACGTCCTCTGTATAGGAAAACAAGAAAACAATTGCAGCAAGAATGAGGGAAAATCTTTTTTTCATTGAATATTTCATAATATAAATCCAATGCAAATTAATGGTTTTTATAAGCATTACAAAGTTTCTAAAGATTTTGTCCTAACCATTTTGTGAATAAAACTAAATTTGTAACTCAACTAAATAATAAGTGTTAAAAAAGGATACCTGGAATCATGAACTTCCATATTTTAATAAAATAAAAAATTGAAACATACACCTTAAAATGTACAAATTATACTTCCTAATTAAAAATCAATTATTGACAATCCTATTTTTGATTGTTTTTATTTTACTTCAGTCCCAATGTAATTCCGGAGAAATCCAGGGAGAGTGGTTAAGAGGCAGCGCACAAACCAAACTGTCAGAAATTGAAACACAGTTCAGAGGTTTTGATGTGGCTATGGCAGAAATCGGATACCGTTACCAGGAACTTTATTGGGCAGCCCTTTCTATGAATTGGGAATATGCGGATCATCAATTAGAGCACATGGAGATTTCTTTTCGCAATGCTCTGAAAAGAAGACCACATCGCGAATCATCAGGACAAATATTTCTTGATGAAGCAATACCGAAGATGGTAGAAACGATTGCCCTTAAAGATACTGCTTTATTCAGGAAGGAGTTCCTGCTTTTCACTGCCCATTGCAACCTTTGCCATACAAAAGAAGAACATGATTTTATTCAAATTCAAATTCCTGCTGTCAATCGATCCATTGTAAAATAAATTCAAATCCTGAAAACCGGTATATCCCACTATTTGATGGTATGGAGGCTGGATAATTGGTTCTTTGAAGAAGATTGGCTATGGGGCTTCATAATATTCAACTACCCTGTAGTTGTTACTATCGACTGATTCGAAACCCGGACATTCTTTCGGGGCTACTCAAGTTTAATCCCTTAGAGATTGTAACCTCATCAATCCACATAAAGCCGTCCAACATAATCCACTGCCTACTGTATTCTTCCTGCAACACTTTTTGTCTATGTTTTTGATGTATAGGTCATACAGATCATTGCGCAAAAGTGCACTAAGAATTTGCAATCCATGACAAAACAAATACATGAACAAACGTCCAAACATCATCTTCCTACTGCTAACGGATAACTCCAAAGCTGTTATATTTTGACATTTATCTCCTCCAAATACACCATATAGCCAATATATCTGTGATTCAGGCAACAGGTAATTGAATGACAAACCTGGTTCCTTCTCCTTCCTTACTATCCAATTTAAGCT
>DAOLDB010000077.1:0-15748 GCA_035327565.1 Saprospiraceae bacterium
CGAGTAAGTATTGGGATGATTATTAATTTCCAGTTCATGGGCATTCGGGTATAGCAAATCCAGTCTTCTTTTCACATTACCCAGGCCAATGCCTCCACTCTTCGGGCCGGTTTTTGATGGCATGGTAGGAGGCTTGCTATTTTCTATATAGGTTTCTACCAGATCCTGTTGAACCAGCATTTTAATGTGCACAAAGCCTTCGCCCAGTTGGTTACTGAGGCCATGTTTAAAACTATTTTCCAAGAAAGGAATAAAAAGCAATGGAGCGATCTTCTGATTCTGTACTTCTCCTTCCAGTTCAAAAATGATTTCAAATTTTTTACCCTGGCGAAGCTTTTCCAGTTCTAGGTAGTTCTTCATACAATTGATCTCTTTCCTGAGATACACCTGCGACTCATTGCATTCATACAACATGTATCGCATCATTTCCGACAATTTAAGAACAATCTCAGGGGCCAGGTCCGACTTTTTAAGGGTAAGTGCGTACAAATTATTGAGTGTATTAAAGAGAAAATGAGGATTAATCTGTGATTTTAAGAAATTGAGTTCACTTTGCAGGGTCTTATTCTGTAACTCACTTCGCTCGTGCTGACTTTTCAACCATTCACGCATAATGTAGAAAATGGTGGAACCCGATCCCATGAAGAAAAATGACAGAAAAAAGAAATACTGATTACTCAATATAAAATCTCTTTTTTCCGGATGTTCAAAATAGATAAAATAAAAGATAAACGACTTAATGGGGGTTAAAATAATAGCTATTACGATCAACGACACCACATGCCAAAACAGGCTCTTATTTTTAACATATTGAGGGAAGAGATAGGCTGCATTTATGTAAACCATAACTATAAAAAAGCCGACAGTAACAAAACTGGTTCCCAGAGTAAAAAACATGCCCAGTTCCTTACTGTCTAATGAAACCAATATCAGATATAGGACAGTCCAAAAAAGGAAGTACTGGACTTTTTCGTTTTGTATAATGGTGCCTGCCTTTTCAGAAATGACAGTTTGCAATCTTATGATACCCTCCAACATCTGTTCATTTGACACATAAACATAAAAATTGATCTAAGCGTTTGGTAAATATATGATTGTCTTTCTTATAGGCCATCTTTATAGACAAACCTTCATTATTTATCTTTCAAAGCATGACTAATTTCATCCATCAGGTCATTGATATGTTCAAGGCCCGCACTAATGCGTATCAAACCATCGGTAATGCCAGCCTCTTCCCTTTGCCTGCTGTTTAATTTAGAATGAGTAGAAGAAGCGGGATGGGTAACAATCGTACGGGTATCTCCCAAATTAGCCGAAATAGATAGCCACCGTATCCGGTCAATAAATGAAATTCCTGCTTTCAATCCCCCACCCAATCGGAAAGCCAGCATTCCCCCACCCTGACTCATCAGTTTTTTTGCTGTGGAAAATCCAGGAAATGATGGGAGGAATGGATACATTACCTGTTCTATTTTAGGATGCTTTTCGAGAAATTGCGATAATTCAAGTGCATTCTTACAATGCCTGTCCATTCTGACACCCAATGTTTCAATACTTTTACTCAATACCCAGGCATTAAATGGAGACATGGAGGGCCCGGCATTACGTAAAAATGGCATCATATGGCTTTTCAATTCCCTATTGCAAACGATCAGACCGCCCAAAACCCTACCCTGCCCATCTATATACTTAGTGGCAGAATGAATGACGATATCCGCCCCCCATTCCATAGGTCTTTGTAAATATGGAGTAGCAAAGCAATTATCAACCACGATGAGAATTCCCTTTGGCCTGAAAATAGAAGCCACCTCTTCCAGATCGATGATTTCAAGCGTGGGATTGGCGGGAGTTTCCAGATAAACCATTTTTGTGGTCGGCTTTATTTTGGAGTCCCAGAGACCGATTTCTGATGGAAGAAGATAGTCAAAGTCAATCCCCCATTTTCTTAAAAAATCCTCTGCAATTTTCAGTGTCGATCCGAAAACAGCAGATGAAATAAGCACATGATCACCATGAGACAGAAAGGATGCAAAACAGGTAAAGATGGCAGCCATACCGGAAGCAGTGGCCAGGCCTTCCTGACCTCCTTCCAAAGAGGCGATTTTTACCTCAAGCTCCTGTACAGTAGGATTGGTAAACCGGGAATATATATTTCCGTTTTTTTCTTCACTGAAACTGGCTCGCATATCTTCCGCATCATCAAACACAAAGCTAGAGGTGACATAAATGGGAGTGCTGTGCTCTTTTTGACGGCTTCTTTCTGTTTGAATACGTATAGCCCTCGTTTCGAAATGAAAATTCTTATTCATTATTCAGGAATGTGTCCGGATTTGATTAAATAGGAATGGGTAACCTTGATCGACGGATCAAGACTTTGGCCCACAGAACAATATTTTTCTACCGCCATGGAAACGGCTTTTTGGGCAGATTTTTCTTTGATCTGACCGTGCATGACAAATTCAAGATGGATGGATTGATAGGGTCGCGGTGTGGCATTTTCTACTCTTGTACCGATAATGTTTACCTCCAGATGCGCAAGATTCTGGCGCATTTTTGCCAACAAAAGCTCTACATCCACCGCGCTGCATGATGCAAACGCAACCAGTAATGACTGCATGGGGGATACCCCTTTCCCATCAGCATTGATTTGAATGGAGTAACCTTTTTCATTGGTAGCAAGGTAATCCAGCGCTTCCTTTCCTCGTGACAATTTCATTTTCACATCCATTGATCTTGTATTTAGTAATCAGACTAATTGATTTGATATCATAATATATTACATGACCATTGCTTTATACTTTCCTGTGAAGAAGGTACAGAAATTCATTTCATTCCCTATTCAAAATATCGGTTTGGCTTTCAATATTCTATTTCTGCCACATAGCTCAATATCATTGCATGATGACTTTCATTTTTTATATGTTATCCACTACTTTTTACTTTATCTCATTATTATTTGATAATTTGATTGTTAAAGATGAATAAAATAATAGTCAACGCTTCTATTTTTTTATTCTCTCAATTTATGTTTTAAAAAAATTTGTAAATCTTTATTTGAGCCATAGAGAACCAGTATATCTTCTTTTTCAATTATGTAGTCCCCTGAAATTACGCCCATAATCTTAGAAATTGTTTGTGTTTTGCCCAACAAACTTTTTTCCTCTACTTTTTTAATAACTGTTAAAGCTAATAAATTATGATTTCTTCTGAAACTGACGTCTCTGATTGCCTTTCCAATATACTCTACAGGCGCAATTGCTTCAATGATAGAAAAATCATCATTCAACTCAAATGAATCAACTACATTGCTCAAACAGAGCTTTTTTGCCCACCTTTCTGCTGTTTCTTCTTCCGGATGTACGATTTCATCTACTCCAATAGCTTGTAGAACTTTTTCGTGCAATGGATTTATGGCTCTACTTATTAATCTTTTTACCGCAAAATTTTTCAATAGCGCCGTGGTCATAATATTTGCTCCCTGGTCTTCACCAATGGCCACAAGTATGATGTCAGTTTCTTTTAATGGAAGTCCTGAAACGGTAAACTCATCTGTGGCATCCATACAAATCGTATGTGAAATTTTTTCCTTATATGCCTCTACTTTTACCATATTGGTGTCAATACCAATGACTTCATTTCCTTGTTCAGTAAGTTTTTGTGCTAATGAAGCGCCAAAATTCCCAAGTCCGACAATGATATATTTCATATATAGGTATTTTAATTTATTGTAATTTCTTCATTAGGATATCTATAATTTTTATGTTTTACTTTCTTGAATACAGCGATTACTAAAGAAAGCATACTAATGCGTCCTACAAACATAACTATGATGATAATAATTTTGCTGGCATTACTTAAATGTGGTGTAATTCCTAAACTCAAACCTACTGTACTATAGGCTGAAAAACTTTCAAATGCAACATCTATTAACTTCTTCTCAGGGTCAAAAATGGTAATCAACATGATTGAACACCCTATAACAACCAAGGATAATGATATTATGGCAAATGCTCTTCTTACAGAGATATCTGCTATTTCTCGTCTAAAAATCTCAATTCTTGACTTTCCTTTGGCTAAACTCAAAATATTTAAAGTTGCAATAGCAAAAGTACTTGTTTTAATCCCCCCACCTGTGGATTGAGGTGAAGCCCCAATCCACATTAAAAGAAAAATCATCATCAATGTTGGAAATGTAATAGAAGCTGTATCTATTGTATTAAATCCTGCAGTTCTTGGAGTTGTTGCTCCAAATAGCGCTGAAACTATTTTACCAAATCCACTGTGGTCGGCTAATGTATTATTGTATTCAAGAAAATAGAAAGCTATAACCGCCACTAATGAAATTGAAAGGGTAGTTATTAAAGTTATGCGACTGTTCAAGTTCAACACCCAGGGCTTGTATTTCATCCTCTTTCGGGAAGAATAAAGAGTAATAATTTTATACTTCAAAAATTTAAGGATATTGACAACAATAGGAAATCCTAACCCACCCAAACCAAAAGTAAAAATAACTACGAGGTGTAAATTATAATTAAATCGAAAACTGGTATCAAACAAACTTTCATTAAGTGTTGAAAAACCAGCATTACAAAAGGCAGAAATAGAATGGAATGCTGAGAAAAAAAGCATTTCCGATTGTGAATTAAAACTACTTGATTCTACAGTTGCATAAATCAAAACACCTGAAAATAACTCGATTCCAAAAGTAATGAGGATGATGTATTTTAAAGTTGAAAATACTTCTCCCATTTTTTTTGAACTGATCAAATCACTTAGCGCCAATTGGTTTTCATAGGTAGTACCTCCTTTAAAAAAATAACTGAAATAACTAGCAAAAGTTAAAATACCTAATCCACCTACCTGTATTAAAATCAAAATAAGAGTATGGCCGAACAATGTAAAATGTGAACCCGTTTCGACTACAACTAAACCTGTAACACAAACCGCACTAGTTGAAGTAAATAATGCATCTAAGTATGAAATTCCTTCATAAGTTGCATTAGGCAATACCAGCAGCAAAGATCCAATAAAGATGATAACCAGGAAGCTCAATATGAAAAGTTGGGCGGGATTAATAACTGTCCTTTTGAAATTTATTTTAAGTTCAGAAAATTCTCTAATGAAAGTGAAAAGCACCGCAATTTTAACCCAAATTGGATTCTCAAGAATTAAGTCTGTCTCAAATGGAACACCCACAAACAGATACATATAATACAACCACATCGTAAACCCGATAGAAAAAATATCGAATAAAAACGCCATTCGTTTAGATAATTTTTTATCCTTCAAGTATCTGGTACAAGTTGAAATCAATCCAATACCGAGAACAAAAAAGTAAAATTTATCTAAAAAATTTTGAGAAAAGTCATTGTGAGAAAATCCAAAGTCTGAAATAATGGCCCCTAGACCAATAAGACTAATCAAAAATGAAATTCTGTACAACAACTTCAAGTTAAATTTCATTTTATTCGGTGTTTACCTTTGTTCAAATTACACTAACAATTTTATGCTTTATAGTTTAAAATAACTTTATGAAGAGAACAATATTTCATCCAGCGCTTTAATCAACAGAAGTACTTCTTCAATTGCATTATAGTGCACCATGCTGACTCTTACCACGCCGGATTGATTACGTAATCCCAATTCATTTATCAGATGATGAGCATAAAAGTCTCCATATCGTATCCCAATGCGATAGGGTTCCGTTCCTGTAACAATCTGCTCACTTGAAAGTGACTCATGCACAAATGAAACGGTTGGAACACGAACATCGCCCGAAACATTAGATGAACCTATAACCCTGATATCTCTTCTGGATTGAAGAAATTCGAGTAGAGGGGCAGCCAGCTTCTCTTCATAGCGTGAAATCAGTTGATTGATCTGATGATTTCTGGAAAGAATATCTGTAGGGTGGCCATGAAAATGGTGATGATATAGATCATCATAATAATCCAAAAAACCGTTCATGCTGTATGTCAGTTCAAAATTGAAATTGCCGGGTTGGAACTTATATGGAGTGGATTGGATGAAAAAGTGGTTGATCCCGGGCATATGATCCAATAGACTTTTTTTACCGTACATGATGGCCTGATGGGGGCCAAAAGTTTTATATGTGCTGAACACATAAAAATCTACATCCAAAGCCTGAAGATCCGGAATCCTGTGGGGTGTAAAGGCTACGCCATCTACACAAAGCAAGGCTCCGGCCTCGTGCACCCATTTTGCGATTTCTGATACCGGGTGTATACTACCTATTACATTGGAGACGTGAACCATCGCTACCAAACGGGTGCGTTCGGTAAGTAATTTTTTCAAATCGTCTATTTCCAATTGATGAGTTTCCGGATTGGGATGCCATATTTTTATTTGTATCCCAAGCGGATGCAAATCTTTCCAGCATGAAATATTGGCTTCATGATCAGCATGCGAAACAATCACTTCATCTCCGGGTTTCCACAATTTACTGATGCATATACTCAGAATACGCAAGAGCATAGTGGTAGATGGACCGATTACAATTTGTCCACTATCCCCGGCATTTAAAAGCTGTCCGATTCTTGAGTGTGTTCGCTCCATTTGCTTTCCAGCTTCAGCGGAAGCGTGATATGTAGCTCCAAGCTGTACATTCATACGATGAAAGTAGTCCTGGATATACTGAATGGATTTTCCTGTAATTTGAGATCCACCGGCATTATCCATGAATATAAATGGATAATCTAGTGCCGGAAACTGCTCCCTTACCCAATGGATGTCCAAAAATCGTCTTTGCGTTTTCATTTCATTATTTTAATTTGTTCGTTTGAATGTCAGCATCTTTTCTGGTAAAATGCATTTCTGTAAGATCATTGTATACCGGTATGAATGGGTCAATGATTTGGGTAAAAGGGAGGAGAGTTCGCTGTAAAAAAGTAGAAAGAGAATTGAGTGGTTCACCTTCCTTTCTGGAGGAGGGATTGAGAAGTTTACGGATAATTCCGCAAATCAGATAACTGACATAAATTTTGAGAGGATTACTTTTGACAAACACAAAGCCATTTTTTTTAAAAATAGATGCATAGTGTGATACTGGTCTCGCTAAACAAAGTATATCGCCTCTGATCCTGGAAGCTGTTTTTTCATAAATGTAAATGTCACGACTTCCCACTCTGCACAATTCTTTTATGATTATTTCTAATTGTAATTCATCCGTATTATGCTGTAAAACAGTTACTGTAAAAATTAAATCAAAAGCATTGTCCTGAACTTCCAATGCATGACCGTTCGTCTTTACCCAATGTACCGGCAAGCCTTCCAGGTTCACTTTAGCCATTTCCAGCATTCTCTGAGATATATCCATTCCAGTTAAGCTCTTTGGTTGTAGATGGGCAATTTCTTTCAGATTACCTCCCGGGCCGCAGCCGAATTCCAACACATTGCGATCTTTCCAATCGAGCTTTCTAAGCATATCAAGTACTTGATTCCTTTTGTACCGATAATAAGGCTCATCGTCTCCTGCCACAACATTCCTGTCAGGTCTTTTCTCAATTCTATTCGCTACTTCAGTCCAGTATGATTCCGGATGATAATTATTTGCCGGCATTGAGAGATTTAGGTTATTTTCGTACAAAAATAGGGAGATAAGTTATTTCAAATAAAAATAAATACTCTATTAGGTAATAAATTTTCTAACACTCAGTAAATGGTAGGACTATGAGCAAAAACGAAACATCAGGGATATGGGAAGGCATTTTTAAAAAAATTCTGGACAATATTCTTAAGTCTTTAGGACTGACTTCCAAAAACACTCAACAGAATTCAAACCAAAAAGGAGTCAATTAAAGAAGAAGGAATTAAAAATTTATGATTGAACAGCTGCGGAATAGTCTGTTCTGTCCCCATTCCACTTCCAGTCGATGAGAGTGATAATTGCATTGACTAAGTAAAAAATATACTTTGCTACATTGGCTATATTCATTTGTATCAGATTTTTTACCAATTGTACAGCATTGTATATTGCCCAGCTCAACCAGGTTTCTTCATATTTAAGACTGCTACATACATTTGCCCCAAGACTCAGACCAAAAGTGATGGCTACTGTATGAAAAAATAATGCACTATCCAGGCCTCCAAATAAATAAAACCCAATATATACAATAATATAGGCAATCAACAGGGTGGTTAATATAATGAGATAGTACCGGGCATCCCTCTTTCTGATCCTTTCTCCTTTATACCAGTTGTAAGTGGCAAAGCTGGTGACTATAAAAGTAATAGGATAGGTAATGAGAGCAGAGTGATTTCCAAATAAATAATCATTGGCTCCACTATTTATAGTGGTTACAATACCTATTCCGTTCCCCCAATTGTTCTGTTTGCCGACCAACCGGGTGGAGAGCATGGAAAAAACAGCACCTATAATGGCCATGAACCCTAAAGGATAAGCTCCGTTTTGGATCATTGGCAGCAATTCGTCCATGGGCACACCAAATTCGATGCGACCTTCATAAAAAATAGTGCCCTGAAAATTACGTGATACACTGGTCAAAAACACTACAAGTGCACCAACAATATCCAGATGTTTTGAAAGTACCAGTAAACGGATTAAAGGAAATTTTGCGGTTTGGGAATATTCAGATTGCATGCATCAGTTATCATGTTGATGCAAAGGTATGGAAAGATTATAAAAGGATTTCATGAAAAATTGATCTTTAAAAAAACAATAGCCGGCAAAAACCGGCTATTATTCTTTATTGGATCGAAACCTCTATAGTTTTAATTCAACTGAAAGTCCCGATATTTTTATTTTCTCAATGTCTTGTTGTGTATATAGACTAAAGGTCATCAACACCATTATCTGATTAAACGGGACAGGTTTGATCCCATAGTTTGATTTTTGGTGCTGCCGGGTGAGAAGTACTCCCCGGCATTGAACGAGCCAGGTGGATTCATCTCTAAAGATTTTTTTGGTTTTAAATCATTTATTAAAAGAGTTAGAAGCAAAATCGCAATTGTATAAATTCTTTATTCCACGTGCAATATACGATAAAAAATCTGTAATCGCAATATTTTATCATAGAAATTACAACTTACTCCTAATATATTAAATATTTGAAAAAATCACATGGAATAAAAAAATATAAAACTATTTGAAAGCAGGATCAGTGTTTTCAAAATTTACTCAATATGATTTAGCATTACCCAATAGACGGAAATCAAGCTCTGTTGAGCCACCATCCCAGCCATGTACCACACAACCCCCATTGGACTAATGAATCAACCAAATGCGCAACGGTGTCATTCTCGAACCAAATGGATGATGAATAATGGATAGTGAGATAGCCAATTGCACCTACAGCGATCGATATCAAAACGGTCGTTTTAAGGTTATTGTCCCGAATTTTCAAAAGGAACCAGGACAAAACCAATACAGCCAAAACATTGGCTATAAAACTTCGAACCATATTCATTCCCATTGCAGTCGACATGGATGATCTGTATTTGATCTGTGCCCAAGGCTTTCCTTCATGTTGACGCATGAGCTCTTGCTCTGCTTCATTGGACGATCCGGGAGGAACAGTTGGAAGGAAATAATCGCCTTGTGTTAATTTATCTGATAAAAATTCGAGAATCTCATCCTGATGTCCGGTATACTGATATTCCGAAGCATGGAGATTCAGAAGGGCCCAGGACAAAAATTGCCATATAAACAAAATAAGTCCTCCCACCAAAGCAGCAATTGTTAGTTTCTTCATTTTATTAACATTTTGATGAATAATATATGTTTAAAGTTAAAAAATCTTTGTATTCTATCTAATCTTTTTTTGTTTTATCCAATGTTTAGTGAGTTTTCAGACTTTGAAAAACAGATCATTTGTTAAATATTCATACATCCCTGGCATACCCTTACACATCTTATCTGCAATATCAGATCAAAAGAAAAAAATTATCATCTGCGCCTTGAAATCATGAAGCTTTATTACATAATCCGGGTATAAATAACCGCCAAAAAACATTTATTCAATATTGGAACTTAAACCAACACCCTTTCCGTTAGATCAGTCAAATCTTTCTTAATTTGAACGCCAATATCATACCTAAGCTATTTATTATCATATGCCTTTTTGGAATTACTTACTCACAGGGCTTTTCGTCAGATGAAAAATATGGCATTCACGATTCAATCAAGGTGTATATTTTCATGTTGGACGATTGTCCCATTTGCATCCAATATACACAGGAAATTCAGTCTATTTATACAGATTTCAATGAAATTGCAGATATAATTATGGTTTTTCCTAATCTTTCATCTAAACCGGCAAAAATTGAATCATTCAAAGAAAAGTTTGGTCTTAGTGTACCACATAAAACCGATTATTTTAAATCATTGGTGAAAAAGTTTGATATAAAAGTGACCCCCGAAGTGGTGGTATTCGATGTTGAATCTGAGTCTATTTTGTATAAAGGAAGAATTGATAACACTTTTGAAGACCTGGGTCAACGGCGTAGAGTAGTTACCACTCAGGAATTAAGAGAAGTATTGAAGGATTTAACCGATGGAAGAAAATCAGTATTTCCCTTTACCAAAGCCATTGGATGCATGATAGAATGGCATGACCATATGAATATTGAAAAAAATGAATAAATTTGAGCATCACAAATGGCCTATCTATAGATAATGCAATGAAATTGAAGAGCACCGTTTATAATAGTGTTGTGTGTCTTTTTGCTTTATGCATCGCATATCCTGTTTTGGGTCAATCAGGAAAAGTTACTTTTTCAAAAGATATTGCTCCCATTATTTACAACCATTGTACAGTTTGCCATCGTCCGGGTGAAATTGGTCCTTTTCCTCTTACCAATTATTCTGAAGTAAGAGAGAGAGCGAGTATCATTAAATATGTTACTGCTGCCCGGTTTATGCCTCCATGGAAAGCTGATCCGGATTATAATCATTTATTGGGTGAGACTATTTTAACCCAGGAGGAGATTAACCTGATCGGAAGATGGGTAGATGAAGGCGCCGAATTGGGCAAGGCTTCCGATGAGCCGTCGTTGCCACAATTTCCGAAAGGTTCTTTACTTGGCGAACCGGACCTTGTACTTGAATTCGCTGAGGACTATGTTCACATTGGTAACAATAAAGATGAATACAGGTATTTTGTTTTGCCCACAGGCCTGACGGAGGACAAAATTGTGAAAGCCATAGAATTCCGTCCAGGTAATCCCAAAATTGTACATCATGCGCTCATGTTTGAAGACACGAAAGGAAGAGCAAGACAAATAGATGAAAGTACTCCAGGATATGGTTTTGATGCATTTGATAATGGTACCGGATTTAGCGTAGCTGAAGTGCTCAATAATACTCAATACCCTGGATTTGCTCCAGGTCAAAAACCCCGATATTATCCAGATGGCCTGGGCCAAAAAATTTCTGCCGGTTCTGATCTCGTTATACAAATGCATTATGCCCCCTGGCCGGTGGATGAATCTGACCGATCTAAAGTCAATATATTTTTTGCGAGAGATGATGAAACCGTCGATCGCTTCATTGATGACCACATTATGCTTCCTTTTCCGGGAGTTTTGATTAACGGCCCTTTTATCATCCCCCCCAATCAGGTAAAAACTTTCCATGGGGTATGGACTCCTTACCAGGATATCAGCTTGATCGGATTATTCCCTCATATGCATCTGCTGGGTCAGGATTGGGAAGTATTTATTGTCGATGATCAACAAAACCGGATTAATCTCATTTCGATACCGCGATGGGATTTTAATTGGCAAGGGATGTACTATTTCAATCGCATGATGATAGTGAAAAAAGGCTGGAAAATTCATGCCAGGGCCACTTATGATAACACCACTGAAAATCCCTACAACCCTAATAATCCCCCCAGAACGGTATCATGGGGAGAGGGTACGGAAGACGAAATGTATTACCTGCCTTTTTTATACACCCAATATAAACCAGGTGATGAAAACATCATATTTGGCGAAGAGGAAAAAAGTAAATTGAATATCAGAAGAAATATTACAAAAGACGCCTTACTTCCTGTCTACCCTAATCCTGTAAGGGAAGGAATGGTACAAGTAACCATCGAAATTCAAAACGGACAACCCATTTCTCTATTCCTTTTCGATCATTCCGGCCGTAGGATCAGAACACTTTCGAAGAATGAATTTTTTAATGCTGGCCGGCATATCATACCATTGAATGTGAATGGGCTGTCCCCAGGAATGTATATTATTCATTTGGTATCAGGTCAAAATAACCTCAGCCAGCGTCTCATTATCACAGAATAATCCGGTTATACGATTACCGGAAATTCATTTTCATCACCGCTAATGTCTTGTATGCCCATTTGCCTTGCCCGGGCCATGATCTGAAATGACTTTTCCACTTCATTCAGGAAAGCAGGCGTTAAAAGTTTCTCAATGTCTTCAACAGAGTCCATACCTGAGCCCTCTCTGAATTTAAATGTCTGTTCAAGTAATCTGCTTTCCAGCTTAATAGAAAGTTTGTTATTCATATTAAACACAGTAATCTTATAATCATGATGTGGAATTTCAGCTACGATTCTCATGCTTGTACATATTTATAATGGATTTACTTAAATTTCTATACAATCGAAGGAGAGCAGGTTGAGCGGCCAGCATCGTTTCATGCGATTGAATGGTTTTATAATCCCCTCTTCGTGCAGGCCCAGTTTGAAGTTCAGTAGCCTGATCATCCAACGCCCTTTGAATCGTGAGCTTAATCAATGGATGCAACCACCCCGGATTCAATTGGTTCTCTTTGAGAAACTCCATGGCTGTTACCAACAAATGGTGCGTAAAATTATTGGATATCACTGCGGCCAAATGAATCACTTCACGTTCTTCATCATTGATACAAATGACTGTGTCGGACAGGGACTCAGCCAGTATTTGAATCATTTCCAAATTTCTATTATTCGAACATGTGATAAAAACCGGGATTTCATCCCAGCTTACTCCTTCACCTTTGATAAAAGTCTGTAAGGGATACAATACCCCATAATTCTCGATTCCATGATCTGCAAACACTTTGCCCGCCACAGACCCGGATGTGTGCAATACAAGTAATTCGGGTGTTACCCAAAACAATTCTTTGAGATCATGAACAACTTTTTCAATTTGCTGGTCCTGTACCGCAATAATCAAAATGTGCGGAGCAGAAGCCGTTATCAGATCATTTATTTGCCTGACCGACATCCTAACTGCCAACTCTGTCGCTGATTTTTTATTCCGTCCATAAATCCACTCTATGGAGATATGATCTTTAAGACGCAAGCATAAGTGCCAGGCTACATTGCCTGAACCAATGAATGCGACCTGAATATTTTTCTTATGAGATGACACGCTTTCCCTGATTGATCAGTCGAAATGCCAAAGACCAAAGAAATCCAAACATCATCAATAAGGTTCCTGCCCAAAACAGATTAATACCTGGAAATATCCTGGCTTCAAGGTAAATCCAATCATTACGCTGAGCATTTTCTGCAATCTCTATTGGAAACTTTAAATTTTCACCCACAGTCTGCTTGCCTGCAAAGAAAGTAAAAACTTCTTCCTGTGGATTGATATGAACAAAGCGGATATGCAGGCCCAGTTCTGGAATGAATTCATTAAAATGAGCAGGCTCTCCTTCCTTGCTTATCAAAAAGATAGGTTCTATTTCATGCTGATTATCAATTATGATTCTGGCAGCTATTGATATATCTACATTCTCTTCATCCATCATGCGATGTTTTGGATTCCGGTTAAAACCAGTCAAGCGAATGGAATGACCATGAATAGTTCCACTTTCGCCTGCTTTCAGTGATATGCTGCCAAAATTCATGTCACTGTCCGGTTTTATCAATTCATTCATTAATTCGGCTCCTGCCCTGATCTTTATTTCAAGGGGGTTTACCAGTTCTGCAATGGTCATGATAAGGGTATTGTCCATAAAGAGTACCGGACGTACAGTATATGAAGTATCGATGTCCCGATCAGAAACCTCCATATTAAGCTGTATAGCAAAATCGCTTCTGTCTTTTTCAAAATGAGGATGATCAGGTTGAAAAGTATAACTCGATAAGACCACGGTATAATTATCCGCCACTATAGAATCTCCCTCAGTCACAAAGTAAGTTTTGTAAATTAATGAGTCTTCCAAAGCTTTTGCTTCTTCAACGTCCCGCTTTGAAGGGGGTAAACCCGCAATGTGCGTAAATATATCTTTGGTAAAATAATGTCTTGTTGCCGGAATCTGAGCCACCACCTGGGTCTTGTCATTGGACATTAGAACACTGGGGTACAGTGTGAATGATTCTGCTAATTGCTGATCCTTATTAAATCGTTTAAATTCCATTTCAAAATACCTGGAACGATCCGTAACTGAATCCCCCTTATATTCAATCCAATATCCATTTAAAAATACAGGAAATCCTTGAAGAAACATGGTCAGGTTGGCCAATTCCTCATTTCCGACCAATTGATCCCGATTAAGAAAGCTGGTGGTAATATGGGATTTATTTAATCCACTTGTTAACACCCCGATGATCATTAAACCAAAACCAAAGTGAGAAAATCCTGCCCCTCCTAATTTAACATTCATGCGTAGAGAGGTTACGAGATAGTATCCGTTGGTCAACAATACAAAAAAAGCTGAAAATGCAAGCCATCGATATTGCCATGTATACAATGAAATCCACCTTTCAAGCAGTAGTACCATTATTAAACTGCCAGTCGCCGCTACTCCGAATATAAAGCCAATTTTACGCCATTTTGCTGAAGAGAGTGACAACGATCCGTATCTTAAGAAAACAGTACATCCTGATAAAACACCGATAAATATCGCAATCCATAACTGGTACTTATTGTAGTGCTCTACCGGATCCTTAATAACAATCCCCTTATATTCAGGATTGAATAATTGTACAATTTGATTATATACCGGAAGTGAGGTGGCACCAATAATTAAGACAGCTGAAAATAACAACACCAATGAGCCAATGAACATCCAGAATTCTCTTGAATATATCGATTCTTCTTTGTTGTGATCCCTGAATGACTTCCATGATTTTACTATTAAACCGGTACCTAAAAGAAAGAAAATCCCGATGAACATAAGCAACTGACTTTCGAGACCCATTTCTGTAAAGGCATGCACAGATGTATCTCCTAAAATCCCACTACGAGTCAGAAATGTAGAATACAGCACTAAAATAAAACTAATCACATAGAAAATCAGAGTAGCCCGTACTGAGTAACCGGTATTGCGCGCAATCATATGGGTATGCACTCCTGCCACCAGTGTCAACCAGGGCACAAATGAACTGTTTTCAACCGGATCCCATGCCCAATATCCACCAAAAGAAAGGGCTTCATATGCCCAGGCTCCGCCCATCAAAATTCCTATGCCAAATATGGCTACTGCAAACAAGCTCCAATTGAATGAGTCTTTCAGCCAATCCTTACGCCAGCCGGTATACATCATTCCTACAGCATAAGCATACGGTATGATAAGGGCTGAAAAACCAAGAAATAAAACCGGAGGATGAATAACGTTCCAATAGTTTTGTAATAAAGGATTTAACCCCTGCCCTTCTATCGTACTAAGGTAATCGGCATTATAGAAAACCGGAGCATCAAAAACATCACGTAAAAGAACCAAAGGATTGCTTCCAATTTTTAATTCTAAATTTCCCCATTCTATGTGAATGCCTAGTAACATCAAAAGTATAACCGCCTGTGCTAAAAGGAT
>DAOLDB010000078.1:0-14737 GCA_035327565.1 Saprospiraceae bacterium
TTATACAGTTTGTTGTCCGGCCAGATAAACGGAGAAGGCAGGACAAGCACTTCATAATCGGTAGTGTTGTGTCCGTAGCTATACTCCACAGGACCCATTTCGCCCAAAGGAGTAACTTTCACCACCCTGCCCAACGGGAATGGTTCATATTCTGTCAGGGCATACTCCCATCCCCCCTGAGGAGAATGATAACTCCCGCTGCCGTTGTTGCTTTGGGTTTCATACTGTTTATGTGCTCTTCCCCGGTTGTCGTAAGCTACAGCCTGCACAATATCATAGCCATTGGGTGCCTGACCCTTGCGTACGGTTTGTACAGTCCTTCCCAATCCGTCCAGGTATGCGTATTCTTCCAGACTCGTCAGATCGCTCAGTGATGGGATGGTATCCGGAAACGTGGTTGTGGTCTTGATGTAGCTTCTTTGATAAGAATAGTGAGCAAAATAGTATTCATACGTTGTCTTGATATTTTTGTAATAGTTAAGTATTGATTTTTTTCTTATTATTATTCAAAAAAAATGGACAAAAGGAGGGAGGAATGATTAATTGATGGTGAGATGGTAGGAACAAATATTCAGTGAAAGAAATAAATGACGAAAATCTTCCATTCCCAACTCCGGAGGAGTTCAACGTGATTAACCGCCGGTGAAACCGGTGGCTAGTGTGGGCCTATGATGCCCAACTCCGAAAGAGTTGAATGTGAAAGAATATCCAGGTTTTTCAATATCTGGTCATTGCCAGTTGGCAAATAAACTCACGGCAACCTAAAGGCTAAAGACCATTCCTGTTAAAATTCTTATATATTATTTTATGCCTGACTATTCAAAATTTTAAACTACGCCTCAACCCCTTAATGAATAAACACCCCAACATTCTCTGCCCACTGTCCAATGCCTTCTATACTCAGACTGTTTTTTTACCGCAAAGGCCATAAAGAGGATAGCACAAAGACCACAAAGAGGATAGCAATTCTAAACGAATAAACGCATCAACGCATCAACATTCACTACCCACCACAATAAATGCTCCTCATCCGCTCTTCATTCCATGTCTTATCAAAACTCACTGGTGAAATGGAAGGAAATTTTTGGATGATTTTCCTGTGCCATTTTCATAGACCAGGCGGATTCTGCAAGAAAAACCCATTTTCCATCGATATCTTTGGCCAAGTCTTTACTTCTGCGGAGTTCAAATTCTTTGAATGCCTTTGGATCATCCCATGACAGCCAGCAGGCTTTGAACAATTGTACGGGTTCGTAGGTAACGGAAGCCCCATATTCAAATTTGAGCCGATATTGGATCACATCAAATTGAAGCGCTCCCACAGTTCCTATAATTTTTCTTCCGGTTTGCTGTACTGTAAATAGTTGCGCTACCCCTTCATCCATCAACTGATCCAATCCTTTTGCTAATTGTTTTGATTTCATGGGATCAGCATTATTCACATACCTGAATTGTTCCGGAGAAAAGGAGGGTATCCCCCTGAAATGCAATACCTCACCTTCGGTAAGTCCATCGCCAATTTTAAAGTTGCCTGAATCATAAAGACCTATAATATCTCCCGGAAATGCTTCATCAATCACTGATTTTTTATCTGCCATAAAGGCAGTCGGATTGGAAAACTTCATCTGCTTTTCCTGCCTTACATGAAGATAATTGGTATTTCTTCTGAATATTCCCGAGCAAATCCTGAGAAAAGCTATCCTGTCACGGTGTTTTGGATCCATATTGGCATGAATCTTAAAGATAAAACCGGTAAAGGTTTCTTCATCCGGATGAATCCAACGCTCATCGGTTAACCTGGGTAATGGTGACGGAGCAATGTCGGTAAAACAATCCAATAACTCTTTTACTCCGAAATTATTGATAGCGCTTCCGAAAAAAACAGGTTGCAAAAGCCCTTGCAGATACAATTCTTTATCAAAAACAGGATAGACTTCCTTGATGATATTAATTTCGTCGCGAAGTTCAATCGCAGCGCGATTGCCAATGGTGTCATCCAATATAGACGAAGTGAGATCTTCAATCACAATGATATCATCTTCTTTCTGCTTGCTGTGTGGTCTGAATAAGACCAGTTTCTGTTCATACAAATTATATACTCCCTGAAATCTTTGACCCATACCCACGGGCCAGCTAAGGGGGCACACATTAAAGTCCAGCTTTTCTTCAAGTTCGTCCAGCAATTCAAAGCCGTCTCTGCCTTCCCTGTCCAGCTTGTTGATAAAGACGAGCATGGGAGTCTTCCGCATTTTACACACCTTGACCAGGTTTTCTGTTTGTTCTTCAACCCCTTTGGCCACATCGATGACCACAATGGCGCTATCCACAGCAGTAAGTGTACGGTATGTATCTTCTGCAAAATCTTTGTGCCCGGGAGTATCCAAAATGTTTATTTTCTTTTCACGATAATCAAAAGCCATTACTGAAGTGGCAACAGAAATGCCCCGCTGCTTTTCGATCTCCATAAAATCGGAGGTAGCATGTTTTTTAATTTTGTTCGATTTCACCGCACCTGCTATCTGAATGGCCCCACCAAACAGGAGAAGCTTTTCAGTCAATGTAGTTTTTCCGGCGTCCGGATGGCTTACAATGCCAAATGTTTTTCGTTTGTTAAGTTCCTTTATAAAATTCATAAGCTATCCCTGGGAAAAAGCTGCAAAGATATTTTTTCTCAACAATTATTCATTGAGTAAAATCTATATAATGCATCTGGGTATATTCTTTTTATGCTTATTTCACGCTTACAGTATCCGGATTACAGTTAATCCATCCCTGACAGGCAATATCACTGCCTTCACCTCTTCATCATTTGCAATCATTTCATTAAATGCTTGAATGGCAGTAGTTTCTTTATCTTTATTCGGTTGCAAGACCTTGCCACTCCATAATACATTGTCAGCTAATATAATACCCCCTTTGTTCATTTTATTTTTGATGGTTTGATAATAAAAACCATAATCCTGTTTGGCTGCATCAATATATACTATATCAAACAATAGGTCTAATGTGGGTAAGATTTCTTTAGCATCCCCTTCCAGATATACCACACGATCAGCGATCCCTGCCTTTTTGAAAAAAGCATGATTTATTATTTTCATTTCCCTATTGATTTCTATAGTGTAAACTTTGCCTGATACTGACAGTCCCCTTGCAAGACATATAGTTCCATACCCGGTAAATGTACCAATTTCAAGTATGTTCTCAGGGTTTTTCATATGGCTGAGAATCGACAATAATTGTCCCTGCAAAGGCCCAGTCATCATTTGGGGTGACATGGTTTTCAGGTGGGTTTCCCGTTCCAGTTCAATCAAAATTTCATCAGGTTGTGAACTGAATTGAAGACAATAGCGGATAATGTCGGATAACGGTTGATCAATCATAATACCCAATTTTTTGTATGTAGGGTGTAGGCAAAGATAATCAGTAATATAATGATACTGCATAAATAATAACCGAATGACAAGACTTTGTGCACCTGCAATTTGAAAATAGCAAGGAGGATACTATATTCAGGTTCGGGATTTATGATGAGATTAACAGTAGAAACAGTAATATTTTTTATGCGGAAAGCGACAGGTGCTTCTTTGACAGTGATATTATTGAATTGGGGTCATGCATGGTTGAGGGTTAAGAATGACACATTTCAAATGCAAAAGACCAACGAGATCGGTGTCCAGTCCAAGTGAATACTAGTTTATTGACTTTCATTGTTGGTTTTACGATAAACTGCTCATTTATCCTTTTCAGACCACATTGATATATGTGCAATCCACTCACTTAAATTAAAAATAATCAGGACATAGGTGAATTTTTTTGAACCAAATGTCATAGAGCTCATTTATAGCTCATTGAGCTTAAATTCACATGGCAAAATATGAAAGCTAGTCTACTTTAGGATTACCTAGATATTTACTTCATATTAGGTTTCTGAACATCCAATTAAATCAATTTAATAAATACTCTATGATAAAAAAAGGTGACCAGGCTCCATTATTTACTTTAAAAAACACAGAAAAAATGGATATTAGCTTAAAAGACTACAAAGGTAAGAATGTAGTATTGCTGTTTTTCCCTCTAGCTTTTAGTAGTGTTTGTACATGGGAATTATGTCAGGTTAGGGATGATCATTCCAGCTATAACCAATGGGAAGCAGATATTATTGCTATTTCCGTTGATTCATTATATACCCTGCGAAAATTTAAAGACGAACAAGGAATTCCTTTTTCCTTTCTTTCGGATTGGAACAAGGAAGTGTCGAGAGCTTATGGAACACTTTATGAAGATTTTGGATTAGGAATGAAAGGCGTTGCGAAAAGATCAGCTTTTATTATTGATAAAAAGGGGATTATTCAATATGCCGAGGTATTAGAAAATGCTGGAGAAATACCCAATTTTGAAAGCATTAAGAAAATGCTTTCTGATTTGAAAGCCTGATTTACAGAATTTTGAATATTAACCATGGAATTGATTTTTTGATTATTTTTGTGGGAAGTCTTTTTAATCCATTTTTTAAATTTAGATTGTTTACGACGGGAGGCATCAAAAAACCAAAAACGTATGAATCACAATGCATCTTTAGAAGAATCGACGGATTTATTGTTAGATGAGGATGTAACCTTAGGAGATCCTTCAAGATTAATTGTTTATAACGACGATTTCAATACTTTTGATTGGGTTATACAATCCTTTATGGAAGTATGTAATCATACGTATGAGCAGTCAGAACAATTGTCATTGATCATACATTTCAAAGGCCGGGCTACCATTAAAACAGCCCCTTTTAATGTGTTAAAACCGATGAAAGATGCTTTAATTGACCGTGGACTGAATGCGGTTATCGAGTCATTGGTAAACGAATAAATAACTTCCCGGCTTGACTTTTCCGGAGTGGCAAATTATATTTTAAACAAGCATTTTCCCGTTTTCCCTAACCCGGAGCATTCCGATGAAAAGGGTTTGGTGGCCATTGGCGGTAATTTATCCCCCGATACACTTTTGACTGCATACAAGCTGGGAATATTTCCATGGTACAATGACAATATCCCATTGTGGTGGTGCCCTGATCCTCGTTGTGTGTTGTTTCCTTCTGAATTAATAGTGTCAAAGAGTATGCGATCTCTGATGACTAAAAGTGTTTTTCGTGTTACCATGAATGCACAATTTAATGATGTCATTTTATTGTGCAGACATGTGCTTAGGAAAGGGCAAAGTGGTACCTGGCTCAATGACGATTTGATTCATTCTTTTCAACAGCTTCATCTACAGGGATATGCTCATTCTGTTGAAGTATGGGATCGAAAGGATAAGCTGGTTGGTGGATTATATGGTTTGTGGTTGGATTCCATTTTTTTTGGAGAATCCATGTTTTCTATAGTTCCAAATGCTTCAAAATTTGCATTGATAAGTTTCGTGGAAACACTAAAAAATGGTGGTGTAAAAATGATTGATTGTCAGCAGGATACTCCACATCTTCGCAGTCTGGGAGCCAGAAATATCTCAAGAGCAGAATTCATAGATTTTCTAAAAGGGGAATTTGGTGACTAATTCTTCATCCATCTGAAGGGTGAGAGAATGTTGACCAAAGTCATATTTGGGTTTGATCTTTATCATCATGTCAGACCTTACCCTCATTCTATATTTGGGTTTTGAAAATGCACTTCAGTAGTGAAAATAGAATCATTCACATGAAAATAATTTTATTTCTCATCGGGATCAGCATTGTTATAGCTTCCGGATTTTTGATATCATTCTTTTGGGCGGTCCGAACCGGTCAATATGATGATGATTATACACCTTCTGTGAGAATTCTGTTAGACGATCCGAAGTCAGAAGAAAAAAATAATTGATGTTCAAACAAACAAATTGCAGTGTATGAGCAAGATGGAAACTTTTAGCTATGACAATAAAATAGTCAGGAATTTTGCAATTGCTACCGTATTATGGGGGGTAGTAGGCATGTTGGTTGGTGTGATTATTGCCTTTCAGATGGTATTCCCATCATTAAATCTGGGTATTGCAGAGGTTACATTTGGCAGACTCAGGCCTTTGCACACCAATGCAGCGATTTTTGCATTTGTGGGCAATGGTATTTTCATGGGAGTCTATTATTCTCTTCAAAGGCTTTTAAAAGCAAGGATGTTTAGCGATCTGCTGTCATCCATCCATTTTTGGGGATGGCAAGCCATCATTGTAGCAGCGGCGCTAACCCTGCCTCTGGGAATAACAAGCAGTCATGAATATGCTGAACTGGCTTTACCGATTGATTTAGCCATAGCCATAGTGTGGATTGTATTTGGAATCAATATGTTTGGCACCATTTTTAAAAGGAGGGAAAGCCACCTATATGTTGCCATTTGGTTTTATATAGCGACATGGGTTACGGTCACAGTATTGCATGTTTTCAATAATTTGCAAATCCCCGTAAACTTTTTGTACAGTATTCCTGTATTTGCCGGAGTTCAGGATGCATTAGTCCAATGGTGGTATGGACACAATGCGGTTGCTTTTTTCCTGACCACCCCTTATTTGGGGCTGATGTATTACTTCCTTCCCAAAGCTGCCAATCGCCCGGTATATTCATATAAATTGTCGATAATTCATTTTTGGGGCCTGATTTTTATTTATATATGGGCGGGCCCGCATCATTTATTATATACTTCACTTCCCGACTGGGCCCAATCTTTAGGTACGGTGTTTTCAATCATGCTGATTGCTCCTTCCTGGGGGGGAATGCTCAATGGGTTGTTAACACTCCGGGGAGCATGGGATAAGGTACGTAATGATCCCAATTTGAAATTTATGGTGGTAGCTGTTATCGCTTATGGAATGGCAACACTGGAAGGCCCTATGCTGTCTTTGAAATCCATCAATGCCATCAGTCATTATACCGATTGGACTATTGCACATGTCCATGTGGGTACCCTGGGTTGGAATGGTATGCTGACTTTTGGAATTCTGTACTGGCTGATGCCGCGTATATATAATACCAAACTGTATTCCACACGGTTATCCAACATTCATTTTTGGATAGGAACTTTGGGCATCGTATTTTATACTGTACCTATGTACTGGGCAGGTTGGACACAAAGCATGATGTGGAAGCAGTTTGATCCTGATGGGTTCCTGACCTATCCCAATTTCCTTGAAACCGTTACCCAAATCATTCCAATGTACTTTTTGAGGGCCATCGGTGGATTATTGTTCTTGTCAGGAGTCATCGTGATGGTGTACAATCTTTGGAAAACAGCTAAATTAGGTAAACTGGAGGCTAATGTTACTGTGCAGGCTCCGGCTTTGGAAAAAATAGTGGACCACAAAGGCCAGTATTGGCATAAATGGATTGAAGGAAGACCTATGCAAATGCTGATAGTTTCTACCATCTTAATCCTTATTGGGGGGATAGTGGAAATATTTCCAATGATGCTTATAGACAACAATGTTCCCAAAATAGAATCGGTAAAACCCTATACACCTCTGGAATGGGAAGGACGGGATATTTATATCCGTGAAGGATGTGTAGGTTGTCATTCTCAAATGATCAGACCTTTTCGGTCAGAAACAGAGCGATATGGTGAATTCAGTAAATCCGGGGAATTTGTTTATGACCGCCCATTTTTGTGGGGATCAAAGAGAACAGGGCCTGATTTGCACCGGATAGGAGGTAAATATCCCGATAGTTGGCATTATTATCACATGATCGATCCGGAGTCTATGGCTCCTGGCTCCATTATGCCCCCATATCCCTGGCTGATCGTTAAAGACATCAATACCAAATATACATCAGCCAAGATAAAAGTTCTTCAATCTTTAGGTACTCCTTATGATCCCGGCTATGCAGAGATTGCTGTGGAAGATTTGAAATTACAAGCGGAGATGATCGCTCAGAATTTAAGAAATGAAGGGATCAATCAGGAGGGATTGGAGAATAAAGAAATTGTAGCATTGATAGCCTATATGCAACGTCTTGGTAAAGATGCTACCCCGCCGGCAGTAGTCGGTGATTAAAATATAATTTTTAATTGAAAAATTAACATCATGGCAAAATATATTTTAGAAGCAGCAGGGAATATCAATTGGATGGCAGTTTTTTCCCTGGTCACCTTTATGGCCATTTTTATCACAAGTAGCATATTGATTTTAAGGCGAAATAGTGATTATATAGAGAAAATGTCCAATATGCCGCTTAACGATGATCATGAAGATTTGCAATCATAAAAAGTAAGAAACAATGAAAAATAAATATATCGAACTTTTAATTGCCGGTATCATTATAAGTATTTTCCCAAAAAAGGTTTTTGCCGCTTCAGATAATCAAATCGTCTCCCAGCTACTCGATCTGGCTTTAAAAAACGTTTTTGTCGTTATGAGTATATTGGTCATTATAGGGTTGGGTTTTACACTTGCCCGATTGACTGCTTCCATGCTCGAAGTTCAAAAACTCAGACTCATGAGGGAAAGGGGTCTGGAGTCAAAGAAACCCATCTCTGATGTTCAAACCAGCATTTTTCAAAAAACCTACCAATGGTTGTGGAGTATAGTTCCGGTATCCAAAGAAAAAGAAATTGACCTTGGTCATGATTATGATGGGATCAGGGAATTGGACAACAGACTTCCTCCCTGGTGGCTATTGCTTTTTTATGGTACCATTCTTTTCAGTGTGATCTATATGTTCTACTATCACTGGTCTGGTCGCGGGTGGTCTTCGGAGGATCAGTATCATAAAGAAATGGAGATGGCTGAGATCGAAAAACTTCGTTTCATGGATATGGTAGCTGATGCTATCAATGAAAATAATGTTACCATGCTTTCGGATGAACGCTCTTTGGCCATTGGAGCAGAAATATATAAATTTAATTGTCTGGTTTGTCATGGAGTTTATGGTGAAGGAACCGTTGGCCCTAATCTGACCGATGATTATTGGATTCATGGAGGAGGCATCAGGAATGTATTCAGAGTGGTAAAAAATGGAGTGCCTGCCAAGGGGATGATCCCATGGAAGACACAACTCAGGCCTCTTGAAATGCAACAGGTATCCAGTTATATATTAACACTGGCAGGTACGGATCCTCCTAATCCTAAAGCACCGGAAGGAAGCAAATGGGACCCTGAGGATGAAAGGGATCTCAGTGCAGGAAATTAGAATGATTCAACATGACTTCTTACACAGACATAGATGAATTGTACCGGGATGATTCCTTCAGGGATACACTTGCTACTGTTGACAAGGAAGGAAAAAGGATTTGGATATATCCCAAAAAACAGGTAGGAAAGTATTACAATTACAGGAAATGGGTGGCATGGTTTTTACTTTTAGTGCTTTTCGCTCTTCCCTGGATAAAATGGAATGGTGAACCCCTGGTACTGTTCAATATTCTCGAAAGAAAATTCATTATACTCGGTTTTTACTTCGCACCTCAGGATTTCTATTTGTTTGGCTTAGGAATGATAATACTCATCGTATGTATTGTTTTATTTACGGTAGTTTTTGGACGATTGTTTTGCGGTTGGGTATGTCCTCAAACCATTTTCATGGAAATGGTTTTCAGAAGAATTGAATATTGGATTGAAGGTGATGCAGGTGCACAGGTCAAATTGAACAAGTCATCCTGGACACCCGAAAAGGTGGTTAAGAAGCTGTCCAAGCATGGCATCTTCTTTATAATCGCTGTGATTATTTCCAATACTTTTTTAGCCTATATTATAGGAATAAAGGATGTATTGCTTATTATCAGAGAGCCAGTGAGTATGCACCTCAACGGTTTTTTAGCCATGTTGGCATTTTCATTTACATTTTATTTTGTTTTTGCCAACTTGAGGGAACAGGTCTGTACCACTATATGCCCATACGGCAGATTGCAGGGAGTCATGCTGGATAAAAACTCTCTTTCTGTTTACTATGATTTTGTCAGAGGTGAGCCCCGGCAAAAAATCAGGAAGGCAATAGACAAAATTGAAAACAGTGCTGGAGATTGTATCGATTGTAACTTATGTGTAAAAGTATGCCCAACAGGTATTGATATAAGAAATGGAATTCAATTGGAGTGTATTAATTGCACATTGTGTATGGATGCATGCGATGAAGTGATGCGTAAGGTGAACAGATCAGAAGGACTTATTAGAATGGATAGTTATAATGGCATCATCAATCAATCCCACAGTTATTTCAATTCACGTTCTATTGCCTATTCCCTCATTCTATTTTTACTCTTAGGAGTTGAAGGGGTCCTTTTGACCACTCGATCACAAGTGGATGCATTGGTACTAAAAACTCCAGGTTTGCTGTTTCAGGAATTGGAAGAGGGTTCGGTGATCTCTAATCTGTATAATTTCGAGCTGATCAATAAAACGGCTGAACCTAAGCTTATACATTTAGTCCCTGAAAAGACCTGGATTACCATAGAAATGGTAGGCAATGCACCGGTTATCCAACCCCATGAAAAGGCATCGGGTGCGTTTTTTATAAAAATTCCGAAAGATCAATTGGAAAGCAGAAAGACAAAAATTATCCTTTATCTGAAAGACGGGGATAAGACATTGAAAAAAATAAAAACAAATTTTCTGGGTCCTGTTCATTGATGGATCTGGCTTTGATTTTGTAATTATAAAAATAATATTATGATGAAAAAATTTCACTGGGGGCATGGCATTTTGGTGTTTTTTATTTTCTATGTAGGTATACTGTTTACTGCAGTGTTTCAGTCAACACAAATTGACCATAGTCTGGTTGTTGATGAATATTATAAACAGGATCTGGCTTATCAGATTCATTATGATAAATCCGTGAATGCCGTCAAGCATAAGAAGGACTTTGCCATTGTGACATTGGAAGGGGGCAAAATGGCAATATCTTTTAATGATAATGAAAGTAAAACCGGATTCATTACATTTTACAACCCTTCCAA
The DNA here is from genome assembly GCA_035327565.1 of Saprospiraceae bacterium. Taxonomy (GTDB): domain Bacteria; phylum Bacteroidota; class Bacteroidia; order Chitinophagales; family Saprospiraceae; genus JABDLO01. The sequence goes on from DAOLDB010000078.1 coordinate 10,902, forward strand.
CAAAAGTAAGGATTTTCAATTGCCCATTAATATGGTCAAGGGTCAGGATCAAATTCCCTTATTGGAAATTCCTGTTTCAGGAAGGTGGAAGGTGAAAGCAGACTGGAAATCTCAAGGCACTGCCTACTTTATTGAAAAAGAAATATATATTCCGTTGTTGTGATTACACTGGCATTTACATTGGGAATCTTTGGCAGTTTGCATTGTCTTGGAATGTGTGGACCCATAGCAATGGGTTTAATCCCGGCCAGTACGTCATCCTCAAGGCTATCAACTTTTGTTTCTGCATTACAATACAATGTGGGAAGAACTTTATCATATGCAGCCTTGGGTATGATTGCAGGGTTGGCAGGTACAACCATTGTATGGTCAGGATTTCAAAAGACCGGTTCTATCGTTATGGGTGTTTTTTTTGTTATTCTTTTTTTCTTATCCATGGACATAGATCAGTTTGTTGGGAAATTACCTTACCTTAGGAATGCATTGAACCTGTACAGGAAAGCCATCTCCAAAGTGTTTACTCCAGGATTATTCAAAAGATCCTGGCTTTTGGGTGTTTTTAACGGTCTTCTTCCCTGTGGACTGGTATATCTTGCTTTAGCGGGAGCCTTGCTCCAGAATGATTTTTTACAAAGTATATTATTCATGGTATTCTTTGGTTTAGGCACCATACCGGCATTAACTTTTCTCATCTTCTCCGGTAATTTACTGAAGGGCAGATGGAATGGTGTTTATCGTCGCTATTTGCCTTATGTCCAGTTGTTTTTGGGTATACTATTGATTATGAGAGGGTTAAATGTTGTTGTCCCGGAGGAGATAGATTTTTATCTGGGGTTGAGAAATCAACCTATGTGTCACTGAAAAATCTTTCAGCCCTATATAACTTTAATATATTAATTTATACTCATCCGGCTAATACTTTTTTGCATTGTTCATACATGTCCTCAATGGTCATGCTTTCTTCTTTACTTTTTGATAACTCTTTATCTCTGAATAATAAGTTATGTTTTTCGATATTCCATTTGACCTCTTTATATTTTTTTAATTCCATGAGGCTGGATAAATATTGGCTGAAGAATATATCCCACCGATTTTCTAAAACTTCCTTTTTATACACAGCCAAATAGGAATGACCATAATTTGCTGCTGCTTTTTGTTGACCCGTCATTCGTAGACATTGTAAATAGTAGCTAACATAGTCAGTTTTTCTCAAATGATTGTTGCTCTCTTTATATGCTCCATGTGCATTTCTTAATACTTCTATGGCATCTATTGCATTATCCTGGAGTAGCAGATTGGATGCAAACTGAGTACTGTATTGCAAAAAGTCATGATTGCGGATCTTAATCGCTAAATTTCCATATTTATTTGCCTGTGAATAATTTTTGAGTGCAGAATGGATGTTCATCAGATTATAGTAATAATTACCTGAAATTCTTCTGGAATAGAAACCTTTCATAGAAAGTATGGGATCAAAATATTCATACTTCTTCAGAATTTTCTCGTATTCCTTCTGTTGTAAAGCTATAAAATGAATACGGATCAATGCAAGATATCTGTAATAGCCTTGAATTCTTTCATTGAGCATTAATTCATTAAGCCAGGTAGTCCATTCCCCGGAGGTATCGGGTTTGCCTTTTGTATATTGAAGCACTATAGGTTTGCTGGCTTTCTGTAAAGTATCTAAAATCAGGATATGTTCCTGGTAGCTGTATTCATACTTTGATAAAAAGCTTTGTACATTTCTATAAGCATTAATTCTCAATCTTGGCAGTAAAAAATGGCTATATAGTCTGGCGACCTCGTATAATTTTATAAAATAAAAGGAAGGGTGGGTGTAGCGATTCAAATAAGTTATCAATTTTTCTTCAATGGCAGGTGAAATAGCATCCTGAATAATATCCTTTTCTGATTCAAGTAACCATTGATATTCAGTATCCACATCCCATTCTAGTAATTTTCCTGAAATCCATTTTTTCAAATGAGAATATTTTCTTTTATCAATATTTTCATCAAAATCAAGGATTTTACTGTGACTGTTTTGATTCAACACATGAAGTATATTTATTCTATCCGGATCAGTCATTTGATGTTCGGAGATAAGTAGTCTGGTTTCATGAGGAAGTAGGGTGGAAGCAAATTTTTTAAATTCTGTTAGTTTCGATTTCATTATAAATTGGTTATCAGAAAGAAAATACTATTTTTGCGCCAAATTTTAAAATATGCATAGAAATATCGATCAATGGCATAGTCCGTCTTTGAACAAGAATATGGAGATCGTTTCCTACGGTCATTATGGATTCGCATTATTGCTTCTCCCAACTGCCGCTGCAGATTTTCTGGAATACGAACGCTTTCTCATGATTGATGTATTGGCAAAATACATCAACGGAGGTAAATTAAAAGTATTTTCAATTAATTCTATTAATAATGAAAGCTGGCTGAACAGTAATATGGAAGGCAGGCACAAAGCCATAAGGCATACACAATTTAACAACTATGTATATAATGAAGTGATTCCTTATATTAAAAACAGTACCAGCCCTGATACTCCTGTCATTACCAGTGGCGCTTCATTTGGGGCGTTACATGCCGCCAATCTTTTCTTTAAAAACCCATGGTTGATTAATGGATGTATAGCTATGTCAGGGATTTACGACCTGGGGGCCTATACTAAAAGTTACTGGGACGAAGATACCTATTTTAATAGTCCAATGCACTACCTCAATGATATGCAGGATGAAAACCACTTGAATGGCATTAGAAGCTCACAACATATTCATATTCTTTCCGGATCAGGGGATTATGAAGATCCCAATGCATCACGATACTTAAGTGGGTTGTTGCATCATAAGCACATTCCTCACCATTTGGATATTTGGGGGTATGATATAAAGCACGACTGGCCTACCTGGAGAGCCATGCTTCCATATCTCATCGAATCCAAGTTTTGAAATTAAAATATTACCGGGAACGTGCCCATGAATTTAGTGAATCAATGGATATGAAATTCGAATGGACTATTATTTATTTGATTGCTGAGCCATTTTTTCAATGTTTCCGATTTATTGTTTTTTTGAGAATTTGATATGTTCTTTTTCCATTGAACATTAAGGACCAGGGTGGTATCTTTTTTCAATTCTGCATTGGCAGAGATATAATTATAATAGCCTATAGATTCTAGTTCTGGAAACAATATATATGCATCCATAATGATTTTGTCAAACGGCACATGAGTTTTCGATATTTTACCTAAACGTGAAATTTCTTGTTCAAGATGCAATATTCTATTCTCCTTGAACTCAAGGTCTTTTTTTGACGCCTCATACAATTCTCTTACATATAAAAATTTATCATCAGATTCCCCTCTGACTCCACCTTGTATTAATACTCGGGTATTTTTTAATTTTGGATAGTTCTGATTGGCCTGAGCTTCCCAGGAAGCAGCCAGATTGTCAGAAATGACATCATTACCTACAAAAAATAAACGGATCAATCCACCGTACTTCGTATATTGAATTTCCGTCATATTGTCGAGGAGAATTCCCCCTTCCGTTAATTGATAAGGTTTTATAACTTCAGTAATAAATTTTCTTGCCTGATTTATAAATATTTTTTGTTGAAAGACATTATAAAATGTAATTAAAGCGGGTACCATTGCTAAGAATGCAACCATTGAAATGACCTGAGATATTCTTCTCCTGCGAATTGAATTGGCATATCGCACCATTGGAAATCTTAGCAATTTTAATATGAGAAATGAAGCCAAACAAATGAAAATGCTGTTGATAGTAAATAGATACATGGCTCCCCCAAAGTAAGTCAGGCCTTTTATT
>DAOLDB010000079.1:0-14386 GCA_035327565.1 Saprospiraceae bacterium
ATCTGTTCAATTTGCCTGCCTTAAACCGGTTGAGATTCGTCGGATTTGATTAATACTAGAGGGTAAAAGAAGGTATTGAGACGGACTGACGTTGTGCCTCATCGTACAAGCCCACCGTACAAACAGGACATTTGGGTTTCCCCTACACAAAATCCCACGCTGCAAAACTAAATGATCAGTTTTTTTCCAACGCCAACAAACAGAAATTAAATTGTTTGTAAACAATGAATTTATTATCCCACAATGAATTAAACTATCTTTGCACGTGAAATGAATCACATAATTAAATATTGGATTTTACCTCTCCTATTCATCCAATACGTTGAAATTACATCAGGACAACCTGATAATCCCGTATTCCAAAACTACCACACAGAACAAGGACTTCCCCAAAATACTATTAACGCCATTCATCAAGACCAATACGGCTTTATGTGGTTTGGCACGCAGGACGGACTGACTCGTTTTGAAGGCTACCAATTCAAAATTTTTCGCCACGACCCGCTAAACAAAAATTCCCTTGCCAACAATTATTTATGGGACATCAATGAAGATGAAGAAGGAATATTTTGGATAAGTAGTTTTGGTGGTGGATTGACCCGTTTTAATCCGGCTGATGAGACATTTATCCACTACAAAAGAGAACCTGCAAACAGTAAGAGTCTTTCCCACAACAATACCTTTTCATCTGTCCGTATCGGAAAGAATATTTGGGTAGCGACCAATGACGGACTATCCAGACTGGATATAAAAACGGGAGTAACTATTCAGCCACAAAGTTAGCGGCATTTGTCAAAGCGGAGAAAACATCCATTGAATTTTTAATACAAGTATCAATAACAGACCTGATAATGGCAAAATATGTAGCTCCTTCCAAGGTTTTGAATTGACAAGAGACTTTTGCTTTACTTTTATATTTCTTATTGCTCTTTCAGAACTATTATTATCATGGGGCACATGCTCATGATGCAGGAAGGTAAAAAGGTATCCAGACAATTTATTCATTCTCTTATGGAAGGCTTTGAGCTTAGCATTGTCAATGTCTATGGGTTGATCTAACAACTTTTTACATTCCCTCTCTATGGTGGATATTTCAAATGAATTGTCCTGTCTATAATCCAATGTTGGTTTGAGCTTTATGGCCTTTTGGAGTAAACTTTTAAACATTGTACTCCATTTTTCTTTATCAAGTTCGATAAAGAAATTGAGTTCTCTGATCAAATGGGGCAGACATAACTGATGATACTTTGCAGTAGTGTTAATTTGTGACTTCCAACAATCGTGTAGTAAGGTGGCATACGGAAAACCATAGATAAAATGGTCACATATAGTACTTGCCTTTCTGTGTTCAGAAGGTGTTATATAGGTGTTTGTCTCGTTTTGCCATGTCCACATCCAACCTTTATTACCATTTATCTTACATCCGGTTTCATCACTTCCTACATAGGTGGTGCATCTGCTCAGATTGTCTCGGATTTTATCATATACCACCTGCAGTCGGGTAGCCATATCTTTTAGCTTATTACAGATCGTCCCTTCGCTGATATGTAAGTTGTAGAATTGTTCGAAGTACTCCTGTATTCTATTAGTAGACATATACTGTCTCACACTCAAATAAGATATCAGTGCGCTTACTTGTGGGCCGTAACTCACATTATTTGTCGCTTCTTGTGCAAACTCTCCCGTACTACAATGACCGCATGAACAAATCCTACTATAAATTTGATGTTCAGTTGTTATTGTATTTATAGGCGGCACATCTATGACTTGTCTTCGGCTTATTAATACGGGTTGGTCCATTAAATCCTTACCACATCTGGTGCAACATGTAGGAATATGGTGAACATATTTGTCTGGCGATAAAGTCATTTTTAATGTGTTCCCTTCATGGCCTTGTTGACCACCTGGCTTCTTACCACTCTTTATTTTGAAGCTTTGATTTCGTTTTGCCCGGTTTTGATCCTGACTAGGTGGTGTAGAACTATTATTGCTATCCTTGTGATGTTTGTATTTTTCGAGCTCTTGAGTGAGTCGTTTTATCTGTTCATCCTTTTGTGTGAGTTGCTTTGTTAAAGCAGTATTTTGTGCAACGATGTTCTTAAATTCGTTTTGAAGTTTGAAAAAACGATTTTCCACTTCCTGAAGGTAAGACCTTAAAATGATGATTTCTTGTTCCGCACTCATAATACAAAGATAGAATTATCAATGATTTACACATAATAATTCACAATAATATTATCCACAAAATCATCCAAAACAATTGCTTTTTGGTGGATAAGATTTTATTTTTTATCTGTTTGGATTAATTTTGTGGATAACTATTACTTTTTTATAAAATCACATATTTTCAGGCTGAATAGTTACAAAGTTGAAAATAAAAAGATTCCTATGTTGGGGCTTTTGGAAGCTACCGATGGAATTATTTGGTTTGGATCGATGTCCGGAATGTACCGATATGATGGAAACACTATCACGAACTTTAAAAGCAAAGAGGATCAGCAATAATGTGTAGGCCGACAAATTGCAACGACAAAACTACAATCGAGAAAAATTCTGCCTCATCTGCGACACCTCCTGGCATACTACTATTCATTATTATCGGCAGATAAATGAACTGGTTAACGAAGCAAAGGGCGATAAGGTCAACCCTCCTTTGCTTATATTCAACCTAAATCAGGAAGAAATTCATGACCTGCAACGCAAGGACGATTGGGAGGCCATAGCAAAGATATATCTATATGCTTGTAAAAGGTAGTGTAGGCAGGAGTTGATGGCTTAGTATTTTGTGTCAATACCCCTCATAAAATTATTGAACAAATAATGCAATATATTTTTGTGCCTATCATACATATTGCAGATGCAACAGCGGAAGTAATTGGGATGACATCGCTACTCAAAGCCGGTTTACTGGGTACGCGATTTACCATGACGGATACTTTCTTTACAGAACGATTAAAATTACACTACAATATTGAATGTATTATTCCAAGAATCAAGGATATCGATGTACTGCATCGATGTATTATTGATGAACTTACTAAAGGAATATTCTTACCCAAAACTAAAGAAAAGATATTGGATATAATGTATGAGGTGAAAGCCCGAGGTGCTGAAGGCATTATAATAGCTTGTACAGAATTGCCCCTTCTCATTAGCCAGGCTGACTTTGAGCTTCAATTGTTTGACACTATTAAACTGCATTGCATCAAGGCCTTTGATTTTATTTTAGGTTGAGGCAAACTTGCTGTATACCTGACCTGACTTACCTTCTCAGCCATCGACTATACAAACTGGGTTGCTCCACAGGTTTTTTCTGCAAGTATATTTCAGCTTTGTATATAGTACCTATCATCGTATATCCTAGTTTATCTAAGTACTCATTTATGGGTAGTAAGTCAGTACCTTCAACATATTTTAGAAAGAATTCAGTAAGGTCTTTGCCCGCTACTTTTGATGCAGTATTAACGACATCTTGATAGGTATATGGATTTGTGCAGTAACGGTCAAGCATTAACCTGAAAAAATCATCCAACGTTTTCTGTCCCTGGGTATTTTCCATAATAATAACATCGAGGGCCATGGCTATTGCCCAGCCCCCGTTATATACTAGAAATCGGTGCCAGCTTTTGCTTTTTCCTGCTTCGAGTATGGACGTTTCGGTTTCCCGCCTTCCCCTGTAATTTTGATAGAGTGCAAGAATTTTTTCGATTTTACTAATAAACAATTGCTCGTCAACTATATTTTCTCGTAGCAAAGTCATATTGGCATAATACTCGGCAGTTCCTTCTGACAGCCATTGCTTATCGCTGTAACTTTCAGCCAGGATTAATTTGCTGTTCCAATAGTGAAAGAGTTCATGCGCTGTTTGATTGGCCCAAATGATTTTATTGTGCTGTGTCAATTTTTCTTTAAATGTAACTCCAAAGCTGGTATGAAATACCTCTCCATCGTCTGAGTCTGCATAAAACATGGTGATCAGGTATTGGGTTGAAGGAGTTTTATCAAAAATACCAAGATAATTTTGTGCAATTGTTTGAAGTGTTGAGCAAAACAATTCACGCTCATTTTTTGCATCTCCTAATAATGCAACCATGAAGTTAAACAGACCTGACTTGACCTGGCTAAGGTGAAAATCTCCAAAGACCAAAGAATTATTTATGAGCATTTCCTGGTTAGGTACATAGTACATAGTAGCATTTTCTGTTTGCTCCCACGGAACGGCCAGGTTCCAGCTTGCCGGTAAATTAAAAGTAACATTTGTTGGTTGATCAATTCCTGGATATATAAATAATGACTTGGTAACAAGATAAACTGCATCTCCATCAGTAAAACCAGCCTGTTCGTTGCCTGTATCCCATTTAATTTTTGCAAAGGATAAATCAACAGTGTATGTAATTTGTATGAATTTAGCAGGATGCCTTGGTCCCAACACCCATTTTGATTCTCGAGTATATTGGATAGGAATCTCAGCAGAGCTGGTGCTGACTTTAAGATTTTTTATAAAGCTTGCCCATCCTTCCGGAAAATCATAACTAGGACAATTAGGATTTATGTAAAGCGTATCACCCACTTCCAGTAAGTTTGCTGTTACGTGAACGAGTAGGGGATTAGCCTTATTGACAGTAAGTGTGTATGAATTGACCGCTTTATCAAATCCATATATAAAACTACTCATTGATATGCAAAAAAAGACTGAAATCAAATGAATAATGCGATTAAAATTCATAGCCGTGCTTGGTTTATAAATGCTTCAGCTCATTCATTGCTGAGCTGCTGTAACGATTATGTAAACTTAGCAAATCTGGCAATTTTTTTAATTTCGTTTTTTTACAATACTGTCAACGATTTAACTTCTAATATTATGAGATAAATCCATGATAAGAAATTATTTCATAGTAGCCATCAGGAACCTAAGACGAAATAAGGTTTTTAGCATCATTAACATCTGTGGTCTGGCCTTAAGTCTTACCTGCTGTCTCCTGATTTTTTTCTTTGTAACGGATGAATTGAGCTATGATAAATTTCATCCAAATAGTGACAGGCTTTATAAAGTTGTTGATCGCTTTACTTTCTCTGGTCAATCAGTAAACAGCGCCACCATTGCATCGCCTACCGCACCCGCCATGATGGATGAGTTTGAAGAGGTGGAGAGCTTTACGCGCATCAATAAAACAACGGGTTTTGTCAGTCGCAATGAAGAGGATGTTTTTGAAGTAAATCGGGTCTTACTTGTAGATTCTGCATTTTTCGATTTGTTCGGATTTAAGCTGCTAAAAGGAAATCCTAAAACTGTATTGAATACACCCCATGCTGTTGTGTTAAGTGCCTCTCTGACAACTAAGCTGTTTGGAGATGAAGACCCTGTGGGAAGACAAATAAGCATTAGTATTCTCGGTGGTCATGATTTTCATGTTACAGGTTTAGCGTCCGATCCTCCCGGCAACAGTCATATTCAGTTTGATATATTGGTTTCGCACAGTACCATGATTAATAAAGTTTCAAGTTTAAGCAACTGGCTTGTTTATGGTACCCATACCTATGTCTTGTTGAAAGAGGGAGCCTCAGTTGTTGAACTTACAGCTAAAATTCCGGACATGATTAAACGGCAAATCGGGGAGGAGTTGGCAGCGAACTACAGCCATCACCTGGTACCCGTAACAAGTATTTATTTGGGTATAAGCCGAAGAGGAGACCTGGAACCCGGAAGTGATATTATATATGTATATATTTTTTCCATTACAGGTGTTTTGATTTTGTTGCTGGCTTGTGCCAATTTCATAAATCTATCTACCGCAATTGCCATGCGCAGGGCAAGGGAAATTGGAATAAGAAAAGTAGTTGGTTCTCAACGCTATCAATTGATAATCCAGTTTACTGGTGAAGCCATACTTACTGCTGCCCTGTCCACCGCCCTGGCAGCAGTATTTGTAATGATTTTTATGAACTTCTTTAATACGATATCTGGTAAATCCTTCAGTCTGACTATACTCTTGCAACCGGTTACTCTTATATATATAGGAGTATTCGTGGTAAGTGTGGGGATTTTGGCTGGATTATATCCTGCACTGGTGGTTTCGCGTTTCAATGCGGTAAGGGCCCTGAAAGATAGCTCAGGCTATGGAAGTGGTAATTTTAGCTTGCGCAAAGCCCTTGTGGTGCTACAGTTTGTTATTTCCATTGTTTTGATAGCTTCTATAGGAAATATCAAACGGCAGGTTGAGTTTTTTTATACCAAAGATCTGGGCTTTGATAAGAAACAGGTTCTGGTTGTACCCATCAATAGTCCACTCATAAGCCAGAAGCGTATCACGTTAAAGTCTGAATTTATGAACATTGCAGGTGTGAATGCTGTGGCAACTTCATCAAGCATGCCTTCGAAAAATATTGGTTATGGCCCATTTAGGTTTGAGGGAGGCGAGATGAGTGATAATTCAATTTTTCATTCGCTGGTTGTAGATGCCGATTTCATTCACACCCTGGGTTTGGAAGTGCTTGCCGGCAGGGCTTTTATTGAAGGATTATCAACAGATTCAAGCTCATTTATTCTCAATGAGGCAGCTGTATTTGCGCTGGGTATAGAAAAAATTTCAGATGCGATTGGCAAACGACTTGAAATGGGTACGGCCTCAGCACAAATTAGTACTGGCAAGCTTGGTGAGATAGTGGGCGTAGTGAGGAATTTTAATTTTAAATCACTACATAATGAAATTGAGCCCATTGTATTGCAAATTCAACCAGCGGGTTATGGTTTCTTTTCTATTAAAATAAATTCAGAAAACCTAAGCAATACCTTGGCAAATATTGAAAGCGTTTGGAAATATGTGGAACAAGATAAACCTTTTGTTTATTCCTTTCTTGACCAGGACTTTGATAATTTGTATAAGTCAGAACAAAACACAATGCGTGTGTTTTCTTACCTCACCTTACTTGCTGTAATCATTGCCTGTCTCGGTTTATTCGGGCTTTCCACCTACAGCCTTAGTCAGCGTTCGAGGGAAATCGGTATCAGGAAAGTTCATGGAGCTGGTGTCCTTACCTTATTGCAATTACTTACAAAAGATTATTTTAAATTGATAGGCATTGCATTTATTTTAGCTGTGCCATTGGCACATTATGCTTCAGAAGCCTGGCTGAATAGTTTTGCTTTTCGTACATCTTTAAGTCTATGGACATATATTTTCACAGGCATGGCAAGTATAATTATTGCACTTTCTGCAATTGCTTACCAAACTTTAAAGGCTGCACATCTTAACCCTACACGCTGGCTGCGCACAGAATAATTTGTATATCATACTAATAAATTCACACGCCTGGCTCATTTGCTTTCGTGTAATCATAAATAATTTTTTAATTTTCAGCATAACCCATGTTTCCAAAGTGGATTTTGAATAAAAGTTGTTACTTACTGTTTCAGTAATTGATTCTATGTTCCTTCGTTTATTTACAATTTTTTCTTTCTCATTCTATTTATACTTGTAGTTCATTGATTACAGGATTTGGATCAACTTTTAATATCCATAACGATTGCGTTCAATTATTGAATATGTATTATGTGGAAGATATTTTCATTATTACTTCTGTCCGTTTTTTACCATCCTTCTGGTAATGATACCCCAGAGGTTGAAAAAAATGAAATCCTTAATAAGGTCATTTCCTACTGTAATGAAAATAAATTAGAAGAGGCGTTTACCGAGTTAGAAAACCTGTTTGACAAAGACTATAGCTCTCCCTCTGAAATTTTTCTTTATCCTGAAATTAACAAGCTCCGGGATGAGCCGCTCTTCAGGAATAAACTAAGATTGCTCATGAGCAAAAATATAAGAGAGTCAGTCATTTCTATCATCGACCATACAGAACCGGGGGATAAAATGACCATTCACGGAAGGATTGTGCGAGCTAATGGATCACCGGTTTCGGGCGCCACATTTTATTTTTTTCATACAGATGACAAGGGCTTGTATGCTCCAGAGCATTTGCGGCCTGGACATGGTTCCACCAATCCCCGCTTGTTCGGTTATGTACGGACAGATGCAGAAGGAAAATTCTTCGTTCATACCATTCGGCCTGCCAGTTATCCCGGGCTACGAAATCTGAGACACGTACATTTCTCTGTTACGGCAAATGGATGTCCCTCCGGAAGCCAGTTCTATCTTGACGAAGATCCCGAACCTACGAAAATACAAATCGCCAATGCTGATGCAAGAAACTTTCCACTGCTTCACGCACAAAAAAATATTGAAGATACTTATGAACTAAAATTTGAATGGATATGCAACTAAAACACAAAACATACTTGGTGGTCATAGTACTATTTCTGATAATTATTAGGGCATTTGCCCAAACAAGTTCAGAGACTACCGTTGCCATTTTAGTGTTTGACCGGGTTCAAATTATAGATTTCACAGGCCCCTGGGAAACATTTGGACAGGCGGGATATCGTGTATTCACAGTTTCTGAATCAAAGGACACTGTTAAAACCCGAATGGGAATGAACCTTATTCCGGATTATAAACTGGATGAAGCTCCAGATGCCCATATTCTTGTCATACCAGGCGGAGGAATTCCACATAACCTTAACCCCGATCATCCTATTATTAACTGGTTGAAAGAAAAGGAGAAGTCCTCGAAATATATATTAACCGTTTGCAATGGGGCATTCGTATTGGGGCCTTCCGGGTTTTCTGATGGGTTGTCTATGACAACAAATGCTGGTATGATTAATCATCTCACTCATTTTGTTAAAGGAGCCGTTGCTGTCTATGATCAACGTTTTGTCCATGATGGAAAATTTATTTCTGCTGGCGGCTTAACTGCAGGAATTGATGCATCGCTATATCTTATCAGTTTAATTGACTCCAAAGGGCGTGCCCAAGAAGTGGCTAACAATATGGAATATCATTGGGATACCACTAATAATTATGTAAGGACTAAACTGGCAGACTTCGAACTTTCAATGGCGCTGGACTTTAATCCTCCGCTTCGAAAAAAAGTTTTGAAATATGAAGGAGATGAGAATAAATGGCTGGCTGATTTTCTGGTTACCCGCACGGAAACCCTGGAGGATTTTGCCAAACAGCTTGAAGAGGCTGCGGAGCATCAACGATGGAAACTCAATTCAGAAGCAAGAAAAAAGAGTAAAATTCATTATGAATGGACGTACAACAACCATAGGTCAGAAAAATGGAAACTAAATGCAGTGTTCTCAACTACTGAAATTAATTCGGAATATCGGTTAACCATTAACCTTGAACGCATATGATCAAAATGCTATTTACCCTATTTATTTTATGCCTGTTTAATTATTCAGGAAAGGCCTCAGATGTGGTTGTGAAAAATGAAATCCTATACTCTGAAGGTAATGGTGATTCACGACAAATTTATGCGCTTATGCATTTGGAATGGAAAAACGCATGGAGGAATGAAATTAACCATGATGCAGTCTGGGTTTTTTGTAAATTCTTAAGAGGTGAAAATGGTTATCGCCACATTAAATTGAAAAATGATGGTCACCAAATCGTTCTAGATTATCTTAACACTGGTCAAAAATTTGAGATAGAAGTACCCGATGATGGCAATGGATTGTTCATCAGGTATAAAGACAGGTTTAGAGGAGATGTATCCTTGAAAATAAAATTGGCTTTGGATATGAATGCATTGGGAAATTTTAATCCCAACAGTGCTTCGTTTAAAGCTTATGCTATTGAAATGGTACATATACCACAAGGTTCATTTTATGTCGGAGAAAAAGATAGCACAACAGCAAATCGGTATTCATCACTCTATCAACCAGATAAAGAAGGAAACCATAACGGATTTCTGCACATTAATTCAGAGAAAGCCTTGACTGCCGGGCTGGACTTTGCTTATAAGTCGCGTCAACCACTTTACCAGGGTGACGAAAAAGGAATTGTTCCTGAATCATTCCCGAAAGGGTTTAAGGCATTTTATATTATGAAGTACGAAATAACCCAGGGTGAGTATGCTGCTTTTTTAAATTCCCTTTCCAGGGAACAAAGCCAGCTTCGAAACAATTTTGGTGGAAAAGGATATGAAGAATTCCGTGGCTCAATTTCCCTGAGCGGTAATGAATATGTTGCAGTAAGTCCTAACAGACCATGTAATTTTTTAAGTTGGGATGATGCCATGGCCTTTGCCGACTGGAGCGCTTTACGACCCATTACCGAATTGGAATTTGAGAAGGCTAGCAGAGGCCCTGTAAAACCAGAGGCCAATGATTTTCCATGGGGCAATGCCCATAAGTCGAATGTAGAAAGATTCGTTGATAGCAATGGGGATTTGGTACATCTTAAAGGCAAATCAGAATCATTCTTAACACATAATAATCGCGTTGAATTTGGCGCCTCTTATTACTGGGTAATGGATCTTGCAGGTAGTTTATGGGAACGTTGCATTACCTTGGGAGACAGTGAAGGAAGAGCATTCCAGGGTACACATGGTGACGGGACGATTTCATCCTATGGTTTTGCTACCAATGATGACTGGCCTCGGGGTGCTGATGAAAAAGGAGGTTTTGGATTTAGAGGAGGAGGATTTTATCACCATGGCAGATTATATCATGAGTTTAATCCTTACAGCCCTGTGTCGTACCGTCCCTATGGCGCCTGGTCTGGTGGTAACAGAACGGAAGCATATGGAAGCAGATTGGCAAGGACTATCGGGTATTAGGTAAAAAGAAATAGACTGTATTGAATTTATGGTCTTGATCATTGGAAATTATATAAAAATTAAATGCACTTTAAATGATAAGTATTTTTCAAGTAAAAATGAGTCAAATGAGAGTAGTAAAAATAGTTACTCTCTTTCTTTTCTTTTCAGGTTTATCGGCTTGTTCGCAGGACGTAGATCCCCATATTGAATTAGGACAGCAGTTCCCCCAGGTTTGTAAGGTGGGAGAAAAAGGCGGTGACGGGGTTTTGATACATCCTGACTGGGTGCTTACAGCCGCCCATGTCGCAGACGGATTATTTCAAAAAAAGGAAGGAGAACTTTCAGTGTATTTTGGTGATAAATCCATTAAAGTAAATGCTATTTTTTTGCATCCTGATTTTTTTGGATCGGACGACAAAGACATTGCATTGTTGCAACTTGATAGAAGCGTAACAGAATTTGAACCTATACCGCTGTATAGCTTACGTGATGAAAATGGTAAAGAAATAGTTGTAGTGGGACATGGAGACAAGCTGACAACCGAGGGAGTTTGGTTAAAAGGTGGCGTCAAAAGAGGATTTACAAATAGAATAGATGAAGTTAACCATGATTACATCATCTTCAATTATGATAGCCCGGCTGATAACCCAACCAAACTGGAATGGACATGTGGCCCGGGTGATAGCGGTGGACCTGCACTTATATTAGAAAATGGGAATTACCATGTCGTTGGAATTAGTTCGAAAGGAATGCCGGGTAAACAAGGAAAATGCACATATGGCGCAAAAGAATTTTTTGTAAGAGTTTCAAGCCACCTTAATTGGGTAAACAATGTTATGGCAACTCCCGAATCCTTTGAAAAACTTCAATACAATAAGCCAGATGAAACTATACCTCCAGATATCTCTGAAATAATAACAACGATTGTTTCAGCTTTCGAAAATTTTTCAGATAACCTGATGATAGAAAGCATTGAAAAAACGTATGCGAAAGCCATCCTCAATAAAAAGAGTGCAAAAGACATCATGCAATCTATGCCAATTATGATGAAGGAATTAAAAAACGCAAAATTGGAAAAGCTTGTCTCTCAAAATTCAACTAAAGCAGTTTTATTGATGATTAAAGATAATACCAATTATCATTTGGAAATATTTTTTCATCCGCTAGAAAAAGGGAAAATTGAACAACTGGCTTTTGGAAAAACTAATTAAGCATCGGGATATCAATCCTCAGTTCAATTTTTAATTTGAGGGCATTGAAAATAAATGAAGTTGGACAAGGATATTGAGTTGAAAATAAAACTAATAAAGAAAAACATTTGAAATGGTAGATGTTCTAACAGAAATAATTATAAACGCACCCATTGAAAAGGTGGCAAATTACGCATCCAATCCCGACAATGCTCCTGAATGGTATGTAAACATCAAATCGGCAATCTGGAAGACACCAAAACCGCTTACAGTTGGTTCCCAAGTTGCATTTGTTGCGCATTTCCTTGGGCGAAAACTTGCCTACACCTATGAGTTTGTGGAGTTAATACCTGGACAAAAACTGGTGATGCGAACAGCAGAAGGTCCTTTTCCCATGGAGACCACTTATACCTGGACGGCCATTGACGGTAACACCACAAAAATAACATTGCGTAATGCGGGCAAACCGACAGGGTTTTCAAAACTGTTTGCCCCATTTATGGCAACCATGATGCGTAAGGCAAACACAAAGGATTTGATAAACTTAAAGCGGATACTTGAAAGCAAATGATTTTTAAAGACCCAGCTCCTTGCTGCGTAAAAAAAAACATAAGCATATGAAATACTTGACTGATATTGAAATCAACAAACCGATTGACAAAGTAATCGAGTTGTTTGACAACCCGGCCAACATGGATAAATGGATGGAAGGCTTGCAAAGCTTTGAACATATTAGCGGAACTCCCGGCCAACCCGGGGCAAAGTCAAAACTGAAATTTAAAATGGGTAAACGCGAAATCGAAATGATCGAAACCATTACCGTTCGCAACCTGCCTGATGAATTCAGTGGGACTTATGAAGCAAAAGGGGTTTTTAATATCGTGAAAAACAAGTTTGTCAAACTTTCTGAAAGCAAAACTAAGTATATCAGTGAACAAGAGTTCCAATTTCAAGGATTCATGAAAGTAATTGCATTTCTGATGCCCGGAGCTTTTAAGAAGCAGTCAATGAAATATTTGCAGGATTTTAAAAAGTTTGTGGAAAATACATAACGATAACAATTACTCATTTGCATATGAAGCATTTTAGATTTTATTATACCCTGATATTCATGACTTCTGTTCAGCTTGTTGTTTTTACCCAAGCTCAAAGCAATAAGTTTGTACCTTATCACAGAATTTTCGGAACCGGTGACCCCATTCTTATCATTAATGGAGGGCCCGGAATGAACAGCAACGGTTTTGCAGGTGTAGCCCAAAAAATAGCAAATATGGGTTATCAGACAATCATTTTTGACCAACGTGGAACGGGTAATTCAAAATTAGCTTCCATAAATAGCCAAACCATTACAATGGATTTAATGGTGGATGATATCGAACAACTCCGAAGGGAATTAAAAATTGATAAGTGGACAATACTTGGGCATTCATTTGGTGGTTTACTTGCTTGTGCATATTACGCCAAATATTCTTCAAGTGTCCAAAAACTCGTTTTTTCTTCGTCAGGTGGGGTAAATCTTAATTTCTTGAACTATGTAAATGACAACATTCAAAGTAATCTTACTCAAACGCAAAGAGACAGTCTAAACTATTATCAAAACAAGATTTCGAACGGAGATACATCAATCAAAACATTAAGGAAAAGGGCAGACTTTCTGGCAAATGCTTACCTATTTGACAAAGAGTTTAAAGATATTATTGCAGATAGGTTATTGGAAGTAAATTTCACGATCAATAATTTGGTTTTTCGGGACTTGATGAATTCAAAATTTGATTACACCAACCATTTTAGAGACCAGGACATTCCTGTACTAATCCTTCAGGGCACGAATGATATTATCAACATGCAATCAGCCCTGGAAATCAGGAATTCTTTTGGAAATGCAAAAATTGTGGAATTAATTGATTGTGCCCATTATGGGTGGTTGGATAACCCAATAGAATTTTTTGAAATTTTACTTGATTTTTTAAAGGAATAAAACATTGAATAGCTCTTAAAAAGTTTGTAAAATAAACCTGAATAAGCAGTATGAGTAAAATAACATATTTAAATATTATTTATTTAGCCGGTATAGTATGGGCATTTCTGTTTGTGGGTTGCAACGAAATCAAGAAAACAGATTCCAATAACAACCAAAGCCAATATCGGGGAACATCTGATCACAATGGTGTTTATCAGGAAGCAGCATTTCAAATCTATAGCCTTAATTGGGATTTTCAATCAGCCGGCTCCATTAGAGGAACAGCCACTTCTTCAGGAGATCTTTTGTATTCTGGAAGTGCTGATGGCAATGTGTATGCACTTCAAAGTAGTAATGGAGCGGAAGTGTGGAGGTTTAAAACCGGAGGAGCCGTTCACTGCAAGCCGGCAGTCTTTCATAATCAGGTATTCTTCACTAGCCGGGATAACTGCATTTATTCAATTGATGCCCATACAGGTAAAATGAAATGGAAATTTCAAACGGGCGACCTTCTCCCTCATGACTGGGGATGGGAACACTACCTTTCCTCGCCTGTAGTTTCAGGCTC
>DAOLDB010000080.1:0-14341 GCA_035327565.1 Saprospiraceae bacterium
ATAATACCGGTGATGTTGGCTGAGTCCTATCATACGGGAATCTTGATCTCAGTACACTGAGCAGTGGAAATTATAATATAACTCTTCTCTGGAGTGTGAGTAATTTCAATCGGAGTAAAACCACTTGAAGGTCTTCCGCGAACTTTTTTTAAATAATAGCCCAGCGTTGATAATCCTAAACCTTCCTGCTCAGCGAAAGCCTTTCGAGTCAACCCGGAAGATTCATATCTTTTTACTAATTCTTCGTACTTTGCCATAAGGTTTGATTTTTTCAGGCAAAGCTATCTGCTTTTCAGGTCTGAAGAAAGATGTAGTTGGTTAGTGGCTTACTTTTAATCCTATTTTTTATTATATAATTTTTATTAATGATGAAGCATTATCAAATTTTTATTTACCTTTTTTGTCTAAGTTTTTTGAGCTGTAAAACCAATCAATTATTGCATACATCTACTCCGGGAAATGAATTGTACAAAGTCTCGATACTATACCCAAATGGAGAAGGAAAAACCTTTGATATGAACTATTATGTAGATAAGCACATGCCTATGGTAGCTCGCTGCATTGGCAAAAATTTATCGTTTTATGAGATCGACCGGGGCATCTCAGGTCGTACAGTCAATGATCCTGTACCCTACCTAGCCATTGGATCTTTTTATGTGAAAGACATTGCTGAATACAACAAAGCCATCGGTCAGTACAGAGATGCCATCATAAGTGATTTTAAAAATTACACCAATATACAGCCTGTGGTCCAAATCAGTGAGGTGAGATATGTAGGACTTGTAAAAGAATAACAATATTGGAATATGAGAAAAATTTTTTGATTGCCGGTAACACCCCTTGATAATTTTCATGAAAACTGTGGTGTTTATTCAAATTACTGCACTTGAGATAAATATGACACATTGTAAATAAAAAAGAATAGCGGTTGGGGCAAAACCGCTATTCCTGATGTAGTCGTGTAGAAAGTTTTCTTATCCTGAGACGCCCCTTCACATATAGTTAGATTGAGTTATTGAAAAAGTCCGTACAGAGAACAACCAAAAAGAAGATCTAATTTTAAAATTTTATATTATCTCACAATCCGGCCTTGATAGTTGTTCAGAAAAAAAAATTGAATTATGTATTAAAAAAATATATAATTTAAATTTCAGGTCTCTTAAAGTGGATTTTCTTATTGGATTCCTATGGTATTTGAGTATATACACATTGGAGCAAAATCAAAGAAAGTACTTCTGTACTCATCCGAATAATTTAATTAAATCATTGAAATTCAAATGATAATGTAAATTTTATCATTTTCTCAGGAAGGAAATGTCATTGCTATAAACAATGATAAAACAAATATATATAATATTTTTTTAATACAAACTATTTACATTAAAATTTTTAAAATATATAAATTGTATAAATAGACTTGCCGGGAATGGAAGTCCTCAAAGTGAACAAAAGATATTGACGATGTTCTATTTTCTCATTGACCGAACGGCACGGGCAGCATTGGCAAAGCGTGTTTGATCCATTCCATAAATCATATGGAATTCTTTACCGTTTTCCATCAACCATTTTTTGTATTTTTCAAAGATTACTTCTCTGTCAACCGGATTCTCGCGCTGCTCATCATGATGCCATTCGATGTCTGGGAGACACAGCAAGTAACCCCTGTGGTTTTGAGATTTCCATTTATCCACAATCCACTCCGGACATTCTCCAAATTTCTCTAATGCCCAAATAATAATGGTCAACAAATCAGTGTCACAAATGATGGTTTTAAAATTTTTACCCAACTCATTTTCCATCTGTGTTTGCTTCCGAGCAATATCCTCCAGATCTATCAAAGTGTAAGGTTTTTTCATATCGGAAAGATATTGCCTTGCATATTCTGGCACCATAGGTAACGAGAAAGCCTTTCTCAATTGAATAGCCAAAGTAGTTTTTCCTGTAGACTCAGGACCCGTTAGTACAATATATTGCATTCCTTTTATTTTGTGATGACAAAAATGTAAATAAAAAATCTCACCAAATTGTTTGTACTAATAATTAAATAATTTGATAGTCTGTGTTTCTCATTTATATTTTTACAATCAAATAAATTTAATCATTGGAAAACTATTGACTGATAACTGATCTTACCCTATTTTTATGCTTGCAGATGAACGAAAAATTTAAATTAAATTTATTCAATGAATCAAACCCTCTTCTATGCATGATATTGAACCATATTTTGGATGGAGGGAAAAGTATATAGCTTCTGATGACCGCCATTCACCATTTTTTGGTCGACACTACAGTGAATTTCACTTTACCCAGCGGATTTATAATTATTATATCCATCCGCAGTGGGATGAGTTTGGTTCAGAAACACTCTATCTGAAATTACTTTTTGTAGATTACGATGAAAAATTTGCAGTAATAGAATTGCTGGGTGAATGGAACGATTGTCTCAATAATGATATTATGTTTCTCAAAAGACAAGTCATCGATCCATTAATCAAAAATGGAATCTACAAATTTGCCCTGATCCTTGAAAACGTTTTAAATTTCCATGGACATGAAGACAGTTATTATGAAGAATGGGCTGATGATTTGAAAGATGAAAAAGGTTGGGTTTGTTTTTTAAATACAATGGATCACATAAAAGAAGAAATGGAAAAGACCGGGATTCATTACTATGTTTCATTGGGATTCCATCTCAATGGATTGGAATGGAGGAGAAAAGAACCACATTTTCTCATTGACGAACTGGAATACCGAATGAATATTGCCACCAAACAACTCAGACATTGAATCATAAAGCCGGATATGTAAGTATTGTAGGCTATCCCAATGTAGGCAAGTCCACTTTAATGAATGCATTATTAGGAGATAAATTGTCCATTATCAGTAGTAAACCTCAAACTACACGGCACAGAATTTTAGGGATTTACAACGATGAAAATTATCAGATTGTCTTCTCAGACAGTCCCGGCATCATTTCAGATACGGCCTATGCAATGCAGGATGCTATGAATGTATTCGCATACCATTCATTGGAAGATGCTGACCTGACCATTTTACTGACTGACCCCTTTGACCAATATACAGAAAGCGATCCTTTAGTCAAAAAATTGAAATCACTCTCCTGCCCCGTTTTTTTAATCATCAATAAAATGGATTTAAAATCTTTGAATGAATTAGAAACTTTAAAAATCCATTGGGAAAAACTACACACATTTGATAAGATATTTTTTGTTTCTGCTTTGCATCGTTTAGGTCTTGATCATTTGATGGAACAGATAAAAGAGGTTATTCCCACACATCCTCCCTATTACCCCAAGGATCAACTTTCAGATAAAAATCTCCGGTTTTTTGTGTCAGAAATCATTCGTGAAAAGATTTTTGGTTTGTATAAACAGGAAATACCCTATAGTTGCGAAGTGGTAGTGGATGAATTTCTGGAAAAGGAAGAAAAGCAATTGCATATTACTCATATTTACGTCTCCATATATGTGGAAAGGTCATCACAAAAACCCATTTTGATAGGAAATCAAGGTAAAGCGATAAAAAAGCTTGGAATAGAGTCAAGGAAGGATATTGAACAATTTTTAGGGGAATCCATTTACCTGGATCTAAAAGTCAAAGTCAAAGAAGATTGGAGAGACAATGACCGTTTATTAAAACATTTTGGCTATAAGCCATAAGTAAAAGTGTATCTTTGGCCTTTATTTTTTCAAATAAATTTCCAGCATGTCCTCTGTTGTTGCCATTGTAGGAAGACCCAATGTAGGGAAATCCACACTTTTTAATCGTTTAACAGGAGAAAGAAAAGCCATCATTGACGACACCAGCGGTGTAACACGTGACCGAATTTACGGATTTTCTGATTGGAATGGGAAAAGTTTTACAGTAGTTGACACAGGTGGTTTTGTCCAGGGTTCCGATGATGTGTTTGAATCAGCTATCAGAAGGCAAGTGAAAATTGCTATAGATGAATCCCAGGTCATTATTTTCTGTGTTGATGTCCTTACCGGTATTACCGATTTGGACATGGAAATTGCCGATATGCTCAGAAAAATTAAAAAAAATGTAATTGTCGCTGTCAACAAAGTTGATAATGCGAACCGGCAACTGATGGCTCATGAATTTTGGACTTTGGGATTTGAAAATACATTTTTTATCTCTTCTATCAGTGGATCAGGTACGGGTGAATTGCTGGATGCCATTACAGAAGCTTTGCCCGTCAATTCTGAAACAACGGTCAGTGATGAAATTCCTCGATTTGCTATCATTGGACAACCTAATGTAGGAAAATCGTCTTTGACCAATGCGTTACTGGGTGAAGAGCGGAACATAGTTACAGATATCCCCGGAACCACCAGAGATGCTATTTATGCCAAATATGATAAATATGGTATGACATTTTACCTTATTGACACAGCCGGAATCAGAAAAAAGGCTAAAGTCCATGAAGATCTCGAATTTTATTCCGTCATCCGAGCAGTGAAAGCAATTGAAGAGGCGGATGTTTGCTTTTTGATGTTGGATGCAACATTGGGCATAGAAGCCCAGGACATGAGTCTCTTTAGTCTGATATTGAGAAAGAAAAAAGGAGTGATCATCCTGGTCAATAAATGGGATTTAATGGAAAAAGAAAGCAATACTGCAAGAGATTTTGAGCAAAAATTAAAGACCAAACTTGCTCCATTTACTGATGTTCCTGTCTTATTTATCAGTGCCCTGGATAAACAAAGAATTTTCAAGACCATTGAGACAGGAATGGATGTATTCAATAACAGAAAACAAAAAGTTAAAACTTCAAAACTCAATGACATCATGCTTGAAGTAATAGAAAAAATTCCACCTCCCGAACACAGAGGTAAGACGGTAAAAATCAAATACATTACCCAATTACCTACCTATTATCCGGCATTTGCTTTTTTTTGCAACAACCCCAAACACATCAAACCCGACTATAAAAATTACTTGGAAAATCAAATGAGAAAACATTTTAATTTTACCGGTGTCCCTATCAGTTTATTTTTCAGAGAAAAATAATCAGATAGGAATATAAGCTATCTGGTAATAAATCAAAACGTTTGCTGTTTTATTAATTTTATAAATCGATGGATTGCTCATTAATAAAATAAATGGATATAATAAAAACCCACTTTGAAGGACTACTTGTATTAACCCCCAGGGTATATAAGGATCACAGAGGATATTTCTATGAATCCTTCAATGAAATGCAACTGGTAAATGCAGGAGTTCATAAAAAGTTTGTACAGGATAATGAAGCGAGCTCAAAATACGGAGTGATCAGAGGTTTGCATTATCAACTTTCACCAGCTGCCCAGGCTAAACTGGTCAGGGTTGTATACGGAGAAATATTAGATGTCGTGGTTGACTTAAGGCCAGATTCAAAGACTTTTGGGATGCATTTTTCATTGATCATGAATGACATCAATAAAAAACAACTATATATACCAGAAGGATTTGCTCATGGCTATTCTGTACTCTCCGACACAGCCGTATTTGCATATAAATGCAGTCATTTTTATGACCCAGTTCTTGAAGGGGGCATATATTTTCAGGATCCTGAACTGAACATAGACTGGATTATACCCAAAGAAGAGCAAATCATGTCAGAAAAAGACAAATCATTGCCTCTGTGGTCTAAACATAAAAAGTGGAAACAATAAACATAGTGATTACCGGAGCCCAGGGACAATTAGGTCAGGAATTGCAATTCCTGTCAGGCAACTACCCTCCGCAATGGAAATTTGTATTTCTTTCCAGAAAAGAATGCGATATTACAGATAAGCGTCAGATTTCTAAGATGTTTGAACATTACAAACCAGACTATTTAATCAATGCTGCTGCTTATACATTAGTGGACAAAGCTGAAACGGATCAGGAACAGGCATTTGCAGTTAATGCCTATGCTATGCATAATTTGGTCAGACATAGCCATCTAACTAAAATTATTCATATCAGTTCAGACTATATCTATCATCCGGTTCAATACCAGCAGCCCATACCTGAGGATTTATTCCCTCAACCCAGAAATGTATATGCGCGTAGCAAATGGGAAGGAGAAAAAGTACTTTTTTCTTCGGATTCCTCATTCATTATTTTGCGTACCAGTTGGCTCTATTCAGTTTTTGGACATAATTTTGTGAAAACCATTTTAAAAAAATTAAAAGCCGGTGAGGAACTTAGAGTGGTTGATGATCAAACCGGTTCCCCTACGAACGCCAGAGACCTGGCAAAAGTCATTTTACAAATCATCAGTGAGGATAAAGAGGGTTCATACCCAGTGAGTGTTTGGTGCAAAGCCTACAATTATGCAAATGAAGGAGCTACAACCTGGTATGGTTTGGCATTAAAAATTGCTGCACTCAAAGGAATAAAATCCAATATCCAACCTATTCCTACTGCATTATATCCTACACCTGCTGAACGGCCTCCATGGAGTGTAATGGATCTAAAAAAATTTACAAACACATTTTCTATAAATGTGCCTCATTGGGAAGTAAGTCTGAATGAAGCTTTAAGCGAAATTGTCAACTAAATTCTTATTCATTACGTTATGTTTACTAGAGATATTCAGAATTTCCTTATGTTTTATTCGGAAAAAATGGCAGCATTATCAAAATGATATTATGAGCGGGAGAGAATTAGAAAAAGATATATATTTTTATAGAATATCACTTTTCAAATAAAGATCGATTGGTAGCTAACAAGAATTACAATTCTATTGAAAAAATTGTTACAAACAGGCAAGTGAATCTGTTTATAAGATTATGGTGAATGTTAAAATATTTTTAGTTCTTCTCTTTTCAGGTGTATGGATGGTTCTATCAGCTACTCATAACCGGGCAGGAGAAATCACTTATGAACAAATCGATGAACTAACCATCAGGCTCACCATTACAACGTATACAAAAACCAGTTCTATCGCAGCCGACCGTGACAGTCTGGAAGTATTCTGGGGAGACGGAACCAGTCGATTTGTAAGAAGGAGCAATGGTGGAGGCGATCCTTTACCCAATGATGTTAAGCTAAATCTATACATTACCGAACATACTTACCCCGGCAGAGGCACTTATACAGTTTATTTTACTGACCCAAACCGGGTGGGAAACATATTGAATGTCAATCCACCCAATTCTATTGATATCCGGTTTTTTCTGAGCACTACATTCACTTTATTGGACCCGCAATTTCAAGGATTCAATAACAGTGCAATACTTTTACAACCGCCTCTTGATTTTGCATGTGTAGGAAAAGTTTTTGTGCATAATCCCAACGCATATGATCCGGATGGAGATAGTCTTGCATTTGAGTTTATAACTCCTTTCCAGGGTTTAAATGATCCTGTTCCCAACTACATATATCCTAATAATATCTCACCGGGCCCTAACAATAATATTTCTTTGGATCCCGTTACAGGCACCTTCACCTGGAATACACCTCAGATTCAGGGGGAGTACAATGTCGCATTTCTGGTCAAAGAATACAGAAATGGCGTTTTGATCAATACCCTGATAAGAGATATGCAGATTTTGGTTCGAACTTGCAATAACCAGCCCCCAACCATTGAGGCCGTTGATGAAATTTGTGTGATAGCCGGTGAATTAATTGATTTGGATTTGCTGATTACTGATGCAGAACCCATGCAATTGGTCAGAGTGGAAGCCACCGGCGGTCCATTCCTTGTGGAAAATCCGGCAGTTTTTATTGCGCCTGCCGAATATGTACCTCACCCCCTGGAAGCTCGTATCGTCTGGCAAACCGATTGCAACCATATATCCGATCAATTTTATCAGATTGTAGTGAGGGCTGTGGATAATTTTTTTGGGCCGGATGCAGGCTTAGCCACATTGAAAGTCATCCGGATAAAAGTATTAGGCCCTCCTCCAGAAGATGTGACCGGCGAATCGCTGGGAAATCGCATTCGACTGGAATGGGAATTCCCCTATACTTGTGATGAAGCAAGGGATGAATTTTTTCAAGGGTTTTCCATTTGGCGTAAAATAGGTTCTGAAACTCTTCCTGATGATACATGCAGAAATGGGTTGACCGGAACGGGCTATGAGAAAATTGTATTCCTGACACTGCAAAGTGATCTCAATAGATATTTTTATGAAGATTTCAGTGTCCAGCCCCGAACCGTATATTGTTATCGAATATTAGCAGAGTTCGCAAAAATTACACAAGCAGGTTTTCCTTTTAACCGTGTAGAAAGTATTGCCTCTGAAGAAGTGTGCGTCTTGTTAAAACGCGATATCCCTTTGATTACAGAAGTGAGTGTGATGGATACTGACTTACAAAATGGTTCTATCCGGATCACCTGGACTAAACCTTTGGCTGAGGATTTAGACACCCTGGTCAATCCGGGTCCTTATATTTATCAATTACAGCATTTGCAAAATGGCGTTTTTGTCAATATCCCCAATGCACGGTTCATGTCTTCCCATTTTAATGCTCCTATTGACACACAGTTTATTCACAATAACATCAATACTGCCACCGAGCAACATCAATATCAGGTTGCTTTTTTCACACAGGGTTCATCCACACCATTTGGATTGGCAAATAAATCATCTTCTGTATTTTTGACCCTCGATCCTACTGATCAGGCATTTCGATTGCAGTGGGAATACGATGTCCCCTGGAATAACTACAATCACACCATATTCAGAAGTATTGGCTTGTCCGGAACATTTGAAGAAATTGGGAGTACTAACCAAACTTCGTTCACAGATACAAATTTGGACAACGGGTTTTTATACTGCTATTATGTTGAAACTGAAGGCACCTACGGACTAGGTGGAATTCCATCACCATTGTTTAATTTTTCACAAATAGTCTGCGATGTGCCTGGTGATGATGTGCCCCCGTGCACACCTGTTATTTCTGTCAGTAATTTATGTGAAGATGTGATTGAAATTCCGGACCCGGAAATATTGGGTAATACCATCATTTGGTTCCCCAATCCACAATGTGACGATTTGGACGATATTGCTACCTTTAATATTTACTATTCTCCTGATGGTGTAAGCTTCAGGATTATCCATTCGGCTGGATCGTTTATGTTCAACCAATATTTTCATGTACCTGAAGGAGGTATTGCAGGTTGCTATACAGCGACAACCGTTGATTCAGTGGGTAATGAGTCAGAGTTTGGAAATATTTTTTGTCTTGAAAACTGCCCAGCCTATGTACTCCCCAACACTTTTACTCCAAATGGAGATGGATTTAATGACCATTTTATTCCGAGAGTAAACCGGTTTATTGATGCCATTGATATAAAGGTTTACAACCAATGGGGGAATAAAGTGTTTGAGACTACTGATCCGGTGATTAATTGGGATGGCACTAATTTTAGCGGTCAAAATTTGAGTGAAGGCGTTTATTATTATACTTGCATAACCTATGTACGCGATTTAAATGGCAATCTCAACTTGCTAAATACATTGAAAGGACATATTAACTTATTGAGATAACTGATTATGTTTTCCGGAATAGTTGAAGCATTGGGTAGAATCGAATCCATTAAACCGGTAAAGTCTAATATTGATTTTTATTTATCATCTCCGTTTACAAATGAACTCTATACCGATCAGAGCTTAGCTCATAATGGAGTGTGTCTAACCATCGTGAGTATAGACAGGGACATTTATAAAGTGACCGCCATTCAGGAAACATTGCAAAAAAGCAATTTAGGCAGTTTAAAAGAAGGCGATTGGGTTAACCTGGAACGGAGTATCATGCCAATGACCAGAATGGATGGTCATTTTGTGCAAGGGCATGTGGACGCGTATACGCAATGTATTTCCAAATCAGATGAAAACGGAAGCTGGTATTTTACATTTAAATTACCCAGGGAAGGGAGGAAGCTGATCGTCAATAAAGGATCTATCGCTGTCAATGGGGTCAGCCTCACAATAGTTGATTCTTCTGAATACACTTTTAAAGTAGCTATAATTCCATACACATATGAACATACTACTTTTCAATATTTAAACCCGGGTGATTTTGTAAATATCGAATTTGATATATTAGGGAAATATATAGCTAGACATCTTGAAATGACTTCCTGAAAGGGTTTTCAATTCATCTCTATGAAATGTTATAATTAAAAATCCACTGTAATGAGATTCCATTTTTACCTTTTGATTTTCAACATACTATCAATTTCTTTTTCATCTATTGCCCAAATTACTCCCAATCAGGAAGAACTTTGGAAGTCCTTCAATTTATTTCGGGAGATGCTGGCCATTCCTAATGATGCACACGATTTAAAACAATCCATTTATAATGTAAGGTGGTGCGAAAAAGCTTTTAAGGAACGAAATTTTTCAACCGTTCAACTGGAAACTCCAGGTGCACCTCTGTTGCTTGCTGAATACAATGTAAAAAATGAATCTCTGCCAACGGTATTGGTGTATCTTCAGATTGATGGTCAACCCGTCGACCCATCGTTCTGGTGGCAAAGAGATCCGTATGTGGCTACCTTAAAAAAACAAAGCGACGAGGGTGATTGGCAAGAGATTCCATGGGAAAACCTTCAAAACACAATTGATCCTGAATGGAGAATTTTTGCCCGTTCTGCTAGCGATGCAAAAGGTCCGGCAGCCATTTTTCTAACTGCTTTGGACCTTCTGCATAAGTATGGTCATTCTGTTGCCTTCAACTTAAAAGTGATCATGGATTTTGAAGAAGAACTGGGCTCACCTCATTTACCTGGTGCTGTAGAAGTTCATAAGGATTTGCTATCGGCCGATCATTTGGTCATTTTTGATGGCCCTCCGCACATGTCCAATGAACCCACTCTTTCCTTTGGCGCCAGGGGAATTACAGATGTTTCTATCACGGTTTACGGGCCAGAATATCCGGTTCATAGTGGCAATTATGGAAATTTTGCCCCGAATCCTGTATTTAAACTTAGCCGATTACTTTCCTCAATGAAAGATGAAGAAGGGAGGGTTCTGATTCCCGGGTGGTATGATGGGATTGATTTGGATGAAGCCACTCTGGAAATATTACGCGCCGTACCAGATAATGATAATGAAATGCGGTTTAAAATGGGATTTGCGGAAGCAGAAAAAGTGACATCAAGTTTCCAGGAGGCCATGCAATATCCCACATTAAATGTCAGAGGTCTCCAATCCGCTTGGGTAGGAAAAGATGTCCGGACGATCATTCCGGCTACCGCCCTGGCAGAAATTGATATCAGAACTGTGATTGAATCCAACCCCGAAGTGCTACTTTCCAAACTACGCAATCACATTGAGAATCAGGGTTTCCAAATTCTTGATGGCAAACCCACCAAAAAGGATAGAATGACATACCCCAATTTATGCACTATGACTTCGCAGATCATGTACGAAGCCTTCAGAACACCTCTGGACGGTTCAACGGGTCAGTGGTTGCGACATTGTATGAAAAAGGCTACCGGCAAAGACCCGGTGATGATCAGAGTGGTTGGAGGGTCCATTCCCATCGCACCCTTTGTCAATACTTTAGAGGTACCCGCAGTCACTGTACCTACAGTTAATCCGGACAATAAT
The DNA here is from genome assembly GCA_035327565.1 of Saprospiraceae bacterium. Taxonomy (GTDB): domain Bacteria; phylum Bacteroidota; class Bacteroidia; order Chitinophagales; family Saprospiraceae; genus JABDLO01. The sequence goes on from DAOLDB010000080.1 coordinate 11,556, forward strand.
CAGCACAGTCCCAATGAAAATATACGGTTGGGAAATTATCTCCAGGGCATTGAGATCATTACGACCATTTTATCAGAACCTGTCAAATAAGAGCATCTCAGCTCATCACTTCCAGAAGGACGTTCTTGAGTTCATCATAATTATGTTGTGACATGGGAGATAAAGGGAGTCTGACTTCATGGGAACAAAAACCAAGAATTTCCATAGCAGCCTTGATTCCAACTGGGTTTCCTTCTACATAAAGCCAGTGATGGAGGTCGTAAGTCTTTTCATTGAGGGCTCTCGCACGAACATAGTCATTCTTTAGTGCATAGTGTATCATTTGTGAAAAAGGACCGGGAAGAACGTTAGCCATTACTGAAATGACACCATCTCCTCCACAGGCTATCATAGGCAGGGCTACTTCATCATCTCCGGAGGTGACAAAGAAGTTTTCAGGTTTGTTTTTAATAATTCGTGTGGTTTGGATGAGATCTCCGGAAGCTTCCTTGATGCCTGCGAATTTTTCACTGCCTTTTGCTAATCGTATTGTTGTTGACCATTCCATGTTGGAGCGTGTTCTACCTGGCACATTATACAAAATGATAGGTACGGGAGAAACCTCCTGCATTTCCATATAGTGTCTGTAAATACCTTCCTGAGAAGGCTTTACATAAGCAGGACTTGATGACAAAATGGCATCAATGCCGTCAAAGTTATAGCTATTAATCAATTTAACCAGCTCCTGGGTATTGTTCATACCGAAATTTCCTGCAACCACAGGTTTACGACCTTTGACTTGATTAATGGTAAAGTCGAGAATACTTCTGGCTTCCGCATCATTAAGAGTGGCAGTTTCTCCGGTGGAACCGAGCATCACTAAGTAATCAACGCCCCCCCCAATAGTGTATTCAATGATTTTCTCTAGAGCACCAAAGTCAACCTTTCGATCATTGAAAGGAGTAATCATAGCAACGCCTGTACCTATAAATTTTCTATGAGTCATGGAATTCTAAAATTTCTATTAAAGTATAAAAGATCGGATGTCCATTCGGCAGGATCAATGGAAGAGAATTTTTATTTGTTTGAATAAATGTTCAATAGCTTCCGCTGTGTTGAGATTACCACGCGTTTCGATCATCAGATCATACAGATCATGCGTCATATCAGTTTTTATACCGGCTTTAATGTCAGCCTGTGTTAACCGGATAATAAATTTATGATGTTTTTCAAGATAAGGTATGGGACATATTAATAAATCAAACCGGGTGGAAATGAACTCTTCAACATAGGATTCGTTGGGAGTTTCATCCCATCCTATTGTTGATCGGCTGTAGGATTTTACATACCCCGAATGTCCCTGGGTACCCTTGTCGACATATGCCAGCGTCCTTACATAATAATTATAATCTGTTAGTTTATCCTTTAGAGCCTGAACTGATTTATCATCATCAAGGCAGGTAGAGGTGTAGAGAATTCCAATCTTATAGGTTTTGCCTTTAGACTCAGAATAAATATCCTTTTTAATAAGGCTTCTCCTCTTTAGTTTTCTATTAAAAGACCATTGTTTGAGTAACTGTATTGCCATATCAGGATTGAATATGTACTTCCCTCTCGGTATACTCGCCCATTTTGGTATATTTTTCAATTCTGAGCTGGATCCTCTCATCGGGATCCATATCGATAAGGTTTTGTAGTTCTTTTTTTATATGAGACTTCAATATTCTTGCCATTTTCTCCGGATCGGTATGAGCCCCACCTAAAGGCTCTTTGATAATATCATCAATCAAACCAAAACGAAGCATGTGGTCTGCCGTCAGCTTCAGCGCTTCGGCAGCCTCCTCCTTATGATCCCAGCTTCGCCATAATATTGAAGAACAGGACTCAGGAGAAATCACAGTATACCACGTATTTTCAAACATAAACACTTTGTCACCCAAACCGATTCCCAATGCTCCTCCGGAAGCACCTTCACCAATGATATAGCATAGTATCGGCACTTTTAATTGAGCCATTTCAAACAGATTTCTGGCAATCGCTTCAGCCTGGCCACGTTCTTCAGCCTCCAGTCCCGGATAGGCTCCGGGGGTATCAATCAGGCATACAATAGGAATATTAAATCTTTCAGCTAATTTCATCAGGCGAAGTGCCTTCCTGTATCCTTCCGGATTAGCCATTCCAAAATTGCGGTACTGTCGCATTTTGGTATTCACCCCTTTTTGATGTCCGATAACAATTGCGGTTTGTCCATCAATCCTACCAATACCCCCAACAATAGCTTTATCATCCTTGAAACAACGGTCTCCGTGTAGCTCAACAAATCTTTTAAATATGTTCTTTATGTAATATAGTGTATATGGTCTTTCAGGGTGTCTTGAAAGTTGTACTTTCTGCCAACCAGTCAAGCTGGAATATATGGTTCTTTTGAGATTTCTGATTTTCAAGTCCAATTCTTTGACTTTATCAGAAACATCAATATCTCCTTCTTCACCTACCTGTTTTATTTTTTCCAACTGTTCGTACAGGTTTTCCAATGGCTTTTCAAATTCCAGAAATATCATGACTAACATTTTTATGCTGAATGATGAAAGCTTAAATTCATATGGTAAAAATAAGAAATAAGGATATCCCTGTTTTAGTGTTGCAACTTTTTTTTAAAATTTTAAGTTGAAAGTTAAAACCTATTCAGAAAGCTTTTTTAGATTTGCAACGCTTTTGAAGAAAGGCTCTTTTAATTTTGGTCCGGTAGTTCAGTTGGTTAGAATACATGCCTGTCACGCATGGGGTCGCGGGTTCGAGTCCCGTCC
>DAOLDB010000081.1:0-14326 GCA_035327565.1 Saprospiraceae bacterium
ATCATCCCAATACTTACTCGGTTTATCTGAAAATTATGCTTCAATAACTTAAAAATTTATAAAAAATGATAAAAGCTCTTATCGTAGATGATGAACCTTTGGCTCAGGAAGTTTTAGAGACCTATATAGGTAAAATGCCCGACATGGAGTTGGTGGGCAGGTGCGAAAATGCCATCATGGCCAATGAGGCATTGAAAAAGAATGCAGTGGATCTGATGTTTTTGGACATTCAGATGCCTCAGATTACAGGTATAGATTTTCTAAAATCCTTGCCCAATCCTCCAGTTGTTATTTTTACTACTGCTTATCCTGATTATGCGGTCGAAGGTTTTGAATTGGATGCAGTGGATTACCTGCTCAAACCCATCTCCTTTGAAAGGTTTATGAAAGCCGTCAATAAGGCATCGGAGATCATTCAGGCCAGAAATCCTGAAAGTTCAGCAGCTGTTCAGGAAGTGGAAAATAAAGAATTCTTCTTTGTGAAAGCAGATAAAAAGTTAGTAAAATGCAATTTTAATGATATCCTCTATATTGAAGGATTAAAGGATTATGTAATCATACGTTTGGACAATTCAAGAATAATTACTTTGCAGACAATGAAATCCTTAGAGGACCGCCTTCCCTCCCAGGATTTTATGCGGGTACATCGATCTTATATTGTCAATTTGACAAAAATTAATGCCATAGTAGGAAATATGGTTGAAATCACTGAAAAAGGACTAACCAAACAAATACCTATTGGTAAAAATTACCGCGACTTACTATTGGATATCATTAATGAAAATAAGCTTTGATTGGAGGAGCTGCTTAGTATAGTTTTCAAAACAATACCATTCAGATGGACATCGGTTAGTGGAGGAGATATCTGTCAGGCGGCTTTGATTGAAACCAGTGATCAGAAATTATTTGCCAAATATCATCCGGGGGCTTTTGCTTTCGATATGTTGGAAAAGGAACGTTTTGGCTTGGAAGCTTTACTTCAGGCTTGTCCGGACTCTACCCCGACGGTAATGGGGTTATTCAGCTCTGAAAACATAGGCGCCCTCCTTGTGATGGATTATCTGGAACCCCTTCCTCCAACCCGCAATCACTATCTCAATCTCGCAAGCAGTTTAGCATATATTCACCGAAAAAGCACCGATCAATTCGGATTTGCAAAGGATAATTATATCGGTTCACTGCCCCAATCTAATGCGTGGCACGACCGTTTTGTTGATTTTTTCATTGAAGAGCGACTTTTACCTCAAATTCTGCGCGCTTGTGATCAAGGCAGATTGTCTGTTGAATATATTCACTTAGTTGAATTGAATGGGTATGTATTGAATTCTATAATTCCTGAGGAATCACCTTCTATGGTTCATGGAGATTTATGGAAAGGCAATGTGATTTATTCAAAACTGGGTAAAGTATATTATATAGACCCTTCAGTGTACTTTGGTCATCGCGAAGTGGACATTGCCATGATGAAACTTTTTGGAGGCTTCCATCCCATGGTTTATGAATATTATGATGATCAATATCCGTTAAGTGCAGGTTGGCAGAAGCGATTGGAAATTTATCAATTGTATTATCTCCTGGTCCACCTTAATTTGTTTGGTAGTTCATATTCACAACCAGTGCTAAGCATTTTAAACAGATACTTCCGTTGACAGATGTCAAATGGGTTATGGTATGGAAGTGATTAAAACTCCTGTTTTTCTACCGATCCTTGTGGCATTAAAATATTACTCAAAACAAAAACTCTAAGAGAATCACATGTTGATTTCGATATAGTAATACATTTTCACATTCCATTGGGTCATACTTGTATCCATGGATCTCAAATAAATGTATCAAACTGATTGGCTCAGTGCAACACAACTGGAAATACTTTGCCTGAAAATTCAAGATAACAAAATACTTCCTTAGGAAGGATGTAATCCGCCATAAGTACTTTTGTCAAACGCTTTTGATGTGTGTTCAAAAGAACACTGAGATTTTCCACGGAATAATAAAAAATACCTTTTTTTACACAAATCAATGATTCAGAAATGTATAAATCTTTAATATATAGTTTTTTATCTGCAAAAATAGACGATCCTATTACACTCATTTTAATGAATTTGTGCAAATGTAATGGCTGAGTTCTCTTCAAAGTTTAAACACTATATTAAGAGAATATTAAATTTTATCGATGGATAGATTATTTTTTTTTGGCGCTAATAGATATAAATAACAGATTAATTTTTTTATTCTAAATATAAAGTTAGTTTTGCCTAACATTTTTAGTTTAACAATATAACTTTAATAGTGATTTTTCATGATGAATGATGTAAGGTTGAGGTGTGTTTGCATAATTTTCTGTTTTTTGTCCACATTTCCTTTCAATTTTATCTCAGCACAAAAGGCAACTCTATCCGGTACAGTGCTTACTCAGGATGTCCGGCCAATGATGAGTGCTTTAGTCCAATTAATTCCAACAGATAAGTATGGAATTACGGATATCCATGGTAAATATTTTATAGAAGATATCCCGGAAGGTTCTTACATCCTGAAAGTAAGTTATGTAGGCTTTGTTACAGGTTCAGCCACAATAGAATTACAGGCAGGGGAGAATAAATTCATTGATTTCTCCCTTCAGGAGGACATATTCAATCTGGGAGAAATTGTGGTTACAGGAACCCGCAACCAAATATCCAGGTACAATGCTCCCGTTATTGTTCAAAGCATTTCCAGCAGAACCTTTAATGCAACCCAAAGCCTGAGTATATCGGAAGGATTGCATTTTACACCGGGTCTCAGATTAGAAAATAATTGTCAGAATTGTGGATTTACACAGCTGAGAATGAATGGTTTGGAAGGAGCTTATTCTCAGATACTCATTAACAGCCGACCGGTATTTTCAGCATTGGCGGGTGTGTATGGCCTTGAGATGCTACCTGCGAACATGGTGGATCGCATTGAAGTGGTGAAAGGTGGGGGATCGGTTCTTTATGGCGGAAATGCCATCGCCGGTACCATCAATATCATCACGAAAGATCCTGTAATAAATTCTTTCGAGGTGGGTCTGAATCAATCTTATATCCATCTTGAGTCACCGGATCGGACTTTAACATTTAATGGTACCTTGGTCAGTGATGACCTGAACCGAGGCATTAGCTTTTTTGGATTCAACAGGCAAAGAGAACCCTGGGATGCCAATGGGGACGATTTTTCGGAGATTACCCGATTAAAAAACAACACACTTGGATTTGATGCTTTCTGGAATACTTCGGCAAGGAGTAAATTAAAAGTTGGAGCCTATGCCATTCATGAATTCAGAAGAGGAGGAACTGCATTTGATTTGCCTCCGCACCAAAGTGCTTTGACAGAACAATTGCAACATCATATTTACAGCGCCAATATTTCTTTTGAACAATACAGTAAAGATAAAAAACACAAATATTCACTGTATGGGTCAGCCCAAAAGGTAGAAAGAGACAGCTATTATGGTGTCGGGGGAAGGGTGTTGACAGACCGTGATACGCTGACCAGCACAGACATCCTTGCATTGAATGCTTATGGCCATGCTGAAGACATTTCTGTGGTGGGAGGGCTGCAGTACAATTATGAAATTCATAAAAACATATTGCTTACTGCGGGGACGGAATACATCTTTAACGATGTCAAAGATGAAATGCCCGGGTATGGCAGGAATATCGATCAGCAAGTGCGTACTTCTGGCTCATATGCTCAATTGGAAATCAATCCCTTTGACCGGTTTACCCTCCTGCTGGGTGGTCGTTATGATCGTGTCCATATTAAAGGAGAGTACGATTTCGCCGAAGAACAGTTCAATGACAGCAAAACTTTGAATGTCATGGTGCCTCGCATTTCCGCTTTGCTCCAATTGTCATCCAATTTAAAGGCCCGTGCTTCCTTCGCCCAGGGATACAGAGCTCCTCAGGCATTTGATGAAGATTTGCATATAGAAACTGTGGGAGGCGCAGCGAGATTTATCAGGTTATCCCCTGATCTGATCAATGAGCGATCCAATAGTACGGCCTTTTCATTAAACTTTGACAGGATAATTGACAAGCGTCAAATGAATTTTGTGTTGGAGGGATTCTATACAAGACTTTCCCACCCATTTATACTGTCGGATCAGGTAGAGTTGCCCAACGGAATTTCAGTAATTACCAAAAGAAATGGGGATGGTGCTACGGTAGCAGGTATCAATCTGGAGGCTAATGTTGCTTTGGGTAAAAGGTGGATCTTTCAATCGGGAGCCACCCTTCAATCGGCTATGTATAGGCAGGAAGAGGAAATTTGGTCCCCGGACGGTGACTCAGAAGAGCACCTCACCATTTCAACAAAAAAGTTGCTTAGAACACCCGGTTCCTATGGATATTTGACTTTGTTGTATCAACCTGTGAAACAATTTTCCATCGCTTATTCAGGCGTATATACTGGCCGTATGGATGTTCCGCATGTAATTGATCCTGATACGGAGCGAACCATTATCCGAACCACTCCCAGATTTTTTGAACACAATATCAAACTGTCTTATGATCTGTTTACGGAAGGAGAACAAAAAGTACAGTTATTTGGGGGCATGCAAAACATACTCAATAGTTATCAGCGTGATTTTGATACTGGTTCTTATCGGGATGCAGGATATGTTTATGGTCCTTTGAGGCCCCGTACGGTCTTTATGGGAGTTAAATTGGGTTGGCATTAATTACCTTAAGAAAGCCGGATCTTGTAATTAAATAATTTTTTAAATGGCCGGATATTGTGGATATCCTCCATTCGCTATTTTATCTTTGCACCATGAAGAGAGAAATAGATTTGGTAATATTTGATTGCGATGGTACATTGGTGGATAGTGAGCCCATTTCCCGTAAGGTGGTCATTGAACTATTGGATCAATATGGGATTCATATGCATCCGGATCTATACGATCATCAATTTGCCGGAACGCAAATGTTGAATATCTATCAGTATGCACAAGAAGGAGGTATTCCCATCGATATGCAAACTTTTGAAGATCAATACAGAGCCAGGCTGGAAGAATTATTGGTCGAAGAGGTCAAACCCATTGAAGGTGCTCATCAATTATTGCAAACCATACAACATTCCTATTGTATAGCTTCTAATGGCCCGAAGCGAAAAATGAAAGTGACTTTAGAAGCTTGCAGGCTGAAATCTTATTTCCCTGATCACACCATTCATTCAGCCTATGATATTGAAAAGTGGAAGCCAGAGCCCGATCTCTTCCTTCATGCGGCACAGGTGCATGGAGTATCTGAAGAAAAATGTCTTGTCATTGAAGATACCATTCATGGTATTCAGGCAGCACGTGCAGCCGGAATGGCAGTTTGGGGGGTGAACATAAAAAACCATAGGGAGACGATACTTAAATTTGAAGTTCCCATCTACACTCATTTGTTGGAGGTCAAGAGGCAACTGGAAAGCAGAGCAGGTCTATGGGATGGGGGATAAATGTTTTCTTTAGAAAAGACTTTGGGTAATGAGGTTTATGAGGGCAAAATGTACATTTCATGGGTACACATATTTTCTTGTGGAGGGATGCCATGGAGAGCGGGGAAGTAAGAAGATGAGGGATCTGTTTGGGTCATTTCTGTTCTATTCCCCTACAGTATTCCCACATTTCCACCATTGAAATCATGTTAAATGTTAATCGATCACGATGTTTATTTTCGAATAAACAATGGTTAGCATTCATTCACTATTCATGATGGACAGATTCACCCATTATACCCCAGCACCACCCAAAACCAATTTTGTCCCCAATAGAAAAAATTGGGTTGGATTTTTCATGGTTATTTGTCTACACTTTGTATTCTTGGTTAGATCAGCCGGCTAAAGAGAATTGGGTTGATATTGTCATGTTAATGTAAATACCATTCTTTCTATAGCGAATTCGGATACATACTTAGTAAATACCTTTTAATTTTGTCAGAATTTAACAAGTTTCTTTTAAGCCGTTTGTAGTATGAACAAACTACAACAATAATCAAGAAATAGATAGGCAAATAGATGGAACCATCATTTCAATACATCATAAAAATGTTATGCATACGGGGTTTACAAGGAGTCACCGTACCGGGAATTTTATAAAATAGAAAATGAGCAACACACATTTATTGCTGAAAGCACTCAGAGGAGAAACCGTGGAAAGACCTCCGGTATGGATGATGCGGCAGGCCGGACGCTATCTGCCTGAGTATATGGAACTTCGAAGAAAATATGATTTCTTTACCCGGGTGCAAACCCCTGAATTGGCCTGTGAAATCACTTTGCAACCCATTGATATAGTGGGTACTGATGCGGCCATCCTTTTCTCTGATATACTGGTTGTCCCTCAGGCTATGGGATTGGATGTTGAAATGGTGGAGAATACAGGCCCCGTTTTGCCCAATACCACTACCACACAACATCAAATTAAAGCATTGAACGCTACCACAGCCGATGATCAATTACAATATGTATATGATGCCATTTCACTCACCAAAGAGGAGTTAAAAAACCGCTTTCCATTGATAGGGTTTGCAGGTGCACCCTTCACCCTTCTCTGTTACATGGTCGAGGGTAAAGGGAGCAAAGCTTTTGATAAAGCTAAACAATTTTGTTTTGCCGAACCAAAGCTTGCCAGGCTACTATTGCAGAAAATTACAGATGTAACCATAGCATACCTCAAAAGGCAAGTAGCTGCCGGGGCTGATTGTGTGCAGGTTTTCGATAGCTGGAGTGGCTTATTGTCAAAGGCCGATTTTGAGAATTTTGCCAAACCTTATTTACTCCAAATATCCGATGCCCTAAGTCCATTAGCACCTGTGATCCTTTTCCCTAAAGGAAGCTGGTATGCTTTGGAGGATTTGTCTGCTTCAAGTGCCAGCGCTTTGGGTGTGGATTGGTGTGTAACTCCCCGGCAAGCCAGGGCTTTCACTCAAAACAGAATCACCTTGCAAGGTAATTTTGACCCTAACCATCTGCTTAAATCCATTCCTGAAATTCAGCAGGAAGTAAAGGCTATGATTGATGCCTTTGGACCACAAAAATACATTGTAAATCTTGGACATGGGATTCTTCCTAATATTCCTGTGGATCATGCCAAAGCATTTGTTCAAGCTGTGAAAAACTATCCACATTTATAATGAAAAGCTTTAAATCTCCCTTTGTTTCATTTATTCGTTCTCTGCAAGACACAATTTGTAGTGAGCTGGAAGCTATTGATGGCAAAGTGATATTTAAGGAAGAATTATGGACCAGAGATGGAGGCGGAGGTGGCCGGACCAGAGTAATTGACAGAGGAAATATATTTGAAAAAGGAGGGGTAAATATATCAGAAGTGTTTGGTACTTTGCCCGAACCGATGGTGCAATACCTGAAGGTGAATCATACCCAGTTTTTTGCCTGTGGTATTTCACTGGTGATCCATCCAGACAACCCTTTTGTCCCTACCGTACATGCCAATTACCGGTATTTTGAATTATATGATGTAAAAGGAAATGTAGTGGATTTATGGTGTGCTGGAGGTGCGGATCTCACACCTTATTATTTGTTTGAGGAAGATGCAATGCATTTTCACATGATACATAAAAAGGTATGTGATCAATTTAATCCCGATTATTATCAAGGGTTTAAAAGATCTTGTGATGCCTATTTTTACAATCATCATCGGGGAGAAGCCCGGGGGATTGGAGGATTGTTTTTTGATTATCTTCGCGAAACTCCGGAAAAACCGGCACAACATTGGTTTGACTTTACTACCGCCGTGGGAAGTGTATTTTTAGATGCATACTTACCGATTGTAAAGAAGCGTAAAAACACCTCTTTTACTGAGGTTAACAAACGTTGGCAGGAGATAAGGAGAGGTCGATATGTGGAGTTTAATCTTTTACACGACAAAGGCACTCTTTTCGGACTTAAAACCAAAGGACGTATAGAATCTATTTTGATGAGTTTACCTCCTACTGTGCGCTGGGAATATAATGATCAACCCGAACCCAATACCCCTGAAGCCAAATTGCTAGAAGTATTGGTTCAACCAAAAGCATGGTTAGCATGATGAAACAAAGACCTCGTATTTTAAGGCAATCTTCTTCTATCAGAGCGATGGTACAAGAAACCAGGCTATCGGCAGATGACTTCATTGCCCCTCTTTTTATTGTGGAAGGTGAAGGACTTTCTGAAGAGATAGGTTCTTTACCCGGTTATTTCAGACGTAGTTTAGACCAAACTATAAAAGAAGTTGAACATTTATGGACTATGGGTATAAAGTCGGTCTTGTTGTTTGTAAAATGCACAGATGAACTCAAAGACAATAAAGGTACTGAAGCTTTAAATCCGAATGGGTTGATGCAACGTAGCGTCAAAGCCATTAAACAGGCTTGTCCCGGCATGTTTGTGATGACTGATGTGGCACTTGATCCATATTCACCTTACGGTCATGATGGTATTGTACAAAATCGTGAAATAGTTAACGATGAAACGGTGACAATTCTGGGAAAAATGGCGGTAAGCCATGCACGAGCCGGAGCCGATATGGTAGCCCCCAGTGATATGATGGATGGACGAATTGGTGCCATTCGCCAGGCTCTTGAACAGGAAGGTATGCAAGGAACAGGAATTATGGCGTACAGCGCAAAATACGCTTCTTGTTTTTATGGGCCTTTTCGTGATGCCTTGAATTCTGTCCCCGGATTTGGTGATAAGAAAACTTATCAGATGAATCCGGCAAATCGATTAGAAGCTCTCAGGGAAGTGAAACTTGATGTGCGGGAAGGAGCAGACATCATCATGATTAAGCCTGCTTTGTCATATCTGGATATTATCAGGGAAGTGAAGAATGAAGTACACGTACCTGTTAGCGCATACCATGTAAGTGGAGAATACAGTATGATAAAAGCTGCAGCGCTAAGAGGATGGCTGAATGAAGATGCCGCAATTTTGGAAACCACCCTCAGTATCAAAAGAGCCGGAGCGGACCTAATAGCGACTTATTTTGCCAAAGATATTATTAAAATTTTAGACCTGTGATCGTGGAAAGAACGGTTAAAAATTCATCCTTGTACAGTCGGATGATGCTATCCATTCAAGGTGGTTCAGGATTAGGATCAGCGGTTTTCGGATTTTTGGAAAGTTTGCACATTGTCAACGATGAAGACATTCACTTTACTGTATATGCGCTTACGAAATTTTATTAATGATGGCAAAAAGAGCAATATTGTTAGCCAACTTAGGTTCACCCAACAGCACGGATCTCAAGGATGTAAAAGCCTATTTAAATGAGTTTCTTATGGATGAAAAGGTAATAGATATACCTTACTGGATCAGGTATTTTTTAGTGAAAGGTATTATTGTGCCTCTTCGTGCTCCTAAAAGTGCTGCCAAGTATAAAACCATTTGGACCAGTAATGGATCGCCTTTAATTCATACCACGAAGTTGTTGACTGAGGCTGTTGAGAAAACTTCGGGACTGCCCAGTTATATGTGTATGCGCTATGCTAATCCTACTCCACTTTCAGTACTGGCAAAAATGGCAAGTGATAATCCCGATTTGGAGGAAGTGGTATTGATGCCACTTTATCCTCATTATGCTATGAGTAGTTATGAAACCGCAGTAGAGCATGTCAAAAAAGCACATCAATCCAGCAAGTATTCCTTTGCTCTTAAAGTGATTGAACCTTACTACAAAAACGAAGACTATATTGATGTGCTTTCTGAAACCATTAAACCCTTTCTTGAAAAACCCTACGATCATATCTTATTCAGTTATCACGGGGTCCCTGAACGACATTTGAAGAAAACCGACCCAACTCACAATCATTGTATGACGTCTAATGATTGTTGCAATACTCCATCAGAAGCCCACAAAGTTTGTTATCGCCATCAAGTGATGGAAACCACTAAAGCTGTTGCAAAAAAATTAGTCATACCTGAAGACAAATACAGTTTGTCATTTCAATCCAGACTGGGCAGCGACAAGTGGTTGGAACCATTTACCTCCAAAGAATTTGAAGATATGCCTGAAAGAGGAATTAAAGATCTGGTTGTGGTTTGCCCTGCTTTTGTGAGTGATTGCCTTGAAACACTCGAAGAAATTTGGGAGGAAGGCAAGGAGGAATTTGAAAAATCAGGAGGCCAACATTTTACTGTCGTTCCGTGTTTGAATGTTCATCCCAAATGGGTTCAAACCGCGGTGAACATGGTAAATGAGGTAAGTTAATCTACTTTTATTTTACAGCCATACAGATATCACTTTTTAGGTCACCGATTTATAAAGAGGGTGCTATTGTGTAGAAATTCTATTTGGGAACGAAGAACCCAAGAGAAGAATACTAAACCTTATTCAATAACATTAAGAAAAGAAATGAATAATTTAATCCTGCTCATATCAGAAATGATTGTATTTTACTCTTTTGCAAAAAAAATAATGTAGACATTGCTTTAGATTTGGGTGTTATATTTGCTGATAAGTACAGGTTGTAATGGAGATGATAAATAATAACGGGTAGAAAATGAGTTATATATATTCATCTTATCAATCAGCATTTGAAAAGTGATAATTTGAAAAAAGGGTATAACATATGCAGCACTATGTAGTATTTGGTGTACTTATATTTGCTCTGGTACTTTTTACCTGGGGTCGAATACGACATGATTTTGTTGCATTAATATCGCTCTGTATTTTGCTTATTTTCAACATAATTGAGCCGGAAAATGCATTTGCGGGCTTTGGACATCCAGCGGTAATTACTGTAGCGGCTGTATTGGTCATTGGTAAAGCCCTTGAATTTTCAGGTCTTGTTGATTTGATAGGGAAATGGGTAATGAAACTTGGAGATAATATTACTTTGCAAGTTTTCTCGGTTACTGTACTTGTAGTGATAGCCTCAGCATTTATGAATAATGTGGGCGCTTTGGCATTAATGATGCCCATTGTTGTGCATATGGCTAGAAAGAGCGGCAAACCACCTTCTCTCTACCTGATGCCTATAGCTTTTGCTTCATTGCTTGGTGGTATGACTACCTTGATAGGAACTCCACCCAATATTATCATTGCTACATTCAGAACCGATGAAACAGGGGTACCTTTTGGAATGTTTGATTTCTCATATGTAGGGGTTGGAGTGGCGATTGCAGGCATATTATATATTAGTTTATTTGGATGGAGAATTATCCCCAAAAGAGCGGCAAAAAAATCAGATAAAGAGCTTTTTGATATTGAAGATTATATTACTGAAGTTGAAGTTGTCAAAGGTTCAAAGATTGAAGGGAAAAGTCTTTCAGAGCTAAGATCCATTACAAAATCCGATATCCAGATTTTGGGCTTGGTTCGCAATAATGTGCGAATTCATGCGCCTTATTCTGATGAAAAATTTCAACTCAATGATATATTAATTATAGAAACAGAAGCAGAAGAGCTTAAAGTGTTTATTGAAGATAGTGGAAGCAGATTAGTTGGTCATAAGAAGCTTAGGCGAGATGCTGAAGGTTCGGAGAAAATAGTGATCACAGAGGCCATAGTTATGGCAGATTCTTTGCTGATCAGCAGAACGGCTGCCTCTCTCCGTTTGCGAAGCAGATATGGGATTAATCTTCTCGCCGTAGCCCGACGTGAGAAAAAAATACACAGACGACTCGATCATGTAATATTTGAAACAGGAGATGTTTTGTTATTACAGGGACGTGAAAACATGCTTTACGATACAATCACTTCAATAGGCTGTCTTCCGTTGGCAAAGCGCGAATTGCGGTTAGGATATAAAACCAAAATTCCTTTGGCAATTGGGGTATTTGCAACTGCTATCGCTGCGGTTGTTACTAATATACTGCCTGTGGAAGTAGCTTTTACTATGGCGGCTGTTGTAATGGTACTAACTAAGGTTTTGCCTGTCAAGGAGTTTTATTCAAGTATTGACTGGTCAGTTATCGTTTTATTAGGAGCGATGATTCCGGTTGGAACTGCTTTGGAGAAAAGCGGAGGAGCAGAGTTGATTGCCACCAGCATTATCAATGTATCTGATAGTCTTCAGCCCTGGGTATTACTTACCATTGTTCTAGTAGCAACCATGTTTTTGTCTGATATTATAAACAATGCAGCTACCGTAGTGCTCATGGCTCCCATTGCTATAAATGTAGCAAAAGGTTTTGGGCTATCAATTGACCCATTCCTTATGGCTGTAGCCGTAGGGGGTTCGTGTGCATTTCTAACTCCGATCGGACACCAGTCCAATACATTGGTTATGGGGCCTGGCGGATATAAGTTTACAGACTATACGATAATGGGAATACCTCTTACCCTCATTATTATTGTACTTAGTGTTCCCCTAATCATGTGGGCGTGGCCCGTTTAGAAGGTTAAATTTTACTGAAATTGTCCATATGACGAAGGTGAATAACAATCAGATTAAATTAACTGGAAATGACTATAGCGAAAATGCATTATCACAAAAAAGCCATTTCAAAGTAAACTTTTGAGAGGAATGATTATGTATAAGATAACAAATAAAATTCTATGTCAGCACTTGTATCAAAAGATAAGCACAATCATAAATCATTTCCCAAGAATTTACGTGGGTCATTAATTGGGATTTTTGTTCTTCTTTTTTTCATTGTTTACTCCTGTAATGTAGAGCGGCATCCTATTATTTTAAATTTAGGTGAAACTCAAAAGATATCTAATGTAACACAGGCATCAGAAATTTTTCCGGAATACAGATTTATCAATCTGGAAAGAAAGGACGACCAATATACAGGCGGTACTATCAATAAAATATTGAAAGACTATGATATCTTATTTTTATTTGATTACTATATGACTAACTTGCTATTTGTATATAATGAAAATGGAGCATTTATAAAAAAACTGAACAGAGAGGATTACCTGCCGGTTAAAATGGATAGAATTCAAGATTTTAGCATCAACCCCTATGATGATAACATATATCTACTGACAGAAACAAAAATATTCGTTTTAAATTATAATCTGGAATTGATAACTTCCTTTAATAACACGTATGGAGCATTTGCCATAGCGAGTCTTAAAGACCATCTTGTATTTGAAACGTGGCCATGGGAAACGAACAGATTGGTTATTACAGACAAAAAAGGCAATATAGTTAAAGAAGCATTTCCTTCTGGCCAGGTTGGCAATAAAGATATAAACGCAAAAAAGAACCAGAATTTTGTTGAAAATCAAGGACAAATTTATTGGTTGTTTTTAGAGGAAAAAAAGTTGTTCAAAATTCATGGAAATGGGCAATTAGATTTGGCTTATGAAGTTCGATTTTTAAACGATGAAATTCCTCAGTTTTTTAGTTATCAGGTGGCAAATGATCATTTGATCATTGTGACACAAATCAAAAAAGAAGTAAATGCTTTTATTTATGAATTGAAAAATAGCGAAAACAGCATTAGGTATTCAAATATACAAAATGATATAGATTTCACAGGAGGCCTGGTTGTAATGCCCTTTTCCGGTAATGCCGATGGATGTTTAATTAAATTTGTAGATGCAGAACATATAGAGGCAATCTTTACAGAAACGGATGAAAACGCATTTAACCCTTTGTTAAAAAGTAATCAATCGAAAATTATGGAAAATTCGAATGGGGTATTAGTATTCATCAAACCAGGAATTTAAAAAAATGCAAACGGTTAATTTGTTTTTTCTGGACATATTATTACACATAATGTAATTTATTATTTACCTAAAGAATCAGTAGAAGTCATTGGATATGTAAAAAGGGTAAATGGCGCAAAGTGGGCTTCCTCTTCAGAACGGAGACAAAGATATGTATATTTAAGCTACTGCACATAATGATTTTTGTTTAAAAGCCTCTAAAGGAGCGATTCCACCTAAAGAAGTATGTATTCTCACTGTAATATACCCACCATCAATATATGTGAATTTGATTTTATGCAACATACTATGATTCCCCAAAATATATTTATAAAAGCACTCTTCTTTTATAGGTTTGAAAAAAGATTCAGCCATTGCATAGTCCCGACAATTGCCCTTTCTGGACATTGATAGGGTACAATTGTATTCATTGAGTAATCTGGCAAAGTCATTACATGGAAATTGGACATCCTTATTTGCCATTTTATGTACATCCTTATTTGCCGAAAAATGTACATTATTGATTGCCGGTAACAGAAGCTCTCTACAAGCGAAGAAAATCCATCGTGGAGCATCCGTTTGGAATGATTTAACGTCAATGGGGCTTCTACTTCATCAGCACCAAAAAGACACTCAAACACGCTTCAGCAGATATCGGGCTCATCTTTTGTGCCTATAATCTGCGCAGACTGTTTAATATACTGGATCGGGACA
>DAOLDB010000082.1:0-13176 GCA_035327565.1 Saprospiraceae bacterium
GAAAATTTTTTCCCGCCTGTGTACCAGGAGGTACTTTTATTTTAACTTTTCCGGTTAATGTTGGTACTTCAACCTGTGTGCCTAATGCAGCATCTGCAAAGTTGACAAATAAATCATATACGATATTCTTGCCGTCACGACTGAAGTGGTCATGAGGCAATTCCTCGATACTGATGAGCAGATCACCACTGGGCCCGCCGTTGCGACCTGCATTGCCTTTTCCTCGCATAGATAATTGCATACCATTTTCTACTCCGGGTGGAATTTCAATTTCGATCGTCTCTGAACCCGTAGTCTGTCCGCTTCCCTTGCAAATCCCACAATAAGCAGTTACCATTTTTCCCGAACCACTGCAGGTAGGACAAATCGTTGTGGTCTGCATTTGACCAAGGAAAGTGCTTCTGACCTGCCTGACATATCCCGATCCTCCGCAAGTGTTACAAACTCTTACAGATGATGAATCTTTTGCTCCTGAACCGTTACAACCAGAACATTTGATTTGCTTTTTTACTTTGATTTTTTTCGTAACCCCCTGATCAATTTCTTCTAAAGTAAGTGCAACCTTTATTCTTAAGTTTGTGCCTTTTTGACCGGTACTTCCTCCTCTTCTGCTGCCGCCAAAAAATGATTCAAAAGGACTGCCTGAATCTCCAAAAATATCGCCAAACTGAGTAAAAATATCATCCATAGTCATACCCCCACTTCTGGAGAACCCTCCCATGTTATCAACACCGGCATGACCATAGCGGTCGTATCTGGCTTTCTTATCTGCATCACTGAGTACTTCATAAGCTTCAGCAGCTTCTTTAAATTTTTCTTCTGCTTCCTTATCATCCGGATTTTTATCCGGATGATATTTCATTGCAGTTTTGCGATAAGCTTTTTTTATTTCCTCCGTTGATGCAGATTTATCTACCTCCAATACTTCGTAATAGTCTCTTTTTGCCATGAAGTTGTAATTACATTTTTACTTTCCTACGACTACCTTCGCATGTCTCAGAATCTTGTCATTTAAATAGTATCCCTTTTCCACTGTATCCACAATTTTTCCTTTTAACTCTTCATTAGGTGAGGGAATTTCAGTGATGGCTTCGTGTAATTCAGGATCAAAAACGATTTCCTTTGTTTCCATCTCCTTCAAACCATACGTCCCTAATACTTTATACAATTTTTGGTATACCAATAAAACCCCATCACTGAAATGCTCTTCAGAATTCTCATCTTCTGAACTTTTCTTAGCGCGATCAAAGTCATCCAAGACAGGTAGTAATGATTGAATAGTATCTTTTGATGCATTCTTCAAAATTTCCAATCGCTCTTTAATATTCCTTTTTTTATAATTCTCAAATTCAGCATAAAGCCTGAGAAATTTATCCCTGGATTCTGACAATTCATTTTCAAGGGTCTGTATATTCATTTCCAATTCCTTTATTTTTTTATTTCCCCGGCTACTCTTTTTTTCATTCATTTCCTGCTCCTTTGTGACTTCCTCTTTCATATTCTTATCCTTTTTATTTCTAAGTCTTTTTTAAAGATTATGTAACTGCCTCGTATATCAATTTTACATTTTTACATGATTATGAGGCATCAATTGTTCTGCCACTTTTAAGATCAGGTCAAAATGACAGCATTCTTCCATTTTAATAGTCATATAGTCAGAGCATTGGATTGATTTTTTTGTACTGGCGGTAAAAATATTCTCAAATCGACCGGAGTCGGATATACATTGATTTTAACTTTTAGCCAATCTCCTCTCAAGCAGTCTATCCATTTCTAAAGCGCTGGCATTGATGGCCATCATTTCACCTTTGGGATTCAACAAAAATTTAGTAGGGACCTCCTTTACTTTATACAAACTTACTATATCACTTTTAAACCGCTCCATCTGTGGGATGTGATAAGGCCACACCAGGCCATCCTTTTCTATGGCTGATTTCCAGCTTGAATAATGATTCTCCACTCCTATACTTACAATTTCAAATCCCTTTGCATCTTTAAATTCCTCCTTCGAAAATTTATAGTACAATTTTACCAGATCAGGATTTTCTTTCCTGCAGGGTCCGCACCATGAACCCCAAAAATCTATCAATACATAATATCCTGTCAAATCATTGAGGGCAAATGGACTGCCATCCTCCAGTTCTGCTGTAAAATCCGGTGCTGTATCCCCATTTGAAAATGAAGGCTTCTTACTCCAATAATAAAAACCATATCCGGCTATTAAAGCAATCAATAAAATATTTAGTAATCTGTTCATGGATGTTTTATGGTTAACCTTTAATTAAATACCCTTTTATCAAGATCTTCCTTTCAAAATTGACATATTTTTAAAAAGTCCGCAAATATCTGCTTTTGACGCAATTTTATCTGCTTTTGGCCAATAATATTAACGTTTATTTAATCAAAATGCATGAATGGGGTCGATTAAGAGCTCAATTATATTAATACAATCTTAATCAATGATCTCTGCTCAACAGATACTCTTTGAAAGTTTCAAATTGTGAATTGAAAAGCTCACTATTCTTCACCTTTTGTTCAAATTGTTTCAGTTTTTCAGGTATTGGAATCGTTTTTTGTAGTACTCTTTCCACTGTGGGTAAAAATTTGCCGGGATGAGCCGTCTCCAAAAATATACTTCTGTAATCCTCCTTGGTCCCTGATCTTTTTACCAAAGACCGGTAACCAATTGCACCATGTGGATCTAAAATATATCCGTACTTATCAAAGGCTTCTTTCATGGACTCTTCTGTTTCTGCATCATTACAATAGTAACCTTCAACATCTTTGATTACTCGCTCCCATTTGTTCTCGTAGAGGTCCAGAATTCGAACAAAATTTGATGGGTTCCCAACATCCATTGCATTGCTAATGGTTGAAAAGGATGGGTGAGGACAAAATAAGCCCGTCCTTAAATAATCCGGTATCACTTTATTGATATTGGTGGCTGCAACAAACTTTGAAACCGGAAGTCCCATTTTTCTCGAAAACAGCGCGGCAGTCAAATTGCCAAAATTCCCACTGGGTACTGAAACAATCAATTCTTTACTGTCTTCTGGTAATTGTTTCCACATTTCAAAATAATAGAAAGTCTGTGGTATGAGCCTGGCAATATTGATGCTGTTGGCAGAACTCAAGGAGTATTTTTTCTTCAAGTCACCATCGAGAAAGGCATGTTTGACCAATGCCTGACAATCATCAAAAGTGCCTTCGATTTCACAGGCGATAATATTATCACCGTAGGTTGTCAACTGCTTTTCCTGAAGATGACTCACTTTTCCTGACGGAAATAATATAATGACTTCTACACCTTCAATTTTGTGAAATCCCGCTGCCACAGCACCCCCGGTATCTCCGCTTGTAGCTACCAGAATCGTAATTTTCTGGTTAGAATCCTTATTAAAATAGCTCATGAGCCGGCTCATGAATCGGGCTCCAAAGTCTTTGAATGCCTGTGAAGGCCCATGAAATAATTCCAAAGCCCCAATGGACTCATCGAGCATCACTACCGGAGCAGGAAAATTGACTGTATCATATACTATTTGTTCAAGAACTCTGTCTGAAATTTCATTGCCTATCAAAACTTTAGCTACGTGGAATGATAATTCCTTAAAAGTCAGCCCTTTTAAATTCTTCCAATGACTTAGATCAAAAGAAGGTATTTCCAACGGCATATACAATCCCCTGTCTTCAGGAAGTGAATGCATCACTGCCCTTCGAAGGTCTACAATATTATTTTTGTTTTGGGTGCTGTATAGAGGCATAATTTTATGAGGATTGACTCTTCAGGGAAATTTACATTGACTCTGTTAATGCCATTAATCGTTGTTATATATATCGATTTTTGTTCTTTTTTGGGCATAAAAACGAGCTAAAAAATAAATAGCAATACCCAAAACTAAAATAATCAAGAGGACAATATGGGGAGGCACCATGTTTTTAAAAACCGCCAATACAACTAAGCCGGTAAGAAGTAAAACGGGCACTTCATTAAATAACCTCAAATGAAATGAATTTAAACCTTTTTGTCCCTTCCCCATTTTTTTCATTATCATTTTACAGTATAAATGATATATTGTCAGGGAAATCAACAACAAAATCTTATAGTGCATCCAAAGATTGGCCTTAAACCATTCCCATCCGTAGAAATACAGCATGAGTATTCCAGCTGTCCATGTGATCATCATCCCTGGGTTACATATCATTTTGTAAACCCTCTCTTCCATCAGTGAATATCTTTTAGTTAATATCCGGGAATCCGGTTCTTTATCATCATAAGCTTCGCGATGATAAACAAACATTCTGCCCAGGTAAAACAGTCCGGCTAACCATGATACAAATCCAAAGATGTGTATGGATTTCAAGACTAATATTGTTGTCATTAACTTCATTTTTTAATGAGAAGGAATATATAACACTTCATTACACAACTCACGCCTAAATAATAATTGCGCCACTCTCTGTATGTCTTCATTTTTGACACTTACATAAAAATCCGCTTCATCATTGATCAGACCTGCATCTCCCAGGGCTTCATAATAAGCCAGATTCATAGCTTTATATAAAGTACTGATTTCTGAAACGACCAATGTGGATTCAACTTTATTTTTTACTTTTTGGAGCTCATGTTCAGAAACTCCATGTTGAGCAATGTCTTCCAGCTCATTCCAGATTTGGAGCCTGGACTCTTCAATTGAAATTCCAGGCATAGGCTTTCCTGTAATAATAAATAAGCCCGGATCAATGGTACCGCTAATAAAAACATCAATATCACTAAACAGATTGGACTCTTTAACTAATCTTCGGTAAAAGCGCGAGGATTGTCCATTGCTTAATACATCAGATAGCAGGTCATAAGCAAAATAGTCAGGATGCATACGTCCAGGCATTGGAAATGCCATATTAATAGAGACCATTGGCACGGGTGCTATGATCTCTCTTTGTCTGTGTTCTGTTTGTAAGGGTTCGGATGGCAGATTTCTTTCAGGTTTCAATCCCCCTGCAATATTTCCAAACCATTTCTTCGCCAAAGAAAAGGAGTAACTATAATCCATATTACCTGAAATGACCAGAATGGAATTTGCCGGTATATAATGTTTATAAAAAAAATCTTTGACTTCCTCTAAGTTGGCACTTTTAATATGTTCGGGAACGAGTCCGATGGTAGGCCATCGATAAGGATGAACTTTGTAAGCAAGCGCTGAAATATGGTGCCATAGATCTCCATAGGGTTCATTCAGGCAGGTTTCCTTAAACTCTTCAACTACTACTTTTTTTTGTGTGTTGAGTGATTTTTCATTAAATGAAAGTCCTCTCATCCGATCTGACTCCAGCCAGAATGCTGTTTCGATATTAACTGCGGGAATGATTTCATAAAAATTGGTTATATCCATAGTCGTGAAGGCATTGTTTTCCCCTCCTGCCATCTGTATGGGTTTGTCAAAATCAGGAATATTTTGAGTGCCTCCAAACATGAGGTGCTCGAATAAGTGTGCAAATCCTGTGCGATCAGGATTTTCGTCCCTTGAGCCCACATCATAGAGCAAATTTACAGCAACCATGGGTGTATTGGGATCCTTGTGTACAATTACCCGAAGGCCGTTCGATAATAATTCTTTTTCAAATTTGATCATTCCTTCAGTCTATTTCAAACTAAACAGGTGCAAATGTACAGGAATTGAATGAATAACAAAGTTGAAATCCCCTGCACGGCAGGATTGAATTGATCATTTTAAATACATGATCAAACGTTGAGGTAGCTCATCAAAGAGTCATAACGCTCTTTCAATTCATCCACAAATTCTTTTTCAGTAAAACTTCCCTTTATATAATAATCGTACCGGACTAAAGAGGCCAGAATGGCAGAAATATTCTGTTTATTGACTTTGAGCGTAACCGTGACCAAGGTGCTGTCTTCTGCAGATGTTAAAAAACAACTGAGTATGGAGGCATTTTCTCCTTCTATGATCCTGGAAATTTCTGCCAGCGAATACTGTATCCTGTTCATTTCAAGTATTATAATACTTCCGGGTTCTGTAAATGAAAAACTGGATGCATAGTATTGAAGCAAATCATTTTGAGTAATCAATCCTTTAAATACTTCGTGCTCATCAATGACCGGTACCACTGTTAGTTTATTCAATGCCATCTTTGACATCACTTCAAATAAATGCTCCCATTCGTATGCGAAAGGTCTGATTAATGAAAGACTGTAACTGCCAATAGGCTCACTTAAATCATGAGATAGAATATCATCCTCCGAAATCACTCCCAGGAGCATAGTGTAATTAACAATAGGTAAATGCTTGACATGATTGATATGCATAATAGCCAAAGCTTCCTCACCTGAATCTGAAGTCTTCAGAGGGGAAACAATTTTAGAAATTAATTCTGATGCAATCATAACATTAGACAACGCATTTAATATGCCAATTGTTAATTTTCAATCATCTGCGCAATAATTTTTTTCTTTCTAATTGAAATTCCGGCTCAGTGAGCAGACCTTTTTTTCTCAATTCTGCCAGTTTATTCAACTGAGACAGTAAAACATCATCCTGTATATCTTCTTCTCTTAACGTTTGCACTACTTCTTCCCTGACCTCAGCAGGCAATTGATTCAAAGAAAATCCATTTTTTCTGAAATCTTCAAATTCATGCTGAATCCGAAGGTATGCTAAATTGTCTTCAGTCATTATTTTTTCCAATGGTTTCAGGCCATTAGATACGGCCTGGCTTAAATGATAAAAAGATTTCTCTTTTTCTTCTAAAAGAGAATAGGAACAGGCCAGATCATAATGAACTTCATGATCCCGTGGTGAAATTTCAAGCGCTCTGACATAATCCTCTATTGCTCCATTCAAATCAAATTCCTGATATTTTTTCTGTCCACTTCTTTTAAAAGGGTTGGAACGCGGTAAAGTCCGCTGTGACTGTCTCCCAGCTGGCCTTCTTGCAGGTTTTCTTTCTTCCCTCCTGACTGGTCTTTCACTTCGTCTGATTGTCCTTGGCTCCATTTGATTTTCTTCAAATAAAAATTTATTGTACTTTCTGTTGAAAGCTTCTTCACTCATGGTGATCAATCGCACAGCATCAATCCAGCCCAGAATGAAAGATACAGGAAAGAATCGGGAAGTCATGAAAAATATTATTAAATAGAAAATTCCTGATCCGGTCTTTCCTAAATAAAATTTATGAATCCCAAACCCGCCTAGAAAAAAAGCAAGAATTCCGGCCAGTATTTTATTTTTTTCCTGAGAATTTGAATAATTACTTCTCATTACTATAAATATGAGTACTTCAATAGATTTTACAAGTTAAAATAGCAATATCATCAAAAAATTCCTGATTACCTCTAAATGTTTCTATTTCCTGCATTAGTTTTTTATTAAACTCATCTGCGCTTAACTTCCAATGAGTTTGAACCTGCTTTTCAATGATTTCGTCTGAAAAGTGATCTCCCTTTTCATTTTGAAGGTCTACCAACCCATCTGTAAAACAAAAAACAAAAGCTTCATTTTCCAATGAAATCACTTCTTCCCGAATTGAAGGGAGCTTTTCAAAAGCTCCAATTATGGTAGTACCATTGGAGAGTCTTCTCATTTTTCCACCATTGATCAAAACCGGAGGATAATGTCCCGCATTGATATACTTAAGTTTTCGCCGGGTTATATCCACCTCGGCAATAAAAAAAGTAATATACTTGTCACTTCGTGTAATTCTGAATACCGATTCATTAAGTGCAAATATAAACGTTTCCAGATCTCTGTATTGATGGATCAGGGCTTGAATGATTGCCTGAAAGTTTGCCATTAAAAGTGCGGCTGCTACTCCTTTACCTGAAATATCTGCAATACAAAATGCAAATTTGTTCTTATCAAAAGGTATAAAATCCAGATAGTCCCCCCCAATATTAAAATGCGGCTTGTATATTTTGGATATTTCATAGTGATCTCCTTTCGGAAAATGATCAGGAATCAGCATTTTTTGTACATCTCCTGCAAGTTCCATCTCTTTCTTATACCGTTCCTGTGCAAGTTGCCTTTTAAAAAGTCGCTTATTTTCAATGGCTACTGCAATAATATTGGTGATGGTAGTAATAAACTGAATTTTATTGTACAAATCTGTACTCTCTTTTATCCCTCCTATCAAAGCATAGGCCAACGGTAATTGCTTATGGAATACCGGAATAATAATGTCGAATTCCTTAAGTAGAAAATGATCTCCTTCTTTAATAGTATGTAGCCGGTTGAATTTTATAAAATGAGGAATAATCTCATTCATCGTCGACATATCGGTGTTGATGATAGTCACACAGGTCCACAAGTCATCGCCCTTAATAAATAAAGCCATTTTATCGATTTCCATTTCCCAGCTAAGGAAAGACTTATACATATTGTATAAACCATCAGCAGAAATATTATCATTGATGGCTTGTGTAATAGTTAAAAGACTTTTGATCTGAAGCTGCTTCAGATTGAGTTCATTTTCCAGTTTTTCCAATATGGCAAAATCCCTATTCATTCATACCATTCATTTTAAATGCCATTTTACAAGTAAGCTTAACTCTGTCTCAATGAATAAGTATGCTTAGCCAACTAAAGTAATTATGGCATGGAATAAAAACAATCAGAACTCAAAGCTAAGAATCAAAGAGTATATAGTATTCTATCCTGCACCCATTTTTATTTCTTTAACATATTCCACTTACTACTATAACACCCTTTAAAGTTGTCAGAAATGGAATACCTAAATAGTCTCATGAGCTTAAAAAGCTTAAAAACCTTTATTATTTTTTGATTTGGTTATAATATTCAAAGGTTGAAATCAAGTCTTTTTCCCGTCCTGAGTTGATGTTATTCATTTTTAAAAATGCTTCGATTTTGTCAACTTCTTGTCGAAATAGTGTCAAAAATGTTTTCTTCTTCTTGGGCACTTCAATTAGTTTATTCTTTGAAAATGTGAAATACCGTGAAGCTATCAGGATTTCATCTTTTTCTTTTCCCAATCCTAATGTGGGATTGTATTTTGCTCGTTTGTAGATACCTTCATTTGCTTTGAACAAGGGTAGATCGCCTGAAACCAATAATTCAAAAAAGCAGTGTTTGAATTCATTATTGGCCCCGGTTTTAAATTCCATTGAATTAATGTATGTTTTCGAATGGCCTTCCCTTGGCATCACAATTACTTTCCTTAACTTCTCCCCATCTATAAATTCTGCATAGGGATTCTGAAATCTCTTAATATAAAAACCAAACATGTCCACTCTGTACCTGACCCATAATTCCTCTTCTTCCCGGTTATCTTCCATCCAAAGCACCTTTCCTATGTTCCAATCCCT
This sequence comes from Saprospiraceae bacterium, assembly GCA_035327565.1. Lineage (GTDB taxonomy): Bacteria > Bacteroidota > Bacteroidia > Chitinophagales > Saprospiraceae > JABDLO01. The sequence continues at coordinate 9,335 of DAOLDB010000082.1, forward strand.
GAAAATAAAATATGTGCCTTTGATTCCACTAAATTCCTTATGAAAAGGTTCAAGAGAAATGATTCCAATGGATGGCGAGGAATGGGAGTCCCAATCAATAGATTTTTGTTCATAACCTTCGGCCTTGATTTGAATGGTATACAAACCTAAAGGAATTCCTGTGATTTCAAACCAACCAGTAACATCACTCACCGCACCATAGCCCTTGTCTTTTACGGTAATGGCAACATCAACACATGGTAATTCTGTAATCCTGTCTATTATCCTTCCGGAAATAGAAACAGGTTGTCCGTACAAACAACCTGTTACAATAATTAGAATAAATACTTTTAAAAATGGCAATTCCCACATATGAATTTAATGATCCATTATTCCTTGTTACTCATGGCATAGATTTTGTTGAATTGTGCAAAAGCCTGAAATAAGTCTTTTTCATATTTGAGAGATAAATTATTATTTCTTATGTAGGCATTCATTTCCTCTTTTTTCTCATAAAATACTTTTAGTAACTTTCCTGTACTTCTGGGAGCTTTCACCAAATGATTTCTGGAAATATAATAATATGATTCTTTTTTAACGATTTGATCGTTCTTATAACCTATTTGTATGGAAGGATTGTAATTAGATCTTTTATATATGGCATCAATTTTCTTTAATAAAGGGATTGCACCATCCACCATTAACTCAAAAAAGCCAACTGCGGGTTCATTTTCAATGAGAAAATCTTTACCATTGATGAAGAATCTGGGTTTTCCACTTTTACTATCGATCATTACAAAATTCTCAACCCAAATTCCCGGAATATTTCTTACAAAACCACTATTCTTATCTTTAATATCAAAACTATTATTTTCAAGTCGTAATCTGACCAAAATATCTTCAAGGACTTCCTTCTCTTTATACATTAACAGCGAACCTTCATTATATTCGGGATCAAGGAAAAAGCTACCCATAACCATGGTTGGTTCAGGGGCAATTCCATAGATCATTGGCAAGTTGGGAGAAAGACCTACCCCACTCAATTGAGCGTGAACATGAAATGACCTGAAAGCTTGCTGAGAAACCGGAGAATCCACTTTTCGATCTCTTTTGAATAAGGAAATAATCCCCATATCCATATCTCTGGAAAGTCTGATGTTATGAGAAGCTCTTTCATAGCCCGGGGCTGAGAAATTGACAGTATACTGCCCTTTTGGAACTTCATTGATTCCAAATAATCCTTCTGCATCCGAGATAGTGCCAAATCCTTTATCGGCAATAGTAACGGTTGCTCCTCCATATGGCATTTCAGTATCTCCCTCGATCACTCTTCCGGTAAGCTGAAACTTCTGCGAAACGCTGTATTCTGTAATTAATGTTATACACAGGATAGTGGTTAAAATCGAATATTTCATTTTACTATACATTTTAAAATATTTGGTGAAATAATACTAATACTAACGCATACATTCATGATTACGTTGACTGTCCGAAAGGATAAAATTCGTTATTCATCGACTCCGTGCATCATTTTTTTCAGTTTTTTATTTATAAGCAACATAACTACTCCGGCTATAATAGGTATGGCAGTAAAAATAAGAAAGAATGTTGACATAGAATATGCTTCAGAAATCTTATCTATATACGATCCGGTTTTACCTGCTGACCAATTTGCAACAAAATTAGCTATATAATATACCCCAAACATGACTCCAACCAAACGGACCGGGGATAATTTACTTACATAAGAAAGACCTACAGGAGAAATACAAAGTTCCCCTAAAGTATGAAATAAATAAGCGAGTATTAAAAAAATCATACTGACAGAAGCAGTTTTGGCGCCCTGAGGTATATCGATCGATCCAAACGATAAAACGGCAAATCCCAACCCCAGGAGAAAAAGTCCTAAAGCAAATTTCACAGCCCCTGATGTAATGATCCTTGCATCCCACAACCTTGAAAACAAAGGAGCAAAACTGATAATAAAAAATGCATTCAATATACCAAACCATGATGCGGGCACCTCAGTAACTTCGCTCTTCCACTCCCTGGCCAACATCATGATCACAATGACCCAAATAATAACAAAACTAAGCCCCAAAAATTGATTGGAAAGCTTGTAATGCCTGTAAGTTACATTAAATAACCTGAAAAGTACCCAGGTAATTATAGCTAACGGGACAATCGTGAGTAATGTATTGATGAATTTGAAAGTAGCCGCCACCCCTCCTGTCAGTACTCTGTCGGTATAGTCTCTTGCAAATATCGTCATAGAACCACCGGCCTGTTCAAATGCCCACCAAAAAAATATGATAAAAAAAGCTAAAATAAATATAACCCAAACCCGGTCTTTCTCTATCCGGGTCAGAGATGGATCAGAAACGATAAAACCAGTAATGCCGGTAACGCTGGCAAATATCAAAGGGGCCATCCACTCCCTCGCTGGTAAGAAAATGTAAATGGAAACAAAAATAATGACTACGACACCTAACCATTGAAATAGCCTTGAAGATTGAAATATTTTGGGTGTTCGCAATCGGGAAACCGGATGGGTATCGTCTTCTTTTAATTCAATATGTTTTTCTGGCCTTTCTCCTATACTCCCATAAATTCCCTGCCCAAAATAAAACTGAAGCATACCGAAAAACATAAATATTCCTGCCAGGCCAAATCCATACCCCCAACCGATCTTCTCCCCAATATACCCACATAGCAGAATACCAAAAAAAGCTCCTGCATTGACACCCATATAGAATATAGTGTACGCTGCATCTTTTTTCTCATCCTGATTTACATACATCTGACCCACTATGGAGGCTATATTTGGTTTAAATAAACCATTACCTATAATCAATAGAAGTAATCCAAAATAGAAGAAAAAGGGGATCTCCAATGCCAATGAAGCATGCCCTAATGCCATAATGAATGCTCCGTACACTACTGCACTTTTGTAACCCAATACTTTGTCGGCAATCATGCCCCCAAATAAAGGAGTAAAATAGACCAACCCGGTATAAAAACCGTACAATTCCAGGGCATTCTCCCTCTCCCATCCATAACCACCATCCATAAGGCTGGCAGTTAGAAATAAAACCATTAAAGCGCGCATACCATAATAGGAGAATCGCTCCCACATCTCTGTAAAAAATAAGACAAATAAACCAGCCGGGTGATTCATCACTTTGCCCTCAAAAAAAGATTGTACTTGAGAAGTCATCCAATAAACGTTTTTGCTATGAATAATGTAAAGCCAGAAAATTTATCCATGAATTAATGCCAGGCGCTTTATTGACATCTTATTTAATACCATGCATATACTTCTTCATAAATGGCGACATGATCAAAAGAAGTATTCCTGAAATTATCCCTGCATAAAAAAGGAAACTAAAAAGTCCTGAATAGGCACTGAGCGCTTCACTTGTCGTTGCTACTTCACCTCCAACTGTTTCTACACTGGCCAGTGCCGCCAACATTCCTGCGATATATTCTGATGCAGCGGTTGCCAAAAACCAAACCCCCATCATAAAACCCACAATACGCGGAACCGATAACTTTGTCACTGCCGACAAACCTACCGGTGACAATGCCAATTCGCCAGAAGTATGCAGGAAATAAGCCAATACCAACCAAAGGGGCGCTACTTTTCCAAAATCATCTACAAAATGAATACCCAATACAAGAGCGCCAAATCCAATCCCAGCCAAAAGAATACCTATTGCAAATTTTACCGGTGTGCTCGGTTCCATTTTCTTTTTGGCCAATTGATACCACAGATAGGCAAAAACCGGCGCAAACAGTATAATAAATAAGGCGTTTAAAGATAGGAACCAGGAAGCCTTGATTTCTCCTAATCCGGTTTGCCG
>DAOLDB010000083.1:0-12712 GCA_035327565.1 Saprospiraceae bacterium
AAAATCCAACTTCTATGAATTCCGGTGGATCCTCGAAAATCCAGTTTTCATTACTGTTGTTCACATTAACACTTCTTGAGCCGGCTATAAAGTCTGCTCCTCCAATACCCCTAATATCTCTCATTTGTGCAAAATCAACAACAATCTCTGAATTTACCGGCATAGAGAGGGTCGTTCTGGCACCTGGCTGAGTAGATTGCAATTGTACAGGAGTACAATTATTGCCAATCATACGTAGATACTGATTAACAAAATAAGTCCGGTCTGACTGAAGCTGATAGGTTTTGCCCGGAGAACCGATTAATGAATCCATTTCCATTTCCCCAAATAAATCAGCATTACCAGAGAAGAATATTTTCGTGGCGCTCAACCGAAGTGCATTGGGGTCATTACCTTGAAAAGATGTAACAATATATGCAGTACTTTGGGGTTGGGTGGTGCGAATGACATTGTAAGTCTTTCCCCTGAATGAGAGAATTGAGGGTCTCAACCCTGTCAGTATAATTTCTGAACTACCGGCATTCAGCTCATGATTTGATGAAAACTCAGCAAAGGTGCCGACATTGCGATTAGGATCCTCATAACTCAAATATATTTTGCTTCCATTTAACTCAGTATACACGGCCCTGTCTGAAATTGTAAACCTGGCAAGGTCAGCTTCAATATCTTCAAATATCAATTCACCATTCCAGTGGTGTATTTCACTACCCACTAAATCATCCTGCAATGTGTATCTTCCATTTCCTCTTATATAAAAAACAAAAAATCTTCTCCCCGCTGTAAAAATGGTTTCCTCAAAAGAAGAGAGAAAAGTAGTGAACGAAATATTATAACGCATACCTTCTTCCAGACGCATAGATCCAAAAATAGAAATATGACCATCTTGAATGATGGGATTTCCTGTTGTACCTAACCATGTAAAATGTCTGCATAAGCGCTCCCTATTCCATATGGAATATACTCTTTCTTCAGAAGCACTAAAAGAATTCTCATCAAAAAACACATCATCTATACTCGTTGGAATACACTCTCCACCTGGTCCGCCACTCGATAAAGACCAATGTTGGCTATCGTGCCATGCACCCTCTCCGTTCACCCAAAACAAGGTACGGGACTCCAATTCGTTAAATACAATATTTTCGTTTCCTCCCTGATCGATGGATTGATTGGCTGCTACCATAGCTGAACCGGCTTGACGAATATTCCGGATCACTAATCTCTCCAGGACATGGTCGTTCATGAGTTGAATATTACTCACCCTTTCAGTGGTTGAGCTATACATATATATCAATCCATCCTCACAAGTGCCTTGAGCCATCAATCTTTCTATGATTAGAGTACTGTTTACTCCAAATGAATAATCAGCCCCAGGTGCCAGTTCCAAATACTGAAAATGAGTATGTCCAAAAATGCTTCCTCTGTTCATATAAATTAAAGAATCAATAAAAAGTCGTGGCTGACCGTCGGAGGAGTTTATTGTAGTACTTAATGAAAGCAGATAGCCAGAAGAAAGTACTTTATGATATCCTACATCTCCATTTCCTTCATGTCTGAATGAATTGTGAAAAGATGAGGAAATTTCTACTGTAGAACCCATGGATTCCAAAGTAAAATTTGTGATGTCTACATACCATTGTGACCACAAAAATTGCGAAGGCACATCCTCCAACAACCAACGAGAATTTTCCATATTCAAATACCGCGTACCCATACCTTCAGATAAAAAGCGATTGGTTATTACCTGATTAGCACCAGTATTCAAATGGCCAGAAATAAATTGAATCTGCAATAATACATGAAAATCATCTGTAAGTGTCCACTCACCGCCAACTCCACTGAATATGGCATTCCTGTTTAACCTTTGACCAGCCGTTTGAATCGTATTGCCAGAGTTAGAAGATTCGAAATAATAATTTCCTGAAAAACTATGTTGCATATTGGGATCCAATTGCATAGATCGGGTAATATGGATGGAATGTATGGCTGAGCCAGCTAGAGTTGGCTGATGGGTTACACCATTCCAGGTCATACTACCAATGTAAACATCTTCGATATTTACAGTTACCGTCTGATTATTTGTATTGAAAGAATTTGAATCAAATATGGCGTTGTCTTTTCCGGTGGGCACACATCCACTGGGAGTACCTCCAGAGGTAAATGACCAACGATTAGGATTTGTCCAATTTCCGCTACCACCCACCCAATAGTAATCGATGGGTTCTGAATCTGAAAAGTTCCAATTGTTGTTATTCCCCAAATCAGTACTGTTGCTCGCAATAAACGTTCCATTGGTGGCATGAATATCTCTCATGGTGATATAATTGACCTCTATCATATTTCCATTGCCCTCCAATGTGGCGGCACTACCATTGACTGTAGTAATAAGGATGATGCTTTCGGCACAGTCTCCTTCTGCTACAATGGCATTGATTCTGAAGGTTCTTCCACTCTCCAAACGATAAATTTTGTTCTGTGACAAATGCAAAGAATTCATGATCCAATTCCCATTCAGCTGCCCATTGCTGCTAAATTGTATGTCATTCGCTTGAACATCCGGTGTTCCTTCAAAGATTCGAAAATGAGAAGTTCCAGTAGGTGATACAAATGCCAGATTATGCAAAGTAAGAGGAAAATTGCCCTGTTTCCACACTTCTACACTTGACCCGGTGAAACGAAAAGTAGAACTGCCGGCATCCAAAGTCAGATTTACGGTATTGAATACAGCATTCTTAATGTTCAATTCATCAATAAATTGGTTGATCAAAATAAACTCACCGGTTACGGTTACTATAGAACTTGCCAGGCTGACATTTTTAGGTTGATTGCTGAGAATGTAAAAATACTCACAGATGATGGGATGTCCTTCGGTATTCAGTGTACCTGCATTGATTCTGAAGATACTATCCACTTCAATGCCTGAAGTAAAAGACCACTGACCTGATCCTTCGAAAAACACATTATAAGCGGCTTGATGACCGCCCATATGGATGATATTACCCTCTGAAGTTCCAGCGAAAATGATATCTCCTGAAAACTGATATTGCATGGTTGCACTGAGTACGATACCACCATGAACATTCATTCGGACATTTCTCCCACCGGCAAACCTGGGGTTATTCGTAACCTCCGTCCAGTCCATATTTCGAAAAAATATGATGTCCGTTGTGACAGTCACAGTTTGCCCTGTTTGGGTAAAAGAATTCGCATCGAAGAATACATTGTCATTGACCGTTGGCACTTGCGGATGTGTAACATTTCCTCCGGAAGTAGTTGCCCAATGACTAATATCCGACCAATTGCCGGAACCCCCAACCCAATAATAATCAGCAGCACTTAATCTCAGAAAAAGAGATGAAAAACAAACAATTAATGTAACAATACGCATGAATGACACAGTTATAATAATTCAAATTGGTTCGATACATAAGAATATCATGCTGCTATGGGATTCGCAAAGTATCAGTTCTGCCAATAGTATGTATAAAATTATACAAAAAATAGCAATCCCAACATCGATATTGAATAAAAAATTGAGAAAAATAAAAATTTACACGTGTATCAAGACATGTGGTCATTCTTATCGCTTATTCAGATTCTTATTAGGTAATTAAAAACTAATTATTTTACTAGTATTAGGGCAATTCTCCAAAATAAAAGTGGGCAATACCCACATTGAGTAGAATACTGCCCAGACTGATTGAGTGTATTATGAAAAAATCAACTTCCGCACATCAAACATCCATCTTCCATAGAACAAGCTTGACCTTCCATGACTTTGTCCTCTGACTCTTCTGTCTCTGTCATGTTTTCATATTTTGCCTGCACTCTTTGATGCTCTTCACCTAAAGTAAATTTTATAGGATCTACTGCAGCTTTTGAGCGTAAATAGTACATTCCTGTTTTCAATCCTCGCTGCCATCCATAAAAGTGCATTGAACTCAATTTACCAAAATTAGGATTTTCAACAAAAAGGTTCAAAGATTGACTTTGACAAATAAAGGCTCCCCGGTCCGCGGCCTGGTCAATTATTACCTTTTGCGAAATTTCCCAAACGGTCTTATACAAATCTTTTATATCCTGCGGAATCTCAGGCATGTGCTGTATGGAGCCATTGGCAGCCATTAACTTTTGCTTCATGGTTTCATTCCACAAACCCAATCCGATCAGGTCTTTAAGCAAATGTTTATTTACAACGATGTACTCGCCTGATAATGTTCTTCTTGTGTAAATATTAGAAGTATAAGGTTCAAAACATTCATTGTTTCCTAAAATCTGAGAAGTACTGGCTGTGGGCATGGGAGCCAACAACAAACTGTTCCTCAGTCCCGTGACTTTAATTTTTTTCTTTAAAGCATCCCAATCATAACGACTGGATGGCACCACTCCCCACATATCAAATTGTAAAATACCTTCGCTGGCAGGTGATCCTTTAAAAGTTTGGTAAGCTCCATCTCTTTCTGCAAGAGCCACACTTTCTGAGAGCGCAGCGTGATATATAGTTTCAAAAATATCTTTGTTCAACTGTCGCGCTCCGGCGCTTTCAAAAGGAAAGCGCATCATCATAAAAGCATCGGCCAGACCCTGTACACCGATGCCGATAGGTCTGTGTCTGAAATTAGAATTCTCCGCTTCCTTAATGGGGTAATAGTTGATGTCGATGATTTTATTTAGATTACGCGTAATCACACGTGTCACTTCATGCAAAGCATTAAAATCATAGGTGCCATCCTCTTGAACAAATTTAGGAAGTGAAATAGAGGCGAGGTTACACACAGCAACTTCATCGGGGGCGGTATATTCTATGATCTCTGTACACAAATTGCTGCTACGAATGGTACCAAGATTTTTTTGATTGGACTTCCTGTTGGCTGCATCTTTATAAAGTATGTAAGGTGTACCTGTTTCAATTTGAGATTCCAAAATTGAAAACCATAGTTCCTGTGCTTTTATCGTTTTCCTGGCTCTTCCTTGTTTTTCATACTGATGGTACAATGCTTCAAATTCTCCTCCAAAGGTGTTATATAATCCAGGACATTCATTGGGACAAAATAACGACCATTCTTCATCATTTTTAACCCTTTCCATAAATAGATCTGGAATCCACATGGCATAAAATAAATCCCTTGCCCTCAGTTCTTCTTTCCCGTGATTTTTCTTTAAGTCAAGGAAGTCAAAAATATCGGAATGCCATGGTTCCAGGTAAACAGCAAAGGCTCCTTTTCTTTTTCCACCTCCCTGATCAACATATCGGGCCGTATCGTTGTACACACGAAGCATGGGTATAATTCCGTTGGATGTACCTCCCGTACCTTTAATATAGCTGCCCTGTGCTCTGATATTATGAATTGAAAGTCCGATTCCCCCTGCAGATTGTGAAATCCTGGCACAACGACTCAATGTCTCAAATATTCCGGCAATGCTATCATCGGTCATACTCAAAAGAAAACAAGAAGACAGTTGAGGTTTAGGTGTTCCTGCATTGAAAAGTGTTGGGGTGGCATGAATAAACCACTTCTCGGACATCAGAGTATAGGTTTCAATGACTGCATCCATGTCTTCCCCGTGGATACCTATGGCCGCTCTCATGAGCATATGCTGTGGCCGTTCCACTACCTTGTTCTCCATACGAAGCAAATACGAACGCTCCAGAGTTTTAAAACCAAAAAAGTCGAAAGAGTAATCTCTGTCGTAAATAATGGCAGAATCGAGTTTGTCTCTGTTTTTTTGAATCACTTCAATGACAGAATCAGCGATCAATCCTGCTTTTTCACCGGTAGTAGGGTCAATGTAAGCATGCAAAGCTTCCATAGTCTCCGAGAAGGATTTGCTGGTATTTTTGTGGAGATTACTCACCGCTATACGAGCTGCCAGGATAGCGTAATCGGGGTGTACAGCGGCCATTGTTGCAGCAGTCTCGGCTGCCAGATTATCCAACTCGGTAGTACTGACTCCATTATACAACCCTTGAATGACTTTTTTTGCAATCTCAATAGGATCCACATGATCCTGATCCAGTTCATAGCACAGCTTCTTCACCCGCGCTGTAATTTTATCAAAGCTGACGTCTTCTCTTTTACCAGTTCTTTTAATGACTTGCATATTATTGTATGTTTAGGGATTAGTGAATGTAGTTTTCTCAGAATTCATTTGTAGCATTAAGGTAGATCCCGGAACTAAAAATCTTCATCCAATGAGAAGATCTGCTTGTCCTTTTCTGCCATGACACCGGCCTTTTGATAATCCCCAACTCTTTTCTCAAAGAAATTCGTCTTCCCTTGCAGTGAAATCATATCCATCCAGGGAAACGGATTTTCTACGCGGTATATCTTTGGATTACCCAAAGCCACCAATAGCCGGTCAGCCACAAACTCAATATATTGACACATCAATTCAGCGTTCATGCCTATCAGATTAACGGGAATGGCATCGGTCACAAATTCTTTTTCAATTTCAACTGCGTCAGCGATGATTTTCTCAACAGTAGTTTTGGGTAGTTTATTGATGATGTGCTCATTATATAAAAGACAGGCAAAATCGCAATGCATACCTTCATCTCTACTGATCAATTCGTTGGAAAAAGTCAGACCAGGCATCAATCCTCTTTTTTTCAACCAGAAAATTGAGCAAAACGAACCGGAGAAAAAGATTCCCTCCACTGCAGCAAATGCGATGAGCCGCTCTGTAAATGAACCATTGTCTATCCATTCCAAAGCCCAATCAGCTTTTTTCTTTACGCACGGAAGATTCTCAATAGCGTTAAATAAATAATCCTTCTCCTTTGTATCTTTTATATAAGTATCGATGAGTAATGAATAGGTTTCTGAATGAATGTTTTCCATCATGATCTGAAAACCATAGAAAAACTTAGCTTCTGTATATTGAACAGAGTTGACCATATTTTCTGCCAGATTCTCATTAACGATTCCATCGCTGGCGGCAAAAAATGCCAATACATGTTTTATGAAATGTCTTTCATTATCATTGAGTTTGTTTTCCCAATCTGATACATCCTGATGTAAATCAATCTCTTCAGCCGTCCAGAATGAGGCCTCAGACTTTTTGTAAAATGACCAAATGTCATCATGTTGGATTGGGAATAGAACGAAGCGATTCGGATTGTCCATTAAGATAGGTTCCTGTTTACTTTTCATAGTGGTTAAGTCTTTATATATATGTTATAAAATCAAAATATCCAATCCCGAATCACCGAATATTCCAGAGGCGGCAAGTCCCAACTCAAAAGGACTCTTTTAAGTGCAGGTTCTGGTGAATATATGGTGCACATGGTTTAGAGAGCAGAAAAATTCCCACCGGCTCTCTGCGATGTGGATTACAAATTAAATGAAAAAAAAATATAATGTGATGCTGAAATTTCTTAAAGTTATCCACACAGTGTGGATAACATATGTAAATTTTTAATAATCAGTGCAATAAAAAATATTATAAAATAAATTAATGTGAATAAGTTTTAATTTTTCATATTAAATGGCGGAAATTCAATATAAAACATATATCATGTATTTATCATAATAGAAAAGAGTGCTATAATTTAACTTTTCTATTGCAGTATAAATCAAGATTAAAGTTAGAAATGATACAGCATAATCTGTTATTATCAGAGATAAGATTAATTGTAGGTAATCTCAAAGATGGTCTCATTGTAAAATGCACACACTAAACATGATAGCAGAACCATTAAAAAGTCGGCAGGGTATTGAAAAAATGATACTGATATACCTGACTTCTTATCCAGATACTACACCACAAAGTTAGAGCAGAGTAAATGCAGAAAACATACGAGAATTAATATAGGACAACTTTGATCATAGGTCATCCCTTTAATGTTGCTTTTTTTATTTACTAATCATTATGAATTGATCCAAAATATTGGGTTTTCCCTTTCTAAGGAAAATACATTTTATTTTATAGGAGGGTACTTACTTTTTGCGTTTGGTTTATTTGCATTTATTGAAATTGCATTGGAAAATTCAGACAAAGACGCAGAAAAATTAATTTTAATATCTTCTTTGGTAACTACGACTACCTGATCAAGAGTATAATACACATTTCCATAAGTATATAATTTCCTGCAGAAATAAAGCTTATTCAAATCTCAACACTTTCACTGGATGTATAAATGAAATGAGCCAGGTAGGTATGATCATCACAGACAAAATCAAGAAAAAAGTGGCCAGATTCAAAAAGCCAAGAAATACAAAATTGACTTCTACAGGAGCTACGGAAAGGTAATAAGAGGCTTCATCAAGGGTAATCCACTGGTATTTCTTTTGAAAATAACAAAAAGCAAGCCCCAGAAGATTTCCCAATAGCATACCCAATACAATGATGTAGCATGCATTGTAAAGAAAAATCTTCCGGATAAGTCCATTGGTGCTACCCAATGCTTTCAGTATCCCTATCATCCGACTCCTTTCCAAAATCAGGATCATCAATACGGTCAACATATTGATAATGCCCACCACTACCATCAAGGCTAAAATGATTTTTTCATTGATTTCCTGCAATTTCAGCCATTCAAATATACTGGGAAATTTTTGCCGGATGGACATCGCAAAGAGATGCCCTGGGAGCATTTCGTAATAAATGTATTCAGTAAAATATTCTGCATCATCCGGATGATCCAAAACCACCTCAATACTTCCGGCTTGATGATACTTCCAGCCCATCACTTCCCGTACTTTCCGGATATCCGCTAATCCCATTTTACTATCGTATTCTTCAAGACCTGTATTAAATATACCCTTAACAGTGAATCGACGACGTAAGTGACTCTGATCTTTAATAAAACTGATAACAACAGGATCCCCTGTTTTCAACTCCATCTTTTGAGCCATACTTTTGGAGAGAAGCAGGCCATGATCCATAGAATCGCCGGGAGTAATTGCTTCTCCTTCAACAATAAACCGGGTTAGACGACTCCAATCAAAATCATCCCCAATCCCTTTTAGTACAATACCATTAAAGTACTTTCTTGAACGGATTAACCCGGGGACCATAACCGTACCCTGAACGCTTTTAACTCCTCCCTTTGTGCTTGCACTACGTGGTATACCGCTCACCCGCATCCCCAGAAAATAGCGATCTTCAACAAATTCTAATCCAGTGAGCTGTTCAATTTCTTCTGCAATCAGCCGGTATTCATTAATGGGTATTTCTTCAAATGTTCTGTTGATACCTGCATCATTGATATGAATGTCTCCCCAAAAGGCAATGACTTTTTCCGTAATTTCATTTTTAAAGCCTGTGATGATGGCGGAGGAAATAATCATTACTGCAAGGCTTAGCGCTATGGCCGCTATAGCAATTCTTACAATAACACTGGTAAATGTCCGGTGGCCGGATACAGAAATCCTTTTTGCAATAAAATGGGGTAAATTCATCCGGGACGGTAGTTACAATTACTGATATTATTCTTATATGTCTTTAACAAATTGTAATGATACAAAAATGATACATTTGCAGCTAAAATTAAATGATATGGATTTTATTGAGGAATTAAGGTGGCGGAATGTTCTTCATGATTTGACTCCGGGTGCTATTGAGCGGTTAGCAGCAGGTCCGGCCAAAGGCTATATTGGTTTTGACCCAACTGCGCGGTCATTAACCATTGGCAATTATGTTCAAATTATGACACTTACACGATTTCAATTGGCTGGACATCAACCTATTGTATTGATGGGGGGTGCTACAGGGAGAATTGGAGATCCTTCAGGCAAGGATGAAGAAAGAGAACTAAAATCCATTGAGGAAATCGAAAGCAATCTCGAACATCAGGCAAAGCAAATGAAAAAATTTCTGCGCTTTGAAGGTAAAAACAATGCCATTATGGTGAATAATTATGATTTTTATAAAGAAATGAATGTACTTGAATTTTTGCGTGTAGCAGGAAAAACCCTTACGGTAAACTACATGTTATCCAAAGATTCTGTAAAAAATCGATTGGAATCAGGACTTTCATTTACTGAATTTTCATACCAAATCCTACAGGCTTATGATTTTCAATGTTTGTTTCAACAATTGGGTTGCGAGTTTCAAATGGGTGGATCTGATCAGTGGGGAAACATTACATCAGGTACTGAATTCATCCGAAGAAATTTATCTTCAAAGGCCTTTGCAGTGACCACTAACCTTTTGACCAAATCCGATGGCAAAAAATTTGGAAAATCAGAAAAAGGTAACATTTGGCTGGATCCTGAAATGACTACACCTTATCAATTTTATCAGTTCTGGATTAATACCGACGATGCTGACCTACCGGCTTTCTTCAGAATCTTTAGTCTGAAAAGCAAGGAAGAAATCATCAGTATTGAAGCTGCTTATAACGGCCAACCTAATTTTTTAAAACAAAAACTTGCCGATGAACTGACGGCACGTGTTCATTCACAGGAGTCTTTGGAAGCAGCCCGCTCAGTTTCTGAACTATTGTTTGGAAAACTGGCAGACAAGAATACACTTTTGAATATGAGCGAGGGGGCGTTGCAACTGGTATCCAATGAAATTCCTTCCATTAATATTCCTCCAGAAAAACTTGTTAAAGGCATCAACATCATCGATTTGTTAACTGAGCATACTAACATTCTATCCTCAAAAGGGGAAGCCAGAAAAGCCTTGATGAATAACGCAATCTCGATCAATAAGGAAAAAATTACTGAATTTGAACATATCATAAAAAGTGATTCACTTCTGCATCATCGTTATATTATGGTAGAAAACGGAAAGAAAAATAAGTACATCATCAAAATATGATTTCAATTTAAGTTACTTTATATCCTTTAACCCGCCGGCTCTATGCTAATCTTTGAGTTTTCATTTACGCCTAAAAGGTTGAATGGCCATGGCACTATCAAGTGAATAATCGAACCAATTACTTTTGAAATACTTTCTAAATACATGCCTGTCAATATTCTGGCCATAGAATCTTCTTGTGATGATACATCTGCTGCAGTGGTATCTGACGGACAGGTATTGTCCAACATTACAGCAAACCAGGAAATCCATGCAACTTATGGAGGGGTCGTACCAGAATGGGCTTCACGAAAGCACCAGACGCACATCGTTCCGGTAGTGCAGGACGCTTTATCCAAAGCCGGAATATCCTTACAGGAATTGGATGCCATTGCTTTTACCAGAGGTCCGGGATTATTAGGGAGTCTGATTGTCGGTGTCACCTTTTCAAAAGGACTTGCTCTTGCATTAGACATTCCATTGATTGAAGTACACCACATGCATGCGCACGTTTTATCGCATTTTGCAGATGATCCCAAACCGGAATTTCCATTTCTGTGTCTCACCGTTTCGGGAGGTCATACTGAAATTATATTGATGCGCAGTTACCTGGAAATGGAAATCCTAGGAAAAACGATTGATGATGCTGCCGGAGAAGCTTTTGATAAAACGGGTAAAATATTGGGGCTCCCCTATCCTTCAGGACCCATCATTGACCAATTGGCACAGAAAGGCAAGCCTAAATTTACATTTCCTGTGCCAGTAGTCGAGGGTCTGAATTTCAGTTTCAGCGGTTTAAAAACTTCTATCCTATACTTCCTTCAAAAAGAAATGAAGAAAGATGATCAGTTCATTGAACACAATCTCAATGATGTCTGTGCTTCAGTACAACGTGCCATAGTCAATATATTGGAGAAGAAACTCGTCAATGCATTCGAAGTTACCGGAATTCGTGAAATAGCCATTGCCGGGGGTGTGAGTGCAAATTCAGAGTTAAGATATACTTTAATGAAAACCGCACAAGCACTTAGTTGGAAACTATATATACCCGCGATGGAATTATGTACAGATAATGCCGCAATGATAGGTATTGCAGCCTGGCATAAATACCAGAAAGGTCTTTTTTCCGATCACAGCGTAACCCCGGAGGCAAAATATTCAAAAATCTATTGATCGCCCATCAATTTCTTTTTGAGATGCTCATATTCTTCTTCGGTGATCAGGCCATCCATTTTCATTTTACCCAGATCTCTTAAGCGATCTATGACATCCACTGATCCGGCTTTTTTCTCTTTGTCTTCCTCCTTTTTCTTCATTTCACGGGCAATCTCTTTACCCTTTTCAAATTTTTCATCATAATATTTACGCAGTCTTTCCGGATCAAAATCAAGGAATGTCCCTCCTGTTTCAAAGTGTTTTTTAAATACTTCACCCAATGCATAAGTGGATCCTCCTGCCAGGACAGCTAAGGTTACACCGCCTAATACTGAGCCTACACCTGGCAAAAATTTAACAGCCCTGGCACCCAATCCGGAAAACCCGGAGCCCGCCAAAGAAGTCACAAAGGCCTTACCTTTAGTTTCTGTAAAGTCAACACCGTAAATTTTACATAGCTGGCGAACCATATCCAACTGGATGGCGGCAATCGCAAAAAAGTCAGCAAATGGTACCGGAATGAAACCTGCACCCATAGCCCATATCATATGATTTTTAATAGTACTGTTGGCCTGCTGGCTTTTATTGGTTACTTTTTTATCAGGTTTAGTTTCAGACATGTTATAAATGATTTTTCAATAAAAATAGAAATAACCCATCTAATGGTCAATTCTTTTCGACCAGTATATTGACTAACAACACCAGAATTATATAAACAGTGCCTTAGCCGCCAATTTTTATTTGTGTACCTGCACTATGAGAAGAAAATTCTGGGGCATACAAACATTGCAGCTTTGCTATGCCATTCTTA
>DAOLDB010000084.1:0-12383 GCA_035327565.1 Saprospiraceae bacterium
GTCCTAAGCTCCTTTTCAATGGTTGAATAGTTTCAGAATTATTATTTTGAATGAAAATTAAATCAGTAGTATGTTTCGGCCCGGGTCCTGTTTTTAAAGGCGGGCTTTCCAATTATAATACTTCATTAGCTCAAACGCTTCATGAACATAGGCAGGTAAAGGTACACATTATATCCTGGACTGAACAATACCCATCTATTATTCCTCGAAAATTCAAAGACACCGTCAGTAAGAATCATTTTTTGGACGATACTCAAATTGAAATCTCCTATCTCACTAACTTTAACAACCCTTTTAGTTGGAGCAAAACCGCTCATGCAATCCAAAAAATAGATCCTGACATTGTTATTATACAATGGTCGATTGCCCTTCAGGGTTTGCCATTGGGTTTTATAGCCAGGAAAATAAAAGCCATATGCAAGGCGAAAATAGTTTTCGATCTCCACTTTGTTTTCCAAAAAGAACAAAGTATGCTGGACAGATTTCTTACAAAGTTTGCCTTACGACATGGGCATGCCTTCATTGTTCATGCTTTTAAAACTTTCAGGGAGCTACATGACATTTTTCCTTCTTTACCATTTGAACTCATCCTTCCCGAAAATCGTCACTCGGTTAAAACCAATTCTATTCCTGTTTTAAAGCTTTTTCATCCTGTTTACAAATTATATTATCCCGACCCCTCATTTGATACGAATTCCTTCAAAAAGGAATTGGGATTACAGGGATTTGTCTTTTTATTTTTTGGCTTTATCAGAAAGTATAAAGGATTGCATCATACCATTGAAGCCTTTGCAGGTGTTTTGAAAGAAAGAAAAGATGCCAGCCTGCTCATCGTCGGTGAAGCTTTCTGGGACACTTTAAATGAGCGCTTATGGGTTGCCCGTATTAAAAAATTTCTATTTAGAGTGGCCGGGAAAGTTTTGTTAAAAGAGTCAGACGATGAAACAGAATACAGACCTTTGGAACTCATTCATCAATATGGTATTGACGATTATGTTAGTCAAAAGATCGCATTTATACCCAATGAGGATGTTCACAAGTATTTTCAGGTGAGCGATGCAATCGTTTTGTATTACACCACAGCAACACCTTCTGGTGTAGAAAGTCTGGCATATAATTTTCAACTTCCTATTCTGGCGACACGGGTGGGTCACTTTCCAGAGACTGTCAAGGAGGGTTACAGTGGATATCTTGCTGAAGCTGGCGACATAGAATCAATGAAAAATGCTATGATAAAGATGATGGAAACCCCAATTGATCGTTCGAATATTATTAGTACTGCTGATAGTATGTCGTGGGAAAAATATGTCGATGCTATTTTAAAGCATTTTTAACAATTGCCTAATTTCTTTGAAAAAAAAATGAACAAAACTGCCTTAATTATTACTTATTATTGGCCTCCCAGTTCCGGAGGAGGTGTCCAAAGGTGGTTGAAATTCACAAAATACATGCCTGAATATGGTTGGAAACCGGTCGTATATACCCCTGCAAATCCTGATTTCCATTTAAAGGACGAAACCCTTTTGGATGATATACACCCTGAAGTCAAGGTTTTAAAGAAACGAATAATTGAACCCTACTTTCTATTAAATATGATTCCTGGAATTGATAAAAAAGAAATCAATACCGGCAATCAATGGCCATCGGCAGATAAATTGTCTCTTATTTCGCGTGTTATTGCTTGGGTAAGGGGTCACCTGTTCATACCTGATCCACGAATATTGTGGAAAAGACCCTCGGTCAGATTCTTATCCGGCTATCTCAAAAATAATAAAATTGATGTAATCATAACCACCGGCCCCCCGCATAGTATGCACCTGATAGGGTTGGCGTTGAAGAAAAAATTTCCAGACATACCTTGGGTAGCAGATTTCAGAGACCCCTGGAGCCAGCTAGATTATTATCAACCTTTCTTAAATAATCCTTCTCTAAAGAAGAAACATGTACAACTTGAAAAATGTGTATTGGATGGAGCTGATGTGGTGTTAGCTACAAGTCCTCATATGCATGAGTGTCTTACTTCTTTTGACTTAAGGAAGTTTGCATGTATAACCAATGGTTTTGACAATGAAGATTTTGAAAAAGATATATCCACTCAGTTAAATGATACACCCAAAGATATAATTCGAATAGTACACGCCGGTTTATTAAAACAGGATCGTAAGCCCGTTCAGTTTTTGGAAGCGGTCAGGCAATGGGTAAATGAAGATCCAGGGATAAAAGGCAAATTGGAAATACTGTTTTTTGGAAATGTCGACCCTCATTTAGAAGAAGAGATATCAATGGTCCCTGAATTAAAGGATTTGGTACGTTTTCCGGGATACATACCGCATCCGGAAATTGTTCAATGGTATAAAAAATCTGCTTTATTACTTCTTCTTGTCAACAATACTCAAAACAGCAAAGTCAATATTCCTGGAAAGACTTTTGAATACCTGGCATCCGGTAAGCCGGTATTATGTCTATCCCAAAGTGATGCTGATGTGGTAACATTATTGAAAGGAATGGGTCATGTACGTTGCCTTGAATACAATGATCCGGTCGCAACCTATAAAACTTCAATTTTCGAATTGTTGAAGACAGACAAAAAAATTGCCGAAGAAGAGATTAAAAAATTTTCAAGGAAATCATTATCAGAAGAATTGACGAAATTACTTCATCAATTGATTCAATGAAAGGACTCAAAACGGATTGTCATTTTACCTGGCTTATTCTATTGGTTTATTATACATTTTTATTTCTTTGGATGTTGAAAATCCAATATTCATTTTCACAAATAAATTACCAATTTATTGTACTTATAATGTATGACAACCATTGTTCATGTTCGTATGTTGAATAATACAATTAGTCAAAATTTCAATTAGTGCCCACTAAATATCTACATTTTGTAAATAAATTTTAATGATATGCTGAAAGATAAAGTAGCTTATATCACAGGGGGAAGCAAAGGAATTGGGTTGGGTATTGCTCATTCATTACTGAATGAAGGGTTGAAAGTAGCTGTAACAGCCCGATCGGAAGTCAGTCTGAAAAATGCCGGAAAGATCTTAGGAAATAAAAATAATCGTTTGTTGACTTTGGTTTCTGATGTCAGGAGTCAGAAAGACGAATTGTCAGCTGTCGCAGAAATTATTCGACAATGGGGAAGATTGGATGTAGTCATAGCCAATGCTGGAGTGGGTCACTTTGCTGGGATAGAAGTCTTAAATTCCGAACAATGGAATGCCGTTATTGATACCAATCTGACCGGAGTTTTTCATACAGTAAAAGCTGGACTACCGCATCTTATTCAGTCAAAGGGTTATTTAATTACGATCGCCAGTCTGGCAGGCACCAATTTTTTCAAAGGTGGTTCGGCGTACAATGCCAGTAAATTTGGGCTTGTTGGATTTACTCAGGCAGTAATGCTTGATGTGAGAGATCAGGGAGTAAAGGTTACCACAATTATGCCTGGCTCAGTATCTTCTAATTTTAATCAACGAATTCCAGGTGATGGCGACGAATGGAAAATCCAACCTGAGGATCTGGGCCAAATGGTAGTAGATCTTTTAAAAATGAATCCAAGAACCCTTCCCAGTAAAATTGAAGTCAGACCCAGTATGCCCCCTGCAAAATAGACTTACCGATTGGTTCTGATATTTTCTGTATAGTCCTGAAGTGTCCGTTCTTTGGGATCATCATGGAGTTTATTGTTCACTTTAGCCACCATCATAGATACAGTAGCATCACCGGTTACATTCACAACTGTACGCAGCATATCCAGCGGTCTGTCCACTGCAAATATCAGGGCAAGTCCTATGGCTAGAGATTCAGCAGGCAATCCAACCGCTTCCAACACAATGACAAGCATAACCATTCCAGCACTGGGTACAGCCGCAGAACCTATAGAAGCCAATGTAGCTGTCAGTACTATGCTCAATTGATCAGCCAACGTCAGTTCAAAATTTAACACCTGACAAATAAAAACAGCTGCAACTGCCTGGTACAAACTGGTTCCATCCATATTGACAGTTGCTCCTACCGGACAAACAAAACTGGCCACTTCTCCATCCACGCCCAGATGTTCTTCTACTCTTTCCATAGTGACCGGTAGGGTGGCAGCGCTGCTGCTGGTAGAAAATGCCAGCAGTTGAGCAGGACTAATTCCTTTAAGAAAAAAAATCGGGGATTTCTTCACATAAAAGTATACCACTGATAAATAGACAGCAATCATAAGGAATAATCCCATTACTACCACCACGGCATACCATCCCAAAGCAGTAAAAATATCTGGATTATCGGTTTCTGTAACTAAAGCTGCAAGCAATGCAAATACTGCATAGGGGGCTGAGAGCATGATGATATCGACCATCTTCATGACCACTTCATTAAGTCCATCAAAAATTTCTTTTATGGGTTTACTGTATTTTGCATCCACCAATAAAAGGGAAATACCAAAAAATATAACAAAGAAGATCACTTGCAACATGTTGGTATTATCACCCAATGCTCCAAATATATTGTCAGGAATAATATCAACTACAAATTGCAGTGGCCCCTGATCTTTTTGTTGCTGAGCAGTGGCCACTTTCTGGGTGGCATCAGTCTGGTAAGCTGATATGAGTTTTTCGATGGTCTCTGAACTGACGGTCGACCCGGGTTGTATTAAATTGACAATACTCAGCCCAATGGTAATGGCAATGACTGTAGTAATTAAATAAATCACAATCGTCCTCAATCCCATACTGCTGAATTTCGCAATATCCTTTAGGTCAGATATACCCTTAATCAAGGAGGCAATAATTAAAGGTATCGCAATGAGTTTTAAAAGATTGATAAAAATGGTGCCGAACGGTTTTATCCAGTCCTTAACAAAATCTGCCCAACCTGCCAGCGACATGACGATGCCAAATACTATTCCGGCAACCATTCCCATTATGATCTTCCAATGTAATGCCATTTGGTTTTAAACTTTTTTCATGCTTAAGGAGGGTGAATATATAAAACTTTGCCAGAGAGAATGAAATAAAATCAAATTGTATTAAAATTTTTATAGATATTGCTAATCCTATGATCAGGCAATACTTAAACAAAAATCTACTGCAATTTCCACAGGCTGTAATTCTATGATTTGATTACTAAAATATTCTTTACTTTCCTCACTAAAACCCGGGTCAGCCCAAAGAAACCTGGCAAAATTTCTCATATTTTTAAAATATCTGTCTGATTCATATGGTGTAGGGATGGACCGACCATCCATAGCCTTAAGAACAGAACGGAATTCCTTATATTCGAAAGAGCAGTATAACTCTGGATATCTGCACATAAGGTAAATTAATATTGTCTTTTTGTCGTGACTGTGAGAATGTAAGCGAACTTTTTCAGTATTCATATCTTCACGAATGACATCACAATGGAATAGAAACCTTTCTATCCTGCCTCCTATTTCAATTTTTTCATCAAAAAGGTCGGTAAACATACTTCTGACCATGTCTTCATTATACTGGATCATCGATGTCATAGCCTGCTTTGCTTCTATTACTGGTTGTGACCAACTATCGGTACTCTCAATCAGTGCATTTTGATAAGATGCCAGAAAAGGATTAACAGTGAGTTGCCAATGTTTTCTAAAAGATTCAATCATCTCCCATTTTATGGGGTACATTGGTCCGTTTTTTAAAAATACTATCTTGTATTCGTTGGCTTTTGCGTCAAAAATACTTTTGTTAAACATAGGAAGAACCTGACTATGAACGCCCCGATGTTTGATACCGCCATGATCTCAAGTCTGCACCAATAGGAGCAGTTCTTCTGATGCGATCCATGATTTTTGGAATATACATCGTATTGTATCTTAATCGGGATATGTGATTTGGGTTTTCGAAATCACCATTCCAGCAATGTTCCGCCCTGTCTCCGTACAATACTTCACCTTCGTAGTAGGGTTTTGTAGTACTTTCCAAAAACTCTTCCATCAGATATACTGCATTATTTAAGTAGTAATTGTCCATATCTCCGCAGTAAATATGAATTTTACCCCTCAATTTCTCACCCAGTTTGTCCCAATCCCGTTGAAGTATATGTCTTAAATCATAATTCTCTTTCCAGTATATTGCCACTTCATGATCAATTTCACCGGAATATTTATCCCATAACCGTTTAGGGTATCCATCATCATCCATTGGTGAGTAAACCGCTTCCCAAATGTCCCATTGCTGACCCGACCGGTTTTTTGTACCCAAAGCGAGTTCCCTGTAGTTCATGTCCCGTAATGATGCATTGACATGTCCCAGGTAATTTCTATGTCCAGGCACCAATGGTCGCTTATGTTCACTTTCATAAAAATAAGCATTTTTGTCTTCATATATATTGACCAGGCAATAGGCTGCAAAATCGATCGGATCCGGACAGGCCGCAAAGCAACCATTGTACTCATCTGGATACATGATTTGTGCTGCGAGTGCTTCCCAGCCACCCGTGGAGCCTCCATACAGAAAACGAGCCCATCCTTCACCAATTCCTCTGAACTTTTCTTCAACAAAAGGGATCAACTCGTAAGTAATGGCATCCCCATAAGGACCTAAGTTTGCTGAGTTAACAGCATAAGAATCATCATAATAGGGATTGGCGTGTTGTATTTCGATGATTAAAAACCGGGGAAAATCCTTACTGGTCCATTTGAGGTAAAAATCGTAAGCTTCCTGTTGCTGAATAATGTTATACCCATGTACTCCAAAGCGGTCACTAAAATCCGGCTCTAAATCCGGATCCGGCGGATTTTCCCTGAAGCCACCAAATGTATATGGAAAATGCCCGTGGAATATCATCAGAGGAAACCGGGCGCCGGAATGCTTGTCCCATTCATGGGGGACAAGTACATTAGCTCCCAAATAAATATCCCTACCCCAAAATGCAGAAAGCAGCTCACTTTTCATCTGTACATGTTTGATGTACCTTGTGTCTTCAGCAGGCTGAATATCTGGAATCACTTTGTCCAGTACCAACCGGTATTTTCCTCCCTTTTTTACATATAACTGAACAGGTTCGCTCAGCGGATTTCCTGGTTTGAGATTCCATTGCTGACCTTCACCTTTCTCTGGAGGAAGTTTTACCTGATGTCCGGTAGAAAGCGTAAATGTTTCATAATGATTGAGTAGTACCTGTACATTATATTTGCCCGGCATCAATTGATTTATAGATTCGTAAGGATATCCAAAAGCACGAGCATCAAACACTTGCTTCTCTCCGGGCTTCCAATTTTCAACATCCATCCCGAATACGATTTGTGTATGGTGACCATCTGAAATCTGAAACCTCGGTTCATTGTCCTCACGGGTTGACATCAAAAGGAGCAACCTTCCATCCATCGGATTTTCAGTAATTCCGGTATCTAATTCGACCTCAAATAACCAGGGAGTTTCATCCTTCTTCTCGCATGCATAAAAAACAATAAACATCACGACCGCTAAATTCAGCTTTAAGTTTAATTTTTGAAATTTCATATCTTAACAGTTGTTTTATATAACCTTGAGAAAGAAAAGCAAGATTTCCTATTTTCCGGCGACCTCACTTTTTAAATATCATTTTTTAATAAATCACCGGAAAAATAAAAGTTTTTTTTCAATGTGTTGAAACCCTTACCTGAATTACTATGGTAATAGCAGGATTTATTATTGAAGCTCAATTCAGACAAGGCACACTACCCATACGAGAGCGCAAAGATTTTGAAGCAAATATGAGCGATTGAATCACAAAAGCTATAAAAAGGAGTATAAGCAATTCAAACTGTCCATACATTTTATGATATGCCAATATTTTTCGGGTTTTTTCATTCAGTAACTTTCCTTCAGAAATTTGAATATCAGATAATAAATGCAATTGTTTTAAAGCAGCTCCATAGAGCAAATTAACTTTGAAGTTCAAGACCTCAGCCTGATCATTATGGAGTAGCATGGCTTTTTCAATAAGAACAATTTCCTGTATTATCATATTCAAATCTGTAAAATGGATACTTTCATCGTCTGTAAATGCTGTGTTACTAAAATCCTCTAATAATTCAGATATGCGGACATTGTGTATTTGAAAATCACACAAAGTTCGATCGGATCCGGCTTGGAAATTACAATTATCTATCATCAGCTTCTTTTCATACAAATGTTCAGCTAATTCATAAATATAACTTTCTACGATTAACCTGTCTTTGACAACCGAAGAAAAAGACTCCTGGATATTCCCAGCATTTTTAGTGATAATCAGATTGGAAATAATGATGAGCAACATGGTGGTTCCCAGTAAAATGGCTACTTTCCATTTATCATGAATTACATAAGATAATTTCATTTTTTTAATATTTTAACGATCATTTGAATAGGATTCGTAGAACATTGGAATGAAAAGTTTCTGTTTCCACTTCGCTTCCGTTCTTAAATATAAAAAAGACTTCTATAAAGCCTGAATTTAGGCAGATCATTTCAGTATTTTAACTTTGTAAATACTGAGCTGGTCTCCTCAAATGAGTTGTTTTGTCATGATTATTGCCTTTGATCAAATAAATTTATCTCTTTACGCAAAGCATTGGAGGCTGAAAATGGAAAGATTATACCATATATTTGCAAAAAATATTTACAAAATAAGAACTCTTTCATCAATTTGCAAAGGTTGGAACCCAGTGGAATTCATTTTTCACCTTCCCTGATTTTTTGCTGAGTAGTTACTAAAGTTTTATTTATTTTGACCCGGATTAGCTAAAATGCATTATCGAGCTAACATTAGTAATAGTGTGTCAGGTTTAAATCATTAAGAGCGGTTTCTAAGATTTATTTATTCTCAAACTAATTCAAATTCTACTTAATGAAATTATATTATTTATTTAATGGACTCTTATTGGTTTTTATTTCATGTTCAGAATCAAGCGAACAAATTGATTATGATCAGATAACAAAAGAAATCATTACAAATTCTGAACAAATGGAGCTACTTTGGAATCAGGGTAATCTCCATGCATATATGGATTTTTATTACAAATCCCCTTCTTTACTCAGGATGACCAATCAGGAGTTCATCAATGGGTGGGAACAGGTTTTTGGTCGATATCTTTATATAAATCCCTCCCTGGAGCATCTTGACAAAATTAAAATAGTCACCGAAACTCTTGATATTATAAACAATCAGGCGGCTCTCCACTATGGAATTCGTTACTACATAGATCAGGATAATAAAATAAAGTCCAATGAAAGTTTTTCTATACTTTGGAAACAAATCGAAGGGGAGTGGTTAATCGTTAAAATTCATACTTGCGAATCACAATAAATTGGAATTTTCTTTGCTGAGGGATTTTGCAATAACCAACGATGCAGAATAGTACTTGCTTCAATAGAATACTTACCTGGTGTAATTTGATCTGAAATCTCCTTTCCACTAAAATGAAAATCCTGTGTTTCTATAAAACAAAATCCTCTGTATAATCCGTCACTAACCAAAACATATGCCTTTTCAAAAACATTTCGTCCATCCAATTCTAAAATGAAATCCTCTTCAAAAAAATAGTTTAAATCTTCTCTGGCATTCAATGCACGAATATTGTAAGTTGTATTTTCTTCATTACCACTACATGCTCCTTTACATTGATCCATTTTATATGATAAGCACCCCCTTTCAGAATTTGCGGATAATGAAGTTTTAACAGGGCATAGATCCCATTTTTTTGCAATAGCTGCCATTCTGCTTCGGGCAGAATCAATACTGCTGTAATAACTAAGAATCTGCACGTTACCTGTCAATTTTGCAGTTAATTTACTGCAACTAAAGCACCTATAGCCTTCCTGGTCAAAGTATTCTGTGATTACATAAGGAAACTCTTTTTTACGCTGTGCCTTATTAATGTCCGGATTCCACTTCTTTATTTCTTCCGATTCCATTAAGAGGGCAACCAGTTCAGAGCCGGTCTCTGCATAATCCATAGAATCAACCATTTTTTGTAAATTTTCAGCCTTTCTTGTAGAATCTGAAAAATGTTGAATGACTCGCTTTCTGATGTTATTGCTTTTTCCAACATATATTACCTTTCCAAATGAATTATAGAAGTAGTATACACCAAAGGTTTCAGGTAATTCTTCGATCTGCTGTCGTGAAATGGCAGCAGGGAGAAAAGAATCTTTAATTCCGCCCTGAATTAAAGTTTTGGCATGATTTCTACCGGAATCTGAAAGAAGGATAATTTCTAATAATTCCGTGGTGGCCAGAGCATCATCCAAAGCCCGATGTCTTGCACTTACCTCAATGTTAAAACGTTCGATCAATTGCCCCAGGCTGTAGGAAGGAAGTCCTGGAAATTGTTTTCTTGCCAATTGAACCGTACACATTTTTTTCCTCATATAGGTATACCCTAAACGGTAAAATTCCTCTTTAATGAAGCTATAGTCAAATCGTACATTGTGTCCGACAAAAATGCAGTTCTCTGTCCATTCCACAATGTCTTTTCCAATTTCATAGAATTTTGGCGCATCCAGAACCATTGAGTCATTGATCCCTGTTATCCTGGTGATCTCAGGAGGGATCGATCTTTCCGGATAAATCAAGGTGGAGTATGTATCTAAAATGTTTTTTCCATCAAACAAAACAATCCCAATTTCGGTAATCTTATCTCTTTTAGATAAGACACCTGTTGTCTCAATGTCGATAATGGCAAATCGTTTGTTTTGAGCCATGTTTATGTAATCTTAAAAAATACAAATTTAAAATTTATTCCATATATTGTTCTTTCATTGTAAACCACTGTTGAACTATTCATTTTGTAAAACCATCAAATAATTATGATCAAATCTTTCTTTTCACGCCAATACTTTTTTTGGTTCATTTTGATGGCTATTCTTTCCGTTGATTGCTTTTCAAGAAATGCTGAACTTGTTATAGAGGATAAAGCAGAAACAGTAGAGACTGTTGTTCTGCCCGGAGCTGAGCAATTAGGGGCATATGTACCCTTATTGAAGAATAAGAAAGCCAGTTGTGTTGTAAATCATTCAAGTCTGATAGGAAAGACACATTTAGTAGATACTTTATTATCTATCGGGATTGACATTGTGAATGTGTTTGCTCCGGAACACGGATTCAGAGGAGATGTCAGCGATGGGGAATGGATACCTGATGGTAAAGATCCTGATACAGGTTTGCCCATCATTTCATTATATGGAAAAACAAAAAAGCCAACGGCCGAAAGTTTAAAGGGTGTCGAAGTGGTGATTTTTGATATTCAGGATGTGGGAGTCCGCTTTTACACCTATCTTTCCACACTTCATTTAGTGATGGAGGCCTGTGCCGAAGAGAATATACCTTTGATTGTATTAGACAGACCTAATCCGCATATGCATTATATTGACGGCCCTGTATTGGAGAACGCATTCACCTCATTTATTGGAATGCATCCGGTACCGGTAGTCTACGGCATGAGCATCGGTGAATACGCATTGATGATTAATGGAGAAGGTTGGCTATCCGATGGACTAAAGGCGAATTTGGAAGTAATTCCGGTAAAGAATCTCAAACGAAATCACCATTATTCCCTTACCATAGCTCCGTCTCCCAATTTGCCCAGTCAATTGTCAGTGTTACTGTATCCTTCATTGTGTTTTTTTGAAGGAACGATGATCAGTGTAGGCAGAGGTACAGATAAACCCTTTCAATGTTTAGGGCACCCGGGTTTGACGCAATTTGCTTATCATTTCACACCAAAACCAAACAAAGGATCAATAAATCCTCCTCAAAAGAACATTAAATGCTATGGTGAAGACTTATCCTTAATATATACTGATCTTCATTGGAAACCTGACCGGTTGGATATAAGCTATTTATTACATTATTATTCATTGATAAAAAGGATAAATCAATCATTTTTCATTGAAAGCAGCCATTTCAACCGGCTGGCAGGGACAGATCAGCTTCAAAAACAAATTGAAAGCGGATGGTCGGAAGATGAGATCCGCAAAAGCTGGCAACCTGGATTGGATAAGTTTGAGCGTATGAGGGATAAGTATTTGATTTATCCTTAACCCTGGAAAAAACATTCCAACTTTAATTATTTACATTCATTCATTTTACTCCATTTCTGATTTGAATTAATATAATGTTTTTTCAACATAAAATCCAGGTTAAATGAGATAAAAAAAATTTTGTGCCAGACTAAATTATTTAACAGAAATTATCAATACATTTGCTTTGTAATTATATTAATTGCTTTGTTATTAAATACTGCATTATTTATAGTAAACACAACTTATTATCACTTTTATGGAAAAATGGCTGTATATCCATGCAATTGCTTTTTGGACTTATTTAGCAATTTCCCCTGTTTTAATTTTTAGTCAACAAAGTTCATCTTATCCTGATCTCGACAAAGTAATCGATCA
>DAOLDB010000085.1:0-12183 GCA_035327565.1 Saprospiraceae bacterium
GTTTTCGTTCTATTCGGATATTTTCGTGCGCTCCTACCGGAAACGAATAAGGCCGATTTAGGGAACTTAAGCACTGTAAAAAGATCTCATTTGGAACGGATAACTGAGTATTTACACTTTTTTTAATTATTCACCTCACAAAGCCGCCAAAGCTATGGGGAGGGGTGAAATTTTGATTAATAATTTTTATTTTCGTTTCATAAGAAGTATATTTTTAATGTTATGAATAATTGTGCAGACTTTACATAGCTATGACTTTTGTAATTCACATACCATTAAGCTCGTGTTTTTTATAACTATTACCATCAATTTCAGACTTATACACTCATTATCAAACCGGATTATCCTGCACCATCATATGCTTTTCTGATCCAGTCCAGTACTTCCTGATCTACATCTTCTATGCCTGCCAGATTGATCTTATGTGTACACATGGCATTTCCACTAGCTAAAAGTTTTCCGTCTGGTTCCTGACCTTTTAAGTTGATTCCGATCTCAAACCGGGTTTTGGTAATGGGGTGAAGCAGGGCAAATTGCTTTTTGCGCCGTAAACTTACATTGACCTTTTTCGGGGCTATTTCTATGTCTTTGCCAAAAGAAGAAACTTTATCAATTAAGAGGTCAAATAGTGGCTTGAAATGCTCTTTTCCTTTGTATTGTGCTTCGATGAGTTCGTCTTTGTTTTCGACTGAACCGGCATCGCTGGCCAGGGTTTTCAGAGCTACAAGATTGGCAAAACCATGCGTGAATCCATGCTCATCTTTCAGAAACTTGACAATCTGACCGTGTTTTTCAAAAGCTTTCTTTTTTACAATAACGATCCACTGCTGGAGATTTTTTCCGGTGTTTTTCTCCAGATTTTCCAGCATAGTTTGTTCTGCTTTATCCATAGCGATATATTTTATGCGCCACCGGAAGAACTGGTGTCAAAACTTACCATCCAGTTGATCCCAAATTGATCTTCCAACGATCCGAAATAAGATCCCCAAAAAGTATCTCCTATAGGCATGGTGATTTTTCCTCCTTTAGAAAGAGCTGCAAAAAATTTGTCAGCTTCTGTCCTGGAATCCACGTTAAGAGAAATAGAAAAATTATTACCCACTGTCACATGACCGAATTGAGAGGTGGTATCACTGCCCATGAGAACGGTTTCTTTGGAAATGGGTAAGGATACGTGCATGATCCGGTTTCTGTCCTCTTCGGAGATTTCAAATTCGTCACTGGGTGGCATTTCCCCAAAAGTACCTTTATACGAAAACTCTCCACCAAAAATGGATTTGTAGAATTCAAAGACCTTTTCGCATTCACCATTGAAAGTGAGATAAACATTGATGGTTGCCATAGTTTTAGGTAGGGCTATTGATGAATAAAATATTGACTAAAGTAATAAATTGAATCAAGTATAGGAATTATATAAAAGTGGATACTTGCCAAATGACAAGAAATTGCAGCAGTGATGAACTCAAGAAATTATAATAAGGGGTAAGTAAATTGAAGTGGGAAATTGAGACTATATCACTTCATATTACATTCAAGGTAAAAACTTGTTAAAATTCGAAGTCCTACTTTCGCTTTTTAACAATTCCAATCACGTTGCCTTTGCTATCATTGCAAATGCTATAATGAGAGATGGATAAAGAAGTTGACCATTTTTGAACCTGTAAAAAATACGAAACTTGAATTGAAAAAGCGGAATAGGAATTTTATCTGCAACTTAATTAGCATTATCAAATTATCTAAAACAAACTTTATGAAAAAATTATTCCTACCTTTTTTCTTTTTGATTATTTCTGTTTCAAATATTAAAAGTGAACTTACACCAATTCCATGTGCAGGACCTTTCTTTTTTAATACACAGGCCGCCCTTGATGCATTTGATCCTACATGTACTTCCGTCAATGGTGACCTGACACTTTTCGGCGCGGGTATTACTGATCTTACACCTTTGATGAATTTAACTTCCATCACCGGCGGACTGGCTGTTTTCAACACTTCTGTAACTAATGTGGACGCATTGGTTAATATTACATCTGTTGGAGGCAGCCTCATCGTAGATGGCAATCCTTCCTTGACCAATATTGATGGTCTATCGGGTATTATTACTGTTGGGGGAAGTCTGGGTATCGACAACAATCCAATACTATCCGACATAAACGGACTTTCTGCCTTGTCTTTAGTAATGCAGTTTTTAACCATTACTAATAATAGTGCATTGGTTCACATAGATGGACTTTCTAATCTAACTTCGGTGGGAGCAGGAATATCTGTAGCTGGAAATGCGGTATTGGAAAACTTAGATGGATTTTTGAGATTAACTGCTATCCCCGGTAACCTGGTAATACAATTAAATCCTTTGCTTTCAGATATCGATGGCCTGATGCGTATTACATCAGTAGGTGGATTTCTCCAGGTCCAATTTAATGATATCCTTGAAGCTTGTTGCGGGTTATACAGATTATTGAATGGAGGAGGGGTCTCAGGTGCTGTCACGATAATGGGCAATCTTCCCGGTTGTAACAGTGAGCAGGAGATAATTGCTGCCGGTGCATGTCCGGAAATTCCTATTCCAGCTATGGAAACCTGGGCTTTGATCATATTAAGTATCTCAATGTCCATTGTGGGTGTTGTAGGTACAAAACAACGGCAATTTGTGCAAAACATATAAGCAAGATTAAAAAAAATTATTTGCGCTTCTTACAATGGATTGTTTTGCCTTCTTTTTGTGGAATGGATTATAGTGATTCAAGAAATCTACTTAAGAATTTTATGAATTACCGGCGAGGTATTTTTTGATGATATAGAGATAAGTGTAATTCATCTTAAATAATGATTACATTTACAAACGGCATGATAGTTTAATGTTGATGGTATATATGGATAAAAAAGTAAAAATCAAAAATTGAGATCATTATAAATCTGTCGAAAAGAGTTTATTTTTCTTCAAACATTCATTTTTATTTGGACTCAATAACTGCCATGGATTATATGAAAATATCTCCATATTTTGTTTATTTGTTTATTTGGTAATAAGATTCAAGAAAACCAGGATGGATTGCCGCATTTTCAACCACACAGCAAACATATCATAAAGACTCATATTTTTTATTCGAAAAACTCCTTTGCATACTGAACTTTCCCATGGACGTTATCCAGTCCATTTTCGATTAATTCGATGACCATACAATTTTCTTTTGGAAAATCAAAGGGCAACTCGATTCCGTATTTGTCTGCACGTTTATATCCAAATCTGGGATAGTAATCTTGGTGTCCCAGTACAACTACTGAAGTAAATCCAAGACTTTTTGCTATTTTATGTGAATATTCAATCAACATACCACCAATCCCTTTCCCTTGAAATTCAGGAAGTATAGCAACAGGTGCAAGTGCTAAAGATTCTGTATGGGTTTGGTCATAAATGATTTTTATTTTCGTCAATAAGATATATCCTACTATTTTCCCTTGTATGGTAGCAAGCAATGATAATTCGGGAATAAACGAATTGGTTTTTCTGAGTTTTTCTACAAGGAATTGTTCTTTATGATCCGAGAATTCTTCATTTCGAAATGCTTTTTCAATCAAATCAAAAACTGCCATGTAATCATTAGATTTTTCCTGCCTTATTTCTACTATCATTTTATATCGTTGTATGCAACAGATTTTTAATTTGACCTCAACTTGCGAAATGTTCAATCTGTAATTTCAATGCTCAATATCAATATAATATCTATCTTTTTAATCCTATACTATCCGAATTATTATTTGAAGTTGTAAGGAATTTGTATGGATAAGTTAGTTTTCTATAAAATGAATGTTGCATTTTCAATTATGTTTATTCCGGGAAAAGTGGATATAAACACCAAATGTAATCTTGAACAATTCTTCCCAGGATAATATCGCGGTTTTCCACCCAGACATCGCCATCCTTTTTTAATTTTAAGATACCCGAATCCCCTCCCCTGGAACTCTGTAGTTCTAATTTTTAAAATCGAGTAATGGATTCCCATCAAAATGGTATTCATCAATCCAGTAAATAATTTCCGTCAGGCTCCAAAATGGGTGGGTGTACATACGCTGGCTTATTCCCTTCGGGATATGTGCCAGGTTTCAAAGTATAAAATGTATAACGTCCGTCCACCCCAGTTTTGTTCCATCCACGGATGTAGCCGTGTCACCTTCCCCAACCCGTTTCATCGCCCTGTGTCAGGTAGACACCGTTATCGTCGGTATGATATACGTAAAATACCACATCCTGAGCCGGAGTATTTGCATCCGATTGAATAATAGTGTTTGAAATTTTAATTTTGGTATAGGCTTCCAAAAATCCGGGTAGTGTGTCTACCGGTTTCAGAATTTTGTCGCCATATTCAAGTATGCCTTCACATCCTTAGCAACTTCACAATAAATGAAGTTTCATTTGAGGTGGATACTGTGAAAACTGGACAGAGGCTGTCAATATCTGAAGATAATAAAGTAGATAAATTATGTGGATATCCATTTTATTCATAGGTTAATGAGATAACAAATCTTCCGCAAGAAAGGACAGATTTGTTATAATTAACTCAATTTCAACACTCAACTTGTATATCCATCACTTTCGGCGCATCTTCTACTTAGAGCTTAATCCCCAACCATCACACCCGCGATTTTTCCATCCTGCTCCATCAGAGTCAAAGGCCCCGGACTGTTTTGGAAATGAATCTTAACTTCATTTCCATTAATCCGGATTCCTTTTATCTCACCTGTGCCCATTTCACTTTTTAATCCTAAAAGCATTTGGATATGTTGCTCCATAGGAACCATATCTTTCAGTCTGTCAGTAAACAGTGTATTGACCAGGTTTTCGATTTTAGCTTTCTCACCCGACTTGACCGCTTTCACAAAAGATTTGACCAACTCTTGGTGAGGTCCTTCCTTCCCGGGTTCCGTCCTGGCCGGTGCCTCCATTCCTGGCCGGTAATCCGGGTTGAACATGGTTTTGGCAATCTGAAAATCTATGGAATGAAAATCCTTTTTGAAACTGTTGCACAGCAAGATGATGGTAATATCCTCTTCCAGGTAGCGAAGAAACGAACAAAAGAAGATGCCATTTCCGCCATTATGACTGATAAGTGTGGTATTTCTGGGTGTGGGAAATAGAGCCCAGCCATATCCATAGTAAGAATTACCTCCTTCTGAAATGTGTTTTGTATAGTAAGTTTCTTTCGCATCCTGATTTAAAATATCATTCCCCAACAATGCCAGATGCCAGGTATACAGATCCTCTGCCGTGCTGAGAATACCACCATTGCCGAGCAAATTCCAATAGGGTCCTGTTTTATCCCAAGGATTTTCGTTGGGTTTGCCCCAGACTTTGTCACCACTGTAGCCGGTGGCAACCAAAAATTCTTGCCAGACAGGGATAACATATCCGGTCTGCTTCATGCCTGCAGGTTGAAATAAGTTTTGGTTAAGGTATTCTTCATAGGTGTTTCCTGAAACTCTTTCGATGATGGCTGCCAACAGGCTGTACCCTACATTGGAATATTCATACCGGCTGCCAGGGGTGAACTTCAATTCAGAAGCCAGGGCTTTGTCAATAAAAGATTCTTTGGAAAGTAGATCGTAATCGTTTCCCAAAGCATGAGGCAGTCCACTGCTGTGTATAAGCAATTGATGGATAGTTATCTGTTTTTTGTCTTCCGGCACCTGTTTAATGTATTTTGAAACCGGATCATGTACAGACAATTTGCCCTGCATTTGGAGTTTGAGAATGGCCGCTCCTGTGAATTGTTTAGTCACTGAGCCAATATCAAAGATAGTTGTAGGAGTATTAATTATTCCTGCTTCTTTGTTTGCATACCCGTATCCTTTTTTAAAAACCGAATTTCCACTAGCAACGAAAACTGCACCATTGAAGTTCTGAGCTTCAAGAGAGGAGAGGTAATTGTCTATAATTTGAAAAGTTTGTTGCACTTTATTTTGATTAACTGCCTGGGATTTGCAGCTATTGTATGAAAGTAACAAAATGAATATTGGTAAAAACAGATAAGTACCTTTTCTGAATTCTTGAAATGATAATTCCTCATATGAATTGTTCATTTTAATTCTCTTTGTAGATACATCCATCTGTTTTATTAATTTAATTATTTGTAAATTTACAGTAACTTATCCTATAATAATTGTAAGAAAACGAAAATGATATTTATATATTTTATTATTGAATGTATAAGTATATAATTATTATTAATTTATGTGAATTAATCACATAAATTAGACAGATTGACCAATAGTTTTTAAAGAAAATGGAAAGGTGGGAACATAAAGTATACTGGTCATGGAACTAACATTTATTACTTGTAAACATCCACTACTTTCACAATTTGTATCTGGTTTTTTTACAATTGAAAGTACTGGTAATGGGATACCTAGAAATCCCTTTATACACATTCCTGACGGCACCATAGATCTTGTATTTAACCTTGGAGATCCATACTTTAGGAAATCCGCAATTTATTCTAATTTCGATGCAAATATAACATCTGCTACCCTATGCTCTCAAAGGTCTTCAGCGACAATCATCAAATCTTTTGGGGACATTGAAGTTTTTGGTGTTCGTTTCCAACCGGATGGAATATATCCTTTCTGTAAATTGGGTATGCATGAATTGGTAAATCAAGCAGTAGATCCACAATTGATTTTCAAGAATGACTTCAATAAATTATTTTATAATGTCTACAATACAAAAGATAGTATTCAAAAAATTGATGTTATTACAAATTTCTTTCTATCTGAATTAAACAGAGGTATTGAAATAGATTATTGTTTACAGTCATTGATCAAATACATTCAATCAAAAAATGGTAACATCAGAATTAAGGACGTCATCCGGTTATTTAATTGTTCACAACGGTCCCTTGAAATGCGTTCAAGACAAAGAATGGGGCTCTCATTGAAAGAACTATCCAGGATATTGAGATTTAAATATTTTGTTTTGCTGCATGATCAGTCCCCCACTTCAAATCTTACAGATTTATGTTATCAAGCCGGATATTTTGATCAAAGTCACCTGATCCATGAATGCAAAAAGATCACAGGTGTGAATCCGTCTGAATATATTAATATTCAAAGAGGAATCCCTGTACTTTAGCAATAAAACTTAATACTGAAGTATTACTCTAACGATTGATGGAAAAAATTTGTAACTTCATCTATTATTGCTGGATTGAAATTTTCATAGATAAAATTTCCATATTCACCGGCTTTTCGAAGCTTTATCACGTTTTCAATAGTACCTGTTTTTGCAAAAAGGTGATCGGTTCCCTCAAGTATCAGAAACTTTCCGGTTCCAGGTTTGTAATGGTTAATTATTTCTGAAATGGTCTTCATATCATCAGGATAGATAGCTTCAACATCCGCTTCACCGTAAATTGCATACACCGGACATGATACCCATTTCCATATGCCATAATAATTTACTGAATTGAGTTCTCTAAAAAATAATTCATGCCTTCCCAAAAAATAATGCCCAGTTCCACTATATCCCCACAGATCACTAAATACTCTAGCCGCTGCTGTATCACGGCATATTTCCATCAACGATTCACCGTTGTTAAACCATCGATAATAATAATCTTTCAACTTAGCTAATAACAAACCATTTTCCTCATAATCTCTACCATTCCATATACCCTGATATCTTGTAACTTCAATTAGATAATCACTCCAGGATCTGATTCCTGCTCCATATACTACTATTCCCGAAGGTTTAAATTTTGTGGCTATTAAAGGAGCAATGGACCCCCCCAATGAATGCCCGAATATAAAAATTTTATTCTCCAACCCTTTAAATCTTTTTTTTAGATACTCATACCCTTGTTCAAAATCCGTTACCTCCTCTGCAAAGCCAATATCTGCGCAAAGTACACTATTACTGAATTTACCAAATCCGGATTTTTCAAGTTGAAATACAGAGAATCCTTTTTCCAAAAATCCATCAACAAGTTTATTGTATGGATGATTTTCAGATAAATTGCCAATACTCATACATGTAAATCCTTGTAGAAAATATATGACAGGTGATGATTCATCTCGAAATTGAAATATGCCTGTTAATAATTTTTCTCCATTTCTAATCTCAACATATTCCTTAGTTGTGGCAAAACAAGGTCTTACAATGGATAGAAATAGAAAAAAAGAAAACAATGATTTCATATCATAAAGCTTTTTAAATAAAGTGTACAGTAAAATTATAAGTAGAATGATAATATTAATTGTATAAAATCGAATTGTAACCAGCTGATTAGGTTAGTGTATATTATACAATAATATTTGTTATCAAATGATAAACACTAAAAGGTCATGCTTAAAAAATGCCAACGGTACAAAAAGTATATAAAAAAGAAAGCACTTAATGTGAAAAGCGTGTAATAAACCCTGCTCAGCAACATTCCCCGTCTTTTACTCCACATGGTAAAGCAAAAATACCCAAGGGCCATAGTCAGTATCACAATGAACAAATGAAGGTATTTGAAGTATACCCATCCAACCGGTAGTCCGAAAAATAGATCCGTAGGGTTTTTAAGCATCGGGAATAGAAAAACGCGAATATGGATAAGAACACAAATGAAAAACAATGAAGCCGTAGCATGATCGGAAATATTTAATAATTTACTTGAGAGGAATCCCGGCCTTCTAAACCTGTATATCCAAACAACCAATAACCATAGGAGAATAAAAGGATAAAGCATGATTGGTATCCATATACTGGGGTAACCAGAGTCGATGAAAGCCGGAGTTTCATAAAATGGTAATTTAACGAAAGAAGCTGGAATTGTTGTCCCGGCTATCAACTGATCCACATAAAGGTGCCATTTACCATCCACTTTTTTGAAAACCATTTTAACTTCAGGATTGTCTATTCCCTGAAAAACTCCTTCATCAATTTCTTCAAATTCCTGATAACTCCGATGCAGCCATGCCATTAATTTTCCATTTACGGAGAGATTGATGTCTAATGGATTTAAAAACAAGGCAATAAAATCTTCTATCGTTTCCCTATTGTACCGATTTGAATGATAAACACCCACTAGCTCTTTTGTATCGCTTGCTTTAAAGAGTTTTGTTTTTTCGTCAGCTTCTCTGGGAACTAGAAACAGTTGCTCTTTTAACATGATTGACAGCAAACGTAAGAAATCATCAGATTGCGTATTGACTACATAAAATATACTGATATTATGTTCAGGCAATACCCATAAAGCTGATCTTGAACCCGGGACTTCACCACCTTTTGCGAAAAATTGATGACCACGAAAGGATTGCTCTTCAAAAGCCAGGGTATATCCGTCCAAAAGTGGATGTACTTTAAACTGTGGGCTTAACAATTTCTCGAAACTGCTTTCAGATAATAATCGATCCTGTTTTAGAAACATTTGTGAAAACGTTGCCATATCCTGCACACTGACCATAATACTTCCGGCCGGCAAAACATTCCTGGGATAATTTTTTACGAAATCAAACCCAATATCCTGGTTGCGATATCCTATTGCATATTGCTCAATATCTTCATAATCGTTGGGCAAATAATAAGTGGAGGACTTCATATTGAGGACTTCCAGTATTTGTTTCTCTATGTAATCCTGGAACAACATATTGGATTTCAGTTCCACCAGATGTCCAGCCAGTCCGTAAGAATAATTAGAGTAATTGATTTCTGTACCGGGCTCCTGAAATATTGATGGCATCCTGTTTTTTAAGTGCACACCTAATGGCTCAATACTTTCATTTGACCTGGACAGATAACCAATAACTCTATCATTGAAACCTGCTGAATGTGTAAGTAAGTGCTTTAATGTTACAGGAGAAGGGTAGACATTCTTAATTTTCCAGTCCTTCAAATAAGCATTTACATCTCTATTGAGATCCAACATGTTCTGTTCGACCAACTGCAAAACAGCTACTGATGTAAAAACCTTTCCTACGGACCCAATTTGGAAAAGCGTTGTGTCAGTTGCTTTGATTTGATTTTGCACATCTGCCCAGCCATACGATTTGCATAGTATGACCGTATCAGAACCAACTATAGTGATAGCCCCTCCTGGTATTTTTCCTTCGGTCACAGCAAGATTAAATATGGAGTCTGCCAGATTTACCAGCTTTGAGAAATCAGAATCTTGTTGAGAAATGGCAAAAAAAAACGGGTAAATAATAAGTGCAATTCCAATGATAAATTTACTTTTCATATCCGGTTAACATTTTATTACTTGATTTTTGTAGCCTTAAATTGGGGTTTGCAGCTTCTTGTAAATGTTAATTGGATAACAGAATTTTCATTAATGGATACTGAATCAAAATAGACCTGCATCACATCATCTTGCCTGTCTATCAAAAAATCATTAACCGAAATGGCCCACAAGGGTATTTCCTTTCGGTCATTTTGTTGATAAACCAAGCGGTTTTCGGTAAGGGTGATATGGATTTTATCATTTTCCCCGACCACATAACTTCCTGCCCAGTTTTGAATATCAGTGAGTGTTGGTTCTACGATTACGGGATAAGGATTTTGTGTGAGCAGGATACGTGCAATAGACCTTGCCACGAAACCGGGCTCCGGAATATCCGCATCGTTATTGACCAAAACGGTAATAAGCAATTCCTCTTCGGGGATTTCAATCAAGCGGGCAAAAAAACCATTGAGGAACCCCCCATGTTCACGAGTCGATTTTCCTGCAATGGCACACAAACCCCAGCCATAGCCATAAGCAGTGGAGGTACCATCGGGCAATATCACAGGATTCCAGGCTTTTTGTAAAAGGGAATCTGAAATGATTTCTCCATTTTTCAGGGCATTGCTCCAAATCAACAAATCCCCTGCACTGGCAAAGATGGCTCCGGCAGCATGAGGAATAGACATGTGAATATATGCAGTGTGTACTACCACATCATTTACTACAGAATAACCCTTTACACGGTTTGGAATGATCCGCTCAGTGTCAACATACCAGGTATTGTTCATCCCTGCCGGACGGAAAATGTTGGATTCCAGGTATGCTGCATAGGACATATTGCTTTGGCGTTCGATAATAAGTCCAAGTAAGATATAGCCGCTATCGCTGTATGCATATTCGGTACCCGGCTCAAAGAGCAGTGATTGTCCTTTCGTAAGCAGAACGATTTCCAAAGGAGACAATTCACGGATGGCAAAAGCATCAAAATCATCCAAGTCTACAAAATTAGGTAGACCAGAGGTATGCGTCAGTACTTGTTCAATGGTGATGATTTTGCCAAAGGTTTCCAGTTCAGGAACATATTTTCTCACATCATCATGCAGCTTGAGTTTACCTTCCTGAACCAGCTTAAGAATTGCCACAGCCGTAAATTGCTTGGTGATGGAACCGGTGGCCAAAACATGATCAGTTCGCATGGGAACGTTTAATTCCAGGTCGGCCATGCCATAAGCTTTAGAGAATATCTCCTTGCCACCTTTGGCAATCAGTACCACTCCTCCACTGGGACAGGACGAGAAGGCATCATCAAGAAAAACTTCTATTTGAGTTGTGATACCATTTTCCTGTTGATCCTGCTTATCCACACAAGAAAAAAGAGCAATGATCAATACCGAAATCGCAAAGTTCTTCATTGGTTAAATTTTGATTCTTTCAAACCGAATCTCTTCCACCCGGGATTTATCATTAGATTTTATAGAGGCCCGGAAGATTAACACGTCTTCATCTCTGTGATAAGTCAATCCATCGAAATAAGCAGTTTGCCCTTCAATTTTGACCAATTTGAATTCTGCCCACTTGTCTTTTTCCTCCCAGGGGCTGAGGTCGCGGTTGAAATGCTTTAGTTTTACAGAAAGGCTTTCTCCTTGTTCTTCAATGTGTAAGTATTCGGTAAACTGAACCTTTCCATCTTTGGCATAGCGGAATATACCCGCCATGCTGTTATCAATAGCTGGCATCCATATTTCATCGCAAGTACCACCCAGACCTGCTCCCTTCCAATATCCGGTCAGCCAATCCAATTGATCCAGTTTCCCCTTTCCCGGAGACTGGCCTTCTTCCAGTTTGAGTATTTCTTGTGCACAGCTGTTGGTAGTTATCAGTAATAAAATTAGCATAAAAGCCATGTATAAGCTCCATTTTGGATTTGAAAGTTTATTTTTCATATTCTGCTACTTTTCTGATTGTCTCCATTTCTTTTTCT
>DAOLDB010000086.1:0-12155 GCA_035327565.1 Saprospiraceae bacterium
ATTATCACCGAAACGCTTCCATAAAATCATCACTGATCTTAAAGCGGGTGATCACTGGGTTTTGGAAATTTCGTTCAGGTGGGTATTCGTCAAGAAATGCACTGAGCGCCTGCCTCAAAGGGTGATCCGGCTCTTCATGGATGATTTGCTTTGCATGTTTATAAAATGAGTTTGAAAGCTTTATACTTCCATGGTACAACCCATCGTGGTGTCCTACTCCGTAAAATATATAAGTTGAAAAAGAAAAAAGTAGATTCCGGCCTGAGATAAACTCTCTGTGTAGAGAATAGGCCTTTCCATTTTGCATATCAATAAACAGTACCCGGCGATTCATCATTGGCAATACCAGCAAACCCTCTATAGAGGTGATTTCACCCATAGGAATCATCAACTGCGGGAATTTATCATTTTTATTACCTGAATAGCTTTGTAAAACATCCATAAAATGAAAATATCTCGCCGATGTATTCTCATCATTGCCCAACGCAATATAAGGCTCACATATATTTTGGACAACTTTATAAATGGTATCTGAATTGAGGAGGCTGATCACCACTCCATCTTCTACGTTGACCATTTGACTAGAAGTTGATCCGCCACCCACATCCTGCTTTTCATCATATATAAATTCCCCGACTTTCTCATTTGTATAGGTATTGTACAGCTTTAACATCCCATCTTCTTTGTCAATGGTTAATACGTATAGCAAACTGTCTTTATGATGTAACGCCTGACCTCTAATGTTATCAAATTTGCGCAATTTTGTCCGGGTCGGTATATGGTATTCCACTATATGATTCCTGCTAATGTCTGACAGGTAAAGGGTTTTATTAGGACAATCCAGTGCAAAATCAGGTAAAGATGTCATGCCAAAAGGGTCGCTCGGAGGATATCCCTCCAGTATATGGTTATCAGAATACAAGTAATTTCCTTCTAAATCAAAAAAATGTATTCTATCACTGCGATTCTTTTGATCCCTGATGATCATGAGGTCATCACAAAAATAAATCCGTGAAACGCCTTCCAAAAAGATAGTATCCTGTAATGGGATATATTCTATATGATCAATATACCGGGTAAAATCGAAAATTTTTTCCAAAGGCTTGGCTTCCGGAATGACCAATGATCTGGAGCTGGTATTTTCCTGTTGTGTGCAACAGAACAGGAGGAAAATAATGATCCCAAAGGAAGCAAAAAGCACCTTCAAGTTATCATAAAGCTTTACCATTATTGCTGCGGTCCTCCACAATCTATTATAATTGGAGCGCCACAGGTACATGAAACTTGTGTATTGGCTCCTGCATTGAAACACCATGTTTCATGACAAACGCCATTAAAATGATAATCAACTTTACAATCAGCATAAGAAAAATGAAAGATTAAAACTAAAACATTAATCAACAAAAACTGAATAAATCTCTTCATAATTATAAATTTTTAGTTCAACAAAAGATTTAACACCCAATATTACACACACACACACTTCCAAATTTTTCTATTACTTATTTTGATTATTATTAGCATTTTGTGCCATTTTCTACTACTCTATAATCTCTCCGAACTGGTTTTTCCCTTAGACCGGGAACCTCGCATCACGAGAAACAGTACCGGTATAAATACCAGGCTCGACAATGTACCCACTATGAGTCCTCCGATGATGGCCAAAGCCAGGGGTGTCTGGATCTCAGCACCCATGCCCGAGGTAAACAATACAGGCATGAAGGCGAGGATCGTTGTAAGCGACGTCATGATGATGGGTTGCAATCGCCTCTCACTCGCTACGAGTATGGATTTGTCCAGATCCATAGATGCGGCTAGATTCTTATTGATCATGTCAATTTTTAAAATAGCATCATTGACGATGATCCCTGCCATCACTATAATACCCACCATCGATACCGTATTCAATGTCTGTCCCGTAAGGTAAAGCAAACCCAATGCCCCCATCGCAGACACGGGTACGATCAGCAATACAATGAGTGGCTGTACAAATGATTCAAATTGAGCCGCCAAAATCAAATACAGCAATACCAGGACTATCAAAAATATGGAGGTAAGTTGTTTTAAAAGTTTCTCATTTTCGAAATGCTGCCCCTCAAAAAATAAATGATACCTACCCTCTCGGGTCAAAGAGGACTTCAGGTGTGTCATGTACCCTGGATTATAATCAGGAAAATGTACCGGAAACGATTCTCCTGTTATCGTAGACTTTATTTCTTTATAATAAGATATTTTGCGCACATTCACGAGGAGATGCAGGGGTATGTATTCGCCATTTTTGTTTTGCACGGATTGATCATGCAGTATTGAATAAAGATCCTGCCCGGCATCTATTCCCAGAATTATCGGTATAAATCGATCGCTCGATCTCAATTTACTCACCTCGAAAGAATTGAATAAAGCTTTTATTTTATTGACCAATGCCTGGTATTCCAGTCCATACGTTTCAAGAATATCGGTTTTTATGGTAATTTCGAGGTATTCGTCCTGAGGAGGTGTTTTAAATCCAGGAAATACATTCCTGACCTGATCCACTACATCACTAATTTGATCTAAAGGAGGTATTTCGATTTTTCCAATGGGTTGTATATGTGCAATCA
The DNA here is from genome assembly GCA_035327565.1 of Saprospiraceae bacterium. GTDB lineage: Bacteria > Bacteroidota > Bacteroidia > Chitinophagales > Saprospiraceae > JABDLO01. The sequence continues at coordinate 2,601 of DAOLDB010000086.1, forward strand.
GAGGTGCTTTTTCCTGTCCAAAGATATAGTCAAAAGTATTTTTAACGGGAAAGACGGTAAACTGAGCTTGATGATGATGCTCATTTATCCAGGCATTTACCGAGTTTTTAGCTGCATTGAAATGATCCGGCGAATCCAGCCTGGCATATATCTCAGCTTCATTGATGCCGGTTTCTTCGTCGATGAGGAGAAATTGTTTTTCACCGATAATGGAACTCATCTGAGAGATGTAAGGCGACACCTTTCGATAAAGGTTGGCTATCCGGTTTTCATTTTCCCGGACATCGATGTTTTCATTCCAATCGATGTGAACTTCCATCCCATCAGCAGTTATGGCCGGAAATGCCTCTACATTCAAGACCCGGTATATGAAATATCCCCCAGCTGATAACAGTAAAAAAATGACAAAAATGAGCTTGTAATAATGCAAAATTTTTAAAACCAAACTTGTATGCAGGCGATGAAGTACACCTTTATGCATTGATTTTTGATTTACCGTTTTTCTCAACAACAGTCTGGCAATGACAGGTAGTACAAAAAAAGATACCAGCAGAGAAGAGGTCAATGCTATGGTAATGGAAATGGCCTGATCGTAAAACAATGCTCCGGCTACACCGCTGATGAGTATTAAAGGAAGAAATACCGAGCAGGTAGTCATAGCCGAACTGATCAGTGGCCGAATGACCTCAACTGTGCCGGATATATAGTTTTCATCTTTTTTGGTTTGGAGTACGGCATGTTGCCTTATATTGTCAATAATGATGATGGCATTATCGATCATTAAACCAATGCCGAGTATAAGCCCTGCCAGGGAGATAATATTGATAGAAATACCCGCCAAATAAAATCCCAACAGCGATACGAGAAGGCCTAAAGGAACGGTAAAAATGATCAGAACAGGGAGCCTCCATTCTCTGAAAAATAAAAACAATACCATACCGCTGAATAATATACCGTACAGGAGTGAAGTGCGTAGGTTTTGATAGCTTAACTCTAAAATGGCAGACTGGTCATTGTGCACTTGCAGATCAACCAAAGGATAATTTTCGTGCATGTCTGCCAACAACACTTCCACTTTTTCTTTCAGGGTAAAATTATTGGCATCTTCCCTTTTCCTGATGCTGAGTAAAACACCTGGTTTCTCATCCCAAAGATAACCACTTCTCCTTTCACTGGGTCGCACCGTAATATCTGCCAGATCTTTTAATTGATAAATCTGATTGTGTACAGTGATGTAGACCTGTTCCAGATCGGACAGGGATATGAGACCGGCACCTAATTCAATATTGTACTGGTATTGGCCATCTCTGATCATAATATTTCCCAGGTCTATATTATGGTTTCTGATTTGCTGTGCAAGCTGTTCTTCATTGATTCCCAGAGATAGCAATTTATCCATTTTAGGTGATACCAATATTTCAGGAACAGAAAGACCATGCAGATCGACGAAGGCGATTTCCTGTAGTTGCTCAAGTCTCCGTTTGATTACTTTTTCAGCAAATTCGGAAAGTTCTAAAGGATCTACTTGACGGACATCACGAGGTACGACCGCAATATAGAAAATGGGGACGTCTGTTAAAGTAGACTTCACCACTCTTGGCCGGCTTACGTCTCTTGGAAGCAGATTCATCGCCTGGTCGATTTTTTCATTGGCTTCTATGAAAGACAAATCGGTATTGGTACCATGACTCAGCTGAAGTTCTATGAATGCAGACCCATTTCTGGACGTGGATTCCATATACTCCAAATGTCCCATTTGCATGAGCTGATTCCTCACCGGGCGGGTTATGGTATTTTCAATGATCCGGGCTGTTTTATCCGGTGATGATATGCTAACGGTGATGCGGGGGATGGAAACAGAGGGAAGAAGAGAAATGGGTATTGATCTTCCAAAAAATAAGGCCAGGACCACGACAGTACAGACCACCATGATAACGGCTATGGGTCGATATAATAAAAATCTCAACAATGTAGGTGCATTTTCATGTTACAGTCCTGCATAGTATGGTTCATGTTTATGGCTGTTTCAATCGAACGGAAACGTCGTGATCGAGATTAAGATTACCGGTCACGATCACTTTATCACCGTGATTTATGCCTTCGCTTATGGCCAATGACTCTTTGTTTTCGTAAGCAATATTGACATATTTCCATTTCGCCAATTGGGAAGCTTCATCATATACAAAAACCACATTTCTTCCCGATCTGGAGACCAAGGCCTTTTTGGGAATGATCACCTGGTCAGGCACGATGCTTTCCAGTTCTACCCTCATATTCATACCTTCATATAAGTTGGAATTGCCGGAATAAATTCGTGCCCAAAGGGTAACCAGGCCGGTTTCGCCTACGACGGGTCTGATCCTGCTGATACGGGCTTTTACGGTTTTGCCCGAATCGAGTAATGGATAGGCTGTGACCGGGGTGCCTGTAGATATATTGACAGCCTCACTTTCCATGATCTGAATTTTGATTTCAAACGAGGCGGGATCTATGATGGTACAAATATCCTGACCGGCAGTGATGTATTCTTTGTTTTTAACTTTTACTTCTGCTATCCAACCTTTTATGGGAGCAAGTATTATTTTTTTTGATAATTGAAATTCAGTCTCTTTGATGCCTGATAAGGCTTTGTTGTATCCGGATAAAATATTGTGCAATCGCAAACGTCTGGGTTCTACGGAAGATTCGTCGTCGGGCTCACCCCCATCATTAATAAATCTTTCATTCCTGGCAATATTGGCATCATCGAGTTGATTACGTTTTTGTTCCAATTGGATGTAGAGTTCCTCCATTTCTAAGGTCAGCAGGGTGTCACCGGTGGAGACGTATTTTCCCTCCGCCAGTCGAAAATCAGTTATTGGTCCCGAAGATTCTGCTTTTACTATGGTTTTATTGAGCGCTTCCACTTTACCATTTATGATCTTCTGAATGACAAAATCTCCCTTTTTAGTAGATTCCACTTCAACTTCTGTTACCTGATCTGCATAGGCAGTGACACTTTCATTGTTTTGAGAGGCAGTATCCACATCTTTATTATTCTTAGTGCCGGTACAGGAATTGAATATAAAAATGGATAAAATGAACCATGCCGAAATGCTTTTTTGATTATTAAGTATTTGCATTATTCTTTGCTATTCAGTTTACATTATGAACCATTTATCGATGGATTTCCATGATATATAAATAGATTAATTCGATATTTCCCCTATCAAATGTAACGAATAATTCCGTTTATAAATGCATTTGAACTTTATAAAATTGCTCATTTCTAAAAAATGGGTGTGAAATACAATGTTTTTTACACTTTGTCCGATCAGCTTTCCGGTGTCATTGAGTTGTATCGCTTTGGGGGATTAGATTCTTAAAGGAGAATGATTAAAAAAAGCTCTGAACGAACTGAGTATAAATAGTCTCCCAAAGCTATAGGGGTTATGATATGAAACAGGTATAGTATAATAAAATTAATGATAACGATCCGGTTTAAACTCTCCAAAACATAGAATATCAGAATGAATAATAAAGGTAATGAAATAAGCCCCCATGATAACGAATTCTATTTACTGGTCACTCTTTACCGAACCAAAGTGCCAGGTTTGTGAAAATATCCCGGAAAGGTATAGATTACAAATGGTTGATCCTCATTGGTTTCATCTATGGCAATGATGCTTCCACCTTCTGTATCCAAAGCGAAATCGTTCACCAATCTATCCAACTTTAGCCTGGCAACCGGAAATCCTTCTGTAGTAAATACATGGAATTCAGGTTTTGCAGAAAACAACATATTTTGTACGATCTTACTTCTGTCTTTCCCTAAATAGAGTGCAAAGATGTAATGGTCATTTACATCCAGCCCGTAATAATAATAATAACCTGCTTTTGTTACATCTTTGATGATGGCTCTATCATCCAGTTGACCATTTCTCAATTCATTAAGTACTTCCCCCTTTTCGTTCATGATCTCCAATTGGTTAAATGAAGTATTGGCAAATACCCATCTTTTACGATCGGTTAAAGACGTCATAACACCATTAAAAGCATAAAAATTCTTATCAGAAACATCCTCAGGAAATATGCCCGGCACAAAATCTGTAAAATGTAAAGCTTTCATATCTTCCAACCTGAAGAGGGTATGCTTACCTTTTTTATCTGATAAAAGAGCTATCCAGATTGAATCTGACAGGTACATCATTTTTTGTCCTTGAAAGAATCTAAATTTAGAACTGACAACTTTCACTTGAAAAACTACCTTGAGATAAATGTAATTGATTTACTAATATTAAAAGAACCATTCTAATGTTGTAAATAGTGAATGTTAAATTTTAAAATTTTATCAAAAGGAACATTCCAATTTAACATTGAGTTTTTTATACTAATATATATGAAAACCACCATTTAAATTCGTCTTGTTCCGATTATTTCCGATTATTACCGATTATTTCCGATTAGAGGTGTTGTATAATTGATTCAAAATCAATATAATTGAAAATATGAATTTAGTGGTGAGTGAAAATAGAGTTTGTAGTATGAAAATATTGGATATTAATATTAGATGAATATATTTTACTGATATTCGTGATACTGGAACCCAACTACAAACCACTAATCCAAATGATCAGCCTTTTACTTTAAATAGGTGCAAAATGACCAATAGATTTATTTTATTTTTAATGCTTATCCTGTATTTTGGGTGTAAGGAGAATACAAATAATACCCATATACTTATTCCTAAAAAGATAAAAAGTGGGTTTTCATTGATGGATAAAATCGTTGAACTAGAGTACATTACAATAAATGAAAGCCAACTGATGAATGATGCCATTTTACACCTTATTGTTATGGACTCACAATTTATTGTGAATACTTATGGAAGAAATAAATTATACAGAATTAACGAAGATGGAAATGTAAATTCGGAACCCCTGAAATATTCTGATGAGATTCCAAAACGTATCGGAATAGATGGAACTATCTTTTCTATTGCCTTTAATGTTGAAAACAAAATGGCATATGTATCAGATCAGGGAATGAATATATTTGAAGTAGATCTTAAAAACTGGCATGTGACAGGTTTGATGAGAAATGTATTTGGACATAATATGTATTATTATAATCATAAATTACTACTGAACAATTTTGATGGAAACCATACAATTCAGGTTTTAGATCCTAACACAAATGAATTTATAAGTAATATAGTTAAAAGATATGATCACTCTGGTTTAGTAGTTGGAGGCAGTCCATTTGTTGAATTGAAAGATGAACTACTTTTTATACAAAGTAAAAGTGATACGATTTATTCTATTAAAAATGATCAGGTAACTCCAAAATACTCAATCCAAAACGGGGTAGGAGATCTGGCCAATAAAGAAAAAGATATAAATCACATAGTTTTGAATCATATCATGAAAAAACCAATGCCAGATCAAGATTATGATATTCTTCTTCCAACAGGAATTAATAGTAAGTTATGCAACTATCTTATAGTCTCATTGCATGGTGATAAAAGACAACTATGGGTTGATATGAATACAAATATATCCAATATAGTAATCCCTGAAAATATCATGCTTGGACATCTGCTATTTGGTTTTTCAGTGCCTCAAATTTTAAACTATTTCAATGGTTACTATTACAGTTCAACTTTTTTTGATAGTGATTTTAAAGACAATGCAATAAAATATCTGGAGTCAACTACAGTAGAGAACCAACCATATCAAACTATAAAAGACATTATGGAACAATATAAAGATTGGGATTATTTAGAAAACCCTATGATTGTAAAATTCAAAATAAAAGATGAATTTACGATTTAATATCTTTCACCCGGACATTAATTTATGAGGTGGTAAAAGTGTTTTGTTGTAAGACATTATAATAATATAGTTTCCTGTTTTAATTGTTTTCTACCACTAAATTATACTATCCGTATATGTAATGAAAGAAAAATTAAGTTATATTTTTATACCTTCATGAACTGTTATTTTTTTATTAGGCTGTAATACGAAATTCCGTGTAATGGCCTGCTGATAAAAATGATAAAATGCTCTCGATTGTAAGAAATAACGCTTTTACTATTGTCATACTCTTTGTATCGGCAGCATTATGCAGTTTTTTCTTTATAGAGGGCCTCAATTTAGAATTAAACCCCCGCTCCCAGGCAAAAACCATTATCCTTTCCGGGTTGTATCCCAAAGCATCGCCTCAGGCCATTGAAATCAGGGCTGTGACCCCTCTTGAGGCAGGTATGGCACGTATCAGAGGAGTAAATGAGATACTTTCTAAATCAGGAAATGGCCATTATGATATCACTCTTACCTTAGATAAAAAGGCAGATGCCGAGATGCTCCGTTTTGAAGTTTCGAACCGGGTCAGAGAGATTTACCCTTCCCTACCACCAGAATGCACCTATCCATCCATTCGGGTAAGCGGAGAAGAAGACAAAACGCTGCAACAACCCATCATGACGTATTCTGTTTTTAGCAATGATGCTGCAGAAAGAGTGAATCGCTATGTCCGGGAAAGCCTGCTCCCCAGACTTTCATTGATTCCGGGACTCTTACAGATAGACGTTTCCGGTGGCAATGAAATAGAATGGGTCATCGAATACAACACCCATACAATGGAAGGTCTTGGTGTTCAATTGAATGAACTGACTTCAGTCTTATCAGTCCTTGATTCTAAATCCGGACTTTCATCAGTTCAATACGATGGGGAAAACATATTGCTCATGCTCAAAGAAAATCCCACAATACAATTATCATCTATTCCGGTAAAAAGTACGCCCCATCATACGATCACCATTGGTGATATTGCCTCCATCAAAATGCTGGAAAAGGAACCGGAAAGAATGTATCGAATTGACGGAAAGAACAATATACGGCTCAACTTTTTTCCTGAAAAAGGGGCAAACCATATGCTATTGGCTTCGCATATCCGCGAGAAGATCCTTGATATCAACGATGAATTACCGCCTGGATATAATGTGCTTATGGAACGCGATACCACTGAATATCTCAGTACAGAGTTGGATAAAATCCGGGTTCGAAGTTTGTTGTCCCTTTCCATACTTCTTCTCTTTGTTTTATTAGCTTATCGAAATTGGAAATACCTGCTGGTTGTAATCGGAAGTTTAATCGTCAATGTGGCGCTGGCTATTATCTTTTACAACCTATTTGACATCAATCTCAATTTGTATGCCCTGGCTGCCATCACCGTCAGTTTTGGAATCATCATTGACAATACAGTTGTCATGGCCCACCATATACGCAAGTTTGACAATGTCAGGGTTTTCCCAGCCATCACAACGGCTACTCTAACCACACTTGCCTCGCTTACCATTATATTTTTTCTCCCGGAAATGTGGAAGAATAATTTATTAGAGTTTTCAAGAGTGATTATCATCAATCTCTTTTTATCGCTGGTCATTGCTATCACTTTTGTACCTGCCCTCATTCATTTACTATCGCTTAACCCAAATGTCGTGCAGGCAAGTCCATCGGGAAAGTATCACAAATACACACTATCCACTTTTGGCTGGATCAACAACAACAGGAAATGGGTTTTGGCTTTTAGTATTTTACTTTTCGGGTTACCGGTATACTTATTGCCAACTAAAGTAGAAGGGTGGGAATGGTATAATAAGACTCTTGGAAGCGAGTGGTATAAGGAAAATTTGAGGAAACATGTGAACCGTTATCTGGGAGGTACTTCCAGGCTCTTCTACCAATATGTATACGAATCCGGGTCGTTTAGAAGCAATGAAGAAACCATTTTGTATGTCAGAACCACCCTGCCAAATGGAAGTACCATAGAACAAATGGATGACCTGATCAAAAATGTAGAGCACTTTCTCCACGGATATAAAAGTCAGGTGAAAAACTATATCACCAATATTTTAAGTGGAGAAAATGCTTCCATGACCATTACATTTGTCAATAACGATGATTATGTATTCCCTCATGTTCTAAAAAACCGCCTGATAGGAATGGCTACCAATATGGGGGGAGCCAAATGGAGTGTTTATGGGGTGGGAAAAGGATTTAGCAATGCATCGGGTTATGGTACTCCCAGGTATGCTGTCACTGTAGAGGGTTATAATCTGGATCAGCTGGAATTGATCTCCGATCGATTTGGAAACCTGCTGGAAGAACATCCGCGGGTCAAAGAAGTAGAAAGAAATGCCAATCTGAGTTGGTATGAAAAAGAAATATTCAGGTATACTTTCAGTGCTGATCAAAGAAGTTTATTAGAATCAGGCGTTAAACCCCAGGAGTTATACCATAAGCTAAACACTTTGAACCCCAGAAGAACCCTGGTATCATCCACTGGTGAAAATATCCCCATCAGGGTTGTCAACCAAAATAATGAACAACAATCCATTTGGAATATGTACAATGAGATCGTCCGCCAGGACAGTTTCCAGGTATTGATGGCATCACTGGGGCAGATCAATAAAGAAAAAATGCCCAATACCATCCATAAGAAAAACCAGCAATACATCAGAAAAATGGAATGGGAATACACGGGTGCAGATGTATTCGGCAATAAATACCTACAGACAAAATTGGAAGAATTCACCCCTACCCTTCCTTTGGGGTATGAGATAAAACGTAGCACCTACTCATGGAATTTTGGGAAAGAAGCCCGAAAACAATACGGTCTCCTCGTATTGATCATTGCCATGATATTTATTTTATCCAGCATTCATTTTGAATCGTTAAAAAGAGGCTTAACGATCATCATGCTTATTCCCATTTCTTTTATTGGGATTTTTCTCACTTTTTATTGGTTCGATTTTCCTTTTGATCAGGGAGGTTATACTTCATTTATACTGATCAGTGGCATCACGGTCAATAGCATGATCCTCATTCTCAGTGATTTTGACATTGCAAAAAAACTTCATCCGGATACAGACCATTTGACTCTCTATACCGATGCCTTTTTTGGAAAAATGACTCCGGTTATACTTACCGTACTTTCTACAGCACTCGGCCTTACCCCGTTTTTACTATATGGAAAAAATGAAGCTTTCTGGTATGCCCTGGCAGTGGGTACCATAGGAGGTTTATTGTTTTCGTTGGTAGCTGTTGTTTTTATTATGCCTGCATTCCTTCCAAAGTTTTCAAAAATTTAAAAACGTCAATAATGGATAAGATAACTTGGTTTATTTTAGTATGAATATTTTATAAAATTCTTTTTCAAAAGAATATGTGAATAAAATCGTTTAACCAGATTTATGCGTTAACAAATTCCCTTCTGCCGTAGTTTAACCTTCCTCGACCGGTGGGCAGGTATTACGGATTGAAATTGCTGCAAAATAAGAGGCTTTACTCTTCCTTTACTTTTTTGTCTTGATACAAAAAAGTAACAAAAAAAATCAAGGCTGTATTCGTTTATAGTCGGTATCCGCTTCGAAAATACCGGAACGAAAAAACTCGCTCTAATCTTTCATTCTTTTGTCTCACTACCCGGCTACCCTTAGCTTTGTTTATCATTTCGTTGGGCTCATACAGTTTTCGTTCTATTCGGATATTTTCGTGCGCTCCTACCGGAAAC
>DAOLDB010000087.1:0-11652 GCA_035327565.1 Saprospiraceae bacterium
CATTTTGTATTTTTTAAGCTGAAGATCAACTTCATTTTGTGCAATCAGCATTTGAGAAGAAAGCAAGCAAGCCAGTAATAAAAATCTGTTCATAAGTTGTTGATGATGTTATTTAAATATGTGGGAGTAAAAGCACTGTAATTTATTGACTCTGTGTCAAATTCTCAAACTTTTGAAAAATTAAAAAAATGATGGATAAAAATTTTTGACCTAAATTGTCATATTCTATTTCAGGCTATATCCACAATAGGCCTGTGCTCATACGATCGAAAATCTACCTGAGTCAATCCTGACACACCGGGTTCCTCCATATATACACCATATAATACATCGACTTCTGCCATAGTGGATTTATTATGGGTAACAATAATAAACTGAGAATCATGAGAAAACTTCTGAATGATCTTATTAAACTTTTGAATATTGACGTCATCAAGCGGAGCATCCACTTCATCAAAAATACAAAAAGGAGCTGGCTTTAATAGATATAAGGCAAATAATAATGCTGTGGCAGTGAGGGTCTTTTCACCTCCTGAGAGTTGACTCAGTGATCGGGGTTTTTTTCCTTTAGGTTGTGCAATGATCTCAATTTCAGATTCCAAAGGTTGATTTTCGTTGAGGAGTATCAGATCACAACGATCATCTTCTGTGAATAAACTACGGAATACTTCTACAAAATGGTTTCGCACCTCCTGAAAGGCATTCATAAACTGAGAGGTGGCAGTTTCTTCTATTTCCTTAATTGTCTCTAATAGTGTTTCTCTGGCTTGCAAAATATCATTTCTCTGAGTATATATATTCTCATATCTCTCTTTCATCTCTTCGTAAGCCGTGACTGCCATTGGATTGATCTCACCAAAATTTTGAACTTTCAACCTAAGTTTTTCGAGTGATTCTGTCAGGTCTTCATAAGAGATCGAATCATCCGCTTCTTTATCCATGATATCGTTCAAGGATACATTAAATTCAATTCTCAGCCGTTCACCAATGCCCGACATTTTAAACCGGATATCCTGATATTCCTCTCTTATTCTATTGATGTTGCCCTGCATCTGGTTTAATTCTCTATGCATTCGTTTGACTTCTTCCTCTTTTAGAAATATTTCATTTTTAACTGTAAAATAATTTTGCTCCAATTCATTGAGATCGAAGCTTTTCTGCTTCTTTTCGTTGTACAGGTTATCCAGAGTAACTGAAAGATTTGATAATTCTTCATTCAGTTGTTGTTCTTCCTTTTCCATCTCCTCGATGGCTCTTTTATCCATATCTCTGGTCTGGTTCAATTCATTCCATTTGCCCTCTTTAAAATTTAAATCCTTTTCAATGGTATTAATCAGATTTTGCTGTCGGATCGTTTCAATATGAAGTCTGTTAAACTCTTCTCTGGTGTGATTAACGGTTTCTGATAGTCGTTCAACTTCCTCATTGGTAAAGAGATCTTTTCCTGAAAATTGCTCAAGCTTTGTATGAATTTGTTTTTTTTCCTGTCTGATTTTTTCAAGATTTGATTGTGTAACGGTCCATTTTGCTTCAGTGCTTTGAATCTGCTGGTTCAGTTCTGTTATCCGCTTCAACATGCTTTCAACGGCAAACTTCATTTGATTGAATCGCTCCTTAGTTGAATCAAATACCTTCTTGACTTTTTCAATTTGAGCATTTATTTCTTCCAACGAATGATCACCTGCACTTTTGTCCAATTGATTCATCTTTTGCGATGTCAATTCAATTTCTTTATCCCAATCTTTTATTTTGGCTTCCAACTTCTCCAGATTGGCTTTACGACCTATTCTTTTACCATCAAAAAGTCCAATAGATCCTCCTGAAACCGAGTGTTTCTGCCAGATATAGGAACCGTCCTTGCTAATTACTGTATTTACCCCTTCCGGATACAGGGATTTTTGAAAAGCATCAGAACCCATATATATGTAAACATCTTTTAATAGCGATTCGATGAGTCTTTGGTAGGGTGCAGCTGAATTAACGACAGAAGCGGCTGGAATAAAATCAGGAAATGGCGTTGCTTGATAGGGTTTAGCTGTTGCAAACCGATCCAATAAGAAAAAACTTGCCCTGCCTTGTTGTGACAAAGCCAATTTTTGAATAGCCTGAAATGCCTCTCCTTCATCTTTGGCTATGAAATAGTTTAAATAGGGTTCAAGGTATTGTTCCACCACTGATTTAAACCGGTCATCAACCTCCACAACATCAGAAAACAAAACGGCATTCCGGTTCCATTCTTCGTGCAAAAACTTAATAGAGCCGGGGAAGCCTTCGAATCCCTCTATCATACTTTTAACCAATCGAATTTCATTTTCAGCCGCATCTTTTTTACGCAGCAAGGCATCCAGATTTTCCCTTACTTTTTGCCGTTCGACTTGGATCTGTGCTATAGTTTCATCTTTATTTTTACGAATGAATTCAAGATCATCTCTTTCTTTTTGCAGTAAAACCAGTTCTTGTTCAATGGTTTTGGATTGCCTGGAAATAGATAGTTTGTCGGTTTCTCTTGCAGCTCTTTGCTCTTGAAAGTTTTTTAATTCCTCCTGAATATTTACAAGAGAGTTTTCATGGACTGCAATATTTTTGTCAATTTCGAAAATTTCATCTTTCAGACGATTCTTCTCCTTTGTATGAGCATCTATTTCCGTTTTAACTTTTAAAAATGAAGATTTGATTTCATGATACGCCGTTTCTGCTTTCTCTTTTTCAAAATTAATAGTATGGAATACTTCCCTTTCTTTGGAAATTTTTTTTTGGTAGTTTTCAATTTCGATCGCCAATCCTTTTTGTAATATTGCGCTGTTTTCCAGGCGACTAAGTGTATTCAGCTTTTCCTTAATATTGAAGCCTTGTTTTTGATCCTTAAGATTTTTATCATTTTCAATGATCCGGATTTGATTGACTATTTCATTGTAAGCACGCTGTCGTTCGGAAACGTATTGCTCATTGGATAGATTTTGAGACTTTTCTTTTTGCAAGGCTGCTTCCCGTGTATGAATTTCAGCCAATTTCTCTCTGTACAGATTCTCTTCATGTGCTAAAACACCTCCCTTTTCCTGATACCTGTCCTTCAATGTATGCACTGATTTTAATGCATATTGAATACTAAGTCCTTTATACTTTTCCTTTAATGCAAAATACTTTTTTGTTCTGTTGGCTTGTTTCTCAAGGCTTTTCATATTGGATTCAATCTCAAAAAGCAAATCCTGGATCCTTTCCAGATCAGCATCTGTCAACTTCAGTTTATTGTGTGTTTCTCTTTTTCTGATTTTAAATTTTGAAATCCCCGCAGCTTGTTCAAACATTCTTCTTCTGGCGTTTTCCTTATTTTCCAGAATATCATCAACCATTCCTAAAGCTATGATTGCATAGGAGTTGGACCCGATGCCAGTATCAATAAACAATGATCGTACATCCTTCAGTCTGCAAGGAGTATTATTGATGCGGTATTCACTTTCACCACTGCGGTAGAGCAGTCTCGAAATGGTGACTGACTGGTATTCAGTAGGTATTAAATTTTTGGTATTGTCGAAAGTAAGAGAAACCTGTGCCAGTCCGGACTCTTTTCTTGTTTTGGTTCCATTGAATATGATATCCCCCATTGACTCCAGCCTGAGTTCCCGGTTACTTTGCTCCCCCAACACCCACCTGATAGCGTCAACAATATTGGATTTTCCCGATCCATTAGGGCCTACAATACCCGTTACCTTGTCTTCAAAATGAATAACAGTATTCAATGGAAAGCTCTTAAATCCCTTCAAATGAAGGCTCTTTAATTTCATTGATGTTCAGCTGTTTTTAATATCTATACCATGCATTCCGGTTGCCGGGATATTAGGTTTTGGTCATTCATTAGAGATAATACCAGAATTTGCCATCCATACAATCCTCTCCAATTATTGCAGGTAAAGTTAGTATTTTTATTTATATATAAAATTAAAATATATAAGGTGTGTAAAACTCCATCCTCAAATCATCGGGGCAGGTATAAGAATAAATGACAATTTTTTAAACCTGCATCTAATCTAAAAAATTTGCAATTAAATAATTTGGATTCCGGACTCATATTAATATGAATAACTACACATTCTTAATATTAATACCAATATTGAAATATCAAAAATGTGTTGACAATTGGGTCTGTTTGAAATCGCTACTAACTTTCCACACCTTTTGCAACAAAATATATGAATAAAAGCCGATAAAAAATTTCAAAACCCTGGAGAAATTTAAGGATATTGTATACAGTATTCATTTCTTGATGAAAAAAATGAATATTAATTGTTCAAATTAAAAGAAAAAACTGATACCTAGACTGATATTCATTATGTCCGTCGCACTGTTTTTCTCATCAAAGGCGTCTATAGCAAAATCAGTAGATGGAAATTCCTTTAACTTTCTATAATAACTGGCGGATATCCCGGGGATTACATCGCAACGGAGATTGAGATACAACCAGGAGGATAAAGAATAATTGACTCCGAGTCCACCACCATAAGAGACAGAGACAGAACCTTGCAGGAATTCAAATTCATTAAAAAATTCTCTATTGATGTCATATAAAGTTCTGGTGGCGAAAAGAATTTTTGCTCCAAGTAAGAAATGAATATACATTTTAAATTTCATTGGACTCCAGTCAGGATAAAATCGAAAAGCCAGCATTGTACCCAGGTTATGCGACGATACATTTTCAAAAAGTTCAATACCCCCGAAAGATTGATTCAAAAAAGAAACCTGATGGCATCCCATACCATTGTAAAAGATATGTAATCCCATAGCATAGGGATCATTTGTCTTCCTCTGAAAATAAGTACCTGTATAAAATCCAAATACATTCCGTTGCACATGGTTCCGGTACAAACCTGTAGGTATTCCGTAATTCAATCCAAAATCTGTGATATTCAGGCGTTTTGGAGACAGATCCCAGGATTGAGCTGTCATCAAGTGATTGCAAAAAAACAACAACAGTATTAGCCAAAAAAATTGACAAATTCCTATATCAATGTGTTCTGACCTGAACAATATTTTTAATATTTTGTGCATCAAAGAAAGTCATCTGCCTTTAAATTAAATTATTTTTTTAATTTTTTAAAAATGATCTTCCAAAACAAATGAACTAATATGTTCCTGAAGTACTTAAAAAGTTTCAGATTCAAAAAGGAAACATGGAGTGTAATAAAAGAACAATTCACTGTTTATGAAAACTTTGACAGGAGAAAGTGTTTCAAATAAAAGCATAAAAATAAAGTATTCATCATTGTATCCTTTTTCTTCTTCATTATTGGTGGTTTAACAAAAATAAAATGCAAAACCGTAAAGAAAACCCGCTGTCATTTGAGTCCCTATGTGTGCAGGGTGTCAAAGAAATCAGAAGTACTCCTCCCCATCAACTTCCGCTTTATGCAACTTCTTCATTTTCATTTGAACAGGTAGAGGACAGTATCGATGTATTTACAGGCAAAAAACAAGGTCATGTATATTCGAGATATGCTAATCCAACCACAGACAGTGTAGCCAATAAAATAGCACTATTAGAATCTTTTGACACATCAAAAAATGCATACGCCTTTCTTACCAGTTCTGGAATGTCATCCATCAGCAGCATTGGGATGGCTCTGTTAAAAGAGGGAGACAGTATATTGACACAGGGAAATCTTTATGGAGGCACTACTGAACTATTTCAAAAGCTTTTTTCAATGTGGAATATCCGTACTTTTTTTGCAGATTTTACGGATTTAGATGAAGTTGAGTGGTTTATCACCAAAAATTCATCTATTAGAATGATTTACCTGGAGTCACCTGCCAATCCTACCCTATCCTGTGTTGATTTAAATTCCTTAACCTCTTTAGCTAAATCCAACGATATTCTCACTGTCATTGACAACACCTTTCCAACACCTTACCTGCAACGTCCATTTCTGTATGATGTGGACTTTATCATTCACTCATCCACAAAATATCTGAATGGCCATGGCACCTCCATTTCCGGTGTTATAGTTGGATGGAAAGAAGAATACAGAAAGAGAATTTGGGAAGTCATCAAATTGGCTGGTACTCACTGCAGTCCGTGGGAAGCATGGTTGCTCAACAATGGTCTTAAAACTTTGCCCTTGAGAATGGATAAACACTCTGAAAATGCTATGGCATTAGCTACATTTCTCTCTGAACACAAAAAGGTAGAAAAAGTAAATTATTTAGGATTAAAGGATCACCCTCACCACATGCTGGCAAGCAGGCAAATGACAGGCTTTGGTGGAATGCTTAGCTTTGCAGTGGATGGAAATATAGATCAGGCGATTCGATTTATCAATGGCCTGAAAATGATAACCATGGCTCCTACTTTGGGGGATGTCGATACATTAGTACTTCATCCTGTAACCAGTTCGCATATAAACATATCTAAAGATCTCCGTGAAAAATATGGAATAACAGAAAACTTAGTACGCTTATCTGTAGGTATAGAAAGAATAGAAGATATAATAAATGATGTAGACAGGTCTCTTAATGCTCTGTAAATTCAATGATAGAACCTTCTTTCTTTGAGACAGTCTGATCAAAAATGAATTGTAGTTTTTCCCTGGATTGTTTTTCAGAACCTAATAAGTCATAAATTGTAATCTGATTGAGTAATTGATCCATGGAGGTTTGAACCATCCTCCACAATGACCTGACCGAACAGTCAACAGAATGGGTACAAAACTTATTATTTCCAGCATGGCTGGCACAAAATCCTGATTCAAAAAGCGCCCCTCCCAATGCCTGTAGAGCCATACATACTGTAATTTCCTTTGGATTCATTGCCAGAACATATCCCCCTTTATTTCCCCGGTTGCTATTGATCAGGCCCCCTGCACGTAACATCCTTGTTAATTTTGCCACATAAGCACCGGACAAACCTTCCAACTCACTCAATTGTGAAATGCTCAGTCCTTCTTGCCGGCCTTCTTTAGCTAAACGAATGAGTATTCGCAATCCATATTCATCTATTGCATTAATTTTCATAATCTTAGGGATTTTTTATGAGATCTTCAGGCTATCCGGTATTTTAAAAATATACTTATTTCTGCTAATCATTGAATGCTTTATTTAATATTCTGTAACTCAAATGTATCTGGAATGAAAGCAAGACATAAATCTGTCAAAACATGTCCAAAGCAAATCTCGCCTCCTCACTCATCCGGTCTTTTGTCCAGGGTGGATTAAAAACCACCTGAAGATCGACATCTTTTACTTCCTCAATTTCCAATATCTTTTGATGTACTTCCATGGGTAAAGATTCCGCCACCGGACAGGCAGGGGAAGTCAGCGTCATCAACACTTTCACTTTTCCTTCTTCTTCTACATCGATATTATAAATCAGTCCCAATTCCCAAATATCTACAGGAATTTCCGGGTCAAAAATTGTTTTTATTTCTTCAATCACCCGCGCTTCGAGTTTCATTTTGTTCATTTCATTTTTCCAATTTGGCTGATGCAGCTAAACCATACATTTTCATTTGCCTGATCATATTGAGCAAACCATTGGATCGTGTAGGTGACAAATGCTCTTTCAAACCTATTCGATCAATGAAATACAGATCGGCTCTTGCTACTTCATCTGCCTCCTGACCTGAAAGCACTTTAATTAACAAAGCAATTATTCCTTTAGTAATCAGCGCATCACTGTCAGCACTGAAGTATACCTTCCCATCTTTGACTTCAGCATGCAACCATACCTGACTCTGACATCCTTTGATCAGATAATCATTAGTTTTGTAATGATCTTCGATTACAGGAATTGACCTACCCAGTGCAATAATGTATTCGTACTTTTCCATCCAATCGGAAAAAAAGCTAAACTCTTCAATTAAAAGATCCTGTCTTGTATTGATGTCGCTTCCCATCTGATCGCTTATTTTAACATGGTTATTGCCTTGTCTAACCCTTCAACAAGCCTGTCAATATCTTCTGAATTATTATATAATCCCAATGAAGCCCTTACAGTACCAGGGATTCTGAATCGATCCATTAAGGGCTGAGTGCAATGATGACCGGTACGAACCGCAATCCCTTGTTTATCCAGAATGGAACCAATGTCATAAGGGTGCAAACCATTAACTAAAAAGGAAAAGACGCCTGTTTTATGGGGTGCTGTACCTATCAGTTGGAGGTCTTTCAGTGAGGAAAGCTGTTCCGTGCCATACATCAATAATTCCGATTCATGATTTTTGATGGCCTCCATTCCCAAATGATTCAGATATTGTATGGCGGCATGCAACCCTATTCCTCCTGCAATATCCGGTGTGCCGGCTTCAAACTTGAAGGGCAATTCATTGTAGGTCGTTTTTTCAAAAGTAACCGTACTGATCATTTCACCACCCCCTTGATATGGGGGTAATTTCTCAAGCCATTTTTCTTTGCCGTATAAGATACCAATACCAGTCGGTCCATACATTTTATGTCCTGAAAAAACATAAAAATCCGCATCCAACTCCGAAACATCTACTTTTTCATGGGGAACTGCCTGGGCACCATCCACGAGTACAGGTATATTCCATTGGTGTGCCATAGCAATCATTTTCTTAATGGGATTGACCGTTCCTAATGAATTGGAAACGTGGTTAACTGCAACCAATTTTACTTTTTCATTGAGCAATGACCAGTAAGCTTCCATATCCAACTCTCCATTGTCGAGTACCGGAATTACGCGCAATTGAGCCTCTCTTTCCTGACACAACATTTGCCATGGTACAATATTGCTATGGTGTTCCAGTCCACTGATGAGTATTATATCGCCCGGGTGGACTTCCGATTTCCCAAAAGAGTGCGCCACGAGATTAATCCCTTCTGTACACCCACGAACAAAAATTATTTCTACTTCTGATCTCGCCTGGATAAAATCCCGCACCGCTCGTCGGGTTGACTCAAACGCTTCGGTTGCTTCCTGGCTGAGCTGATATACTCCACGGTGTACATTGGCATGGGACATTATGTAGTAATTGGAAATGGCTTCAATCACCTGAACCGGCTTTTGACTGGAAGCAGCACTGTCAAGAAAAACAAGGGGCTGCCCATTCATTCTCCTGCTAAGGATGGGAAAGTCACTTCTAACCTTCTTTATATCTAAACTATTCACTTCCAACTCTTTAAGTCCAATCGCCATAATTACTGATTTTTAAACTGATGTCGAACTCTTTTTAAGAGGAATTCTCTTACTTCATTCTGTGTAATAAAACCTGCTATTTCTTCAAGGAAGGCCAATTGCAACATATTCCTGGCGTCATCTTTGCTCAATCCCCGGCTTCGAAGGTAGAAAATAGCCTCCTCATCCAACTGCCCAATGGTTGCTCCATGACTGCATCTTACATCATCTGCAAAAATTTCAAGTTGTGGTTTGCTATCCATCCGTGCTTTCTCTGAGAGTAAAATGGTATTATTCTGTTGAAAAGCATTAGTTTTCTGAGCATCCTTTTGTACCAATACTTTTCCATTGAAAACGCCTCTGGCTGAATCGTTTAATATTGACTTGTACCACTCATTGGATTGACAATGAGGAATAGCATGATCGATCAACGTTTGATTATCTGTGTGCTGCTCTCCTTTTCCTATATTGATTCCATACAAATTGCTGGTAGCATTCTGCCCTTTGTGAAGAACACTAAGGTTATTTCTGATCATTCTACCCCCGGTATCCAAAGTAAATGCAGTGAAAACGGAATCTCTCCATTGCTCAGCTCTTCCGTTATGTACCATATACTGATTTTCTGGTAGCTCCTGTATTTTGAAGAAACCTAATGAAGCATTCTCTTTCAATATCAAATGATTGAGACAGCAATGCAAGGATTCCCATTGGGAATTAGCAGATGGATTTCCAACATGACTTTCAACCATGTTCAGTGATGCCCCGCGGGAAACATAAGTAAACAATACCGGAGAAGTAAATAGGGCTTCTTCAGGAGTATGGTAAATATTGATTAAGTGCAGCGGTTTTTCAATTCTTGTATTGATTTCCACATGGATAAAAATTCCTCCATTGGAAAAAGCCAAAGCGAGTTGAGAAAATATATCATGAGAATGTAGGGAAACAGCATTAAAATGGTCCTGGAAAACAGGATAAAACCTTTCATCTTCCAGGGCTTTAGGTGTAGGTAGAATGGTTAGACCTTTTTCCAAGTTTTCGATTTTACTCAGACCGGGTTGAAATTCTCCATTGACACACACTAATATGCATTCACTGTTATTTGCAATAAATTCGGGTACATTGACTAATTTTTCGTCGGCTACCTGAGGGAGATGATATTTGGGCTGCAATAATCTAGATAGACTGGTATATTTCCAGTTTTCATCCCTGAGTGTTGGAAACGACAATTTCTCTAAATTTTGAGCTGCCATTTTCCTCATTTGATGGAATGGATGTTTTTTCTGACCGTTCAAAGAGGATTCAAAGGTGCCATATAAGGCGATGAATCTGTTTCTTGCTTCGGATTGTATATCTATTATATTACTGGTCATATTGTTTTTATTTCCTTAATCTTAATGCAATTGAGTACTTTCATCACTGGCTTCGATATCACAATACTTCAACAGAGGCATCTGATCTGATCCAGTCATACCCTTTTTCCTCCAACTCCAGTGCAAGATTCTTATCCCCGGATCTGGCTATTTTACCATGGTGCAATACATGGACATAGTCAGGTACAATATAATTTAATAGACGTTGATAATGGGTAATAATGATAAAAGACCTCTTTCCGTCCCTCATGGAATTTACTCCCTCTGCGATCACTTTCAATGCATCGATATCAAGACCTGAATCCGTTTCATCCAGTATAGCCAGCCGTGGCTCCAATACAGAAAGTTGTAAAATTTCATTTCTCTTTTTCTCACCTCCTGAAAACCCTTCATTCAATGATCTTTTCAGCATTTGTTCATCCATACCGATTTGTTTTACCTTTTCACGTAAAAACTTCAGCATATCTAATGGACTCAGCTCTTCCATACCTTTATTCTTGCGCATGGAGTTTACGATTTGTTTCAAAAAGCTGGAAGTGCTAACTCCGGGAATCTCAATAGGATATTGAAAGCTCAGGAATATCCCTTTTTGCGCTCTTTCATCCACTTCAAATTCAAGAAGATCTTCACCAAAATAATCTATGGATCCCGATACCACTTCGTACTCCTCTCTTCCAGCAATGACATTTCCTAATGTACTTTTACCAGAACCATTTGGTCCCATAATGGCATGGACTTCTCCCGGTCTGACAGTCAGATTGATTCCTTTCAGAATCGTATTCTCACCAATTTTAACAATCAAGTCTTTTATTATTAACATTTATTAACTGGTTTAAACTATTAAAAATATCAACCTACACTCCCTTCAAGGCTTATGGATAAAAGTTTTTGGGCCTCTACCGCAAATTCCATAGGCAACTCATTAAATACCTCTTTACAATATCCATTAACTATAAGATTTACAGCATCTTCTTCACTCAGCCCTCGTTGCTTACAGTAAAACAATTGATCCTCACCAATTTTTGATGTGGTAGCTTCATGCTCTATTTTTGCTGAAGGATGCTCCACTTCAATATAAGGGAAAGTATGCGCACCGCATTGGTCACCCATAAGCAAGGAATCACATTGTGAAAAATTCCTGGCATTAACGGCTCTTCTCCC
>DAOLDB010000088.1:0-11501 GCA_035327565.1 Saprospiraceae bacterium
GGTGTTGGCGTCAATCCTTTGAGGGGTCAAAACAATGTACAGGGAGCTGCTGATATGGGATGTCAACCCCATCAGGGTGCCGGCTACCTTGATGTTTCCGACCCGGCGATCCACCAAAAGTATGAAGAATTTTATCATGCAGCGCTACCTACACATGTTGGTTACAAGATACCTCAAATGTATGATGCTGCAATCGATGGTAAATTGAAAGCCTTATGGTTAATGGGTGAAGATGTGGTGCAAACCGATCCGAATACTCATTTTGTGAAAGAGGCTTTGGGTCGACTGGATTTGTTGATCGTACAGGAATTATTTATGACAGAAACCGCAAAGATGGCGCATGTCATCCTTCCTGCTTCTTCCTTCCTGGAAAAAAGCGGTACCTTTACCAATGGGGAACGAAGAATTCAAAAAGTACAGCAGGTGGTTGAACCACTGGAGGGTACAAAGCCTGACGGACAAATTATAGTAGATATTATGAACAGGATGGGCTACACTCAACCAGATTATGATGCTGCTACCGTTTTGGAAGAAATTTCTCAGATAGTTCCATTTTTTGCCGGTGTCAACTGGGACGAGTTAGGTATAAACGGAAAACAATGGCCTGTACAAAAAGATGGCACTGATACGGAAATATTGCATGCCGAAACCTTTAAAAGAGGGAAAGGTAAATTTGCCTTTTTCGAATTCCGTGAAAGTGAGGAAATCAAAGAGCATGCAAAAAATTATCCTTATATCATAACCACTAACCGAAGACTGGAACATTACAATTCTGGTACAATGACACGCAGGACACCCAATGTAAAAATACTTACAGAGGATGTATTGTTAATCCATCCTAATGATGCCCGTCGTCATTTAATAGAAGATGGGGATATGGTATGTGTTGAAAGCGCCAGGGGGAAAATCGATGTAAAGGCTAAAATCAGTAATGAAGTGAAACCGGGTATTCTTAGTTCAACCTTTCACTTTGCAGAAATTGGCATGAATGAAATCACCAGCAGCATTGCGGACTCTGAAGCATTGTGTCCTGAATATAAGGTGGTGGCGGTAAATATCAGAAAAAGTAAAGGGCAGTACAAAACTAGTCCTAAAAAGGTCTGTCATTAGCCTCGCATAGGAATAAAGAGGTTATGTTTTTCATTTTTTATGTTTTGATTACCCGGGGTTTGGCTCATTTCTCCTATTTTGCCACCAGACAAACAAAAAGAAATGAAACAGCCATTGGTTAAACCTGTCGGTGATGCTTTCGATGCTGAATTGCAAAAATTAATAGAGTTCTACAATGAAACATTGGGATTTTGTCCCAATAGTATCAAAACCATGTACCATAGACCCCACATTGCATTTGCGTTTATAGCAATGAATAAAGCAGTCATGCAAAACGATGGAAGTGTGACCAGCAGTTTCAAGCGATTAATCGGATACATATCAAGCCATGCTGCGGGTTGCCGTTATTGTCAGGCACATACCATCCGGGCTGCAGAAAGATATGGAGCCGGAAAGGATCAATTAGAGCAAATTTGGGAGTACGAAACCAGTCCGGCATTCACTGAAAAAGAAAAAGCAGCACTTTCATTTGCGTTGCATGCTTCAACCCTACCCAATGGAGTAGATGACGCCATAGCCCAAAGATTGCGGACACATTGGACTGAGGGAGAAATTGTAGAAATCCTGGGGGTAGTTGCATTGTTTGGATTTTTGAACCGATGGAATGATTCGATGGGTACAGAATTAGAAAATGGAGCTATTGAATCTGGTGATTCCCTGTTGCATCAGCGTGGATGGAATGCAGGTAAACATAGATATTTATAACGAGTCAATAATAGTATATTTTTCTTTTACAAATCAATGGATATGAATTGAATTTTATTACTTTTACTTGCAACATGCAATGTTCTAATTTGAGATTTTAAAATACTATTTGCTTTATAATCTGTATTCATTATATCACCATCAAACAACTTTAAATCATGAGTTCAAAGAAAAAGATAACCAGAGTGGACAATGGAGGTTCAGGTTCAGGTGGAAGCAGTGTTCCTTTCGAGGCGAGTAAAGAAAGTAAAGCGAAAGCGAATCAGCTAAGACTTTTTGCTGCATTGGCCTGGTTGGTAGCTATAGGTTTACAAATGTATGCAATTTTCGTGCTATTGAAGCCTCCGGTCAATATGTTATGGCTGATTGGAGTTATTGCTGTCAACCTGGCTTTAGCCATTACAGGTTCAACATTATGGAAGAAAGCGAACAGGCTGGATCCTGCTTCTGAAGCAGACAAAACCAGATTTTTCATCCAGAATCAGTTGGGAGCCATCATGGGTGTATTGGCATTTTTACCCTTGGTTATTATGATTTTTGCCAATAAGGATATGGATGGAAAACAAAAAGGAATAGTAGGCTCTATTGCCGTGATTGCCATGTTGATTGCGGGCATCACAGGGATTGATTTTGATCCGGCTTCCATAGAACAATATACTGAGCAGACTGCAAAAGTTGAAATGCTCAATGAGGGTATGAACAACGTCTTTTGGACCAAATCCGGCAACAGATATCATTTATTTTCAGAATGTTCTTATATTAATACAGAGCGAACGGATGAAATATTTTCAGGTACTGTGGCCAGCGCCAGGGAATTAAAGAATATTTCTGATTTGTGCAGTCGATGTCAGACCAGGGCCATGAGGGAGAAAAATATTACGGAAGAAGACCTTGAGGCAGCAGCACAAAGGGCTCTTCTGGAATCGGTCGAAAATTAAAGGGCATTTCTTTCCCGTTAGTATAAATTTTTTACTTCGCAATCGAACTGGAAGGTATTTTTGACATTCCATTGGATTTGTCTTTAACAGGTAAATCAGAATTTTATTCAAACATTATGGAATGATGAAAGCAGCAGTTTATGATCGGTATGGCCCTCCTGAAGTGGTGAAAGTGATGGATGTCAAACCACTGGTTTGTAAGGATAATGAGGTCTTAATTAAAGTGATAACAACTACTGTAAACCGTACGGATTGTGGCTTTCGAAGTGCAGAATACTTTATCTCCCGCTTCTGGAGTGGACTAATGAAGCCAAAAAGAAAAATATTGGGTTGTGAATATGCAGGCTTAATTGTTGATAAAGGTATAGCGGTTCAGTCATTTCAAACAGGTGACCGGGTATTTGGGTATAATGATGGGTCTTTTGGAGCACATGCCGAATTTTTGACGCAGAAGGAAAACGATTCTTTAACCCACATACCTGAAAATGTTAGCTACATTATGGCCGCTCCACTCACTGAAGGGGCACATTATTCGCTGAATGCCATTAAAGCCATGTCCC
Organism: Saprospiraceae bacterium; assembly: GCA_035327565.1. Taxonomy (GTDB): domain Bacteria; phylum Bacteroidota; class Bacteroidia; order Chitinophagales; family Saprospiraceae; genus JABDLO01. The sequence continues at coordinate 3,314 of DAOLDB010000088.1, forward strand.
TGCAAAAAGGAAATCACGTACTCGTTTACGGGGCTACAGGGGCTATTGGATCATCTGCCGTCCAAATACTGAAATCCATGGGAATCCGGGTTTCTGCAGTATGCAGTACAGAAAATGTTTATTGGGTAAAGGAATTAGGAGTAGATAAAGTGATTGATTATACAAAAGAAGATTATAGTGAGAGCTATCAACGATATGATGCTGTACTGGATGCTGTTGGAAAAACAAATTTTGGAAAAGCAAAAAAAGTGCTTAAAGAAAATGGAATTTATATTTCTACGGAATTGGGAAAATATGGAGAGAACATATTATTAGCTTTAGCGGGTAAATTTTATAAAGGAAAGAAAGTAAAATTTCCGATTCCTACAATTTCCAAAGAGATTGTGCAATATTTTGGTCAATTGGCAGAGGAAGGCTTGTTTGTACCTGTCATTGACCGCGTATATCCTTTAGATCGGATTGTAGAAGCCTACAAATATGTAGAGCAAGGACAGAAGAAGGGTAATGTTTTAATTAAGGTAGGAAGTGAGTGAACAATATCCAGATGTATATAAGATTTTCATGGTATTTTTAATTATTAAAACCCTGAATTCCATAGGAATTAATTATCCATTACTTCCTTTATTGAAAAATTTCAAGGGATGTTGATTATCAGTATCGTCCTTTATTTCGGAATGACCCTTGCCATTGGCTTTATTGCCAATAAACGGATTTCCAATACAAGAGACTTTCTGAACACCGGAAGAAACCTTCATCCGCTAGTGAATACTGCAGCATTTTTTGCTTTGTGGTTTGGTAGTGAGACGGTATTTGGAGCGAGCTCAGAATTTGCATCAAAAGGATTTTTGGGGGTCATTGAAGATCCATTTGGGGGAGTATTGTGCTTGCTATTGGTGGGTTTGTTTTATGCTAAAAAGTTGTATCGTCTCAATATTCTGACTATAGGGGATTTATTCAGAAAACATTATGGGCGGGGAACTGAATTGGTGAGTTCAATTTTGATGATCTTTAGTTTTTTTGGATATGCCGGTGCACAGATTGTAGCATTGGGATTGATATTACAGACGGTACTGGGAATAAGCCTGGTTGCAGGGATGCTGATCAGTGCAGGTACTGTAGTAATATACACTTATGTTGGGGGAATGTGGGCTGTATCTTTAACTGATTTTGTTCAATCGATTCTGATTGTGACCGGATTATTATGTATAGTAGTATACATCACCGGACAAGCCGGCAGTATGATGCTAATATTGGAGAGTATTCCCGAAGACCATAAACAATTTTTTCCAGACCGTAACGGTGTGGAATGGGCCAATTGGATTGGAGCATGGATGGCATTGGGCTTCGGCAGTATTGCATCCCAGGACGTTTTTCAGAGAGTGAATTCTGCAAGGAGTGAAAGTTCAGCCTGTTACTCTACTTTAGGAGGCGCCATTTTGTATTTGGTATTTTCTATGGTGCCTTTGTATCTCATTGTTGGCATCAATGTCATCCAACCTGAACTTTTGACCGGTGATTTGCAGCTAGCGCTTCCGACTATGGTTTTACATCATATTCCTTCCGGGTTACAGATTTTATTTTTTGGTTCATTGTTTAGCGCCATCATGAGTACATGCAGCGGCGCCTTGCTGGCCCCTGCCAGTATTTTGTCTGAGAATATTATCAAGCAAAGGTTTTATCATCAACTGTCCCCTCCTCAGGCATTGTTGATCACCAGGATATGTGTCTTGGTTGTAGGCATGGTCTCATTTATTGTTGCATTGAGCAGTCAGAATATTTTTCATCTGGTAGCACAAGCCAGTATTATTGGGTTGGTTACCATTTTTGTCCCATTTACAGCATCGTTATTTTTTAACCACAAGTCTGTAAGAGGGGCAGTGGTTTCCATGGCATGTGGCACATTTACCTGGCTGGTTTTTGAATTTGTCTTTCCTTTGCCTGTAGTAGCACATTTGCCAGCTTTTTTGGCGGCTATTGCGGGATTGATAGCCGGCTCTTATTTGGATTTCAGAATGCGATAAAAGTGTTTATTGATTAACTCTTTTCAGTTGGTTTAGTGGTTTTTTGAACCAAAGTTCGATGAGGAAATGGGATCTCAATTCCTTCCCTGTCAAATCTTTTCTTAATGCTTTCCATAAGGTCACAAAACATAGGAAAACTGACAGGAGTATTCTCTGCCCACACCCAAGCACGTAAATTGACCGATGAATCTCCAAGGCTGATCACTCTGACGGTAACTTCAGGTACTCCCTTTTCAATATCCTCCGGTTTTCTGTTGTCGAAGTAATCCTTGTGGTTGCGTACTTCTTCAAACATGATTTGCTTGGCTTTATCTATGTCACTGTCATAACTGATTCCAACATCCAGGAAACGACAGATTTTCTGATCACCCAGATCGGCATTGATTAATACTTCATTGCCTAATATAGAATTGGGTACTACGATTCTCCGGTTTTCCATATTCCTGATGACTGTGTGGCGTAACGTAATATCTTCAACAACACCCATCATGGTGTCTCTGAATATGACTCTGTCGTTGACTTTGAATGGTTTGAAAATAACAATAAAAAATCCTGATATGATATTTGCCAAAGCCTGTTGCGATGCAAATCCTATGGCTAAAGCCAAAATACCTGCTCCTGCCATCATTGATGCAGCTACACCTCGCAAAGTAGGAATGGTGTAAATGGCCATACCAATACCGGTCAGATAAAGAATTGCTTTGATAAAATACCCTAAAAAACTATAGGTGGTAGGATTGTTTTTTAATAGTTGAGTATTCTTCCGGATATAGACGAAATACAACTTATTGAATAGAAACACAATCAATAAAGTAATAATGATGACGATCATCGGGGTCAAAATCTCAACCATATGTTCAAGGAAATAGTCCTTCATTTCGGGTCTGTTTTATCTTTGCAAAATAGGTAATTCATTATTTTGACTATAATTTTTTAATCTAAAGTATACAATTCAGGAAATTATTTTGCAAAGTATGACGTAAGGTTATTGAATAAAAAGTAAGAAGAAAAGCGCTTGAATCATGTCATTCTCTTTTCATTAAGCTTATAGTCTCCATAAAGAAACCCAAAATACAATGAAGAGAAATTTATCCATGATAGTTTTATTTATTCCCATAGTGATTGCTTATTCTTTTGGACAAAATATTTCCAAATCCAAATTTAAAGAGCAATTAGAGAATAAATCTAAACTACTCAAATTCGGATACAACTGGACATATGAAAAAATAGACGATACAATGTACATATACAAAATGTACTATCCTGAGAGTAAGCAGATCATTAAATGGGTTACCTACAAATCCAAAGATTTTTCCATCATGCATGGTAAATACGAGGAAAGATACGATGATGGGACTTTATTTATTAAGGGATATTATCACAACAATTCTAAAAGTGGTGAATGGTTACTACCTTACGAAGGCGAGGGGAATTTTAAAGATAATATGAAAGAAGGTCAGTGGTTAACATATCATTCTAATGGAGAAATAAAATCAAAGTCAGAGTATCATCAGAACATGCTTCATGGCAGTGTGGTACAATACGATACTTTGGGAACAGTCACATTAGATGAAATATATCATTATGGAGAACTAACATCAATCAATTTAAAATCAGAAATGGAAAATGGTGAAGAATCAATGCCAAGATTTCCAGGATGTGAAGATGATTGGGACAATATTGAAAAGTTGGACTCTTGCTCTCAAAGGCATTTATTAGAATACATCTATTCTCATTTAAAATACCCAAAAGAAGCAAGGATAAACAGAGTAGAAGGGAGTGCTTTAATACAATTTTTAATTCATAAAGATGGAACGGTAGCGGATGTTAAAGTGTTACGAGGGTTGTGTAATGAAATCAGTCAAATGTGTACTGATCTGATAGAAAATATGCCAAAATGGAAGCCTGGATATCAGAGAGGAGAGCCTGTAAAGGTCTTATATACGCTTCCAATCAGGTTTCAATTAAATTGATAATAATATTTTCTTTTGTTTATTGAAACAAGAACGAATCAAAAGAAAGTTTTTTAGGATCAATTTTTGAAATGATCAATGGTTGGAGCTTTGTTAATTAGTATTTTTTACAAAATAAAAATGAATGCCTTGTTTATCACACATGTTGACTGGATCAGGTCTGCCGGCAATGAATGTCTAAGTCTATTTTAAAGTCTCTTTCTTAAGTATTCGAAGGGCTTCAACAGGGTTAAGGAGCGTACCCGTAGATGCTTTTTGCGTATCAATGGATCCCGATTCATGGATAACCCGGTAGACATCTTCGTGATCCAAATCCGGGTCAAGGGCTTTTAATACACCTGCAAAACCTGAAATAAAAGGAGCGGCCATAGAAGTTCCACTCAGGGGCTTATAGGTGTTACCTGTAAAGGTGGACAAGATGTCTACTCCTGGAGCCGACAGGCCAAAAGAAACATCCCTGACATGATTGGAAAACGACGCCAGTCTGAGGTCATAATCTACAGCGGCAACGGTAATCACCTGATCCAGATTGGCAGGAACAAAATCACGTGCATTGCCACTGCTGTTTCCTGCTGCAGCTATTACAATCACTTTTTTTCTTACGGCATAATCGATGGCTTTCTTATAGGCTTTTTCTTTGTTTTGGTATGACCTGGCTCCCAATGATAAATTGATCACATCGGCACCCTGATCAACCGCTTCGATGATACCGTTGATGATATCTTTTTGAGTACCGAAACCAATATCATTGATGACCTTGATACTGTTGAGTTCTATCCAATCCGGGCCTGGAATCAAAGAAGCAATGCCTTTTCCATTATTGGAAATTGCACCTGCTATACCAGCTACATGTGTGCCATGGCCCCTTTTGTCTATATGATAGTCTTTTTTATTCCCCGGGCTCATCACCTCAAGATCTTCATGTCCGGACTCTATTCCTGAATCCAGGATGAAAACTTTTGCTTTGTGCTTAGGTGCAATTTGCTGGTTCTGGATCCATTGCAGATAGTCGTCAGCATGTAAAGCGGTCATAGCCCATTGTTTTTCGGTCAGGGGATCATTAACCATAATCATTTTCCGGGGTCTGGTAATGAGTGATTCATCAGGGATCAAGATTTCATATAACTCATTATACTCAATCCAAAGAACTCCAGGCAATTTCTCCAGATTTCTGCGTATGACTTTGATGTGTTTTTCACTTTTGTTGGGTATTCCAATCGCCCAATAATCATCCAGATCGGTAGCATTTTCATCCGTCGGTTTGAAAGCCGTTTTGCTTTCTAATTGATATTTTCTAATAAAGTCCTTTAACTCAGTGAGATGGTGATTTGGGTCGGTTTGAAGTAAGATTTCCCATTCCCGATCTACTTCAAATTTATTGTATTCGTCGGTGCCAAACTGATGATATACCAGGGCGCCTACGGTTAATGCATAAATACCCCATTGCAGAAAGATATTCTTTCGAAAATAAATCAGTGCCAAACTGAAAAGTCCCAAAAGTAACAAATCAAGAGAAATCAAAAGAAAAGCCGTAGCGGGAATTAAAGCTGAAAAAAATCGTACTATTCCATGGATGACAGCCAGAATAATGGATAAAAAAAGTAAGTTTTTGTTCTTATAATGAATCACCCACAAACCGAATGACGCCAGCAATAAAATAGCTGTGATAGGAAATGATATCATAAGCAAACCTTATTTTATACAGTAACGGCTAAATTTTTTTTATGATTCAAAACTTATTGTCACTTTTGTAAATACACCTTAATTATCGGACTAATGACTGGATTTCGCAGATGGATGATCAAACGATACATTCTTATTGCCTTTATAATTTCTGATAAAGAATTTTTTTTTGCCAATGAGGTGAGGAATATATTTATAATTTTTTAATAAAGAGAATCAGGATCGATGTATTTACGAAAAGTGAACGAACCAATTACCATAGAAGAGGTTTTTTATAGGAAATACATCATTTGGCTGAGATTTTTCATCTTTTGAAAGAAATGGGTTTTGGATTTACATTTAAATATTTATATTAAACATATGCGATGGATTGATTTTACCGGTTTGTTGATTAGCGTCATCGTTTTTTCAGGTTGTTTTGATACCGGCAATTCAGCCACAACGGTGAAGCCCAGCGCGATGGGGCGTTTGAATGAAATTGTAGTCGTGGCTGATGAGGATCTTTGGGAAGGTCCTTTGCAAGATACATTTTTATTTTATTTTGAGTCAGCTTATCCCATAATGCCTGCACCGGAACCTCTCTTTGATGTCAGGCATTTTACTTTTGATGATCTGGTTGCTGAGCCCTTACGCAAAGAGTTGAGAACTTATGTTTTCTTAGCAGATATCAGTGATGCAAATTCCAGGACTACCAACGTCATTCGAGGGGATATTGGCGATGACCGGTTTTTAAAGGCTCAAAAGGGGGAAATTACAACTGCAGCAGGAAAAGATAAATGGGCAAGGGGTCAATTGATTGTTTTTTTAATGGGTAATGGGGAAGAACAGCTTGCTGAAAGCATCCGCAAAAACTTCCCGTCTATTGCAAGAAAAGTGAATGATCACGATCAGGGAATACTGGAGGCAAGAGTATTTGCGGCCAGAGATAACCCTGGATTAAGTCGCAAAATTGCTCAGGAGTATGGGATCAGAATCAATATTCCAGCACGGTTTCAGGTAGCTTTAGACAATCCGGATGAAAACATCATTTGGTTACGAAAAGATGATAAGGAATCCATTCTTAATATGGTGATCCGAAAATTTAATTATACTAATAGCAATCAATTGACTGCTGAATATTTAAAAAAAATCAGAGATGATTATGGAATTGATTATGTCTCTACTACTGAACCGGGATCATTTATGCTTATTAACGACAGGGATTTGCCAATGTATGATTATTCTTACGAAATCAATGGCTTATACACTAAGGAAATCCGGGGAATCTGGGAAATCTCAAATGATTTCATGGGAGGCCCTTTTGCTTCCTATCTGATCCTGGATAAGGACAGGAACCAACTGATATTTATTGATACTTTTGTTTATGCCCCCGGTAAGAATAAAAGGGATATGATGCAGCAGCTCGAGTTTATTGTCAAATCGGCAAACCCGGCATAAAGCAACAAAATATCACAAACGCTTAATGTATTTATGACTTAACTCAATTTATTTTAAATAAGAACTGGAAATATAAATAGGACTGCTCCCTTTATAAAACTGAATGTGAGTGTATAGTTAATCCAGTGATGATTTTTAAAAAATATCCATTATTCTATGGTTCGCCCTATCCAGAATAAGGACATACCGGTCAGATAAAACTGTCTCAATCTGCTTTCGGCCAGTTCAACAGGAAAGACAAAACAAAAAACCTGGGTAAACAAAAAAAAGTAAATCAATCGGATATTTGCTATTTGAACAATTGCCCGATTGACAAAAGTGATATTTTTCAAATTTTATTTCCAATGGAAAAGCTTCCAGAATGAAACGTGGAAGAAGGCAAAAGCTAAAGAGTGAATTCCACAAAAGACGATCAATAATTCGATAATGTGTGAAGCATTGGTTTGATATTTTGAATAGGGAACATTATTTTTTAATATTTTAATACACATCTATTCAATGAAATGGTGAATACTTTTATTTTTGCCATTCTCAAATGTTTTTCAGCAATAATGATAATCCTTCCTCGTTTTTATTAACGTTGAAGATATTTGACGAAAAACAACCTATTCCTATATTTTATATATGTTAATTACAATAATTCAATTTGTTATCTGTAAATAAGGAAGAATAGATGAGAATTACCGGTTGGATTGTATGGTTGCTAATTTTGTGTATATCCAAAGCGGTGAATGCCCAGGATTTGTTGAGGATCATTGCCTCCAGTGAAACCGGAATGACTGGTGACCGGATATGTATTGAATACTCAGTAGAAAATTTCATCAATATTCAAAATTTTCAGTTTTCTCTACATTTCGATCCTACCGTAGTAAGGCCTGTATGCCCACCAAACTCCACCAATTTAGTTGGTTTAAATCCGACGAATTTCAACTGTAACAGCATCAATCAAGGTTTTATAAGAATGTTGTGGCTTGACCCCAACAATGGGGTGATGTGCGGAGAGTCACTTCCAGACGGCTTTGTAATGTTTACTCTTTGCTTTGATATTATTGGCGACCCCGGCACAGAATCATC
>DAOLDB010000089.1:0-11466 GCA_035327565.1 Saprospiraceae bacterium
CCGTTAATGCAAATGGTATGGCATCGATACATACCTCCTGATCCGATGGGCAACTTACTTCCGGTAGTGGATTTACTTTTATCCTAAATGTGCAAGTGTTTGTACAGTTTTTACCATCAGTATATGTATATGTTATCGTATGCAGGCCCGCTCCCGCTGTTGATGGATTGAAGGTTCCATTGTTTACTCCTGTTCCACTATACTCTCCACCTGTGGGAGTCGCTCCTGTTAATGCAAAGGGAGAAGCATCGATACATACCTCCAGATCCTCTGGACATGAGACCTCAGGTAGTGGATTTACTTTTTTAGTAACAATATTTGAAGCTTCCCAGGTACAGTTATTAACTTTTGCCAATCTTCTGTACATCCTGGAATGACTGATAAAAGGTGGTTGATATTCCAAACCAGTTGCCCCAAAAATATTTTGCCAAAGGTTGGTGGTGGGATTGTGAACCTGCCATTGATAAGAAATAGTCCCATGTTGGTTGCTAATTGCATTTGAAATATTGACTATTTTATTTGGAGTATATCCTTCACATCGTTCTTCGTCATATCCAATCTCACCAGGATTATTCAGTTTGAATACTTTCACTTCAACGCTTCCTGTAACCTTACAACCTGCGGCATCAGTTGCTGTAACTTTATAGGTTGTATTTACCAGTGGAGTAACAGTTTTAATCGGCCCGTTTCCCAGTCCTTGATCCCATTGATAAGTATAGGGAGTAACCCCACCCGATGCTGAAGCAATCAATTCAACAGATTCACCTTCACAAATTTGTTTGTTCGGTGTTAATGAGAGACTCAGATTTGCAGGCAATGACTCACATTGGCAAGTAATTGTATTAAAAGAATTGGTTGTACACACATCATCATCTTCACAAGAAGGAGGTTCACAAACAGGACCACAAACCTGAGCTGTCGTAAATCCTGGGCCTGCTTTGGCAACAAATGTAATTTCACCTATCTTATAGGCTCCATTCATTGTAAAAGTGAGAATTTTTGTTTGTCCTGAGCTGAACCCGTTATCAAATTTTATACCGCAGTAATTGGTTGTTGGATCATTGCCGACAACGAAATTACCTGGAGATGCTGAAACGATGTGGGAAGAATTGGACAAGCAAACCAAGCAAGATTGTCCACCAAAAGTAACATGACTTATGGCATTTGTTCCTGGATTACTTCTCACTTCATACGACCAGGTTGAAGTACATCCACTGCTTCCTTTTTGATAGGTAACTCCTAAAAATTTTACAGAATGGCCTGTGCTGGTTGCAGCTTCAGTCGGACAAGCTGTGGACTGAGTTAAAGTTACATCAAAAGGATAGTTATGAACTTCTCCAACATTATGAGTATATTGTTTAGCTACAACTTGCCCGTCAATGTTGCCAGAATTATTTTTTATAAAATGGGCTTTAGGCGCCAGTACTGTTCCTTTTAGTGTACCTCCTCCATTAAATGTTAAAGTGGATGTATTATAAAAGTTCCAAAGAATATATTTTCCATGCTGATCACCTATTCCGGCCAAATTGGGTATGTTCCACGAATAAGAACTCCCTGTATTCACATTAATAATCAGGGGAGACGATTGGGAAGGTTGATTATTGAATGTAAAGGCATTGTATGAAGCCAGAGTGGAACCTGTAATATTTAGCACATTCACAGTATTGGCGGCAAGTGTAAGGTGACCATTTGCACCAATAGTGATATTATTTGTATAAGAAGATAAAGATTCAGAGTTATTAACTAATGTATTAAATGCAGTATTGAAATTGATTAGATTGGATACCGGCCCAACTGATGAAATAGGTTGCTGGGTTTGGAGATTTATTCTTGGGTTACTATCCTGGCCTCCCCCGGCTATTCTTGTATTTCCTAAATTATTGTATATATTGGATCCGGTTAAATTTCCGATTTTCACATAACCATTCTGATTTACATTCACCCCAGAACCACTGCCATAGAAGACTCTCCCGTTTATAATTAAAGCAGAAGGCCTGTTATCGCCGCTCGCCGTAAAATTTCCAGCAGTATGCATGGAAGAATTAAAACTTCCATTTAATGTTAAATTACCGCCTAATGCGACAGGTCCATCTGAATCACCAGATTTCAATTCTACACTTTCTTTCACAAAAATATTGAAAATTCCTGCGGGTGAAAGCGGATTACTTCCTGAAGGATTATTGAATTCCTCAGGCATTGCATAGTTATACAACAAAGAACTTTGAAGTAAGTCGAATAATGTAAAGTCCTGATGTGTAACTTTTTTACTACTTTTTGATACAATTATATCCTTTGCCTTAATCTTTTCTGTTCTCAGGTCTGTATGAATTTGTCTCCAACCCGAATCAGTAATTGTAACCGCTTTAACTTGATCTGAATTTTGAAATACATCAAATACCGGTTTAAAAACTCCCGCTAAAAGGAAAGCCGGGAAACTTAGAATGAAAACAAATAAAGAAATCCTAAATAGCGATTTCTTGAAAGGTTCCATTAAATCATTGGACAGGAAAAATGAAAAACTTTTACATTCATTTCTGAAAGTTTTGAAATGATTTGAAATGGATTTTTGATTAAAACATGAAGAGATTTTGCTTTCGCAGAGCTGCGAAGCTTGAGTAGATAGTTTTTTCATCACACAAAAATTAGTAGTTGCACAAAACATAATTTAATAGTGCACTACTACCTAATGAGGAACTCTAAGTGATATCTGAATGGATGATCATAGGTCATTAATTACTCATAAAGGAATAATCAATAACAAAATAACATCCAAATGATATAAAATCATTTCGATCTCCTTAACCAGATCAAGCATGGAAAGGGAACGTAATAATTAAAGAAATGTAAAAGGAAGTGAAGTTTTAGATAGTTTTGAATTCTCTTTTACAGTTCAGGATTCATAGATAGCTAAACTCTCGTTAGGTAGCGTGTTTTATTCTCGGTGCAAATATATAAATATTTATATCGTTTTTTAATAATGAACTATTTTATTTTCAAATTACCATAACTATTTACATTACAAATAAAGAGTATAAATAATATTTAAGAATTTGTTTGGCTATCTAGCTTTATTTTATTTTAATTTTGTCCGATTAATAGGGGGTCAGACCACCAGACTACCTTGGATCCATAATCCATTAGATAAATTATTAAGTATTAATAAAATACTGTAGTAACATAATTCAATGGGGTAACGATAAAAATTGAAATTAAAGCAATAAGCCTCTTTATTTCAATTTTATCTTTCTAACGTTTCTTTTTCAAAGATTATCTTTCGACTTTTAAATCAATCTTGCCGGACTTCATTACTTTTGTGCTGGTTAAATTAACCATGTTTTTTATTCAATGTGTTTTTTTCATATTTCCAAAATCAATAATAAATGAACAGATTTGTTATCGGATTTTTCTTAATGGTTCTTTTCATTGGATCACATGCACAGGAAAGAATCACCCTGGATGACATTTGGACTAAATTTACATTTTACACCCGATCCGTTCCAGGTTTTAATTTTAAAAAAGATGGCCGACATTATACCCGACTTGAGAATAATGCCATCCTGGAATATGATTTAACTACTGGAGAAGTTGTTAATGAAATAGTCACAGGTGAAAAACTCAAAGGCATTTCTAACTTTTCAGGAAATATATCATCGTATGAATTTACAGAAGACGAAAGAAAAATCCTGATCAAATCAGAATCCGAAAGCATATACAGAAGATCTACCAGGGCCCAATTTCATGTATATGATTTGGCATCGGGTTCATTAGTCCAAATTTTTGATCAGGGAAAGATTATGTACGCCACGTTCAGCCCCGATGGAAACAAAGTGGCATTTGTCAAAGACAACAATCTGTACTACAAGGATCTGACTTCGCATCAGCTTACTCAAATCACTTTTGACGGAAAATGGAACAAAATTATTAATGGAGCTGCCGATTGGGTTTATGAAGAAGAATTTTCTCTTTCTAAAGCATTTTTCTGGTCACCTGACAGTCGTAATATAGCCTATTTACGATTTGACGAATCGGATGTAAAAGAGTTTACTATGTTCAAATATTCAGGAGCTTTATATCCTGAACATGAAACCTTTAAATACCCAAAAGTAGGTGAAAAAAATGCTATAGTGTCGGTACATAATTATTCAATAACAAATGGGAAAATTCAAAATATTTTTAGCAAACCTGACCAGGATTTGTATATCCCACGCATACGATGGACCAATGATCAACATTCCTTATGCATTTTTGTAATGAACCGCCATCAAAATCATTTGCAGCTTCTCCTTACTGACATTCAAAAAGGAAATCAAATAGTCTTATTGGAAGAAAGAAATAAATATTATATCGACATCCATGATGATTTGACATTTTTACCCAATAAAAAAGAATTTATCTGGACCAGTGAAAAATCAGGATATAAAAGTATCTATTTGTATAATATGAAGGGAGAGGAAATACGGAATCTAACCCCCGGCCATTATGATGTTACTTCCTTTTATGGTTTAGATGTGAAAAGAAAAATGATGTATTATCAGGCAGCAACAGAATCCCCTTTGGATCGTCAGATTTATAGTGTTTCCCTGGACGGGAAAACAAGGTATAAAATCAGTGAAAAACCTGGAACCAATTCCGCTCAGTTTAGCAGTACATATGACTACTACACTTTGCAGCACAGCACCATCAATGATGCACCGGCCTTCACGGTATATAATCACCAAAATGAAATTGTCCGCAATATTGAGAATAACGAGCAGATAGGCATTCTCCAAAAAGCCTACCAGACACAACCTGTCGAATTTTTCTCATTCAACACTTCTGAAAATATTGAACTCAATGGTTATATGATCAAGCCAAATGACTTTGATGAAAATAAGAAATATCCGGTTTTAATGATGGTATATGGTGGTCCTGGTTCGCAACAAGTCACTGACAGTTGGAAAGGAAATAATTACTGGTGGTTTCAAATGCTGGCTCAGCATGGATACATCATAGCCTGCGTAGATAACAGAGGTACAGGAGCACGGGGAGAAGAATTTAAAAAAATGACTTACCTTCAGTTAGGACATTATGAGACTATTGATCAGATAGAAGCTGCCAAATATTTATCCGGCCTGCAATACATCGATAAAAATCGTATAGGGATCTATGGATGGAGTTACGGCGGGTATATGTCCACCAATTGTCTTTTAAAAGGAAATGATGTATTTAAAGCTGCAATTGCGGTTGCACCAGTCACCCACTGGAAATGGTATGATACTATATATACTGAAAGGTATATGCGTTCATTAAATGAAAACGAAAGTGGATATAATGCAAATTCACCCGTACTTTATGCCGACAGGCTAAAAGGTCATTATCTATTAATTCATGGAATGGCTGATGATAATGTGCATTTCCAGCACACAGTCGAAATGTGCAATGCGCTGATTAAAGCAAACAAACAATTTGAAACTTATTTCTATCCCAATCGCAATCATGGTATTTATGGGGATAATGCACGGATTCATCTTTGGACCAAGATGAATCAATTTATTTTTGAAAAAATATAACAATGACCTCACGGAATTTCAGAGAAGTCGTTAATCGTCGTGCAAAGTTTGAATACCACGCCCTGCAGGAATTCGACGCCGGAATTGTTTTGACCGGAACTGAAGTGAAATCCTTGAAAGACGGAAATGCCCATTTGTCGGATGCCTATTGTCTGTTTGATCGTGGAGAGCTTATGCTTAAAAGCGCCCATATAGCAGAATATGAGCATGGAAACATCCACAATCACGAACCCAGAAGAGACAGGAAATTGTTGTTGAGAAAACCGGAATTAAGAAAATTGGAAAAAAAAGTGAATGAAAAGGGATTAACCATTATTCCATTCAAGTTTTTTATTAGTGAAAGAGGTCACATCAAAGTAAAAATTTGGTTGGCCCAAGGAAAAAAATCATTCGATAAACGAGAAACTATCAAGGAAAGAGACATAAAGAAAGATTTGGAAAGAAAAAAAATTTACAGATTATAGCCAATAATGTTGAAAAGAAGAAGTTTAATGACATATCCCGGAAAACAATGCATAGGTATTCATCCCGGTTTATATTAACTATCCTTAATGTCTCTTTGTCATTGGGAAATGCCTTTAATCAACAATCTCCTTTATATTTTCCTGGCATTCCCATCGATTCGATTGTATTGTTAAATCAATATCCGTTTATAGGGTTTATCCATCAAGACTCATTATTTACTTACAATCTGATAGAAAGTCCTAAGAAGGCCTTAGAGGTTTCAGAAAGGATATGGAAGAACGACAGTCCTAAATTTTACCTTGACAAACCCGTTCATCATTCTGTAGCATACAACAAGGGATACTTATTCAATACAGACGATGGGCTGTATTATACAGATGGAAAAGAATGGTTGCAAATGCATTTACCCATTGACCATATTATCAGAAAATTGGACGCCTTATCCGTTTGTGATGACCGCTTTGTTATCGTGCAATCCGGAAAAGCATGGATATGGGATCCAAATGGTTATTTTTTAAAAGAGATTCCATCTACTCTGAGCATATCCACCATTTCAAAAACGTGCGATGAGTGGGGGTATTTTTGGATCAGTGATGGTCAATTTCTTCAAGCCACATATTCTGGCACCAAAGAACGTCTCCCCTTTCTGGAATTGCAATCCAATGACATTAGCGAATTCCGCCCGGTTGTCCATTTCAAAATTTTCCATCCGGAAATAAACCGCCTGGAAGTGTCCTACTCTTATAATAATAAAAAACAAAAAAGTGAATGGACAAAAATCGATTTTAAAAACCCATTTTTCCTATCCAGGGAAGTTAACAATGAATATTCACTTCTATTCAGAACAACTGTCAATCAAAGTCACTTTCAATATGCAGATATTTCAAACAAAAAAGCAAGCGATTCATCGCAATTTTCCTGGATCGTTCAGTTGTTGCTTTTTGGCTGTGGCTGGATCCTCATTGCAGTGATATTCATATATCGTGAAAAGGTTTATCATAGAAGGTCATCATCACAAAAGGAGTCCATTCTAAAAGAATGGGAAATTGAAAGGTTGAAAGCCAATACAGCCCGATTGCAAATGAATCCACATTTTATTTTTAATGCACTTCAAAGCATTTATGCGCTGATCAATATAGATGAACCAAAAAAAGCTAAAGATTACTTACAACGATTTTCGCAATTACTGAGATCGGTTTTAGAGTATGGAGATCTGGAATGGATTAGTTTAGAAAGAGAATTGCATGACCTGGAAAATTACTTATATCTTGAGCAATTAACCCGAAATGGCCGTTTCAATTTTGAAATTGACACTTTTTTGGATACGGAATCTATGCAAATTCCTCCCATGATTCTGCAGCCTATTGCGGAAAATGCTATTATTCATGGTTTTAAGTCTCTGAATCATAAAGGCTACCTTCAAATCCGTTTAAAAAAATCCCATCCTTTCCTTTTAGTAGAAATTATTGACAATGGTGTAGGAAGAGAACGTGCAACTGATGATCATAGAGTATCAGCTACCCGAATTATAAAGGATCGCTTGCAGAAAACAGCAAAATTCAATCCGGGTGAAATTGAGATTATTGATTTGCTGGATCAGCAAGGGCAACCTACTGGTACAAAGGTAATTTTAAAAATCCCTTTCAGACTCATCCATCAAAAGCCTGAAAACGGTAAAAAGTCAACATAAATTTGAAAATCTTTGTTGAAAGGTTTTTGTGCCATATGAAATAGACATGAAATAAAGCAAGTTTTGTTTTTGTTAAAAATAAATGCATATTGGAATTACATGAAGGAGATCAATGATGAACAAAATTGATTCTCAAATATCATTATGAAATATGACTCATTCACCCTTGAAAGCTTTAATTATTGATGATCAGCTCTTGATTCAACAATCATTAAAAAAGGATATAGAAACCTATTGTCATCAGGTTGAAGTATTCCATACCGCCTCTTCCGTGATTGAAGGGATTAAAGTTATTCAAAATGGGTTACCCGATATTATTTTTTTAGATGTAGAACTGCAGGATGGTGATGGTTTTGATCTGTTGGATATTGTTGAAACGAAGGGTATTCATATTATTTTCATTTCAGGTTCCAGAGAGTACGCAGTAAAAGCCTTCCGCTACCAGGCCGTTGACTATTTGTTAAAGCCGATTGACCCACAACAATTGATAGAAGCGGTAGACAGGGTCAGAAAATTAATCAATTCAAATAAAAAAATAATAAACCATGTAGGAAATGAGTTCATAGGTAAGAAAATTATTCTGTCAACATCTGAATGGATCAAGTGGGTAGAATTGCATCAAATTACACGATTGGAAGCCGAAGGAAATTATACCTATTTTCATTTGACCCATGGAGAAAAAATCTTGATTACACGTACTTTAAAAGAGTACGATCTCATGCTAAATGATAAAGGATTCATGCGGGTGCATCAAAGCCATTTGATCAACAAAGAGCATATTCAGGCATATGTGAAATCAGAGGGAGGGTATCTACTAATGAATGATGGAAGCAGAATCCCTGTCTCTACCCGAAAAAAACAGATGGTATTGGAACAACTTTACAGATCATTCTGAATTGATGTTACAATTATTTTAGACTTCCTAAAATTAAAATTCCGGCTTCCCACTCCACTCATTGATATTTTAAAGAGTAGCAGGAAGCCGGAATACTGTGCTCTTATTATATATTATATAAATAGAACATAAAGTTTAAAATTATTGCTCTGTCCATGCACAAAAACCTTCGTAAACCATAATTTCAACTGTGACAAATAAACCATTTTGCCTGATGGATATGGGATTTTTACCTCCGACTTTAACAGAATTTATCTGTTGATTTTGATCCTTCAAAAAAATGGCATTTTTCAACCATTCCTTCTTTTGATCTTTCCCGGAAAGCATGGCAAATAATACATTGTAGATCTCTTCTATCCTGTATCCGGGAAAATGTACAGATATAGAATGATAAAATTCTGCATGCTTTTTTTCAAGGATAATTCCATTTTTCAAGGTTGAATGGAGTTTGGTGAAACGCTCCTGTTGTAGAGTATCATAATTAACATCCGCTTGCATTCCTACAACCCAGCACTCCAATGCATCGAACAAATAAACAAGGCTTTGAGTGGATTGATTCTCAGTTGCAGGAATGGGAAGGGAAGTTAGAAATCCATCATATACATAACCACTTAATCCCATATACAACACAGGCACCCAGTGTCCCTCAAAATGACCCCTGGAGGTAATATATGCATGAATTGAATTACTTTCATGGTAATTCAGTCTTACTTTTTCTCCATAAGGGATGATTACGAGTGTTTCAGCGTTCTGATCAGGATGTGCTCTCAGTTTCAGTCCTGAAACTGCAATGACATGGTAAGTTTCCTCTTTATGGATGGATTGACCCACCAGGTTGGAGGCTAAAAACAAACATGATAAAAACAATACATTTTTCATACAGCTAATTTTGTGAGATTAATAAATAGATAAGGCACAAAATCATTCCATTATTTTTTATGGTTTATGACTCAATGAAATTTCATTCACAACAAATATTTGTCATTGCCTTCAACAGATGCTGTACCCAATGATTATTCGCAAAGGTTATACAAGTAGAAAGTATTATTTTTCTAGTATACGCTTTTTTCGGTTGTTAGCTTTATTGTAGATAAATAGGTCACACATTGATAGACTATTATAGCAGAAAGCATAATAAAATAATAAGTAAAGAACCTCCAGACTGAAACAACCAACGTGAGAACTCTTGATGGAATACTGGTTCCGAATAAAAGAAAGAAGGAGGCCTCTGCACCACCAGTAGCCCCCGGTGTGGGAATAAAAATCATCGTCAGCCATACTAACCATTGTTTAATGTAAATGGAAATCATATCCACCTGAATATCTAAGGCATAAAGTATGACGGCAAGGATTGAAAATTTAGATGCCCATTGTATCAACAATAAAAAAAAGCTGAGTGCAAATCTAAGTTTACCGTGTTTAAGGATAAACTTCAAAGTTTGCCCAGCTTCCTTAAACGTCTTCCGAAAGGCAATTAAAAACTTAAGAATTCCTCTTTTTATTTTTTTTGGGAGGCGGTCAAATACTGATAAATTCCAAAGTATTTTGCCTGTCCTTCGCAACCAAATGAAAAGAAGGATAGCAAATATTAGAGAACCTGCAACATACCAATATCGAAAGAAAAGTACCAATACTGCATCAACTATACTTAATATGGAATCTCTAACCAGAAAAGAAGCTAATGCAAAACCTGAAGAATAAAATATAATATCTTCTAAAGTGCCTAATCCCAAAATGATACCTGCTTTAGCGGGAGGTACTTTATAGTTTATCAACATCCCCACTTTAATTGGACCTCCTCCAATAAGTGTCGGAGTTATAGCAGCACCTAAATCTGAAACAACGGCACTTTTTAAAGCTTGACGATAAGTAATACGGGCATTGAGAAAACGCGTCCACATATACATGCGGGCAGCATGACAAATCCATGGGATCATAACAAGCACCGCAATGAAGAAAAGATAACGCAAGTGGATATCTGCCACCTGAAAGAGTATTTCCTTATCGGTAGTAATCAATAAAAAAATAAGATGAGCAAAGATTCCCAGGCTTA
This sequence comes from Saprospiraceae bacterium, assembly GCA_035327565.1. GTDB lineage: Bacteria > Bacteroidota > Bacteroidia > Chitinophagales > Saprospiraceae > JABDLO01. Next base: position 10,653 of record DAOLDB010000089.1, read on the forward strand.
TAAATAGAAAAAGCCGGTTGAATACCTTTTTCAGGTTAAACTTTTTGTTATTCGCTCTCATCATACTTTCAAAAAGCGAAAATAGTGCATACTTTTTTAATGAATAACAAGTACTGGTGGCAATCCGCATAAATTTTCGATCAATGAAAGCCTAATCTGTATGAATCGTCTCCCAAAATCTTTGAATCATCAATGTCATATAAATGTCATAATATGGCAAATTGTAAAACTTTACTCGATCCTGAATGAACAAAGTGCTCACTGTATTTGGATTATTCGCAGCGATTCATTTACTTTAACTGTCAATTTTTTTTCACAATCAAACACCATTTATGAAAATGAAACATTTAAAGGTTTTTATGCTATTTGGTTTGATGCTGTCCATTTTCGCATGTCAGGATCAGTTTCAATCCATAGAGCTCAATTCACTCCCTTCTGATCCTCTGGACTGGGAGATTTCCAACATTCCATCAGGGACCAAAATCCCTAATCAGTACATTGTTGTATTCAATGACAACACAAGAAGAGTGATAGGCACAAGATCAGTGGGGCTGCCTTATCCGGAAAAATTGGAGGTAGTGCAGGAAGCAAGCCATGAAGTACTTAGGGAAGCAGGTGTACAATATCTTTCTATGGAAAGAACGTATGCTGAGGCCGTTTCAGGTTTTGTACTGAAAGCCGAAGCAGGAGAAATTGAAAAACTCAGAAAACATCCTGCTATTTCTTATATTGAGCAGGATGAAATCATTACTTTAGCTCCTCCTTGCGGAACTCCCCGTGGCGGCCCTTGCCCACCTCCTGATGATGGCGGTGG
>DAOLDB010000090.1:0-11424 GCA_035327565.1 Saprospiraceae bacterium
GTATTCCTCCACCACTTCATAATCAGTGATGGCTAATTTTCCTTTCTTACTTACCATCATCATTTCTTTTCTGTGCATAGCCGGAGAAATAAACGTTTCTATGTTCCCCTTCTTTTCCGGAGGGGTTCCGGATACGACAGCAAAGTATTCTTTTATAACTCTTCTCTCTTCAAATAATGAAGAAACGTATTGATGGGCCTCTTCATTTTTAGCATATAACATGATGCCCGAGGTACATTTATCCAGTCTGTGAAGTGGATAAATCACTCCTCTGTAATGTGTAAGCAAGGTGTATAAATTAGGTTTTTCAGGGTGATAACGATCAGGAATGGATAGAATTCCCGCTTTTTTATTAATGACCAGAATCTCAGGGTCTTCATGGATGATCTCAAATGCTCTTTGCTTCATGACTTAAAGGGATTATGATGGATGCCTTGATAAAGTTAATCAATTTGCCACTTAAATTCATTCCTTTGTCAAGTCATCAATAGATTCTATAAAATTATTCACAGACATTCTCTACAGTTGACTATATTTTTTCTTCCCTTTCAAATAATAAGAAAAGACAATGGAAAATACCGGTCTATTCCGGTCATTCCTTTTCCCAATCCTGTATTTTTTTATAAGTCTATTATTTTGAATAACTTTTCTCATGAGGGATAAAGGTCGGGCAATAACATGAAAATATGCTTTTATAATGAAAAAAGCTGCCTGTATTTTTCCAGTAAATAAAAAAGCAATCACAGCAACTCCATCCAGGATTAAACGAATCGGGAGAATGAAAACTAAAAGATACCACGATTCATTCTTTAAGAGGGTAGTCAGGTTGTTTCTAAAATTCAAATATAGTTTTCTGGGTTGATTGTATGCCAATGTTCCCCCACCTAAATGATAAGCTTTGGCTTTGTCGGTGACTTTAAAGCGATAACCGGCACGGAGGGCCCTCCAGCAATAGTCTATCTCTTCCTGATGAGCAAAATAGGTGGAATCAAATCCACCCAATTGAAGGAACACATCCCTTCGGATCAACATACATGCACCACTTGCCCAAAAAATATCTGATTCGCTGTACTGCTCATTTAAGTTTTCCTGGGATTTAAAAATTCTACCACGGCAAAATGGATATGCCAGCCAATCTATATATCCACCTGCTGCCCCGGCGTATTCGTAACGATCGGGAAATTCCATATCCATAATAAGGGGTTGGATTCCGGCAATGCCTGGGTCATCTTTAATTGCATTGTACAACACTTCAACAGAATGATTTTCTAATTTGACATCTGAATTAAGAATGAGAACATAAGGTGCATCCGATTTGGCTATTGCACGGTTATATCCATCGGCAAAACCAAAATTTTTTTCAAAAGTTAACACTTTAACATCGGGATACCATTCTTCCAGGAAATCAACAGACTCATCTTTTGATCCATTGTCTGCAACTATGATTTCACCATAATCAGGACAGCTATTGACTATTGAAGGCAGATAGGCTTCTAAAAATTCCACCCCGTTAAAATTCAATATAATGATAGAGATTTCAGGAGATTTTCTCTTACTGTCCCGTTCGTTTTTGAGTACTGAAAGACTTGATTCAGCGTCTTTTTGCAATTGCAATCTTAAATCATTGAGAGATCTGAACTTTACATCTTCGCGGATATAGTTGATCAGTTGTATCCGTATATCCATGTCATATATTTCTTCATTGAAGTTAAACAAATGTACTTCCAGGGAAATTTTTTGACGGGTGTTCAGAGTGGGCCGGTCTCCAATGTACAACATACCTTCCCATACATCGGATCCAATGACAACTCTGGAGGCATAAACACCGGCTCTGGGTATCAATTTATTTTTATCCGGTATGGATAAATTGGCAGTAGGAAAACCCAATTGTTTTCCGATTTTATCGCCATGGACTACTTTGCCTGATAGTGTATAATGATAGCCCAAGAAAAGATTGGCAGTCTGTACATCTCCCTCACTAAGTGCATTTCTTATTTTAGTGGAGCTAATGGTAATATCATCAATTTCCTGCTTTTTAATTTCAATCAATTGAAAGTTAAACCGGTCAGCATATTTTTTAAGGAGATATATGTCCCCTTTTCTGTTCAAACCAAAGCGGTGATCATAGCCAATCACCAAAACCGCCGGGTGAAATGTTGATACCAGGAATTTTTCAATGTATTCACCGGGCGCTAATTGTGAAAATTCGACAGTGAATGGAACAATAACTACATGGTCCAGATTGGCACTTTCAAACAATTCCAGTTTCTCTTCCAAAGTATTGATCATGGGTAAGTCATGATCCTGTGGATAAATTACCTTTCGTGGGTGAGGATCAAAGGTTACCAATACACTTTCTCCATTCAATTCCATGGTCAGCTGGTGAATCCTTTCCAAAATCTTGGTGTGCCCCCGGTGAACTCCATCAAAGGAACCTATTGTAACCACTGCATTTTTAAATACAGGTAAGTGATCGATACCTTTGTGAATCTGCATATATGAAGGTTTATGGTTATGATTGCAAAAATATTAATCTTTTCTATAATGTTTTGTTAAAGCCGTTTTATTCCCTTGATCCCACATGAAATCAAGTAATTTTTTATATAGGGTAATAATTTTTTTGTTGCTCACTCATGGTTTAAGTAAAGAATGATTTTCACAGTGCGTGTTGACCATGTGATATAAAAAGATTTATTAATTCAGAGAATGTTATTTTAACAGGAAATAGATTTAGGCAATGTTAAGCAAAATCTGGTATCTCCGGGTATAAAATATATAACTGATTACATTGTCAGAAGTATGAAGGATAACAAAGTATCCATTTAACTGGGTGCAGGTTTCCTTTTCAAAGGATCAAAAATATTCATTATAATTTTTTAAATATTTCACAGAAAATATTATAATATTCATATATAATATATTACATTTAACATGAAATTTATTATTTAACTAAATTTGCTGTACTATGTCAACAAATAAAATTTTAATTTCGGGTGTTGTAGCCGGAGTGGTTACGTTTTTGTTGGGTTGGCTTCTCTACGGAATGCTATTAGCGTCGTTTTTTGAAGGTCAGACAGGCAGTGCGCAAGGCGTTATGCGGGCAGATGATGATATGGTTTGGTGGGCCTTAGTATTGGGTAATTTACTCTATGGTGTCTTATTAGCTTACGTCTTTGGAAAATGGGCCAATATTTCAACCCCGTCCACAGGCGCAACAGCTGGCGCTACTTTGGGGTTCTTATTAGCTGCCTCATGGGGATTGGTCTATTTTGCTACCGCCAATATCATGACCCTCACAGGAACCATAGCAGACATCGTGGTTTGGACTGTAATTTCAGCCATCGCCGGTGCAGCAGCAGCCTGGATGCTGGGCAGAGGATAGTCATCTATTACCATCAGACCTGCCCCAGATTGTACTTATGTATCATTTCATCCAGATACGTTACCTATAGTGCTATTCACATATTGATTATTCTCTCTCAATCGTTCTAACGGTCATTTAAAACCATTCAAGTTGCTTACTTGTTAGTGCTTCTGAAATGCAATATACATGGTTATTGATAATAATAAAGTGGTAGAAGCGCTGAGGAATGTTCGTGATCCCAATTCAGGATTGGATATCATAGCTTCACGGCTGGTGGAGAACCTGAAAATTCAGGGAGAGGATATTTCCTTCACTGTTCATTTAAAAAGTAATGATCCACAATTGAAGAGTACATTGAATTTCTCTTGTATGGAGGAAATCAATAAAGTGTATCCTGAAGCGCGTGTCCATATTCATTTGCAAACACAGGCGAATCCTGAGGCAAAAAACGAAGGTGTACTTCCTCAGGTTCAAAATATCATTGCTGTAGGTTCCGGAAAGGGCGGGGTTGGAAAATCTACTGTAGCGGTCAATTTAGCGATCGCTTTGCGTAAAAAAGGAGCACGTGTCGGATTGATTGATGCTGATCTTTATGGTCCATCCATCCCTACAATGATGGGGTTTCAGGGTCAGCGACCCAAAGTAGAGATGGTATATAACCGACACAAGATCGTGCCGTTGCAAAGTGCCGGAATACATGTCATTTCACTGGGGGTCATCGTTGAACCCGAACAGGCTGTGGTGCTCAGAGGGCCACGTTTAGGAGGCATCATCAAGCAATTTATCGAAGATTGTTTATGGCCGGAATTGGATTACCTCATTATTGATCTTCCTCCTGGAACCGGTGATATACAGTTAACACTTGTTCAAACCGTACCATTGACCGGAGCAATTATGGTAACAACGCCACAACAGATAGCGCTCATTGATGCGGTAAAGGCGATGAACATGTTTCTGCTTCCCAATGTAAATGTCCCTGTGATTGGTGTCATAGAGAATATGGCGTGGTTTACACCTGAGGAGTTACCTGATAATAAATACTTTCTTTTTGGAAAAGGTGGAGGCGCTGCATTGGCAAAAAAGGGTAATACTATGTTGTTAGGACAGGTTCCTATCGTTCAGAGCGTGAGGGAAGGAGGAGACAATGGATTGCCGGTAACCTTGCATAATGATCATCCGGTTTCTGGTATTTTTGATCAAATCGCCAATAAAGTTGTTCAACAGGTTAATATTAGAAATGAAATGATGGCACCTACCCGAATTGTTCATATTAAGACCTGAAAAAAGATTAATTTTGCATTATGATTACGACAGAAAAAGATATGCTTATAAAAAGGGTAGATGAAGCTCTGGAGGACATCAGGCCACATTTGGCAGTAGATGGAGGAAATATTGAGGTCATTTCAATTACCGATGATTATAACGTGGTTATAAAGTGGTTGGGTACTTGTGAGTTTTGCTCTATGTCTGCCATGACCATGAAAGCCGGGGTGGAACAAGCAGTAAAATCAAAGGTGCCAGAAATCAAAGGAATTGAAGCGATTAATGGCTTGCACATAGCATAATGACTAAAGAGGAGCTATTTCATAACATACAATTAAAATCATCATTTCTCTGCATTGGTCTTGATACCGACAAACGAAAGATTCCTGCTTTTCTTCTAAAGGAAAGGAATCCTATTGCGACATTTAATAAGGCCATTATTGAAGCCACACACGATTTGTGTGTGGCATATAAGCCCAATATTGCTTTTTATGAATCAGAAGGTATCCATGGGTGGCATGCGCTTGAATCTACTATGGCCCAAATCCCCTCTGATATTTTTACCATTGCTGATGCCAAAAGGGGAGATATAGGTAATACTTCTCAAATGTATGCTCAAGCTTTTTTCCATCACTATCATTTTGATGCTGTTACAGTATCCCCTTATATGGGTGGTGATTCTGTGATGCCTTTTCTTTCATTTTCAGGTAAATACGTTATTTTACTTATAGCTACTTCTAATGAAGGAGCTGGTGATTTTCAAACTTTACTATCAGGAAGTAAACCGATTTATGAACATGTTTTGGACAAAGCCCTGACCTGGGCAGGTCCGGATCAACTGATGTTTGTAACTGGTGCTACACGACCAGAAATTTTGAACAAAATAAGGAGAAAAGCACCTGAATATTTTTTTCTTGTTCCGGGTATAGGAGCTCAGGGGGGAAGTTTAGACGAAGTATGCAAATATGGTATGAATAAACAATGCGGACTTTTGGTCAATTCCTCCAGGGACATTCTATACGCCGGCCATGGAAAAAATTTTCAGGAAAAAGCAAGAGAGACTGCATTAAGGATTAAAGAGCATATGAGTATCTTACTCACTACCTTATAATGCCTTTCCCAAACAACAGTATTAGTTTTAGCTGTAAACATCAATAAGTTATGGTTTCAGGCTGGAATGTATACCAACTATGCCAAAATTCCTGATATGCCTGTATACGTTTTAACGGTTTCCCATAAGTATTTTTAGGATACCCACTGAAATCATATATACTTTCACCTGAAATAAGCTCATCCTGGTTATTGATTAAAAATATCTGGTCATGAGCCCTTTCAAATACCACAAAACTTTGACCATCCTTTGATAGTGCCAGTAATAAATAATTACCTTCAATGCTGTCATGAATGATCCTATTTGTCTTTATATCCTGCCAACTATATGCTTTAGTATTTTGCTCAGCACTGATACCAATTACCCATGATTTTTCTTGCCAGGCAATGGTGTCTGTCCTGGTAAGCCTGCCTGTACTTTTCCCTTTTTCAAATCGGGCCAGTGGCTCATATTTGCTTTCAAAATGATGATCAGGCTGCATGACCTTGCCATTGGGATAAATATCAAACCACTTTTCCACGGTCATCTGCATGCTTTCGATTTCCGGTAATTGTGCTCCTTTCAATTTGCCTGAAACTGCTTCACCGGTAACTTGCCTCCACCAGCTTTTGGTGGTTTGATCTTCAAACATTGCGTTATAATGATCCATACCTACCAGTCTGAACGACTCTTCTTGGTCAAGTACTTTGGGTTCATATACTCTACCTGTACGGCAAACATTGCAATAAGTAACCATAACAGGTTTTCCTCCAACGGTGTCAATCACCTGATGATGATAGGATATGAGCTGTATGGGATATGCTTTAGCCTCTCCATTTATTTCTATACCGATGAGCAATCGGTCATCAGGGATGCTATTGGAATCCTTTCCTTGAAAGATAAGTTCCTCAGGCTGCAAAAACATATAGTCAGCTGACATTTTGAAGTTTAGAAAATAGATAAAACAGCCGGTAAGCAGTAATAGTAACAAAGCGCGAACAGGATTCTTATTTGATTTGAAAATTGAATACAGGCCTAAGAAAGTCAATAGGGTGAAAAACACTCTGAAAACCCATCTCCACGTATACAAAAAGTAGGCAAAATCAAGAGAATCTAATTGTTGACTGCCTGGCATAGGCATGATAAAATATATATTGAAAAATTCAAATAACCAGAGTCCAGATATACCAATTACCAATAAATACTTCATAGCGTCATTTCATTTCGTTCAGTAAATATGAAGATACCCATGATTGGGTATGTCAGAGTCTACTACAATGACATACTTTTCATGAATAACACAATGTGTATAGACTTTCTGAGGCTCAATGATAGCGATACCCACCTCATCTGCCTTCAGTTCTATTGTCTGTTTTTTCATACAATCAAGAGTTTCATCTTTATTTTTAAATTTTGTTTTAGCTGTAATCACCTTTACATTGAATTTTGGTTATTGAATGCTTCTGATTTGCTTTATTATTTCATCTACTTCAGTGATGTGGATTTGCCTACCTCCAATGGAAAAATTCGAATCCTCCCAAAGAAAAGCGGGTGGGGAAAGTAGAAAACCTATAATGGGCTTTGCCATTTTTATAATATCAGAAATATAGACTCAATTTAGTAAATATAGTCAAAGATATGTTTCGCAGGAAGAAAGAAACGTTCTAAAAATCCTACATTTTGTGAATAAGTATATCTTTGACATTCAATTTAAAACAATTAGGATGGAGATCTCCGGCGGCAAGAAAATAGCTTTGGTTTGTGGAGGCACGGGTTTGATTGGTTCACATTTGATCCGATGTCTGGTAGATCATAGTGCTTATGCTAAAGTGGTTCATGTGGGCAGAGGTGCGCCTCAGTTGGAAAGTCCTCACTTTCTGCACGTGCCTGTAGATTTCAACCATTTTGGTTCCTATGCACCTCAATTGAAAGGCAATGATCTCTTTATTTGTTTAGGTACCACCATTGCAAAAGCAGGAAGTAAGGAAGAATTTATAAAAGTGGATTATACCTATAGTATGAATGTTGCAAAAGCTGCACTTGACAATGGCGTGAATCAGGTTATATTAGTCTCTTCTGTTGGTGCTCATGCCAATTCCTGGGTTTTTTATAATAAAGTGAAAGGTGAGTTGGAGAGAGATCTTTCTGCATTGAATTTCTGGGCTGTTCATATTTTCCAGCCATCCATTTTATTGGGCGAAAGATTGGATAGCAGACCGGGTGAGTCTGTAGCAAAGTTCATCGGAAAAGGTTTGGATGTGATTTTAGGGGAAAGATTAAACAAATACAGGCCTATCGAAGCCGGAGTAGTTGCAAAAGCTATGGTTAATGCAGCACAGAAATTAACACCGGGTATACACAAATATCCTTCTCATCAAATTTACCATATGGCAAAGGACGAAGGAATAACTTTAACACAAAAGAAGTCTATAAACTAAATAAACTATATTTCCATGGATGATCAGCTCAGTAAAGAATCAAATATTTCTATAAAGGTCAATCTGAACAAAGAGAAGCATCCCAGGAAAATACTTTGGCATTCTGATGATAATCCGGAAGGCAATCATTGGATGGAAGCCAAAGCTATGTTGATTTCATTTTTTGATAAAGAATATCTGGATACCTATAAGATCGATCTCTGGACGCATGAAATGCAAGTTGCTGAAATGGACCGCTTCATATTTCAAACCTTACGCGCAATGGCAGATACTTACAGAAATGCTACAGGTAATACAGCCTTAGCTAATGATATACAACGATTTGTGCAATATTTTGGCGAAAAAACACAAATAATAACTGAAGAATCGTAAAATTTTGAGTGATGGCCGCATATATTATTGTCAATGTCTTTATCCACAATGCCGACGTATATGAATCCTACAAGAAACTAACTCCTGCCTCTATTTCGGCGTATGGAGGAAAATTTATTGTAAGAGGTGGCAACGTTGATCATTTAGAAGGAGAATGGGAAACCGGACGTATAGTAGTTCTTGAATTCCCAAATGCTCAACAAGCCAGGGAATGGTGGAACTCCTTTGAGTATTCTGAAGCAAAAGAAATCCGGCAAAAGGCGGCTACTTCTCAAATGATTTTAGTGGAAGGAACGGATTAACGAAATTGAACCCTTTGACTTTTCTTTTTTCTAAAAGGGTAGCAAAAATTCAATTTTTATCTGTTCCAAACTAATCTGTAGGATCAGTATTAAAAATAAGGGTTTTAATTTTCCAATTGCCTTCACTATCAGGAATCCACTCATTCAGCATCCTGGCCTTAAACGTCCATTTTTCACCATCTAAACTGGTCCAATCCACAATAAATTGGGCTTGTTCTACTGCAAGATCCTTGCTGTATGCCAGACTTAAAGTTTTGTGGGTGTAATGAGAGCTTTCGTTGGATTCAAACAACCGGGTGTAAAAGGCAGCCACCGAATCAACTGAATTGGATGTAGCAAATCCCTGGGGGATGAATGTGATGTCATTGTGATAAGCCTCTATACAACCCTTTGCATTTTTTGACTCCCAATGATCAATAAATGTTTTCCATACATCTTCAATGGTTGCAGACGGATTATAAATCTCATTTTCTACCGGTGTTGCACAAGCAAAAAGGAACAAACATAAAACTATGTGAAATAAGTCTCTCATATTAGTTTTGATTGAGTGAATCAATATTCATGCATTAAACCCCATTGGTTCAAAAAAGTAGTTTTTGTTGGGTTGCTCAATATAGCGAAAATCTTATCAATTCTTTTAACTGTAATATAAAATTATAATGTTTGAATAATGCATATTTAATTCTTGCTAAATTTCCTGAGACCATGTTATATTAAGGATTACTTGTTATGGTTTGTGATTGTTATCATTAAATATGTAATTTTTTAATTCAATTGATGTGGTATGTAACCTTGATATTGAAGTAATTGAAGTGCAATATGATATTAGATATTTCCTTGAAAAGGGAGTTTTAAAGTCGCAATTATATTTCGTCCCTGCTCTGGAATATTGATTAACCGGTAGCGGCTGAGATGATTTAAATAGAAAGCATCTGTCAAATTATGAATTTGAAAGTTAATCTGGACAGGCTGTTGCCCAATGTTAGCTTTCATTCCAGCGCTGATATGAAATATTTGATAACCCGGGGTAGGTAGTTCTGACCGGTCAATTCTGGCAGGTCCTTCAGCTCCAAAAAAGATTTGATGCCCACATTCAATAAATATTTCCTCAAGGCTGCTATACCCTCGATATGTATATCGCAATTGGGTTTTCAATGAGGGTTGGGGAGTGAATGGAAGTGCAAGACCTGTATTGATATTGTAGCTTCGGACATAATCCGCACTCTGACTCAATGAAAACCCTCCATAAAAAAGCCAGTCGTATTGCAGTTCAAATCCGCTAAAAATGGCGTTATCCTGCCTGTACCGAAAAATTTGTCCTGCTTCCGGTAGGGGAGAGAAAGAAGCTGGAAATGTAGGTCCCAGGTAAATATATTGATAAAAATAATTAAAATAGGTGGCAAAATTCACATTCAACCTTCTTGTTGAATATTCCAAACTGGCGTCCAATTGATAGCCATGCTCTGATTTCAAATCCGGTGTTCCCACCTCATGCCTGAAAGTACCATGATGGATGCCATTTGAAACAGTTTCAGAAGGGTAGGGTATTCTGAAACTTTTCCCCGCATTTCCTTTGATAATCAGTTGATTATTCATCAATTGTACACTTGCTCCCATGGAAGCTGACCAGTTAACAAAATTAGGATTAGTCGCAGGAACAATAAGTGAATCGGTTATATTTTCATTGCTGTCCCAGACAAATTGCCTGAAGAATTGCGTAGTATTCTTACCATAATCCAACCGTAATCCTCCATTGACTAACCAGTTCTTGCTTAGTTTCCATTCTGATAATCCAAAAATTCCACTTCGAAGGGTTGTAAATTCGGGGAGGAGAAATACAAAGCCTGCTCTTTGATTTTCCTGCCATTGCACATTCATACCATAGACATGCTTCTGTCTCTCAGAAACATATTTTTCATAATGTACAGAACCGCTCAAGGTGATGAGGTCCAACTGTAATGCAAGCGTATTATTATCACCCAGTTGACTTCTGGGTATGGAATGAAAATCAGGAAAAGACTTTTCATTGCGAATATTCCGTTGATAACCTATTTTAATATCCAGATGATCTTCACCAAAAATTTGAGTGTGATGCCAGGAAAGTCTGTAATGATCGACTTCCTGATTAGGTACGTCAATGTTTCTGGGATTGCCGTCGTCTAATAAAGAATACGACCGAGGTATGCCTACAGCTCCGGAAAATATACCCCCGTTTAAAGAATAATGGCTATATATCAAGCGACTGATTCCCCAATTTCTTTTTATCCCTGTTTCTAACCTGAAATTCTCTTCCCTTCCTGCAGTGTTTTTCAGCCTCTCATTGAAGATGGGTAAAACAAAGGTGTTATAGATAAATTGATCAGCGGGTATTCTGTAATCTCCATAAGCTTGCAAACTGTACCGGGCAGAAACAAAATAATCGTTTTTATTGAATCCCAGATGAGCAGAACCGCCTAAATGCGTATTGTTTGATTTGTAGAGGGTTTGAACCGTTCCTTCAAAAGTGTTTTTTGGAAGGATACGATAGGGGAGCACATTGATCACACCTCCTAATGCATCAGATCCGTATTGCAACGAAGCCGGCCCTTTAATAAT
>DAOLDB010000091.1:0-10632 GCA_035327565.1 Saprospiraceae bacterium
TGTTTATTAATTTAGTCCGCTGTAGGCGGACAGTTGCGGAGCAAGTCGGGCTTAATCATTTCGCTGTGCTACATTTTTAAGCCCTCCTATTCCCCGCACTGCATAAACTCAAACGTTATGCACAATTTGACAAAAAAAACTGTATTGCATTGAAATAGAATGACATTATGAAAAAGAAACAGATAAAACGAATACTCAGAATCGTATTTATTATTGCCAGCATAAGCTCATTATACTTCGTACCATGGATTTTGGTAAGAGCATGGATAATGCCACTACCTGATACAATTCAAGAACAACTCAACGAAGGAATTAATTATGGATTTGATGGCATGATTGTTTATGTGGACGAAGCAGGAAAGCCACCAGAGTTTTATGCCGCAGGCTGGCATGACCGAAAAAAGAAAATACCTGCCTACCCGAAAGCCTTATTTAAAATTGCGAGTATTACAAAGTTATATATCGCTGTTGCTACTACAAAATTAGTTAAAGAAGGGCGGTTGTCTTTGGATAAAACACTTGCTGAATACTTTCCGGAACTTGCGGAAAGAATTGAATATTCAGACAAGATAACTTTGAGAATGATGGTGCAGCATCGGAGTGGTATTCCAAATTTTGTTGACCATCCTGATTATTGGACAAAACCTCCAAAAAACAGACAAGAAACACTTGAGTACGCCTTGGATTTGCCAGCCGATTTTGAACCAGATGAAGATTATAGTTATTCAAATACCAATTATATGTTGATTGAGGACCTCATTGATAAAACCTTGAGCTATCCCCACCAACAATATATCAAGGAGAGAATATTGATTCCACTTGGTCTAAAACACACTTTTGGTTCAATTAGTGAAGTAGACATGGACGATGTAATGAGCGGTTATTATGTTGGTATTGAAATGGATTTCAAGTATGAAAATACTGGCTTAATGCTGGCTACAGCAGAAGACGTGGGTATATTCCTGCGGGCGTTAAACGATGGTTCGGTGTTTAATGAAGGTGAACAGGAAATTTATTCTTCAATTTACGTTTATGAACATACCGGGCTTCTTCCCGGATACCAGAGCATTGCAAAATACTTCAAAGACACGGACATGGTTGTTATTCAATTCAACAATACAACTAATTTTAATGGATATGACTGGAATTTAGCAGAAATCATTTATAACCGAATTGTCAAAATATTAAAGAAAAAAAGCGCATAACATTTTGTATAAGTAATGGCAGGCGATGTGGTAAATATCAAAGTTTGTAACCCGCTCAAACTGCATAGCGGTTTGACAGGAAAGAAGCCCGCAATCTGCCACTACTCATACAATTTACCGTTATGCGGCAGCTAAAAATAGCCAGGCATCAAAAAAATATGGCTGAAAAATATTTGAAGAACTATGTCCAATTCAACTAATCTTGATTGTTATTAGAGTATAGAACAAATATTCATTAACAATTAAAATTTAAACAGATGAAAGAATTCATTCTTATTTTCAGACACGAAAATGCAAATGGGAAAGTTTCACCAGAGCAAATGCAACAATGGATGAAACAACAAAAGGAATGGGTGGACAGTATTGCTGCCCAAAACAAATTTATTGGCGGAACGGGATTGCTATTTGATGATGCCAAGGTTGTCAACCATAATAAAATGGTTACAAACGGACCGTTCGGGGAAATAAAGGAAACTCTTGGCGGTTACATTACCGTAAAAGCCGAATCGGCAGATGAAGCCGCGGAATTTGCAAAAGGATCGCCCGTTTTGCAAGGCGAGGGCAACACCGTTGAAGTTAGACAAATCGTTACGCACTAAAATTTAAACTTTAAGCCCCGAATAGGGGCTTTTTTATGGAGAACAATGACATCATACCGCATTTGTTTAGGTCGGAATATAGCAAGATTGTGGCTGTACTTTCCAATTTATTTGGTATCGAGCATATAGAAATCGCTGAAGACCTTGCCAGTGAAACTTTTTTAACGGCAATGGAAACGTGGCCATATAAAGGAATCCCTAAAAATCCTTCAGCTTGGCTGTTTACCGTAGCAAAGAACAAAGCAAAAAATCACTTTATCAGGAACAGTATTTTTAGGGATAAGATTACAAGGCAAATGCAATTGAAAGATGGGCAGACAGACGAGTTTGAAATTGACCTATCCAACAAAAATATTGCTGATAGTCAATTACAAATGTTGTTTGCTGTTTGTCATCCAGGCATTTCAGAAGAATCCCAGATAAGTCTAGCATTGAGAATGCTTTGCGGTTTCGGGATAGATGAAATAGCTATTGCCTTTTTAACCAACAAAGAAACTATTAACAAAAGACTTCAAAGGGCAAAACAAAAACTGCGGTCGGAAAACGTACAAATTGAAATTCCACGGAACGACCAGTTAAAAACAAGGTTGGATGCTGTCTTGAGAACCATATATTTACTGTTCAATGAGGGTTATTATTCTGAGAGTCATAATTCAATAATAAAAAAAGAGCTATGCCTTGAAGCAATGAATTTGACATACCTTCTACTTAAAAATAACCTTACAAATACACATTCGACCAATTCGTTAATGTCGCTGATGTGCTTTCATTCATCCCGCTTGGAAGCAAGACTAACGGAAAAAGGCGAAATAATCTTATACCACGACCAAGACGAAAACCTCTGGGATTCGGAACTAATCGAAAAAGGATTTTACTATTTACAGCAGGCATCGAAATTGGAAATCGGCTCAAAATACTATCTTGAAGCAAGTATAGCGTATTGGCACACCGTCAAAAAAGACACCAAAGAAAAGTGGAAAAGCATTTTAAACTTGTACGACCTTTTATTAAAAATTGATTATACACCAATTGCTGATTTAAACAGGATATTTGCCCTCTCAAAAGTCAAAGGAAATGAATTGGCAATAATAGAAGCCGAAAAACTGAAATTGAAAAATAATCACTTTTATTACCTGCTTTTAAGTGAACTTTACAAAGTCACGGACAGAAACAAAGCTAAAGGTTCAATGGAAAAAGCCTTGAAACTTTGCAAAACCGAAACAGAAAAAATATTTATAAGAAAAAACATTAAGAAATTTGAAGGAGAATGGAGAAAGCCGACCGCATAACAATGGGTATAAAACATAGGGCAGACAAGGGTTTCCGAAAGGTTCGTTCACTTAGCAAACTTTTTGCAGGTGGACAGGTAATCGCTCCTAAATGCCCTACGTTTCATACCCGAGACCGTTACCGCCAATGCATGCAAAAAACAAACTAACCGATAATATTATTGTTCAATGCACCTCAAAACATTCAATTTCTACCAACATGTAAAGGACAATATACAAGGTATAACCCATGAGGATGTTTTTTATTCCAATCAGGATACTTATAAGGATACCAGGATAAATTTTCCATATCGGACTACAGAGTTTGCCATTGCCGTTTGCTATGGTCCGGAACATACCAAGTGCAGGCTTGGTAGTGTGGAATATCCTATTTCCAAAGGGAGTTTGATCACATTAGGGCCGGGCATCGTGACGAGCTATGGCAGTCAATATGACCTGAAATTTGAAATAGTCTATTTTACTGAAGTATTATTTCATGACTTAATAGTCCCCAAACCAAACACTTTGCCATTTTTTGTACATGGTGGCAAGCATATGCTCATAGTCAACACAGAAGATCTTAACAGGTTGAAAGTACTTTTTCAAAGTATCAAAACCTTTCGAGAAAACCGGAATATTCTTCAAGGACTGGTTTATTCGCTGGTGCAACTTGTGCAACAGATTCACTTGGGAAACCAACGTGATAACAGCATCTCCTCAAAAGAACTTATCACACAAAAATTCAAAGCCCTCATTGCCCGCCATTTCATAAAATCCAAAGAGGTGGGATTTTATGCCAACCAATTTCATATCACGCCCAAATACCTGAGTGAAGTATTACAAGAAATCACCGGAAAAACCGCGAAAGAACTCATCAACGAGCATCTGTTTTTGGAAGCCAAAAGCCTGTTGAGGCAAACGCCCATGACCATCAAAGAGATCGCCTATTGGCTGGGTTTTGAAGACCAATCCTATTTTGTGAGGGCATTTAAAAAGAATGTAGGGACAACCCCTGCTATTTATAGAAAAGGCGGTTGATCCGCCAAAATACCCGAAAAAAGTACCATTCCTGCCGAAATCCGTCCTCCTAATCACATAGGTGCATGAATTATTTTTGTCTTGTAAGAACAATAAACCAATTGTCATTATGAAAAGACTCATTCTAGTACTCATAGCAATCAATGTATTTCAAACCTTAAAATCGCAGGATATGAAGCCATTTAAAATCGATGTATCCGAAAAAGTATTACAAGATCTACGCACCCGGCTTTCCATGACCCGGTGGACAGATAACCCTGAAGGGGATGGCTGGAGTTACGGTACCAATGCCAACTACCTCAAAGAGTTGGTTACTTACTGGCAAAACGATTTCGACTGGAAAAAACAGGAAGCCATGCTGAACAGTTT
Source organism: Saprospiraceae bacterium (assembly GCA_035327565.1). Classification (GTDB taxonomy): domain Bacteria; phylum Bacteroidota; class Bacteroidia; order Chitinophagales; family Saprospiraceae; genus JABDLO01. Next base: position 4,480 of record DAOLDB010000091.1, read on the forward strand.
GCCGCAGTTCAAAGCCGAAATTGATGGCGTGGAAATCCACTTCGTATTTGTAAAGGGAAAAGGAAAAAATCCCAAACCGTTGATCCTCACCCATGGTTGGCCTGATTCATTTTTCAGGTATTATAAAGTCATCCCAATGCTTACTGATCCGGAGGCGCATGGAGGTAAATCCGACCAGTCTTTTGATGTGATTGTTCCATCGGTACCGGGATTTGGTTTTTCTGCCAAAACCGTCAAGGTGGAAGATGAGGTCGCAGGTCTTTGGGTGAAGTTGATGAAAGAGGTATTGGGATACGACACCTTCTATGCTGCTGGCGGAGATGTGGGTAGCGGTATAACCAAATCGCTGGCCAACCAATTTCCCGAATCGGTCAAAGCCATTCACTTAACAGATGTTGGCTACCCCAATGGGACAGAGGACTGGAGTGCCATGTCGCCCGCAGAGCAGGAATTCGGGCAATTTATCCAGCAATGGTGGATGAGCGAAGGGGCTTATAACATGATACAGTCAACCAAGCCCCAATCCCTGGGATATGGTTTGAATGATTCCCCGGTGGGACTTGCCGCCTGGATTCTGGAGAAATTCCATGCCTGGTCAGACCATAACGGCCACATCGAAAAGCGGTTTACCAAAGACGAGTTGCTCACCAATATCATGATTTACTGGGTAACACAGACCATCAATACTTCCATCCGTTACTATGCCGACAATGCACGGGTATCGTACACCGAATATGGACCAAAGCCTGTTGAGAAAGTGCAAGTACCTACCGGTGTGGCTGCTTTTCCGGGTGATGCCCCCATGCCCAAAGAGTGGGCAGAGCGGATGGCCAATGTAAAACGATTCACCAAAATGCCCAAAGGAGGTCACTTTACTCCTTTATCCCTGCCGGATTTGTGGAGCAATGAGGTGAGATATTTCTTTTTTGAAACTGAATTCTGAAAACGTTTAACAATTATGGAAAAAATACCTTCAAACAGAGTGACCTGGTTCCAAATTCCTGCTGACGATACAGAAAGGGCTTGGATATTTTACGGAAAAGTTTTTGGATGGACAGAGGAAGAAGTCTGGAAGAATGAAAAATTCAATGGGGCTATTCTGGGCAGCATTGAGTCAAGGAGCGAACAACTCAAACACCCCAGGCTGATTATCCTGGTGGATGATATAGACAAGTCCATTGATACCATCCTTGCTTCAGGAGGGAAATTGGTTGAAACTAAGACTGAAATTCCTGAAATTAATATGGTCTATGCCGTATTTGAGGATACAGAGGGGAACCATGTGAACATTGTGGGAGATATGGCAAAAGATGCTAAATAGAGGGTTAGGGTGACGTTTTACACAACAGCCGAATTAGAAGAATCAAAGCACTTTCTATCTTGGTGGACTTAATTGAAGGCTGAATACATAAATTGACGAGTTATGAAACCAAAGGATGAAATAATCTTTGGCAATATTCTCTGGCAGGCGCTTGATGCGAAGGGCGACAGCGTGTTGATAATCACCAAGGATATCATAGCACTGCAATGGTATCATCATAGTTTTGTGGACATCACTTGGGAAGAGATCGAGTTGAGGAGATGCCTGAACAATGAATTTTACCATTTATTTCAGAAGAAAGAAAAAGAGAAAATAAGGGCTGTTGTAAATAGGAATTCCGATAATCAATGGTTCAGAACCAAAGGAGGTTCTAATACTACGGACAAAATATTCTTACTGAGTCTTGAAGAAGTTTGTAAATATTTTGGCGATAGCACAGAGCATTTGCAAGTAAAAGGCAATCAGAAGTGGCTTATTTCAGACGAAAACGACCATAAGCGGCAAGCTAAATATGGTGATGTGTACCATTGGTGGCGGCTTCGTTCACCGGGGTATTACGGACGGACGTCTGCTAGTGTCAATGCCAAGGGCAATGTCTATGTTCGTGGTAACGGGGTATATGGCCGCCCAAAGGACGGTGGTGGAGTTCGCCCTGCTTTATGGTTGAAAATAAAATAATCAAATTAATGAACAATAGAACCAATGTCATCTATTTCCTGGTACTCGTAGCATGGAGTTCGCTATCCACCCAGCTATTCGCCCAATCCGAACAGAAGAAAGGATTTGACATAGAAGTGGATCCCATAGCTTTTGTCCTGAACGGCTTTTCTTTTCACGGTGGATACCTGACCGGTGCATGGCGTTTTGACCTGGGGGTATTTGGGTTGAACATCCCAGGTTGGGCACACGGCAATGATGCCTTTGAGGCAAGAGCTATTGGTGCAGGATGGAAAGCGGATCGCTTTTTCAGGAGAAAGCCTGATGGATTTTTTGTGGGAATAGAAGGGAATATTTCCAAAACCACTATTACACATAAATCCTTAGAAGAAAACTTAGATAGAGTAGAATATTCATTGGGCATTCGCGGAGGCTACCGGTGGAACACCGGGCTGGGAAACCTCTACGTCACCCCTTGGCTGGGATTGGGCTATATATTGAATGCAAAGGATGTACAGCTAAATGGAGATATCTACAAGTCCAGTTTTTTCCAGCCTTTTCCCACAGTACATATTGGATGGAAGTTTTGACTCAACTTGATTATGGAAACGACTTTAAACAGCTTCACCGCAAAATTGGAAATCATCGGCATCAATCCCTTTGTCTTTGTTCCTGAAGAGGTATTGACGGAAATATTCCGGCAGGCCAAGCGTGACAAAAGCCCAATACCGATAAAAGGCGCCGTAAACGGGCTTGCTTACCAGCAGACCCTGATGAAGTACAAAGGGGATTGGAGGCTGTACGTCAACTTGGCTATGCTCAAAGATTCCCCGAAAAGGATAGGTGAAGAAATCCGTGTAACTGTTCAATTCGATCCCGAGAAGCGGGAAGTACCCATGCATCCCAAATTGACCAAAGCTTTGAAAGAAAATCCCAAAGCCAGGATGGCATTCGATAAGCTTACTCCTTCCAAGCGATTGGAGATTCTTCGGTATATGTCATTCCTAAAAACGGATGAGAGCATCGAAAGGAATGTGAAAAAGGTGATTGCAAATTTGCAGGAAGGATTAACTTACAACTCCTGACCAAACTGCTGATGCAATCCAAGTTAAACAAGATCGGAAGGTGACACATCAAACCTAAGTATCCTATGAAACTCATTTAACAATGTAATAGCCAAAATGACGATACATTATTCTCCTGTCCGATCTGTGAGTTATAAAAAGATTACCCTAAAAGCACATGGCGGTAACATCACCTATACTCAAGCAGGGGTTGTGTGCTTCGTAGGACAGAAAGTTGTATTTTTGAAGTTCCGTTCTTCGTAGGAAGTTCGGTGGTTAAAATCCCTGCCTGCGTATAGCTGAGAACCGTTCTATGCAATTATAAAAAACAACCAATGAAACAATTAACTTTCTTACTACTTCTCTTTTCAATATTATGTTGTAATCAAAATTCTAAGTCTACATCGGCAACTTTGGTTTCGCTGACAACTTCAAATGATTTGGAGAAGCAACTAAAAGAAAACCTGCATAAAAAATACATCAAATACAATTTCAAAACCTTAGCGTTAATAAATTCAACTATTGTAGATGGTACTGGGAGTGAAATTAAATATAGCCAAACAATCATAATTGAAGATGGACTTTTTAGTGCAGTAGGCAATGACTATGAAATTAAAATTCCTAAGAATGCCAAAATAATTGATTTAAAAGGAAAAACAGTCATTCCTGGTATTGTCGGAATGCACAACCACCTTCATATACCTGGATTTCCTGATGTGGGTGATATATCAGCTAAGTTGTATCTAGCATCAGGAGTTACCACCATACAAACCTGTGGAGCAGCATCACCTTATAAAGAATTGGAGTTATCAAAAAAGATAGCAGAAGGAAATGTGATAGGTCCTGACATTATTCCAAGTGCGCCATTTATTACGGGAATTGGCGGCAACCCCAATATGATTATTCCGAGAAATGAAACACATTTGAGAGATACCATACAGCATTGGCTATACCAAGGAGTCAAATGGTTTAAAGTCTATCGAAATATTTCCCCTGATGATTTGAAAACTGTCATTGATGAAGCTCATAAAAACAATGCTAAAGTTAGAGGACATTTATGCTCTGTTACTTTTGAGGAAGCCTCAAAATGGGGGATTGACGGCATAGAACACGGCTTAAACAGTACAAGTGATTTCAGAACCAATAAAGAATTTGGTGTTTGCGGAGGTGGTAGAGAATATATGGATGAAATTATTATTGGAGGCAAAGAAGTTAAAGAGTTACATAAATTGATGATAGATAACAAAGTCGTATTAACTTCTACCCTTTCCATTTATGAGGCTAGTATACCTAACAGGGCTTATGCTGATGAGAGGACTTTACAAGCTATGTCGCCCTATTTGAAAAACCAATATGAGGAAAGAAGAAAAACGTTTGATGAGCAGTTGAGTGACCTCACAAGAAACAATAGCCTGAAACGTATTATGCAGTTTGAGTACCAGTATTTTAAAATGGGAGGCTTGCTGTGCAGTGGTGTAGATGCAGGCAGGCACGTTCTTCCCGGCTTTGGTGACCAACGCAATTATGAACTGCATATTGAAACAGGCTTTTCAACCGAAGAAGCTGTTCAAATTATGACAGGTAATGGAGCCAGGGCATTGGAACGTTTTGATATAGGCACACTTGAAGTAGGTAAAAGAGCTGATTTAGTTATCTTGGATGGTAATTTAAAGGAAAATTCAACTGTAATTAAAAAAGTCGAAACCGTATTTAAAAATGGGGTTGGGTATGATTCAGAAAAAATATTATTAGAAACAACAAATAAATTCGGTATAGATTGAAATCTCTTACTTCACATAGCTTGAAAATAACAGGTATTATATCCCTTGTCTTTATTATTTTTAGTTGTTCAGCACAAAATAATGAGAACCTTAAATATTTAGGTCAAAAACCGCCTACAATTAAACCAGAACTATTTGCTCCCGATATCATTTCTAAGAAAAATGAATCATTATTCGGCTCGGTGTTTAATAATGACGGGACTGAATTTTACTACGGGGTAGATTTTGATGGCAAATCAGAGATTTGGTTCACTAAATTAGAAAATAAGGAGTGGACTATGCCTGAAATATTACTTTCTCACAATCAATACAGCACTAATGACCCTTTTCTTTCAAATGATGAAAAGAGGCTATATTTTATATCTAATAAAGCTAACTTGAGCGATAAAATTAGCAATAATTATAACATTTGGTATATTAAAAGAGATAGGAAGGATTGGAATCTAGAAATGTTTAAAGTAGATACCACTGTCAATTCCGATAAGAATGAATATTATATGTCATTTACTTTAGACGGGAGTATGTATTTTTCTTCAAATGTTGACGCTTTGTCTGATAGCCAACATAACTTCAATATCTTTAAATCAAAACTTATAAATGGTGCTTTTCAAAAGGCAATACCAATGGATAAATCAATAAATACAAAATCTTATGAAGCAGATGTGTTTATTGCTCCTGATGAGTCCTATATTATTTTTTGTAGCATAAGAAAAGAAGGTTACGGTCAAGGTGACTTATACATCAGTTTTAAAAATGATGACGGCAATTGGACAAAAGCCAAAAATATGGGAGAGATTATTAATACCGAAGGACACGAGCTTTGCCCATTTGTAACAAAGGACGGCAAATATTTTTTCTATACTAGTAATAAAAAGATTTACTGGGTTGATGCGAAAATTATTGATTCTTTAAAAACTAAATAAAAAGTGATGCCATTTAAATTTAAATTAATTGTATTTTGCGTTATTAGCCTAATCAGCACATCTGTTTCTGCCCAACAAAAGTCTATTTCTATTACCATAGATGATGTGCCTAATACCTCAAAATATGAAAAGAAGAATTTCTCTGCCACCTTGCTAGATGTTTTAGATTCTCTCAAAATACCATTTACTATTTTTATCAATGAAAGTAAAATCGCACAAAACAATTTTGAAGATGCGAATAAACAACTTTTGAAGAAGTGGATTAAAAATGACCAATCGTTAGTGGGAAATCATACCTATAATCATTCTCGATATTCTGAAGTGGGATTTGATAGCTTTGTAAATGACTTGTCCTGAAATAGGTTTACACTAAAACAGTGTAAAAATGGACAACAAAAAGAGAAAAA
>DAOLDB010000092.1:0-10168 GCA_035327565.1 Saprospiraceae bacterium
TAGGACTCATCTTTTGTCCTATAATCTGCGCAGACTGTTCAATATACTGGATCGGGACCCCCTTAGAAAGTACCGAAGGGCACTTTTGGCTTTATTTCAGGGGGTTTTCAGTCATTTTAAAGCCGTCTGACAGGTTTTATTTTCCAGAGTATCTGTGATCACCCATTTGGATCTATGTAATTTACCCGTCTTAAACCGGCTGAGATTAGCCGGATTTGAATAATATTACATGGTAAACTGAGTTTCTAAGACAGACTGCCGTTATGGGCAATTATTGAAGACCACAATAAGGGAATAGGAAGACCAGAATTTTTAAGACAGGCTGGTATTGCATTGGCAGGACTTACAGTTGACCCATTAAAGGCAGTTGCCATCAATAATAGTATTTATGTAAACAAGAAACTTGGGCTTTTATTTGAAAAGCCAAATGATTGGGGATTTATAGCCGTAAAAGACTTTGGAAAAATAAAGAGCGAACAAGTTATTGGTATGGGACTTGAAGAAACCGCAGACGAAATTTGGGAAGAACTTGGAGACCCAATTTGCATAGCGACTAAGTACAATCAAGACAAACCTGAATACAAAAGTGTTTTCTCACCGACTATCACTCTAAACATCACGCCAAAACAAGAATTTGAATACTTAGGACACATAACTTTTGGAGATCTCATTGAAATGTCTGAATATGGTGTTTCACAATTACTAAAAGACTTTAAAGTTGTTTAAAGATATGAACCTATAATGATTAGTAATTGTAAATTCTATGAGTATGACGCTGAATACATATTTGAACATATCGAAATAGACAATCCACTTAAAGTTGAATTAAAGGTTTTGAAATCAGAACACAATAGGTTTTATTATGACTTTAATTGCCATCAATCAAAGACACAAAACCAAATTGCAGACAGAGAATTCGAAAATTTCAAATGGACAATAAAGTTAATATAACAGTCCATAACAGGCGTTGCCTCAATGGGGTTTGAAGTGGTTACTTGAACACCTGCCTGCCGGACGGCAAGTTCAACCTCGCATCAATCCCCATAAGTTGGGGATAGTATATTGTCAGTTTTGTGCGCTGAAATCCCCCACCCCACCAAACTTGGGAATGCTAGCAACAATACCCTTTAGTGTGACCCAACTATGTTCTTAGACGACAAGTCATCCTTTGACAACCCCTACTTGAAGCTTCTCCACGGCAATCACACCCTTTGCTTATAGTAAGTAATTCCGTAGCATTTGGAGATAAATTATCTGTACAGGACTGTATCAAATCGATACACTAAGTGTCCAATATCGAACAGCTCTCAATAAGAAGTTTTTATAAAATATTGATAATTAAATATATCTATTTTTGGCGCAAACTTTGCTCAAGGATTGGAAAGAAATGCACCTCAGAGTTTTTGTTTTATTTTACTAAAAATCAACAAGTTAAATCATGTTAAAGAACCATTTGAAAATCGCTATCCGGATACTCTGGAGAAACAAACTTTTTTCTTTAATCAATGTACTGAGTTTGTCATTGAGTATGGCGGTTGGTGTTATTCTACTTACAGGCCTGAAAGCCAGTTATGATACAGACCATTTTCATCCACAATTAAATCACATCGTGCGGATACTCACGAAGGAAACAAATCAGGGGGAAAAAACCAAATGGGCAACAGCTCCATTGCAGTTGGCATCTCAATTGAATGACATCTCTTATGTTGAAAAGACGGTAAGGGTACGTCAGGCAGGAAAACATAACTTGCAAACCGATAAAGGTGATATACCTATTGACATAAAATTTACAGAGCCATCCTTTTTTGACGTTTTTGGTTTTAAATTGTTGTCAGGCAATCCACAAATCCTTGACAATAATTCCACCACTATTTTTCTAACTGAAAAAACTGCGATAAAAATATTTGGAAACACCAATGTTTCAGGAGAAACAGTTTTATTTGAAAATTTAGGTTCTTATACCATTGAGGGAATAATCCAGGACCCGCCTTTAGCAACTCACCTGCCCATTGAGGCAATGTTTTCAATCCATTCGGCTGACCTGCTTGAAAAAAAAGGAACAATCAGTACAATTTCTCAAAACTGGGAACACTTCAAGAGTTCAGCAATTTATGCACGTTTAAGATCAGCAGATGATGTACAGCAATTCAATACATTGCTTCAAAACTATAGTCAGAAATTGGATAAGGGCATGCTTGAATTTTTAGCACAACCCATAGAAGATATTACCCCTCGAAATAATGACATTAAGAATGACCCCAATGCGGGTATCGATTGGGAAGGCATAAAAACTCAGGTATTTATCATTTTAGCCTTAACGCTTTTAGCTGCTTTCAACTATATCAGTTTGGCTTTGGCGCGTGCATTCTCCCGTGCGCAGGAAGTAGGTGTTCGCAAAACCATAGGCGCAACAAGAGGGCAAATTATTGGGCAATTTTTAACGGAATCGACCCTTGTATCCCTATTTGCATTGTTCTTTACAGTGCCATGTGTAATTATTTTAGCCCACCATATACCCGATATGGATGATGTAACCTTTTCCTGGGATATAACCCTGGTTTTATGCTTGTTAACCTACGCAGTTATCACAGGCTTAGTTGCAGGGGCAGTTCCATCCTGGCTATTATCAGTGTTCCAGCCCATACAGGTTTTACGTAAAATGAAGAATATAAAATTGTTCCGGGGTGTTGCATTCTACAAAGGTTTGGTTGTCGTACAATTTTCAGTGACCATCATATTTATGATTTTGGTCGTAATAGTAGCCGATTACGATAGAAAAAACAATTCGATCATTAGCTCAACCGTGTCACCCAATGTGTTGACACTGGATTTAAAAGGTGAAAAATATGAAAACCTCCAAAGTGAAATAAATCAGTTAAGCCAGGTCGAAACGACATTGGCGACTAACTGGTATTATGAACCGATAAAACTGGGCAAGTCTTCTGTAACATTAAAGGATAAAATCCTGGAAATATATTATGTAAGTATTGACCCAAAAACTCTGGAAACAGAAGGTTTCAGCGTAAAGTCAGGACAAAATTTCCCAGAAAATATACCCCAAAGTACTGAGCAATTTGTATTGGTAAATGAAGCTTCCGCAGAACTATTGGGATTTAAGCCGGAGAATTTAGTAGGGCAAAATCTATTACTGGACTCTTTCTATGTAGAAGTTATTGGCATCATGCCCAATGAAATTATTGGCGAACAACGCCCTCTAATATATCGGTATTTGCCAAATGAAATAGCCACTCTGACCATAAAGATAAGACCAAATTCTGAAGAGGAAGCGACCAAAGCCATTCAAACCTTATGGAATAACAATTTTCCTGATAAAACAGCAAATCTTTATAATTTAAAAGAACACCGTTATACAGGAGGAATCAGTGGAGAAATGGAAATTTTTGGAAGCGTTGCCCTGATTGTCTTACTAATCGCTGCTTTGGGCATTTTAGGTATAGCCAGTTATTCTGTAGAAACACGCACTAAGGAACTGGGAATCAGAAAAGTATTGGGCGCAAACAGCATAAAATTGGTGTGGACAGTTACCAGAAATTTTGGTATTCTTATGCTAATTGCCGGACTTATTGGAGTTCCCGCGGGCTTGTTTAGTGGTGATTTATTAAAAAAAGAAACGGGCACTCCTCTTGACTTGAGTTTTATAAATACAAGCATAGGCTTTGGTTTGGTTGCCATAGCGGGGCTACTGACTGTCCTGTCCCAAACCATTCGAGCAGGACAAATTGAACCCGTAAAAGCATTAAAAGCCGAGTAAAAATAAAACATTGAGAGGAAGATTTTTCAAGTATTGCATGAGAAAAATTAATCTTTATATCAATCATTAATCGAAAAATCGAAAAATCTTTATCATGAGAATAATTTTATTTTGTGGTATTTTCTTTGTCGTTACCAGTTTAAAAGCTCAGGGTTTCCAGGCAGAAAAAATGGATAGCTTATTTTCCATAATGGAAAAACATGACAAAGCGATGGGAAGTCTTTCAATCTATCATAAAGGAGAAAGTTTATACCAAAAATCAATTGGTTACGCCGATGTTGATGAAAAAATAAAATCAACGGTCGAAACCAAATGGAGGCTTGGTTCCATCGCCAAAAGGTTTACCGCTACTCTTGTAATGCAGTTAATTGAAGAGGGCAAATTATCTTTAGAAACAAAACTGTCTGACTTTTACCCAGAATTACCTAACTCAGATCAAATAACAATTCAGCAACTCCTTCGACATGAAACAGGTATTTTTGATATTAAAGACTCTCCAAATTTTTATGAGTGGATGCTGAAAGAAAGGAATAAGAAGGATTTGCTGTCCAAAATCAATGAAAATGGCTTTATATTTTCCCCAGGTGAAAAAAGAGACTATAGCAATACAAATTATATATTATTAACTTTCATTGTTGAAGATATTGAAAATGAAGATTTCGCCAGTATTCTGGAAAAACGAATCCTTATACCCCTTCATTTAAATAATACCCATTACGGGGAAAAAACATACCCTGAAAATTTCGGATCAATTTCCTACGAAAAAGTCGATGGCGTGTGGAATAAAGTATCAGGAATTCACTTAAGCATTGTCCTTGGAGCGGCTGGGATAATCTCAACTCCAGAAGATATTAATAAGTTTGTAATCGCCCTTTTTGGTGGTAAGTTAGTAACTGAAAATTCACTTGTTGAAATAATAAAAACTGTTCCTTTCATAGAGGGAGTAAAAATTTTTGGACAAACCGGAGGTATGGATGCGTTTAAATCCGTTCTGCTTTACCTGCCTGAACAAGAAATGTCTCTTGTATTAATCTTAAACGGGCTTGACTATCCATTAAGAAATTTAATGCTGGGAATATTAAAAATTGCATTAAATATGGGATATGATTTACCACAATTGGGATCTGAAAAATAACTGGCGAACAGGTGATGCCTATTTCTGGAATCTATGGCCATGAAACATTTCCATTTAAACTTTAAATAACCCGCGAAATTTGCACATTAGTGCTTTTATTATTCAAATACCTATCTTTTAATTTAATATGGATTATTTACAAAAAATTATTGAATACTTTGAAGTCCATTCTGTTGAAGGAATCAGAGAGTGCTTTCAAAATGGGATTGAACCAAATACGATAATTGATCAAAAACCATTGATTTATAAGTTAATAAATATGTATACCCGTGGGCCTTTTTTCAAGAGTTGCATTCAGGTTTTTGTGGATTTTGGTTTAAAGTTTGAGGACAAAATTTTGCTTTCCGTATTGTTAGACAATGCCGATCTGCTTGACAGGCAACTAATGACCGATAAGAATGCAATTTCAAAAAAATATACTTTTGACTGTGCATTCACACCACTTCATGAGGTTTCATTACTACACATTTGTGCTGAATATAATCATTTGGAATGTGCAAAGGTTCTCGTAAATCATGGAGCAGAAGTAAATACAAAGGCTGGATTTGATGAAAATGGATTTGGAGGCCAAACACCTATTTTTCATACTGTAAATCAAGATGGGAATAAGTGCATAGATGTATTAAATTTTCTTCTTTCAAAAAATGCAGACCTGACATTAACAGTAAAAGGACTTGTATGGGGCAAAGGTTATGACTGGGAAACATTCATTCCTTCTGTGAACCCATTAAGCTATGCTATGATGGGCCTATTAAGGCAATTTCAAAGGACAGAGAATGATATTTATGATGTTGTTGCATTGTTGCTTAAAGCCAAATATTACATTGATTATTCTCCAACAAACATTCCAAATAAATATTTAAGAAACTAGTTTATAATACGCTTTTAAGTTATGTTTTACAAATTGATGGTACAAAAAGCTAAGAATTGGTATTGGTTTCAATTCCACTCAAGCTTCAAGTTGAACTACTGGGAAATGAAAAACCGAACAAGGAATATACAGAAGGTACCCAGCTGAAAACAACTCAAGAGCTCAGCATAAAAACACTCGTAGTCAATTTGGCAGTCCCAAGGTCCTCTCTGGCACCTGATCCAGCATAACATGTTTCCGAATTTACCTATGATCCGAATGCAGATCTATTCAATTTACCTGTCAAACCGGCTTAGATTAGCCGGTTTTGATTATTTTTGAAAAGTAAATGAAGTTTTTGAGAATTATCTGCCGGAAGTAGGCAGACGAAGTTCCGTTAGCGGCCAGGCAAATAACTGCAATATCATAAACTGAAAGAAAAATAGAAGATTGATATTGAATGCTTACATACCCTCCAAACTCACCGGAATCGTTGACCTGATTTGGGAACACGAGATGTATGAGCCCGGCAGCTATACCATTTTACCTTCCGGGAAAGTTGAAATCATCTTTCCTATCAATCCTGTAAAGCAAATCAAAGCGACAAAAGTATCATTGCAGGATAATCCCGTGAATAAATTTCCCTGTTTTCTTTCCGGACTGCATACGCAGCCCATAAATATGACTTTTGAGCGATTTCATACATTCGGAATCCAAATGAAACCTGTTGCAGTAAAAGCTTTATTCGGAATGCCGCTTTGCGAAATCAGAGATTATTATATCGAAGGTTCTCAGGTTTTTGATACCATGAATATAATGGAAGACAAGCTGCACGAAATTGGCAACTTTACAGACAGGGCAAAGTGGTTTGAAGATTTTCTTCTCTCAAAAATCAATGAATCGCCTGACCTGCATAATGCCATCCATTTAGACACCAAAATAAGGAAATTTATCCTTGAAAAGCGTCATGATTCAGACAAATCAATCCTGGACGTAATGGGGTATTCACGGACACAGACGTTTCGGCTGTTTAACGAATGGTTTGGTCTATCCGCTCACTCTTACCAAAAATTACTAAAATTTATCAGTGCAACGGAATCTCTGCACAATCCCACGTTCAAGCTGACAGACATTGGATTTGAAAACGGTTTTTATGACCAACCCCATTTCATACGTACCTTTCATGAGTTTGCCGGAATGACTCCGGGAGAATACCGCAAACGAATGACCGAATTGCCGGGACTTCTATTTAAATAATTGTTCCTGTGGTTCTGTGATTTTCCGGCTAAATATGTGATAACTCCCTTAATCCACTATCAGTAGCAAACAGGGATAGCTGTTTCTCAAACATCCGGTGATAATGCGCATAGGTTTTGCTCGTTTTGCTTATCAGGGCTAATAATATACCCCTTTGGGCAGGTTTGCTATTATTGATTGCCGCAATTGGGTTTCCTCTGAGCAGGATACCGAGGATTGATATGCTGTCGCATATAGATAATGTGCTTCTCCTGATTTCACACACCTGGATTGCTTTCACTCAAAATACCAACAGCCATGATTCGCCAGGAAGAATACAATAAATCGGTTGGTCTGATTACCATTTTGTCCCGAATGACGGAAGCCGATCCCGAAGCCAAATATGCCTGTTTAAAAGCACTACCAACCATTGACAATGTTGTTGAACGATTCAGATAACAATTGTTCCATCGAGACTTAATGGAACATCCATACAATTCCTTTTGAGCAGTTCTGTTGAATTTTGCCTCAAAAGGATTCACTATGCGTTGCTTTATTACGGGAGTCAGTGGATTTATCGGGTTTGCTACCGCAAAGCAACTGATAACTCACGGTCATGAAGTTACGGGGTTGACGAGTTCAAAGTCCCATTTTGACCCACTCAAAGCGGCTGGCATAAAACCGGTATTGGGCGATATGCGCCATCCGCATGAATGGATAGATGCTGCGCACAGTGCGGAAGCAGTCATTCACTTGGCTACACTTCCCTTGCCTTCTCGTCCGGGTATGCGCTATGTGAAAAGGTTACTGACAGCACAGGAACTTATCTTGACTGCTATGCTGGATACTGTTTCGGATTCGTTCAAATCATTTGTCTGCACCAGCGCGGTTTCCATTTATGGCTTCGGATCGGATGAAAAAACCGAAGAAACCCCCATCTCTCCTTATCGCATTGCACAGCCATTCGCTCTATGTGAGAAATTGGTTCAAAGAGCAGTCAAGGATAAGGGATTGCCCGGTATGATTTTGCGTTTGGGTGGTGTGTATGGCAATGGTGGTGTATTTGGCAAGTTTTGGACTGAACCTATGCTGAAAGGAAAACGAGCCGGAATTCCCGGTAACGGTAAGCAACTATTTTCATTTGTACATATTGATGATTGTGTGCAGGCATTCGTGCGGTGCGTTGAAGACCCAATACCCGGTGGGGTTTTTAATATCGTGGACAATGATCCTGCACCGGTCGGTAAAGTCATTCAATCTCTGGCAAATGAAATGAAATCACCCCGACCTTTTCACATTCCATCATTCATGTTTCGATTGGCAGCCGGTCCACTCGTGAGCGAGTTGCTCTTGAACGATAAAGTGGCAAACAATAAAAAGATGGTGGGTCAATTGGGTGTCAAACTGAAGTATCCAACCTATCGTGAAGGAATTCCGGCATTGGCAAGAACCCTGCGAAATTATGCCTAAAAGCTGATGGAACATTTGTACAATTTTATCCCATTCTCCCGCTCTACATTTGCAACATAGTACAATAACAAATCTACCAAAAATGGAAAGAAGAAAGTTTATCAATCAGACATCATTGGCTTCCGGTGCTTTGATAGTAGCCCCTGGTCTTAAACTAAAAGGAAGCGAAAATATGAGAAATTTAGAAAGCGTCCCCGGTTACATCAGAAGGGCAGACAAAACAAACACACGTGCCATACTCTCAGGTGGGGCATTGTTGTCGTTTCTGGCAACTTCAAAAGATACCAATGGTCTATATGCTATGTTTGAAGCACGAGGCATTCCGGGTTTTGAGCCACCACCGCATTTGCATGCAAACGAAGACGAAACTATCTATATGCTCGAAGGCGAATTCTGGGTAAAAATAGGCGATGAAGAATTTACTGCTAAGGCAGGCGATTTTGTTTTTATGCCGAGAAATGTTAGACATCAGTTTAAGGTATTGAGCAAAACATTCCATTGCCAGATTGGCATATTCCCTGCCGGACTGGATGACTATTTTATGCAACTGACCGCACCGCACGACAGCCCGGATGTGCCGCCATTAAGTACCGAACCGCCCACATCCGAAATGATGGAGGCAATAATGAAATTGAACGAAAAATTTGGAATTTCATCATAAACAATCAGACTAAAATGAAAAATACAGCAGGAATTTTATCCATAGCAGGAGCCGTAAGCATGCTCATTGGAGCAGGCTTCTGGGGTGCGTCAGACACAGACCTGTGGCAGGCGTTGGCCGACAATCAAATGGAAATTTATTTGACGCAACTGAGCGAAGTCCGGCAACTTCTCGTCATCAATACTTTTTTTTGGGTATTGGGCGTATTGCTGATGGCCACAGCCGGAACACTGATGGCGGGGTATTGTAAATCAAATCCCGGATTGGCAACTATGGGAAAGGTATTCATGAGAACAGCCGCATCCGTTGCCATTGTTTCATTCGTTGCCATGCTTGCATTGGCTTTTTACCCGGGTTCGGCAGAAATTGCCTCCATCACCGGGTGGATGGGAGCAAGGTTAGACGACATCGCCACCATGCTGATCATAGGATTTGGACCTTTGTGCTTATCCATTGCAGGAAAAGGCGATTGGGTTCCCCGCTGGCTGAACATTTGGGGTTACTTAGCCGGCTTCACCGGTTTTCTGGGTCTCATTGGACTACTGACCGGTAACGTGCCCTTGAGCTTTGTCATAATTCCATTCGGCATTGGCTGGATGATCGCAGCCGGAGTGGTGCTTATAAGAAAAGCAAAACAGTTGCCGGATAATGAAATGGTTTAAAGGATATTTGCAGCGCTTGCATACTACATTTCATCATTATTTCCTGAACCTTCGGTATTTGTTGCAAATCCACATTACAAGGTGAACATTTATCAGTTGAAAAACTTTTGGCATTTGACTCATCCAGAATTTGCCGTTGTAGTTTATCCAGCCTTTTACTTTGAGCTTGAGCAAGTATGCAATTATGCTGATGGGAAAATGTACCCAACGATGGATGTCCCTCTGATTCAACTCTTGTGCTTTCCTGCTTCTACTCTTTTTACTGATGACAGATCTAAATGTATAAACCGTGTCATGCACTACAAATCCTCTTACTGCAAAACCTGTCCCATGCTGCAGCTGTGTAGCAGGAACACCAGAGGCAGAGGCAGGGTCATCGAAC
>DAOLDB010000093.1:0-9073 GCA_035327565.1 Saprospiraceae bacterium
AAACAGAGATACCATTATGCTTGATAATCCTGACCCTTTGATTGTGGAAACCTCTATTTCAAACCCTACCTGCAATAGTGATAACGGATCAATCAATCTTTATCCTCAAGGAGGAAACCTTCCAAATGTATATTTTTTCTCCTGGAATGATGGAGATGACCAACAAAACAGGAATCAATTGCAACCAGGCACTTATGAAGTTATTGTTACAAATGAGAATGGATGTAGTATCAACCTCACCATTTTTTTGGCAGACCTGGATGAAGACATTAACTTACCTGACAAATTAGAATATTGTATTACGAATGACCTAATAAATAAAGTCAAAATACTCCCTGATAGTAGTGAGCGAATAATAAACTTTACTTATAAAGTGACTCAGTTTCCTCGTAGTTATCTAAGGTTTGTAAATTTAAATGCTCAAGGTATTTTATCTTTTGAAGTGAAAGAAAACTTTACAGATCCACTCAGAATTACAATTGAAGTATGTAACAACTGTGAGAATTGCACCAATATTGAATTAGAAATAGTTAATGAATTTTTAAAAAATATAATCAAAACCAACTTAATCACTCCATATGAAAATTCTAATAATACTCTTCAACTATCTGAAGAACCAATTGAAGACTCGGAAATTTGGATATATAATAGATGGGGTCACAGAATATTTCACGCTAAAAATTACCAAAATGATTGGGATGCCTCCGGCTATGTTGGCGGTGTATATTACTATGTCTATAAAGCATTTGGGCTTACCACTAAAAACACCTTGACAGTAATCAAATAAAACCCTTTCTTTTCTTAAAGTTGTGTATTACTAATGACTACCGGTCATTTCTTTCTGCTTAGATTCAATGTGTTCTGATTCATACAATGATTGCGGCATTTCATACAATTGGGATGATGGTATCTATTGAATCTTTGCACTTTTAAACTGAAAAGGCAGAAATTGTCTACCAAATGTGTAATAATTAAATAATGCAAAATGAACTTTTCAATCCCTTCTAAAGTTTTTTATATCCTATTCCTATCCATCGCATTCAATGCAATTTCGTACGCAAAAACGTATAGCGTCATTGTTGGAATAAATGAATATAGCGATAATCAAAACTTAAATTATGCAGTGAGAGATGCTATTCTATTTCATCAAACCATCAAAAAGCAATTTGATGAAGAAGCAATCAACTATCTTTTGCTGAACGAAAATGCTACAGCAATAAATGTGATGAGCTTGATTTATACTTTAGCTCTGGAAATGACAGTACAAGATCAGTTTATACTCTATTTCTCAGGACATGGAAATTCTCTTGGGCTCTTGTTTTATAACATGACAGAAGATCTTTATTTTGTTTCTTATAATGATCTAAAGTTTTTTATCAATTTAATTGAAAGTGAAAATAAAATAATCATTTTAGATAATTGTAATTCAGGAGGCATCGTTTCCGAGCAATACCACTACCCTAATTTATACAAAAGTACCCATAGGAGTTCTTCCTCAAAATCTATCATGATGTTTTTATCCGCAAGACCGTATGAAACATCTATAGAAAGCGGAAAAATAGGTCATGGTTTATTTACATTTTATCTATGTAAAGGAATGTTTGGATATGCCGATAAAAACAAAGATGGAAAGGTGACGATCGAAGAGCTTTATTACTACACAAGAAATCATACATATGCCGCTTCAAAATTATTTAATGAAAGGGGTCAATGTCCGATATTATTAGGTAATTTTAACAGGCATTTAATTGTAGTTGATAAAACTTGGTAGTAAGTGGATCATATTATTTTTTACAAAGAAGGAATATCATTAAAAGACCAAATTTCTGGTATTAGAATAACAAACCAACGAATTTATACTCAATATTTTCCAATTGACAAAAGAGAATTGGATTATTTGCTGGAGAATGGTTCCGTTAATTATCTTTTATTTTATCTGGCACCAGAATTGAATGATGAAGATATAAGTTATTTAAGACGAATTAATAGTGATCATGAAAGAGTAAAAGTTGTTTTATTCTCTGATGCCATAAATGCTCTGGTTGCCTGGAGAATTCAAGTGTTTCACTTTGATACCTATCCTGTAATATCTAATCAACTGGAAATTGCTTATAGAAAATACGTTTCTTTTCATGTATCAAAAGAAAAGGTATTAAAAGTCAAAAATGACTCAGGAGTTTTTAATATCCCATACAGAAATATCTCATTTCTACACGCTGCAGGAAACTATACTATGATCTACCAAAAATCTGATAAATCGTTGTTGATTACCAGGCAGCTTGGAACATTTACAGAGTTAGAAGAGATTGATCCTTACATGATGCGTGTTCATCGATCCATGATTATTAATTTAGGAAACATTGATCGTTGTATAGCCAGCAAAATTTACTTTTTTGATTGCAAAAAGCCACTTAACATTTCATCCTCCCTGGAAGCAAAGGTGAAAAGAATACTAATTCAAAATGAGTGAAATAAGATACACTATTGGAAGGAGTAAAGAGTCGGACATCGTGTTGAATCACCCCAGTGTGAGTAAAGTACATGCCTATATTACTGTATTTTATTATGATAAATGCCAGATAGAAGACGCTGAATCTAAAAATGGAACTTATGTAAATGAAAGAAAAATAAAAAGTAAAATCATTAGACCCGATAAAGATAAAATCAGATTCGGAGATTATACTCCTGATTCGTTTAGCTTTTATGAATCTTTATTTCAAAAGTATAAGAAAGATAAATCCGACTTTAGTAGGGAATATCAAGAAATGTTATCGCATTTTCGGAAATATCAGAAAAAATTGGATCAACTCAATTCTCCTCCAAAGGGCCCCTTACTTTTAAGATTAGGACTTGGAATGTTTTTTATTCTTATTCTTGTTTTCTATCCAGAGCTTATTCCTAATGATGGTGCGAGATATGCAATGTTAATAGGCATTGGGATTATTTCCATGGCATCTGGAGTTTTAATAAATTCTTCAGGAAAAAGAAGAATGAAAGCAGCTAAACTTAGACTAGAATATATAGACCATTTAATTTGCCCTAAATGCAAAATGAAATTAATTAACGAAAATCTTGTCTATTGGGAAGGTAGAAAAAAATGCGATAATGATAAATGTAAAGCTATATTTCAATAATTATTATGAACTCATACACAAAACACCTTGATTCATACAGTATGTAAAAGAACTTGATTGAATGCCAATATCTTTGGTCTAAACACTTAAAAAATTATAAGTTATGAATACACACACCAATGTAACAATGACAGATCGAGGAGAAAAAAAACAAATAAAAGTACCGATTACAGCAGAAATTAAAGATCTTTTGCTAAAACATAGAGGTAAAACAGGTCTTGCTGCTGGCATAGTTACTACTGCGGGTTTTTTGACAGCCAGAGAAATAATTGTGGACAATCCTTTAACTGATGACATTGCGGTCGAAGGTGAAAACCCAGAAGTGGAAACAAATATTGAAATTGAAAATGAACCTCATCTTATAATAGATTGTGAAGACTTTATTGAATCAGTTTCTCCTGATTTAACTTTCTCTGAGGCTTTCCAGCAAAGCAGAGAAAATATGGGTTCAGGTGGGATTTTTGAATATAAAGGAAAATATTACAATACTTTCCTTCGAGAGGAATGGGATGCAATGAGTGATACAGACAAGGTCGATTACTACAATAGTGTTTCTAATCAAATACCAAACAATCCAGTAAAAATTATTGAAATAGATAATGAATCTTCAGTTGATGTATATGAATACACGTACGAAAATATTCTCAAGGTAAAAGCTAAGGTAGAAAATGAAGAAGTTATTGAAGTGGAAAAAGAAGAAATTGTAAGAGAAACGATAAAAATTAATGGTAAAGTAGAAATAGAAAAAGAAGTCATTGAGCCAGATCCGGATTTTGAACCCGGCAATGAAATTTTGATCGTAGATTCACAAGATCCTGAAATTTTGTATGTTTCTTCTTCTGACATTACCCAAGAGTTGGAAGTCATCGAAAACCAAACTCCAGATGATATTGAAGATGATCATCAAATACAAGAAGTTGATTTGAGCGATTTATTAGATGATCAAAAATATGGTGACATCGACGATTCGCACTTACCTGATCTTAACGATTCCGTAGATATATTGTAATTCATTTAGATATCATGGAAACACTAACTAAGCAAATAGATTGTCCATATTGCGGCTATGGAAATCAACTAAAGAATCCTGGAAGATATTATGGAAAAAAAATTGCCTTGGTTTGTGCCCATAGTGCCTGTAAGAAAAATTTCGTTACGGAATTGGGATTAAATAACATTGAATCTCATAGTTCTCCCGATAGCACGATTTACATTCCTTTGACAAAATATGTTAAAAAAGCATCACTAAAAATCCATCAGGATAATTTATCTGACATAGAAATTAATCTGGAAAGTAGAAAGTACATTATCGGGAGAGGTTCATCTGGGGAAGATGATACTAATGAAAGAATAATACTTAATGATCCATATGTTTCCAGAAATCATTGTATGATTTGGGGTCAGGAAAACAACCCAAAAAGGATTCAATTCATTTTGAAGGATTTAGGAAGCAAAAATAAAACCAAACTAAATGACCAGGAGCTTAAAGAAAATGAAGTCATTTATCTGGAAAATGGAGATGAAATCAAAATTGGTAATTGTAAAATTCAGTATGTTGAGGAAGAAAATAACTAAAAATAATCCAAAATTGATCATATGAAACCCAGTCAAATTTTTTCCTTTAGTCACCCAGGTAAGAGAAAATCTCAAGAGGATTCGTTTTATATTTCGTATGACTCCAGATTTATGGCCATATGTGATGGTGTAGGAGGAAGTCTTGATGGAGGCTTAGCATCGAGAGAGATTATAGGATATTTATCCAATTTGTATGAATCTCAATCCATAAATAAAAACTCTATTTCAATCCGACAAATGATAAAAGAAGCATCACATCTCTTGAATCATTCAGTTATTACATCAGGAGTTAATATTTCCACTACCCTTGCTTTAGTATATTTTGGAGATGAAAACATTATTCTAAGTCATATTGGTGATTCCAGGATCTTTCATATTAAAAAATTCTCAGATGAATATTGGGTATCAAAAGATCATTCTTTTGTTCAGGAATTGTATGATGCTGGAATTTTACAGACTGAGTTTGACATGAAGGTGCACCCAATGAAAAGTAGAATTACAAAGGCATTAACTTCCTACAGCCATTTAGAAAATGACGATATAGAATTAAAATCAATTAGCAAATTAGATAAAGGCGACTTGATAATACTTTGTTCGGATGGTGTCCTGGAGACTTTTACGAATGATTCTTTTGTGGATCATTTTCGAAATGAAAAACATGAATTACAAATCCTGGCTAAAGCTTTGGAGTCGTATTGTAAACAGTATTCAAGAGATAACAATACTTGCATTATTGCAGAGGTATAAAAAGCAAGGTTAGCATACCAGAGCGTTAATAGTTTAAGAAGCATTTTTACCTCTAACGGCTTTCATAATATCAGGAATTTCAATTTAGTTGCGGATCGCCCTTGGCTTTCCTGAGGAACTATTGTGAAGCTAGCCGATGCCCTGGTCTTAAAGATCAGGGCAATTTTGAAAAAATAAATTATTTATTCATATCTAAAACATTCAAATCATGAAAAAAATCACATTCATTTTAGCATTTCTTTTTGTCACAGGATGGACTTTCGGCCAAACTTCAACATGGGTAAATGGATATTTCAAAAAAGATGGCACTTATGTTCAAGGTCATTACAGAACTAAACCTGATCAAACCAACCATAACAATTGGAGTACTCAGTACAATTACAACCCCTATTCCAATACTCAGGGCAGCAGAGCTAGAGATCATTCCACACAAGCCTATAATTATGGGGCTGGAAGAACCATTTATACCGGCCCTAGAGGAGGGCAATATTACATTAATAGCAGGGGTAATAAAGTATATGTGCCTAAACGGGGATATTGATTGATTTCCTTATCAGTATTACCTATAATCAGCCATCATTGATTACTGTGAATATGATATAAAATATTCATAAAAGCAAAGCTATTACACTTATCACGCATTGACTTTTTGCCATGTAACAAGGAAGTGTTATGTACCAATTCAAATTGTCAGCGATTTGACTTTAACAGTTGGAAGAAATCAATTTTACAATTTTTAATAATCATCATTATGCAACAGAATTATGAAATTCTTCTTAAAAATCCCAGATGGAGACTTAAAAGAAGAGAAATTTTGAATAGAGATGGCAATAAATGCCGTCACTGTGGCTCATCTGAGTCATTACAAATCCATCATAAACAATATCATTCTTGTATTAAAACAAGTAAAAAAATATTACCATGGAATTATTCCAATCACTTGCTTATAACACTGTGTGACCGATGTCACCGAGTAGGACATCAATTATATACTATTCCTTCATTCAAAATTTAAATCTACAAATATGAAATCTATATTAAAAATTTTAGGAATTTATGGAAAGGATCATACCATCGTCCAAAAATCGCCATCAGATCAATCATTAAGCACATCAGCTACATTAGTACCTGAAGAATTATTTATAGATAATATTCCTCCAAATACACCACACAAACTACAACAGGAAAACTCTGCATTATTAAATTTTCTTCATAATCATCATTATGAAAAAGGACTTCAGGAAGGATTTGAATATCATACAGCTGATATTTTAGAAACCAGTAAAAAGAAAATACGATCCGACTTCCAATTATTATTAGATCAGAATATTGAAGAAAAAGTAAACCTTAAGATGAAAGCACGCATGATGTTAATTGAAATTAATGATGTGAGTAGGGAAACTACACAGCATTTAGAGTTAGTCATTGCTGAATTGAGTACTTCAATTGAAAATCTGCAAAAGCAAAAGGAGTTATGCGTAGAAAATGAAGGTTGGGTTATGACGGCTATTCACGATTATCATAAAGGATATACACAAGGAGTAAAAGATTATATAGACGGGCTTCAGCTATTCAACGATATTCAAAACTTTCATCTTCAAAAAAACTAATTATGTTCCGAATTTGTAGCATACTAATTGGTGAAGATCCTAATTACACAGCAAATTATGATCCAGCCAGCAAGCGTAAAGTTATCCTGTACGCTCATTGCCTCATGATACCAGTTATTATATGGTTTATCAATGGATTTTTACTAGTTCACCAGGTTTTAGACGGAAATCTATGGCTAGCTATTTTAACAGCCATTATTGCTTCATTTATCATTTTTTTGATCGAAAGATCAATATTATTATCCGATGGTAAAATCTTGATTAGTGCTTTACGATTCACAATGGCCATAAGTATAGCTTTTTTAGGAGCTATTTGTCTGGACGAAGTGATCTTTAAAAATGATATTGATAATCATATCATAATGTACCAACAAGAATATGCAGACTCAGTCAAGCAAAAATTTTATTCTGAATTTGAAAATGAAATTTCAATTCAACAAAAATCCGTAGATATTAAAAATAGTTTATGGATAGAGGCATTAAATGATGCAAAAGGAGAAGCAGATGGTACCAAAGGAAGTGGATCAATAGGAGTAAAAGAAATTGCTATTATGAAAATTGATATTGCAAAAAACATGCAATCAGAATATGAGAAAAGCCAAGTGCAATTAGAAAAATTAATTGAGGAAAGAGATCACATGTTAAGCATTGAATTAGAAAAGTTTAATTCTAATGGTCTATTACTCCGAATCAAAGCCATGTTTGAATTGATTTTTGAGAATGTATGGATGCTTATTACTTTTATATGCTTCTCTATTCTCTTTTTTAGTATGGAAATGTTGGTAGTAATTGTAAAAATGGTTTCTAAAGAATCCACAGCAGAAAAATTGGAAGCAGCACGAAATAAATATACTGAACTCAGAATCGAAAGGCACCTAGAAAACGCAAAAAAACACCATAATCCAATGAATTTTGATCCGCACTTAGAAAAAGCGAAAATTTTCGTTAACCAAGTCCACACTCCTGTTCTTACTTAACAGTACATTATATTTTTGAAAGGCCACTAAGCTGCTCTTCAAAAAGGGGCATCGTAAATTACGATGTCCCTATCTACCATATTCCATCAATTCTTCCAATGAATTATCGATACTTATCATTACCCTTAAAAAGTGCCTTTCCTTCACAAATTATTCCTTGAACACTGTTGACCGGGCTTTTTTTGTATTGTTAAATACCAGAATAAAATAAACCCCCCTACTAAAACGGGAAGAATCAATGAGAAAAATCATAGACATACGGTTGACTTCAACAACATTCTGATATACCATTGAACCTCTATCATCAACTATCTGAATATTTACTGTATTAGGAAAATCTGACAGGTCTACATGTATAAAATCCCGCACCGGGTTGGGAAAAGTTTTTACTGAAATCACATTTGGAGTAAATGTATCATCCGAAGGTTCGATTTCCTGCTAGTATTTGATGCGCAGAGAAATATATTTGAAGTCTTCAAATAACAAAGCTTTTACTTCTCCTTCTGAAGACCCAAACCAATCAATCAATAAGCTACCATATATTGACCGGAAATCGTGCTGCATTGGCACTCCTGCAGAAACACTTATTTCTCCTGAAAGGTCAGCATTATTTCCTGTTACTCCCCCTTTCACGCAAGACCCAAAAATAAACATTGGAGCGGCTGTACCATGATCGGTACCCCTGCTCCCATTCGAACGGATTCGTCTTCCAAATTCTGAATAAATCATTCCCGCCACCTGTTTATCCAAATCTTGTTTTTTCAAATCAACCATAAAATTTGCAATGGCTGTAGAAATTTCCCTTAACCGGTTGGGATGCGCACCAGCAGAAGGGTCAGAAACTGAGACCTGATTAGCATGGGTATCAAATCTTCCAATATTGGCAACAAACACTCTGGTTTTCAATCCTCCTGAAATCAAACGTGCAATAAACTTGAGCTGATCAGAAAGAGTATTGGAGGTATATTCCGCAGAATTCCTACCCCCATCGAAAGCATCTTTAACTACATTCGAATATACATTCAGTTGA
>DAOLDB010000094.1:0-8702 GCA_035327565.1 Saprospiraceae bacterium
CATTCCGAAGGATGAAGCCCAGATTGAATATTCAAAATACATGGGTATTCTCTGAGGCATCTGAGCAGGAAACCGACAAAGCAGTCCAGTTGGCCGTTCTGGCATTTGAAGAATACCGCCTCTATCCTGCAAAGGAAAAAGCGCGATTTCTCAGAACCATAGGAGATAATTTAGCCAATTGGGGAGATGAATTATTAGATGTGTATTCCCTGGAAAGTGGTTTGCCTAAAGGCAGAGCTCAGGGTGAGCGGGCCCGCACTATTTTTCAACTCAATAGTTTTGCCGATCTTATTGAAGAAGGGAGTTGGGTGGAAGCCACCATAGATCTTGCCCAACCTGATCGAAAGCCAATATCCAAGCCAGATTTGAGAAAAATGATGGTTCCATTAGGCCCCATTGCAGTTTTTGGTTCCAGTAATTTTCCATTTGCCTATTCCACAGCAGGCGGGGATACAGCATCGGCTTTGGCTTCGGGTTGCACAGTAGTGGTTAAAAGTCATCCCATGCACGCAGGAACTGGCGAAATGGTCACTGAGGCAATCATAAAGGCAGCAAAAGACACCCATATGCCAGAAGGAGTTTTTTCCAATTTAAACAGCAGTGGAAATGAGGTGGGCCAATACCTGGTCAAGCATCATGGTATCAAAGGGGTAGGTTTTACAGGAAGTATACAAGGAGGAAGAGCATTGTATAATTTAGCAGCTTCCAGAAATGAACCCATCCCGGTCTTTGCAGAAATGGGAAGTATTAATCCTGTTGTACTTCTTCCAGAGGCTGTAAAAAAGGACGCTTTAAACTGGGCCACTCAATATGCACAATCTATCACGCTGGGTACCGGTCAATTTTGCACAAATCCCGGCCTGCTGCTTGCAGTAGAGGATGAAGGCTTAGACCAGTTTATTGATATGTTGTCCAATGCAATTTTGAAAATACAGCCTGATGTAATGCTGCATTCACAAATTGTTGCCAATTATGAAGGCAGAAAAGGTGAAATCCTCTCTTCCGGAATGGTTGAACTCAGAGCAGAATACCAGGGCAAATTATCGGACAATTATGCCGCTCCGGTGATAGTGAAGACTTCCGGGAAGGATTTTTTACAGCATCCTTTTCTTCATAAGGAAGTTTTTGGACCCTTTTCAATGATCGTAACTTGCAGCGATTTCAATGAATTGGAAAAAGTGTTAATAAACATGGAAGGCCAACTAACTGGAACCATATTATCGCACAATGATGAATTGAATCAGTATCCTAAGATCATCGCTGCAATGCAAAATCGCGTAGGAAGATTAATCTTCAATGGAGTGCCTACAGGGGTGGAAGTATGTCCAGCCATGATGCACGGTGGTCCCTATCCTGCTTCTACTGACAGTCGATTTACAGCTGTGGGTATCCATGCCATTAAAAGATGGGTAAGACCTGTATCCTATCAAAACTGGCCTGATGAATTGCTTCCTGATGCTTTAAAAAATAGCAACCCTTTGGGGATATGGCGCTTGATTGACCAAAAATTGAGCAAAGATCACATTCAATAGTCATGGCTAAAAAAACTTTTTTCTGCATAGATGCGCATACTTGTGGCAACCCTGTCCGCCTGGTCGCTGCAGGGGGTCCTCAGTTGACAGGAAAAAACATGAGTGAAAAGCGATTACATTTCCTCGCTGAATACGACTGGATACGTCGTGGGTTAATGTTTGAGCCCAGAGGTCATGATATGATGAGCGGAAGCATATTATACCCACCTCATGAACCGGAAAATGATTTTGCCATTTTATTTATCGAAACTTCAGGATGCTTACCTATGTGTGGCCATGGCACTATTGGCTCAGTTACAATTGCGTTGCAAGAAGGCCTTATCCAACCAAAAATAGAAGGCAAACTTCGTATGGAAAGTCCGGCGGGCTTAGTAGAAATAGAATACCAACAGCGACACGGAAAAGTAGAATGGGTTAAATTGCTCAATGTGCCTTCATTTTTGGCTATAAAAGGGCTTAAGGTTGATTTTCCGGAATTAGGCACAATCAGTTTTGATGTGGCCTATGGAGGTAATTATTATGCAATCATTGACCCACAACCAAATTTTAAAGGAATACAAGATTTCTCAGCTTTACAATTAATTCAATGGAGTGGAAACCTAAGAACTTTAATCAACCAGAAGTATCCTAACCGGTTTGTACATCCTGAAAATTCTCACATAAAAGATGTCAGCCATATACTTTGGACAGGAGAAGTGATCCACTTTGACTCCAGTGCCAGAAATGCAGTATTTTATGGTGACAAAGCCATTGACCGCTCACCATGCGGCACAGGCACCTCTGCAAGGATGGCACAATGGCATCATAATGGCAAATTGAAGACTGGAGAATCCTTTATTCATGAAAGTTTTATAGGCTCAACATTTACAGGCCAAATCGAAAGAGTGATACCCTGGTATAATGGTGAAGCCATAATACCTTCCATCAAGGGATGGGCAAAAGTGTATGGCTACAACACCATCACAATAGACGATCAGGACGATCCATATGCATTTGGGTTTCAGGTAATTTGAAATAGAGAAATTGTCAATCTATGACACGTATTACAGTAATCGGCGGAGGAATCATAGGGCTATTTTGTGCTTATTACCTAAAAAAAACCGGACACACGGTTCGGCTTATAGAGGCCAGGGACCAGTATGAAGGTGCTTCCAGCATCAATGCCGGTTTATTCTGCCCCAGTCATTTCATTGCTTTGGCGGAACCATCTATGAAAAATAAAAGTTTTCAATGGATTATTCGTCCTTCTTCGCCCTTATATGTACAGCCTCGCCTGGACCTTAATTTTATACGATGGGGATGGCAGTTTTTCAACAATGCCAATGCGGACCATGTAGCAAAATCAATACAGCCTTTGCTTAATATTACCCTGTTAGGAAAAAATTTATTCGAAAAATTTTTGGAGGAAGAAAATATAAATGAGCACTTATACTCCAGCAAAGGATTACTGATGATGTATTCCGATGAGAAAAATGGTAACAAAGAAAGAAAAACGGGAGATAAAGCCAGAAACCTTGGTCTGAATGTAGAAGATTTGGACCGTCACAAGCTTTTGGAATTGGAACCTTCTATCAGCTCTATCGTTAAAGGAGCCGTCCATTACAAATGCGATAGTCACAGTACCCCAGCAAAAATCATGGACGCTTTAAAGTATAAAATCAGGGATTTGGGTGTGGAACTTCATTATGGTATGAAGGTGACAGGGTTTGAAAAAATAAATCATCAAATAAATATCATTCATTCTGAGCAACAAGATTTTAAAACCGACATAGCGATACTGGCATGCGGAGCATGGAGTCCCATTCTGGCTAAAAGTCTTGGGATACCTATGCTGATTGAAGCAGGAAAAGGTTATAGTGTTGATGTTTCAACCCCTCGTAAAATCAAATATCCATCGATTCTTATTGAACCTAAGACTGCCATCACTCCTATGGAAAGTTTTCTTAGAATATCTGGAAAAATGGAACTGATGGGCTTAAATGCCAGAATCAGAAAAAATAGCATCATAACTTTAACTAATGCATTAAAAGCCTTTTATCGGGATATAGAAGTGACTAAAGAAAATCTAATAAATATCAGTAGTGGATACCGTCCTTTATCTGTAGATGGATTGCCTCTCATTGGCAGGAGCAGTGCTATCTCCAATCTTTTTATAGCAACCGGTCATGGGATGTTAGGATGGACAATGGCAGCAGCCACAGGAAAAATAATAACAGAGTTAATTCAGGAATCAAACACTTCAATACCTGTTGACGCTTTTCGTCCCGAGAGATCATTTTAATGGCTTATTAGAAATTGGGCTATTCTTTATGATTTTATTTTCAAATAGGATCTCTTTTTATTAATTTTTTCCTTCATCACGTATATACACGGCACTCCCTTCTTCCAACACTTTAGAAACGGTATTGTATGGACCGGTAACCACTTGATCACCCGCTTCAATTCCCAATAGGATGTGCACATATCTTTCATCTTGAATCCCGGTTTTTACAGCTACTCGGGTTGCAGTATGGTCTTTAAGCACAAATACTACCTCTTCCAACTCATCTTTTGCGTTGCTTTCATCAATCATTTTCCTTACGGTCACAGCCTGAATAGGAACCGTGACTACATTTTCGGCCACTTCAGTATAAATATCCACCGTTGCTGACATGCCCGGCCTGAATGGAAAAGTTTGGCGATTCCTTTCTACCAGGTCTAAATATGAAGCCGGGTCCATTCTTATTTTTACTATAAAATTTGTTACCTGATCAGTACTTAGTGTTGAGGCAGTAATATTGGAAGCTGAATTGGCTATCTGTGATACAACTCCTTTAAACTTACGATCCAAATACGCATCCACTTCGATATCAGCCGAATTTCCGATTTTTACTTTAAGAATATCGTTTTCACTTACTTCAACCTGAACTTCCATAGATTGCAGATTAGCAATTCTCATCATTTCAGTACCGGTCATTTGCATTGTACCCACTACCCTCTCTCCTTGTTCAACCAATAAACTGGAAACTATTCCGTCAGTCGGAGCCCGTATGGAAGTCCGATTAAGGGAAACTTTCAATTCTTTGAGACTGGCTTCCGCTGAACGCACGAGATATCTGGAGGCATCGGCTGTTTTTCTGGCAGCTACCAAACTTGCATCGGCCGCTTTGAGATTCGCCTCTAATGCTTCAAGGTTGGATAGAGACAATTCAAAATCTGCAGCGGAAATGACTCCATTCTTTAAAAGATCAATATTCCGATCGTGTATCCTACGGGCATTGGTTAACTGAGCCTGAATCTGCTCTCTTTGGGCTATGGCATTCTCTACTTGTGATTCTGAAGTTGCCAGATTGGCCCGTGCATTATTAAGACTGGCTTCTCCTCGTTCAACAGACGAAATATAGGTATCCGGATCGATTCTTGCCAATAATTGGCCTCTCTTGACAGAGTCTCCCTCTGCAACAAGTAATTCTACAATTTCTCCGGAAACATCTGAAGAAATCTTTACCTCCGTTTCTGGAAAAATCCGGCCACTGGCCATCACTTTTTCATTTATGGTTCTGATCTCGGACTTTTCCACGGTTACACTTTCACCCTTAGGTTTTGATCGCGCTTTATAAATGGCAGCAGCGATCAATGCTACCATTGCTAAAGACAAAATTATTATCCAAAGGTTTCTTTTGTTTTTCATTTTGTATAGTTTATCAATTCATAGATAATGGTTTCCCCAAATAGAAATCCAAAACCTTCATTTTAAATAAATAATCGTACTTAGCAATGATTAGATTAATTTCACTCTGCTCTAATTGATTTTGAATAAATATAACATCAAATGGGTTCATTGCTCCTACCTCCAGTCTTCGCAACCCATTTTCATAAGCAACCTGTTGCGCATTGACGCTCTTCTGAGCAGCGATGAAACTTCTTTTCGCAGACCGTGCATCGGCCAATGCCTGTTGAACATCATTTCGTATACGGTCTTTTTCCTGTTCTAACTGATTTCTTGTATTTAGCACATTGATTTTTGCTCTTTGTATGCCACCACTCACATTAAAATTGCTATAAATTGGTACTCTCAAAAACATACCAAATCCAAAAAAAATATTATCCCCCAATTGGTTAAAATAGGGATTATTAGCTAAAATTGGCACATTTGCATCGGTTGCAATCGTCACAGGTTGATTATTAATAAAAACCTGAGTTTCCTGTCTGATGGTTTCAAACCGTTCTATTATTCGGGCCTGATTGGAAAAATTGGTTTGAAGATTCCCTGTGAATCCCAGACTGGGATATAGTTCTGCCTGTGCTACTTCTACGTTTTTTTCAGCACTCAACACCCTGAGTTCGCCCGCTTCTACTGATTTTTGTGTAATCAAGGCTGATCTGAATATCTCGTCGAAAGTGTAAAGATCCGGATCTCCATCCACCTCAAGGTTTTCAGGTGTTTCAAGTACCATGTTATAATTCATATCAACTCTCATCAATTGCTTCAATAGCAGGTAAGCAATGGTCAGATTATTCTCATTGTTAACAATTGCTTGCTCACGGGTAGCATATTGGGCTTCAAGATCTAATCGTTCATTGGCCGGTCTGCTCCCAAATTCAATCAGTTTATCAATTTGCTCCAACTGTTGGGCAGTTTCCTCCAGCTGCTTTCGTGAGTTGGATAAATTTTCGGATGCAAACAACACATTGATATACGCATTAGCTACCTGTAAGGCTATATTATTCTTAATCTGATCCAGGTCTCTTCCGGAAGCCTGTTTGTCAATTCGTGTACGGGAAATAAGATTGTTGATGCGATTGGCATTGAATAGAGTCATGTTAGTATTCAGGCCAATTCCATTGCTAAGAAATGTGGTGGCTATAAACTGATTCGATACAGGGTCAATCGAACGACCAAAATTAACAAATCCGGTTGAATTGGCTACCAGACTGGGAAACCGGGAATGTTTAGCCAGCTTTAGTTCTATATCTGCATTCTCCAGGCCAAATTCACCTTCCCTAACCAGGAGGCTGTTCACCCAGGCTTGTTGGATGCATGCTTCTAATGTCCAGATTTCACTCCTTCCTTCTTGTTGGGCAATAGTTTGAGCTTGAATATTTGCTGTCATTGCGATGACAGCAAACGAAAAGAATACTTTTTTCATAACTTAACATATATGATTATGCAATGATACTAAGTAAAGCAAAGTTCAGGCAATATTATATATGAATGGAAAAAATGTATAGATAAATAAAGCTTTATCCTCAATGATAATTAAAAGTTTGGACAGACAGCAAGCGGTCAAACCTCCCTGCAAACTCTGAATAATACACTAATACATTGTATTCATTTCTCGTTTCATAGTGACTGCCTTCAAGAGATATAAAGTCCATTCTGTAATTATCATCTACTAATGCATACATGTAATCGTAAAATCCTTGTTTAAATAAAGCTTGCCCCAAATAAATTTCGTTTTCACGATCATAAAATAGTTCATATTCCGGCAAAGCTTCCCATCCGCTAAATGATCCAATAGCAAATACCCTATGCTCACCGGAAACGGGTTCCATTTTCAAGGCAAAAATGACATTGGCATAATCGGAATTCAGATTGGGATCATCACTGAAGGTGACATCATCATTTCTATTAGAAATATAAAAAGAACCATTGATATCCGGTCTGTCCTGATACAATTGGTAAGTCCTGGGTTCTGATAATCGCAGGAGCACATCCGTACCATTTCGATGTAGTTTGATGGATTGTACCCACTGTGAAGCAAATTCAAGGCGACGGATATCAAAATTCCTGAATTCCTTGAGTCCTGGAAATACTATCCTGTCATTGAAATTAAAATTTAATCGATCCCTGATTACATTATTGGCTTTAATATCATAAATAGCTGTTGACCAATTCCCATTTTGCATAACTACCGCCGTAATTTCTCTCCTTGGATCGGGAATGTTAAAATCCTTGATATCTACAAAAAAATCAAATTCCTGATGCGTCCGGATTTTATCAGCCCGTACCGGAACTTTAGGGTTAAAACCCACACTGACAGCCTGCTCTGTCACCATAAAACGGCGGGTAATTACTGGTACGCCATTGTATTCATTACCGTCGTAAACCACCAGCAAGTAATTGCCTGAAGCGATGAAGTTATATCTTGAATTAGGAAGTGGAAGCTTATAATGCACGTAACTCACCAAAGTATTATGTGAAAACTGATAATCCCGAATAAGGTCATAATCAAACCCTACAAGATAATCCTCTCTGTCAAGATTGCTGGGATGCCAATTGCGGTCACAATGGATCACCCTATAAGTGTAATCCCTGGCTTTATCACTTAGGACATCAAAACTAAATTGCAACACCCCTTTATTAAGCTGGATTACCGGAAAGTTGGAAACCTGTGATGCTGTACCTTTAAATTGTATGGATCGTATGTTTTCGACATACGTATAATCAAAAAAATCAAAATCCTGAAGTGCCTGACTGTACAAAGCTGTTGAACCCGATAAAACTATTAAGAAACTAATAACAATACCCATCGACTTTTTAACCATCTCCAATACTTTTATTATTAAATCACAAAAATTACAATATATAAGAACTTTGTTTACAATTTAATCTGAATGCCCTATTTTTTACAGCCCGACCACGACTACTGATTTCAGTCAATAGTCCTTTGCGAAATTAATCAACTCCAAAAAAATATTATCTCTACTATGTGCATATTCAATTGATATTAACATTTAAGTGAAAATATTCTGAAATTCTGATCTATGGAGTTTAACTACGATTGATATAGCTTGCTTTAAAGCTCAAATTTACCAATTATAACTCACATGCCAGGGTTTACTTACCCAGCGGTTATTCTTGATAAAAAAACGCCATGGGAAATGCCCGTATACCTTTGTAAGAGGGGACATACCTACTCTGGGTCCGGAAACAATGGAAGTGGTGGGTATGTATATTCCCGAATCTCCTATACACATACAACCCTCCGGGTGCGTCAACTTTTCACCATTGAGACAATCTCTGATCCCCATGGCCTGAGTCAATTTACCAGGTCCATTGGTCACCGAGACATCCAAAGTGTTTCTTGCCCTCCTCTCCATCATATGTTCTACTCCTTCAATAGGTTCTACAGCTCTGAATAAAACAGCATGGGCTACACCTTCAGGGGCGGTTACAGCATTCAATAA
>DAOLDB010000095.1:0-8216 GCA_035327565.1 Saprospiraceae bacterium
AAGGATTGACGCCAACACCCCGTCTTCCAATATTACCGGTAATCATGGCCAGATCCGCTATTAACATCACCGCAAAAGTTCCTTGTGAGTGCTCAGTCACACCCAATCCATGGAAAGACATTGCATTGGGAGCTGTTGCAAACAATTTGGCAGCTTCTCTAACCAGTTTCCGGTCAACGCCGGTAACCTTCTCCATTTCCTCCAGATCCAGCCTAAGGATTTCTTTTTTAAATTCTTCATACCCTTCGGTTCTATGTGCAATAAAATTCTTATCTTCAAGACCTTCAGCAATAATATAGTACAACATCATGTTGAGTAGGGCTACATTGGTGCCGGGCCTAAGTTGAAGATGAATTTTGGCAAAACGAGCCAATTCTGTTCTGCGTGGGTCGATAACAATACAAGACTTTTTCATAGCAAATTGCTTCAACTTAGCACCTGTGACAGGATGCCCATCCGTTGGATTGGCTCCAATCACCATAATGCAATCAGCGTACTTCAAATCCGCTATGGAGTTAGTGGCTGCTCCTGTACCAAATGTGCGTTGCATCCCTAAGGCCGTGGGAGAATGGCATACCCTGGCACAACTATCAATGTTATTGGTACCTATGACAGCCCGGATAAATTTCTGCATCAGATAGTTTTCCTCATTGGTGCATCTCGCTGATGAAATGCCTGCAATATAGTCCGGCCCATACTCCGATTTTATTCTTTCCAACTCATCAGCGATATAATCATATGCTTCGTCCCAACTTACCGGGACCAACTCACCTTCTTTTCTGACAAGTGGTGTTCTCAGACGCTCCGGATGATCATAAAATGAAAAGGCATAACGTCCTTTCAGGCAAGTGTGCCCTTCATTCACTTCTGCATCATAAGGAGCCTGTATGCTCTTCACTTTACCATTAACTGTAGCTACATCCAGGTTGCAACCCACACCGCAATAGGTACATATTGTCCGGGTAGTTTCCGTTGTAGAGATCGATTTGGATTCGAATACATCGGAAATGGCTGATGTGGGGCAAGCCTGAGCACATGCTCCACAACTCACACATTCGCTTTCGAAAAAACTGGTATTCGCTCCTTTAATAATATGGCTGTCAAATCCACGCCCTGCCATACTCAGTACAAATTCTCCCTGGACTTCATCACATGCCCTCACACAGCGGTAACAATTGATGCATTTCGAAAGGTCGGAGGTCATGTAAGGGTGGCTCAGATCTTTTGGTCTGTCTAAGTGGTTTTTTCCTTCGGGGTAGCGAACATCCCTTATTCCAACCCGGGCAGCTACTGTTTGCAATTCGCAATTCATATTAACTTCGCAGGTCAGGCAATCCAATGGATGATCCGTCAATACCAGTTCAATGATATTTCTTCGAAGAGCATGTATCCTTTCGGTGTCCGGATATATATATGAACCTGAAACCACCGGCGTATGGCAAGAAGCCTGCACCTTTGTTTTTCCGCCCTTAGTAAGAGCTACTTCCACACTGCATACCCGGCAGGAACCAAAAGGTTTCAAGTTTGGGGCATCGCACAAAGTGGGAACGGCATCTTTTCCGTTGATCCCACGTAATACCTGTATAATGGTATCTCCCTCTCTTGCGGTAATGGGCATATCATTGACATATACTGTCACCATTGCTTTATGACCATTTTCATAGGTGGAACCTTTAGAGCTCTGATTCTTGCTTTTAGTTTTTACAAAGGATGATTCCATGGCCAGCGTGATTATTATTTTATTTAACCGGTAAAATAAGGATTTAATTCCTTTTGAAAGTATTGAAGAGCATTCTTTATTGGCAGTGGCAAACCTCCACCCAATGCGCATAAAGAGCCTGTTTCTAAGGTTTCTAACAAATCATCCATCAGATTTCTGTCCATTTTATAGTCAGAATGAATGGATTTATTGATCATTTCATAGCCTCTCACTGAACCCAGACGGCATGGGAAACATTTACCGCAACTTTCATGAGCGGTAAATTCAAATAAATGCTCCAGATAATTAATAAGTGGAAAATCTTCCGGTATACAAACTACCGATCCATGTCCAAGGAGAAAGCCTTGTTGGGCAAAAGATTCAAAATCAACAGTAAGGTCTTTGGTCTTCAAGACAGGAACCAGGCCTCCCAAAGGACCTCCAATATGCATGGCTTTGATGCTCTCCTTAAACCCTCCTGCCAGATCATAAATCACTACATCCAAAGGTGTGCCCAAATCCACTTCGTAAATGCCTGGATGTTGGAAAAATCCATCTAATGAAAGCAGCTTAGTACCCTTAGATAGTCCTTTGCCGATAGAAGAGAATTTTTCTCCCCCTTCCTTTATGATCCAGGGCAAACAAGCTAGGGTTTCAACATTATTGACAACAGTAGGCTTATTAAACAATCCTTTTTCAACAGGATATGGGGGCCGGATTCTCACTTCAGGTCGCTGACCCTCAATCGAAGAAAGCAATGCTGTTTCCTCCCCACATATATAGGCACCCTGAGCGCGGATTACCTTAAAATCGAAAGAAAATCCGCTTCCCCTGATATTTCTGCCCAAACAACCCAGGTTTCTGAGCTTTTCAATTTCTTTTTCAATAATGTGTATGGAATCGGGATACTCCGCACGTATGTAAATCACTCCCCATTCTGCTCCCGCAACATACCCCGCGATCATCATACCTAACAACACCAGCATTGGTTGTTTTTCACATAAATACCTATCACTATAAGCTCCGGGATCGCCTTCATCAGCATTGCAAACGATAAATTTTAAATCTGAACCCATTTTCCGACATGCCTCCAACTTGACCGCTATGGGAAACCAGGCCCCTCCCCTACCTCTCAACCCGGATTGTTGGATTTGCGATAGCCAATGTGCAGGTTCATGTTCCAAAACTTCATCCCATAAATCACTGTAAAAATCTGCTTTGTATGGTGAAGAAGTAAGAATGGCGGTGCCATGACTCTCTACATGATATGCATCGTCTTGTGTAATACCTTCCTCCACCCATTCCTTAAAATGGTCAATCGCCTTCCCCGAATAATTATACCCATTGGCATGAAAACTGGCATTCTCATGACATCGACCCATGCAACACATCTCTCCAATTTCATCAGCTTTATAATGAGTTTGGAGTTGTTCTTTGAGTCTTTCCTGGGTGCCTGATGTTAAACATGCACTTCCATTACATATATATACTTTTTTTCCCTGGTTCTGTGGTTTCAAAAAATCATAAAAACTGACAGAACCATACACATTGGCTTTCCCCACCAGAAACTCTTTTGCCAATCTATCCATTTCCTCAATGGATACAGTACCTTCATCTGAGGCAGTGATCCCCAACTCCTCGAAAAGATTGATTTTTACCCCTTTCCTCCCTAAAAGCTCACTTAAGTTTTCTGACATGATTTCCTTTTAATTAATGATTATATCTTCGCTCTCTTTTCATCATAGTCCATACTCCAACATTCAATCATTTATAGTGCCAACCTGTGTATTCCATGATACACATTGTAACGGTCATCCTTTAAAAAGCCCACAATAGTCATATTAAATTCCTTCGCTGTTTCTACGGCAAGACTGGATGGCGCTCCCACAGCACAAATGATCCGGATTCCAGCCATGGCCGCTTTCTGTACCAGTTCAAAACTGATTCTACCACTCAATAACAAAATGTAAGGGGCTAAAGGCCAGGTATTTCTTTTGAGACTATATCCGGCTAAAGCCGCTCCAATCAATTTATCTAAAGCATTATGTCTGCCAACATCTTCACGATGCAATAATATGTGTCCTTCATGATCAAACAAAGCCGAGGCATGTAACCCTCCGGTATACATAAACACTCTCTGGTGTTCTTTTAAAATTTCAGGTAAACGATTCAACATCCGTCCAGATATTTTAACCTCGTGTTCTTGCAGATAAACCGGGCATGATATCTTAATAGATTCGATAGAAGCCTTCCCGCAAACCCCACAACTGCTGTTCATATAAAAATTTCTCTGAAGAAGGCTCATATCCGGTATGACATGTTCTTTCAATTCCACCCTGACTACATTGAACTGCTGTTCTCTGGTATTTGATTCTGTACAATATTGGATTTTGAGTATATCATCATAATTCTGAAGAATACCTTCAGTGTAAAGAAATCCGAGAGCAAGTTCAAAATCATAGCCAGGGGTTCGCATGGTGACTGCAATGGATTGTTGAGAGCGCCGGCCGGGATCGCCGTAACCCAAACGAATCTCCAAAGGTTCTTCCACAGCAAGCAAATCGTCTTTTTCCTTCCATTCCGACCCAAATACCTTATCCACCTTTACCCTGGCCACTGCCGCTTTTTGTTCGGTAGATATATTGTAAGATTTCTGCATTTCACCGGATTCTTAAAGTACAATAAAGTACAAATGAAAAGCAATTTTATTGATACTTTCTGTTCAAAATTAACAATAATCTGGTGGATTTACAAAGATTAGCCCCGATCCAACACTTTATTCTTCGTTTACCAGTGTTTTAATCAATTCGAAACATAATGCATCTATATTTTTGGAATCTTTATGGTAGGCCGACACATTGGATAATATAATCACTCCATTTTTCAATACCAAATCCAGCGCCATTGATGAAGTAAATCCACCTGTACCCCCATTATGCCATATCACCTCGATACCATTGCTCATTGTGAGGATGTGCCATCCCAAACCTATTTTTGTTTGGTCATTGAGTGTGAAGGTCGGCTTCTGTGTCAATCGAATGACCTCATTATTGTCATTAAACTGAGCTAAAGCAAAACGAGACAAATCGTCTACAGTCGATAGCATGGCACCTAACCCCTTGAGAACCTGAAAATCCCAAAAGGGCGTTTCTTTTCCTTGTCCATCTAATCCAAAAACAAACCCTGATTCAAATTTGCTGCGATCGGTGGTGGATGAATACATACCATATTCTGAAAAAATGTATTGTTGCAATAAATCTTCATAAGTGGAATTAGAAAGCTCTGATAACAACTCTCCCAAAAGCCCTGCACCCAAATTGGAATACTCATAAGTTTCGCCGGGTGTACTTTTAAGCTCCATTTTATTGGCCAAATATTCATGGAGTTTAATGCTGTCATAATTCTTATATGGATTCTTTGGATCGGAGAATAAAAAATTCATGTTGGAAGGAAGTCTTGGCAATCCGGATGTATGGTTGGCAAGCTGTTTAAATGTGATCTCATTATCAACAGCTAACTCCAGGTCCAATACATCCTGAATGGGGGAGTTCAAATCCAGTTTGCCTTCTGCCGCCATATGAGCCAATAAAGTGGCATTGAATACTTTGGTGATGGATCCGATTTCAAATATATTTTTGTGATTATCAATAGGAAAAATGGTATCATTGACCCGTTGAATTCCAACAAAGTCTACCTTACCCCCCCGAATGACTCCTAATGCCAATTGAGTATTTTCGGGAAAAATTTTCGATTTTCCGTAAATCAGTTCAATCTGACTTTCATTGAGAGGGATTTTCAAACTGTCAATGGAATTGACAGCATCCGGGATAGGCCGATCCACACAACCCAAAGCTGTGAAAACTATAAAAACTTTGATGATCATTTTCATACTCTTAATGAACCTCTAAAACCACGGGCGGCATAATAAGAATCGGCTCCATTGTGATAAATAAAGACATGTCCAAAACGAAAATCTCCAAATATAGCCCCGCCTAATTTTCTGATGGCTTCCGGTGTTTTTAACCAACTGGACGTTTTAGTATCAAAACTCCCAAGCTGTTGCAATTCTCTGTATTGATCTTCTGAAAGCAAATCAATCCCCATTTGACGTGCCATCTCAATGGCACTGCCGGCAGGTTTGTTGTGTTTTCTTGCCGCCAGTGCTTCCTGATCATAGCACAGACTCCTGCGTCCGGAAGGGCTTTCATTCGAAAAATCAAAGAAAATATAACAATTGTTATCTTCAGCAAATCCAATCACATCCGGTTCCCCTCCGGTATCTTCCATATATTTCAAAGCGGATATTGTTTTGGGATTATTTTCGATTCTCCTTTGGATTTCATCCCAATCCATACCGGGATGACGGTACATATGGTCCTGAAAACGTGATTTTAGCACAGCAATCAATCCATTTACCTGTTCATTCGTCATAGGAAGATTTGAAGTCATGGTTTCATCCAGATTGAGTTTTAAGTTATAAATATACATAATGAATCAGAGTTTTGAAACTAAAAATGGCTTTGCATGTCAACAAACACTGACTTTCAGTACAATAAAGTATTCACATCAATAATATGTAAGACCAGCATAAAGCCTATTGCACAAGGTCAAAGAAAAAAAAATAAACCAAAATTCAACTTTAATAGAAATGAAAATCCTGAACCTATTGATTTAAAAATGTCTAAGTATTTAAAACATCTCTGATGTCATTATTTCTATCAAATACGCTCTTGGCAAAAGGGCATAGAGGGATTACTTTGATGCGATGTTCACGCGCAAAATCAACGGCTTTCATCACCATGAGTTTGCCTGCGTTTTTACCGGAATAGCCCGGATAAACTTCTGTATGATCAATAATCATTAAGCTATTACCTGCCATGGTGTATGTCATCCTGCCGGCTTCCTCCCCATTTAATTCTGCTTTAAAGTAGCCTTTGGAATCTTCCTGATGTTGTGTGATTTCCATATTGTATTGAATGATTGAATGTAAATAATAAATGATTAATTTACCGGTTTCGTACCGGATAAGGAACAAATTCTCTCTCACCGGAAGGCAATTGAAAGCGTTGATGTATCCAATCTTCACGAGCCTGCTTCAACCTGTCTTTACTGGATGAAACAAAGTTCCAGTCAATATATCGCTCTTCCGGAAAAGGCTCACCGCCAAAGATATACACTGTAGTGCCTGCTTCCATATCAAAAGTGCAAAGTTTTGCATCTTTGGCAATCAAAATCTGTTTGGGTCCAAACCGGTTGCCTTCAGCATAAACCGCCCCTTCCATGATGTACAAGGCACTCTCACCAAAGAGTTCATCGAGAAGGTTGATGGTTTGCGGCGTGGAACATTTAAATTCTATAAAATATAGAGGACTATAAACGGGCACAGGAGATTTTCGTCCCAACACTTCACCCGCAATCAGCTTGATGGATACTCCGGTTTGTTGCCAGGCAGGAATTTCATCCGCTGCAATATGAGTAAATGAAGGATCCGTCTCTTCCAACTCTTTGGGCAATGCCACCCATATTTGCAAACCATGGAGTGACTTCTCCGAATGGCGAAGATATTCAGGTGTTCTCTCCGAGTGTACCACTCCCCTTCCGGCAGTCATCCAATTGACCGCTCCGGGTTGAATTTCTACTTCGTTGCCTATGGTATCCCTGTGTAAAATGGCTCCTTCAAAAAGATACGTGAGAGTGGAAAGACCAATATGGGGATGGGGTAAGACATCCAGATTCTCTCTCTCATTCAATTGTACCGGCCCCATATGATCAATAAACACGAATGGTCCGACAGATCTTTTTTGCCGGAAAGGCAGCAATCGACCCACAAGAAAATTTCCAATATTAGCTGCTCTTTCCTCAATGATTAATTCAATGTTCGACATACTCTCAGTTTTTAAGTGAAGGATTTAATCTTCAAGATATCCAAATTTGCCAAGATTATAATCTTCAATTGCCTGGATAATCTCCTGACGTGTGTTCATCACAAAGGGACCATGGGCTGCAATAGGCTCTTTCAAAGGTTCACCGCTCAAAATTAAAACTATGGAGTTTTCCAGCGCCTTTATTTGAAAATCCGTTCCATCATTTTCCATCAATGCAAAATGATCCGTTGGTACTTTTTCCGTTCCATTCACAGTCACGCTGCCCTCTATGATCAACAATCCTGTATTGTAGTGTTTGGGAAAGCTAAAAATTGCATTTCCACCTTTATTGAGCTTTGCATTCAGTAAATGAACCGGTGAAAAGGTGGAGGCGCTCCCTTCCATACCCTGATAATCACCGGCAATTACTTCAATGTGTCCGGCATCCTCCGGCAATATGTATTTATTGATTTGCTCATTGGACAAACTTTGGTACTTGGGAGGGGACATTTTATCCTTAGCAGGAAGATTTACCCACAATTGCACCATCTGGAATTCACCTCCCTGTTTGCTGAAGTTTTCCTCATGATACTCCTTGTGCAAAATGCCCGATGCTGCCGTCATCCACTGTACGTCTCCTTCTCCGATTATAC
>DAOLDB010000096.1:0-8206 GCA_035327565.1 Saprospiraceae bacterium
GAGCCAGTGGAGGGATTCGAACCCCCGACCCGCTGATTACAAATCAGCTGCTCTGGCCAGCTGAGCTACACTGGCAGCTTTTTTCAATACTTTTAAGAACTTTTTCCAAAAGCGATGCAAAAATAGTGTTTTTTCAATAATATTGAAATTATTACTTCAATTTTGTAAAAGAAAATTTTGGTTGCCTTTTTACAAAACTTATATAAAGTATAAGCAGGTTCAAATCTCTGATCTATACACTCTATTTTACAGACTTCAACTTATCGTTGTGTTTTTTAAGCTGC
Organism: Saprospiraceae bacterium; assembly: GCA_035327565.1. Classification (GTDB taxonomy): domain Bacteria; phylum Bacteroidota; class Bacteroidia; order Chitinophagales; family Saprospiraceae; genus JABDLO01. The sequence continues at coordinate 285 of DAOLDB010000096.1, forward strand.
CGCTTAAAAGTTTCAAGTGCCTTATCAAATGAAGATTCAAATGTCTTATCTTCATTTTTTACAAATTGATACGGTCCAGGCACCCGGGCTTTCAGTTCAACCACTTTATCCTTTACCTGTCCCGAATTTTCAAGTTTCAAATACACATCCACTCCGATTAAAGTATCGTTGTATTTTTTAACTTTTTCTAATTTCTCTCTGATATAACTTTCTAGTTTTAAATCTGCTGAAAAGCCTACTGAATAAATTCGTATTTCCATGAAGTCCTTCTTTGTATAAAATGAACAAAAAATTAAAAAACCTAACGGCCGGCTCTGAAAATTTTTTTCGATACACTACTCTTTCCACTCTGTATGGTCAAAATTAACATATTGCTCTGATCAGTAACCGGAATAGAAAATTCATATTCATTCACTGAAGTTTTACTCAGTAATCTGCCATCGAGGGTAAATAAATACACTAACGCTTCAGGTGCATCAGTCACCGGTCTTTTGATGTATATCCGGTCTCCCGTAACAGGATTAGGGAAGATCAATACATCATTATTTTCTGTCAAATCAATTACGGAAGTAGACTGATCTTGTATATTTAAATTATCGATTGCCCATCCCCAACCTACAGCAAAAGGATCGGAAAATAATCGAAACCGAAATAACACCGTATCTCCCGCAACAAAGTTTCCTTTATCTGTAATGTCAATGGAACGCTTTCTGAACATGGAAGGGTGACCTACCGCCGTTGAGTTGCCAGCAGAAATACTGCTATTGTAAGTATTCAGCCAGCTTACATGCGCTCGGCTATCATATCCGTCAATAATGGGTAGCCATTGATTCGTCCCCAACTTTCTACCTTCTACTATTACATAATCCCAAAATTCAAGAGTGCCAAAGGCAAAACCTGGCTCTCCCGGTTCAATCAAAACTATTTCATCAAACTCCATCAGAGGATTCTTACTATCCACAATAATAGGAACCTTCAAATTGTAAATTAAGTTTAAAGTATTATTTTGGCCTGCGCTGGGATAGGGATGAAGCGAATGTATAGCGGGATTGTTAAAATTCACAGGCCGTTCAATAGAAAAACCATTGCCTTCAAAATCATCCGTCGGTGTATTGAAATCATTGAAATAGGAGACAACCGGTGACGGTACTGCAGTCACCTCCACGATAAAAAAAGATCCATCTTCTGGCATGAAGGATGAATTTTTTGATATAGCCCTGTCAATCGCAATGATTCGATACTCAATCTCATCCCCTTCAGATAGAAAATTTAATGGAATGGGCAATTTAGCAATATAGTTATTTTCTCCAAATTGATTGGCCGTATCAACTTCCATCAACACCGGCCCCATTTCTTCTCCTTTCATTTTCCATTCCACAGTAACGCTTTCCACTCCCGTATAACCATCGCTAACAATGGTTTCGAGATCCAATGACCGGTCCTTATCATTGATCTGGGCGATGGGCTCGTGGACAATCACCGGAGGTATTGTATCCAATCCATATCGCATATCATAATATACCTGAAACTTATTCAATACATCATACCCTGGGTTGGTAAAAAACCGCCCATTGATATCAGCTGCCTCAAAGTAATACAACATAATATCGCCAGTTTCAAATGCTGGCAATTCAAATTCAAATAGGTCACCTCCTTTGTACTCCATAGGCTCTTTGAAATCTCTATTTCCCTCAAAGTCTGGAAAAGGTAGACGATAGTTTATAAACAAAGTACTGCTATCAAGTCTGGCATCTGATTCGACCCTGATTTGTACGGGTATTTTTTCAAAAGGAGATCTTTCCACCGTATTGGAAGGTCTGTCATGTAATAAATAGGTATGACTCCATCCCAGATCATGCATGATCTCAGTTGAAATTCCCGGATCTCTTATAGCCTGTCCACGATTGGCGAATGGAGTCATTAACGCATCGTCAGTATTTTGATAAGTATTGTGGTCTAAGTGGCTAATACTGGAACCCGGCTGATAGGGTGTCGGAGAAAATAGTTTGAATTTGGTATGATTCACCTCCGAATTCCAAAAAAGATCATTCCGGGAAAGGCGTGAAGCCATATTAGAGGTTTGATCTTCAAACGAAGTCAATTTCTGGCCGGCTTCATTAACTAAATAATCAACAAAGGCAGTAAAGCGATTATTAGTGAATACCCCTATAATACCGATCCCGTCTTGAACAGAAACGGAAGAGTTAAAACCTAATCCATGCAAAACTTCATGAAGTAATACAGAAAAAAAATCGAAGCGAGGTCCGATTCCGGTAGCATCTTCCACCCGGTAAAACCAGTCAATATTTGAGTTAACTCTAATTTCTAAATCCGGGGACTCCGGATCATTGATTTCAAATCCTGCTATTTTTTCTGCTAATGCCACAGGAAAAACTCCATTGATTTTCGGGGAATTTCTAAAATTGCTATACCATCTACTAACCGATGCCCCTGCCAATGCAGTTCCATCTATAATTCTATATGTGAGATGGATATTGATTTTAACTGGAGTCCTGATTAAATCTCCTAACACACTAAGAACGCCTTCCTCAAAAACATGTTTGGCTTCCTCCGGCACATTGCCTATATAAGTAACATTAAACTGTTCCTTGCCCCTTCCCCTGATTCTTGCTCTTCTTTGATAAGGGATGTGGGAATATACAATCTCTTGTGTAAAGGGCCTAAAATGGATAGAGGTATCTTTTTGAATCTCGACCATGGGATAATCCGATACTACCTGGGCTATTGTTCTCGAAGAGAAAAAAAATAAAGAAATGAAGAAAATTGAATAAAGATACTGTTGCATATAAATCATTGAGGCTACGAATTAAATGATCAACTTTATTATAATTAAAAAAAGTTATTGCCACACCAAAGAAAACAATTTGATGACATCATTTTCTTTTTTTAATTGTAAATTATTTTGCTTTTCCATTTTTTCCAACAAAGATCTTTGATGTGGAAATTTTGCTGCGAAATCTTTTGATCTCAAACGGATCTTCTCAAAACCCGATCCATCCAAAATGTAGTGATATTCATAGGTTTTAATCAGATCCGTATCCGATCCTTTTCCATAATTAGATCCTCCTTCAGAAAACACTTTGGATTCATATCCTTTTGCAAAGATGAAATCTTCCGATTCAAACAATACCTGATAATAACGCCAGGGATCTGATGGATTAAGATTGTTTTTAAAGGTCATCACTGTATATTGTGCCATACTTTGATCATTCGGATGGATAACAACTTCTCCGTATAGTCGTTCATTGATGACAATTTCCTCGCCGTTTGATTCTGACATAAATAGACCCATGATTCGGTTTAAGTTGAGCAAAATATCCTCTTTAACATTGCCACGACGGTCAATCAATTTACCCTTTTGATACTCTGAAAACAAAGTTACACCTTTTGCTCCAGGGTTATATTTTCTCTCCATAAGCAACTGTCCGGAAGAGGAAGAAACAAAATCCTGGCCCATCAATGTGAATGAGTTACAAAGAATGACCCAGGTTGTAATGAACAAACTTAACTTCATGATTTATATTTTCATTAAATAATACTCTTTGGAGCCATCCTGTAGCCCTAAATGCATTCAATTATTCCAAAATCCTTTCTTAAAAAACACAGATTTCTTAATCTCCAAAACGTAATGTCTCCGTATCATAATATATATTCACTCTATATTCGTATGAATCTAAAAGATGAAACTTTATCACTTGCCTGAATTCTCAGAATGTACATTCCTGACGTAACATTCTGCATGTCTACAGGTATAGTGGATGAAGTTTGATTTTGTAATGTAAATAAAATTTTGCCTGCCAAATCAATAACTGATATGGTCAGGTTTTGCAATTGATCTCTGGGCTGTACTATATAAAGTGGAGAATCACCAACCACAGGATTGGGGAAAACATTCAAAATCTGTACAATATTATCCTCCGGGGGGTCATCAGTAGAGGAAGTCCCGAAGAGTTCTTCAACGCTTTTGCGATTACACATCTGATCAAAAGTGAGGACAAAGTATATTCCTGGTATATTATTATGGAGAAATACTCGGTTAACTTCCCCTGAAAGTAGCTGACCATCTCTGAACCATTGGTAAGACATAGCTGACCTGAAACTTGCCAATTGGGTAGGATTGACTATAACGCGATTGTCAGGAAGTGTGTTATCGAGGATTTCAATGGTTTGGGAAAACATCGATTGGGCTTCCCCATCTCCTACCACCAAGCCAATTTCAATGTGTCCGGTTTGATCGAATGATATAAAAGAGGTACTCTCATCCGAAGTTTCTATACCATCCACCATCCATTTTCTTTGCGTGTAATTTCCCTCACTTTTGTCAATGAGATACGTGAGGCCATGGACACAAGGATATCTGATTTCAAAGTTTGCAAATATCAAGTCATCACAAGAACCGACAAACCAGTTTTCAGCATGAATCACTTCACTTTGTATACCTACTGATACAGCACCAAATCCAGTGAGACTTACATTCTCAATGAATAAGTTTTCAAAACAAAAGCGTCGATGCGGAATCAGCTCCAAAGTAGCAGTTCCCGGTGAAACTATAGATGTCAATAAGGGTCCTGACGAGTTGAGGTGCAAATCTTCAATTATCGTCAACTGAATGCCATTGATAAGATGCAAGGCAGCATCCTCAACTTTTAAGTCTTTCACCCGGTTATCACTAAGAATAGATACTTCCCCTTCTTTGACATCCAACTTTTTGAATTGATTGTTTGAACCGATTATTTCAAGGGTGCTTCCGTGAATAAAAACTGAAGATTGAAATTCGAATCCGTTAATATCTAAAATGGAAGAATTTCCTGTGTCAAAATACCATTCGCTACCCATGTCATCCCATATTGTATTTTCAGCAACGCGCAACTCCTCAAGCCCTCTGAAAATGGATTGTCTCGATATCAAAGAAGCCCCTTCTTCTGACAAAACCAAACGTTTAATATTATACTGTTCATTTTCTGGCAACATTACCCTTCCCGCTTTAATTTCCAGATTGATGGGATTGGTTTTGCCAGGTTCGATTCGCCATGAAGTTGTTCCTCCGTTATCTACCTTAATGGTCATCTTATCCGATGTACTCAAACCAAAATTAAATGTCTTTTCCTGTGTGGAAGGGTTAAATCGCAATAACATATTCCCGTCCAATAAAGTGAGACTTTCTCTATTAAGCAGTGTCGTTGCATCTGTGCTGAGTGCATGACCATTGAAATCTAAAGTGGCCTCCTTGTTAGAAAGCCAAATGACACTTCCTATGGTTTCATCTCTTTCCAATTGCACCACATGATCACCATTTCCAGGAAATGAATTTTCATCAAAGATAGCCCTTGAGGTGCTGTCAGGAATCAACCCCGCTGCATTACCTCCTGAGGAAAGTGCCCATTGTGTGCCATCATTCCATTTTCCGGAATTTCCAATCCAGTATAAATTGGTTAACCCGCTATTTTCAGAGGTGTATGAAATAATTAGGCTAAATCTCTGTCTACCGGTAACCAATTGATTTTTATGACTGATTTTCAGAAAATAAGGTCGCTGTTCAGGGTTTGGAAAATCAATTTTTTCCACATTATCTCTGAAATTATCCCCCTTTCCTGCTGCAAGTCCCGGGCTGGAAGGATCCAAAATATAAGGGAATATCTGATTACCCGACTCATCAACTATACGCATATCCAGATCATTAACCAACATGAGATTGGTTGGATTAAGACTGACCGGAGGTGGGGTTCCAGGCAAATCAGTCCAAACCAGCGTGGTGGTAATTTTTTTTCCAGCCACTGGAGTCAAAACATATTCTTTTACCTGCCCATTTAAAATTTCATCCTCGATAAGAATATTATTGATTCCATCATTATTTAATAAAAATTCTACTGCGCCTTTTGTATTTAGCATTCCCCAGCCATATTGATAATCAGGTCCTGGTCCGGCCCCGGTTGGAAAAGCTGTATGAATAGCCAAACCCTTCAAAGATGAACTCAGCATATACCTGCCATTTAGATTATGAAAAGCCTGTTGTATCAGTAAAAGGCTTCCGGATACTACCGGGGTAGACATGGATGTCCCACTTGAATTGCCATAAGATTGGTCACTACCGGAGGTTGAGGAAAATAACCCTACTCCAGGTGCCACCAAATCAGGCTTGATTCTCCCATCATCCGTAGGACCCCAACTGCTAAATTCACTCATCAATATATCCGCAGGCCCTGGAATAGCAACATTCACTTTTCTCACTGCACCTACTGTAATAATATTTTTGGCGGTACCATATGTAGATATGATGTCAAATGGGCCATCAGGAGGGAAGCGCCCGTCCCCTACATCATTGCGATCATTTCCTGCTGCTTTTACAATGGTGTAATAAGGGTGATGGAGTGCCAATTCATCCCATAAGGCTGTCTTGGAATCATAAAATCCAAATTTCCAGTCTGCTTCGGTGCTTATATTCGGATCTCCACGCCAAATCCACGATCCATTCTGAAAACTCCATCCGGCAGACGTTCCATATGAATGATTGGAGACCAGTAAATCATTATTCAAAGCCTCCACAGTCATCTCCTGAGTATCATCATTAAAATCATAATTGGTTGAAAAGGCTTCATAAGCCATTCCCCGGGCTGCCGGAGTCAATCCACCAGCCATAATGGTACCTTGTACATGGGTAGCATGATTGTCTATATTGCCCGGATTGTTATTAACCAACCTCCTCTCAAATTCCTGGTGTGAATCTCTCGCTACACCACCATCCCAAACCCCGACTTTCATTCCTTTTCCGGTAAGATTTAAGCCCAGACTTCCACCGGAACGTAAATGATTGACTCCTACTGATTGGGCAGATTCTTCATTATAAGTGGTTATAAAAACAGGCTGTCCATTGATCACATCCGTAATATAATATGTTTTGGCTGGAGTAACAATGACTCCCTCAAAGGCTGGATTCTCGATTAAAAATGTTTCAATTCGTTTCGTTCTTTCGTAATCAAATTGCATTGATTTTTCAAGAAGATGTTCCAGGCCTCTGGGATTTTTATGAGGAAATTGTGCGAACGAAAGAATGGAATAAATGATTAAAAATAAAAGTGTAAAAATTTTCTTCATGAAATTACACATTTAATCACATTTAATGATTCAGATTTAATAATAAACAAAACGCAAGACCTGGGCAACCGTAGTCTTGAAGATGTATTGAATGTACGTTATTTATATTAATTAAGATTTTTGTAACCTGGTTCAAAACTAAGCAAATAACACAAAACTTTTAATAAAAGTGAACCTTACTAAAAAAATACAGGCGATCAACCCAGAAGATGATCGCCTGCAAATATTACTATCGGAATTTAAAATCTATTACTGTCTGGTCATGACCACATTCCCGGTATCTCCCCAGGTATTTCTCCATGTTAATGTTATGGTTCCTGTAGCTGGATCCCGTGTACCATTAATAGTGAATGGATCTCCATAATGGTCAGTATCTCCAATATCGGTCAATGATGTACCACAATTTTCTCTGAATCGTCCTACAGGAGCTGTATCTCCATAACCCAATGGATACAAATTAAAGCTCATATCGCTGAATTGATATACATTGGGAATAGAAGTTTGGGTGATAGTTACTACTCCTGGCAGATTGGAATATTGCTGAGCAGATCCTCCGGAGCCATCACCGGCATCCCCACTGGCCAGTGTATTGTACGTACCTACCCAATCTGCCGGATTGTCAGGACAGGTAACCTGGATAAGATGGGCTCCCTCATTATATAACTCATGTACAGGAACGTCCTGGCTTGATATTCGTACAATAATAGACCAAAGCTCACCTGCATCAATATTATCTACTAATATGTTAATGGGCAACTCCACCACACTCGAATTAGGTGGAATCGTAGCTGTGAACGAGCCTACCGTAT
>DAOLDB010000097.1:0-8101 GCA_035327565.1 Saprospiraceae bacterium
CACTGTTTGTGTTTTCCAGGAGAATCCGGTATGCCTTATATGGAGGTTTTGTATTTTCATTTTTATATAATATCGTTGGTCTTGCCTTTGCAGTGACCGGTCTGCTAAGCCCCTTGGTTGCAGCCATCCTGATGCCTGTCAGTTCGATTACAATTATTGTTTATGGTATACTGATCAGTACATGGATAGCAAATAATACATTTGTGAAAAAACAAAAATGACGGTTCATTATCATTGTTTTATATGCAGTAACAGGGGGTTTTCAAGCGAAATGAAATAATCATTCTAGAGGATCAATCATTATAGTATAGTCATTTTCAGTGTTCTTAATATATCAGAGAAGAGGGGTTTTAATATTTTTAATAGCTGGGCTTATGAAGTGATTTTTACCAACTTTTTGTTTCTTTGCAGCTTTCGAGCAAAAGCATTAATCTTTTCCCTCAATGATCTGTTTCAGTAGAAGCGTAGCAAATTTGTTGTGATTAAATGGAATTCAGAGATGTACAGATAAAGAGAATTGTTGATGAAACACACGATACGAAGACCTTTTATTTTGAAAAAAGTATTGAAGCTTTCAGGAATTACTTTCCCGGGCAATACATCACCGTTCGTTTGGGAGAAAATGGTGAAATCCGGCGATCCTATTCTCTTTGTACTGCACCGTTTGAAGATGAGGTAGGGTTTACAGTGAAAAGAGTAAAAGAAGGGAAGGTATCAGGATATCTTCACGATACCATTAAGCCTGGTGAAACGCTTTCAATTTCTGAACCTGAAGGCCGCTTTATTGCAGAGGCTGACCACCACCTGAATCGCGATCATTATTTTATTGCAGCGGGCAGTGGTATCACTCCGGTCATGTCTATGATCTCGGCATTCCTTGAACTTGAACCTCAAAGTACCTTATATTTGTTATATGGAAGCCGAAGTGAAAGGGATATAATTTTTAGAGAAAAACTAGACACACTACTTAAAAAACATGAGGGGCAACTTTTTATTGAGTATACCCTCAGCCGTCCCAAAGAACAGCGCCTGGCAGGTATCAGTGGATTGTTGGGTAAAAGGAAAATGAATTGGGCCGGTAAAAAAGGAAGAATAAATCCTTCATTGGTTGAAGCGTTTCTATTGAATTATCCTTCCCGAAGCGGTATTGCTCTTTACTACCTTTGTGGTCCCGGAGATATGATTACCCATACAGAAGAGCATTTGAAACGAAGAGGAGTGATGCCCAGCAGCATTTTAAAGGAATATTTTACTACACCGGAACAAGCGGGTTCTAACGGTGAAGGGGTAGCGGCAGCATGTGATGTTACTATACATGGATCCAAGTATAAAGTAGAAGTGCTACCCACTGAAACCGTTTTGGAATCCATGATCCGAAATAAGCTGGATCCGCCTTATTCATGTACAAGTGGAGCCTGTAGCAGTTGCCTTGCCAGAAAGCTGGGTGGTGTCATTGAAATGGATGCTTGCTATGCTTTGGATGATGATGAAATCAAAGAAGGATACATACTGACTTGTCAGTCAAGAATTTTGTCAGAAACCGCCGAAATCACATATGATGTCTGATGATCCTATGAATGAAGAATACCCATTTAACTACTCTTTACTGAAATCCCAATGTGAATCTGTAATCAAAGAATGTGGTGAGGAAATACTTTCTCATTTTGGAAAGGTTAACTCAGAGCATATAGAAGAAAAAGAATGGAATAGCCTGGTATCCTATGTGGATAAAAATGCCGAAATATTTTTAGTAAAAAGCCTAAGAAATATTTTCCCTGAAGCTGGGTTTATCACTGAAGAAAATACAGTACCCCGGTCTCAATCTGAATGGGTTTGGGTCATCGATCCATTGGATGGAACTACAAATTATCTCGAGCAATTACCAGTATTCAGTATATCGGTTGGGCTTATGAGAAAGAATGAGGTGGTGGTTGGATTTGTATATGATCCTTGCAGAGACGAATTGTATCATGCACAAAAAGGAAAGGGAGCCACCCTTAATGGAAAGAGGTTGCAAATAAAAACCCTCAAGACTATGAATGAAGTATTAACGGCCACAGGTTTCCCTTACTCCAGATCTTTTGATTATGATACAGCATTATTGGTTTTTAAGCAATTTCTCAAAGAAAGCCGCGACATTCGCCGTCTTGGATCGGCTGCGTTAGATTTATGCTACGTGGCTGCCGGTCGATTTGGTGTATATTATGAAACGAATCTTAACATTTGGGATGTTTGCGCAGGCGTTTTGATAGTGAGAGAAGCCGGCGGCGAAGTCACAGATTTTTCGGGTAGTGAAGAAGATTTTTTACATCACGGACAAATATTGGCGGCAGCTTCCCATTTGTATCCAAAAGCATTTGAATTAGTACAACCTATGAAGAATGTGTTTTAGAGGTTGTAACCTTTGGATATTTAATATCTCAGTTAGTGTATGTAAAAGTGGGGTGGTCCAGCGCAGGTATACAAGTTTTTTAACCATTTATATATGCGTTTCATCGTTTTTTTTTAACATTTTTTCTGATGGTAAATACTGTTAATGGAGTATGAGTATGTTATATTTACAATGAAATCAGATAAAAAGTAAATTCAATTGAACAAGTACGCTGACAGACAATATATCATCATTTACCTATTTGTGATTTCCGGCATCATTTTGATCGGAAAGGCTGCACAATTGCAAATATTCAGCTCTCAATACAGAGACATGGCGGAGCGCACTACACTTTCAAGAAACGTGATATACCCTGCCAGAGGTATGATGTTTGATCGCAATGGTAAAATATTGGTAGCCAATAATCCTATTTATGATATAGAAGTAATATACAGAAATGTCAATCCAAAAATGGATACGGCTTTATTTTGCCAGCTCCTTAATATTTCCAAACAGACATTTATCGACAATATCAATAAGGACTGGAGCAATATAAAATATAGCAAATCCACTCCTTTTACCTTCCTTAATAAAATTGATCCCGATATTTTTTCCCGGTATCAGGAGCAAATGTATCAGTTTCCCGGATTTTATCCGGTGGTCAGAAATGTAAGATCCTATCCTCATAAGAGTGGAGCGCATGCATTGGGTTATTTGATGGAGGTGCAACCCAAAGACGTGGAAGTGGAAGGGAGTGAATATGTACCCGGCGATTTGATCGGCGCTATTGGATTGGAAAAACAGTATGAAAAAGAATTGAAAGGTAAAAAGGGAATTGAATATTTACTCCGTGACAATCTGGGTAGAAATGTAGGTTCGTACAACCATGGCAGGTTGGATTCCGCTGCCGTTTCCGGGGAAGACCTGATTATTTCACTGGATCTGGATCTCCAGGAATATGGTGAATGGCTCATGGTAAATAAGCGTGGGGCTATTGTTGCCATTGAGCCTTCTACCGGAGAGATCCTCACTATGATCAGTGCGCCGGTATATGATCCCAACTTACTCAGTTTTACCAACAACCGAAATAAAACTTTCAAAGAATTGGTTTCTGATGAGCTCAATAAACCATTAATAAATCGCGCGGTGACAGCGAAATATCCTCCTGGATCCATCTTCAAGCCGGTTTTATCAGCTGTAGCATTACAGCACGGCACCTGGCCAGTGAATCGTTCCTTTTCGTGCAGAATGGGATACCCATTAGGTTCCAGACTTTTAGGTTGTCACCGGCACCCTCCTATAACCAGTATTCCCATGGCTATACAGCATTCCTGTAATGCCTATTATTTTCAAATGTTCAGAGAATTTATAGATCAGTATGGATTTACAAAAGCCGGGATGGGCATGGATACATTGATGACTTATTTAGATAGATTTGGCCTGGGGAGAAAGCTTGAAATTGATTATACTTTTGAAAGTCCGGGCTCCATCCCCTGGGCAGATTATTATAATCGTGTTTACCGTTCGGAAGTAACCGGCTGGAAATCAACATATACCATTTCTCTGGGTATTGGTCAGGGAGAATTTGAGTTCACCACGGTACAGATGGCTAATCTGGCAGCGGCCATTGCCAATAAAGGATATTATATAACTCCCCATTTTCTTAAAGGGTACAGAAGCGGAATTAAACCTGTGCCAGAGAAGTATAGGACCAAACACAATACAGGTATTGAGGAAAAACATTTTCTTCCAGTGATTGATGGTATGGAAAAAGCAGTGCTGGGAGGCACTTCACGGATTGCTCAGGTCGCAGGTATTGAAGTATGTGGTAAAACAGGTACATCTCAAAATCCCCACGGTGAAGATCATAGCGTATTTTTTGCATTTGCCCCAAAGGATAACCCAAAAATTGCCATAGCCGTCTTTGTTGAAAATGCCGGTTGGGGAGCTTCTTACGCTGCTCCTATAGCAGGGCTGATGATTGAAAAATATCTCAAAGGAGAAGTAAGTCCATCGAAAAAATGGCTGGAAGATCGAATGGTCAATGCCAACCTGTTAGAAAAGCCGGTATTATGATTGTATCCTGTATAGTTGCAGTGGCCCATGACTATGTTATTGGTCGTAATAATGAAATACCCTGGTATTTGCCTGCTGATTTGAAATATTTTAAAAAAATAACTACCGGACATCACGTGATCATGGGCCGGTCATCTTACCATTCCATTGGTCGACCCCTTCCCAACAGAACCAATATAATCATTACCAGAGATCCTTATTTTATCGTATCTCATTGTTTGATTGCTCATTCCATCCAGGAGGCTCTTTCCATTGCCTATGAAAATGGAGAAAGTGAATGTTTCATCATTGGTGGTGGGCAGATTTACAGGCAGACTCAGGATTTTTGGGATCGATTGTATTTAACGGAAGTTGATTTCAAAGTGGATGGGGATACCCGGTTTCCTGCACCAGATCCGGATGAATGGATGTTAAAATTCAAAGAAGATCACGAACTTGACGAAAAAAATCCTTATCATTACACCTTCAAGGTGTATGAACGGAAATGACTTATGTAACTGAAATCAGAGAGGATTTACTGCAATATGTATGGAGAACCAGAAAGTTTTTGGCATATCCTTTATTGACAGAGGAGGGTGAGACTATTGAAATTATCCAATATGGCATTCAAAACAGCGATGCCGGACCGGATTTTTCACATGCAAGAATCAGGATAAATGGTGTGGAATGGGCAGGCAATGTTGAAATGCATGTGTTGTCATCCCTGTGGTATAAACACAAGCATGATAAAGATCCTACTTATGATAATGTTATACTCCATGTGGTATATGAAAGAGATTGTCATGTGTATCGGAGAAATGGAAGCCAGATCCCTTGTCTCAGGCTAAAGGATAGAATTCCTGATTCCGTGTTAAAAACGTATGTTGACTTGCTTACAAATGATCAGACCATTCCATGTGCCAGGATGATTGGTAAAGTGAATACTGAAAAAATTTCTCTTTGGCAGCATGGGCTGTTGATTGAAAGACTCAAGCGAAAAGTCCAAATGCTCAATCGGATACTCATTCATCAGAATATGGATTGGGAACAGGCTACTTTCATTTGGTTGGCCCGCTATATGGGCTCACGTGTCAATGTATTGCCTTTTGAGATGTTAGCCAGAAGTATTCATGTGCATATTCTATACAAAAACCGGGATCAGCCTTTGATCATCGATGCCCTGTTATTTGGTCAGGCCGGTTTGTTGGAGTCTTCCTTTAAAGACGAGTACCCCAATCACCTGAAAAATGAATACAGATTTTTACAAAAGAAATATGACCTGCAGCCTATAGATCCCTCTATGTGGAAGTTTGCCCGTTTAAGACCCATACACTTTCCAACAATCAGGATTGCGCAATTAGGGGGCATTATACGAACATGGCCCGGATTATTTGGAAAATTAACCGGGGGATATTCACCGGATTGGATTACTGGATTTTCAAATAGTAAAATGCACGATTACTGGGAGGATCACTATCGCTTTGACCAAAGCAGCAAGTCGTTGCATAAAGGGCTTGGTAAGCAACTCATCCATCTTCTGCAAATCAACGTGCTGTCACCCCTTTTATTTTTATACGGACAGGAAACTGGTGACTCATCTTTCAAAGACAGAGCTATAGAAATCCTTGATAAATTACCTCCCGAAAATAATAAAATCATCAGAGAATGGAAATCATTGTCCTTGCAGGTGCACAATGCTGCCCAGTCTCAAGCATTGAACCATCTGAAGACAGAATACTGCCACCATAGAAAATGTACCCATTGTGCTATTGGACATGAAGTTATTAATTTGAAATTATGAAAGTTTGAATCAGTTTGAAGTATTAGCGCTGTCCTCTGACATTGTTTCATACGAACGCAATAAAACTTAGAATAAACTCAAAGAACTGCATAGGCACGGATTTGGGCAATATGCCAATCGTCACCATTTCGCGCGAGAATATCAGTAAATCGGTGGTGTGCATCCGAAGCTTTCAGTTCTGCTGTACTACCAAATAATGCTTCACCATCTACCACAGCAACATTGTCAGCTACTAAACATATTCATGTAATTCTGCGTATATGATTTGTGTTTTTGGCTTCATTTCCTAAAAAATTATTGAACAGTTTTCGATTCTCCTCCCTTCCTTTGGCAACATGGCCTGGAGGGCTGATGAGTATGGAGTCTTCTGTAAAGCACGCCACTATACCCTCAATATCTCCGAGTTGCCAGGCATTGTCATAGGTTGCTTTTCTTTTAGATATCAATGCTTTTTCAATATGGTTACCCGGTTTTTTAATTTGGGATATCTCATTGTTTTATTTTGTCAGGAATGTCTTATGTGCGTAGCCTATCATGAATGAAACAATTACCTAAGTGAATAAAACGTTTTTTTTCATTTCATCATTTGTGTCTGTAGAAACCTGTGTTGTTCCATGCGTTTACCGCAAGCCTTAGTTTGTCTGCTTAAATTCGGCTGATAAATTGCAAAACTTCCGTTTACCTTTCATAATTTATGAAATCCGATTAATCTCATCCGGGTTAAATACCTATAATTCTATAAAAAGATAATCGATGTAAGCTTTTATGACAATGAGAGTCCTTTTCACCAAAGGAAGGCTAACCTTTAAAATTTGCTTTTCTCTTATGGCATACTTCCAGCTCCTAAATATCAAAGTCTATAGCTGAACAGTTCTCATACAATATTTTCAAAAACTATTTTGGAATTCAGTGCCCGATTTGATGTAATGGGTTGTATATGTAAAAGTTACCGCGATAAGTGGTTTAGTATTCATTTAAATTGTGGCAAGTGCAAGGGGTGAAAAGTTTAGTTAGGACGGAAAACTTTTAGTTGAATTTAAATAGTTATATCCCATGGAGCCGTAAGCAAGTACCCAACAAATTCCTGAAAGTGGGTAGAAGTAGGTAAGTCCCCAGTCCGTTTCTGTTCCTTGTGCAAGCAGAAATGAAATTCCACCAAGTATCAATGTAGGACCCACAAATCCTTTGAAGGGATTTGACTTTAATCGCATAATTCCTATTCCGAATAATGCTGTAACAACAGGGACTGCCACTGTTGCAGGAGCCATTGCCAACATTTCCCAATGTGTTTCACGCTCTGACATATATTTAGCCATCGTTTCAAGAGGTAATCCGCTCTTGTCCAGTGACCCGATTACCACTCTGTAACCAGTCGCAAACACACCACCACAGGCAGCCATAATGCCAAATAAATAAAGGAATAATCCGAATTTAGGTTTTTCAATTCCGATAACTCTTGCCGTAGAAATATGTATCATTACATAGAACATCATTGCATAAACGCCAAATACTCCTTCCACATAGCTTGAAAAGCCGTCTGAATTTCTACCGATGCCGAGAAGATACATTGTTATCGCAATCAGAAATAGAATAGGCCCAATGAAATGAGCATAAATTTGGACTTTAGTAATCGAGTTGTCTATCTTTTTCATTTGCCAAAATTTAAATGGTTGATGCGGCAAAGGTAGATGTCCGAAAAATTTAAAACTTGTATGAATGTAACATCCATCTAACAGAACCTGTCAGAAAGGAAGCTGACCTACTATGTGTGTTCTGTTTTTTAAATATTGGCCTGGTGTCATCTCAGCGTATTCTTTGAATACACGGACAAAATGTGGCTGGTCGTAATAACCGTTCGTTAATGCAACTTGGGT
>DAOLDB010000098.1:0-6933 GCA_035327565.1 Saprospiraceae bacterium
ATCAAGCAAATGGTGCATAATAGGATTGAGCATCCCATTTATTATCGATTTGGAATAGGGAATGACTATCCGGAAGATTTCCATAGTATGGAAAGGATGCTGAATAGTCTAAATCATCCCATGTTGAATGCTCGGGGATATTTATTTAAAGAAGGAGACCATAATGTAACGCCCGGACTGACAAGCGGCATTGCGCTTTATGAAATATTCGAAAAATGGTCTGAAATCCAATCTGTTTATTTTTCAAATAATCAATTTGAATTGGGGATTATCGAGGATTTAGAACTGGAGATTGTTAAAGCATATGGCAGCCCGATATCTTTTTCTCTTGGCATCCTGAACGGCAAAGGATGGTATTTTTATGGGAATGAAGAATATGAGAAAGCCATTGAAGCCTGGGAAATTTTGATATCCCGATATCCGAATTTTTCAGAAGGATATTTATATATTATTGATGCTCAAATCAAACTGGGCCTGGAAGTATCATTTACAAAAAACAGGTTTTTACAATCCATTGATGCATCGGAATTATATGGAGAAGCCGATAAAATGGAATTAATGGAAATGTATGAAAAACTTAAATAAACCTTTTACTGGATATATGTGAAACATATACAGAATGAAATCAATGGGGAATTTCATTTTGAAATTGATGCACAGATAAGAATTGTAGGAAATGATTTTGATTTAATCGAAAGTTTTCAATTAAAAAAATTTCTACTGTTGTTATTTTTAATGGCTTTCGTACTTCTATGAAAATTATGAGATATGATTGTCTTGAAATTACACTTGCATCATTTACAAGCTAAATAGAAATAAAGAATTATTCCCTTTTTTGTGGTTCACTTTACTCCGGTTTTGGTGATACACTTTGCTCCGGATTATGGATACAAACTACACCTGGCCATTTTCAGTATATACAACAATGAAGATCTTGCGCCACGCAGGTAGATAGAGTATTGTACAAAACAAACAAAAAACAGAAAAATGAGCGGTACAACGACAAAAAAAGACTCAAAAATTTCAAAAAAGTGTTGCTTATGACAAACAACAAGTAGACAACAAAGGGTATTGGACTTGTCCAACCACTGAAAACTCAGCGGCATAACCCTGAAAGGCAGGCTACCTCCTCCCAGGAGGTGTCGCTGAACACCGGGTAGATTAAAAAAAACTTCTGTAAACCAGGATGGTCATGATCAATACAAGTCCTGAGATAATAACAATCTCAGGGCTCTATTTTTTGCTTTTTATTCGACTACCCGGAACAATGATTTTAGAAAGTCATTTTTGTTTCAATTTTACTGATTTTCCCTTCTTTGCAGATAATTTTGCTGCTTCAAGGATTTCCATAACAATCATATTATTTTCAAGAGATGAAAGATCATACTTTTGTAAAGATATTTCCTTGTTAATCAGAGCAGCAAAATGCGCAAATGGGTCATTATAAGGAGGTAGGAGTTCATCTAATCTTCTTTTGGATTCATGAAAGTTGTCATAACCCTCAGATATACGTATTCTTAGATCATTCCTATTATCAGCATAAATAACTCCCTTCGTGCCATACACTTCCATGTCCTTTCTTCCTATTGGCCAATTCCAGGATGCCTGGATGGTAACTTTTGCGCTTTTATATATGAGAATTATGGTTGATTCGTCATCAACTTTAGGGTTATTTTCTTTTTGCAACTGCTGTGTCACTGCCACAACTGATAAGGGCTTTTCCCCATTCATCATCCAGGTTGCAATATTTGCCCCATAACACCCGAAATCCATTATTGCCCCACCTCCATTTTTAACAGGATCAGTGAGCCATTCTAAAAACTCTTCGTTTACTCCTATTTTCAAGGGTCCTTTATGTCCGTCCCTTATTACAAGTTGACTCAAACTCCCAATACTATCGTTATTCAATAGTTCAAAAGCCGCATGTACAGTAGGATACCAAGTGGTTTCGTAGTTTGTAAGGAGATGGATACCGTACTTATTTGCGAGTGCATCCATTTTTTTTGCATGGGCTAAACTCACCGCCAATGGTTTTTCAACCATCACATGAATCCCCAAAGGGGCAAATTTTTCAACAATTTCAAGATGGTCGTAAATGGTTCCGAACGCAAGGACTGCTTCAGGTTTGGTGAATTGAATCAGTTCGTCCATTGAAGCGTATATTAAATCCATGGAAAGTCCATGTTGTTGTATATATCGTTTTGCCAATTCCATATTGCTTTCTACAATACCTACTATCACAACCTTTTCGTCTGCTGGCCTTCCTAAAATCCAGTGTACATGTGTATGTGTCAATCCTATTACCCCTACATTCAAAGGTTTATTCTTAGCTGTAGATGAGGTTGTAATTAAACTAAGCAATAAAAATATAGGAACAGTTGAATGTATAGTCAAATTGTTTATTTGCCTTACGCAATATGATAGAATACTAATTACATTTAAAACTCTCATATATTTGTTTACAAGTTTGTTAGTTATATAATGCTGATTTAAAATGCTTATTAACTTCCAACTATCATCGGCAATCTGACTTTTCAAATTTCTATATAAGTATCGCATCGGCCTTTGCCGGAAACTCAGTTAGCTTACGGAAGATAGTGTTTGTTGTTCACCACTTACTTTGAGATTAGCATCTTTCCATTCTATATTACGACTATAAGTTATGTAAGATTGTTTACGTATATCATTAGGATTCCTTGCAAAAGTACAAGATTAATTTTCTTTCCGATATCAATAGATTCAATTCAATGTTCTTCTCCAATCTTTTCAGATTCAGCAATAGTTGCTACTCAAATAGCATCAACAGGTTGCTTCCCTACATCTTTTTGTAGTTTCGCCATTTCCTTAAGAATTGGAAGCAATTCCTGTTAATTCTATGAAAGGAAGATCAGTTCCAACACCTATTCTAACCTTATTATGGAAAGCTGGTTCTGTTTAAAAAAAATCATATTGATATAATATATTAGAATCTGGAAGTATGACCTTCCTTGAAATAGGTTGACTTTTTTTGTTTGGGAAACCTTCATTTGTTTTCAATTAACCAGACCAATTTTTGCTCGAAAATCTCCCATAATACTCATAACATGTATCATAGTCCAAAGAAAAAATACTTATCCATATCCAAAGGCGAGCTTAGCAAGTGTTTACGATGTTTACTCTAACCGGCTTTCAGCTTCCCAGCCCTTATGGATTATTTATTATCACAACTTACCCACAATGGCAATTCATCTGCCTGAATCCTGCAGATAAATTTCAAAACCTTCGTACACCTTTCAATTTATAATGAAATTCTGTTAATCTCAGCGGGTTTAAGACAGGTAAATTGAACAGACCCGGATGTGTGATCACGGATACTCTGGAAAATAAATCCTCCAATAAATTTTCAACAAAACTAAGGTATGTTAAGACAGTTCAACGGTTTGCAGTTATTAATCCGTAGGGTCTTTTTAACGTAACAAAAGAAACGAAGAACTTAACATTATCCACGAAAAATGGATAACCAATAGAGTAAATTATCATATCCATTCCAAATTTTCGACAGTCATTTGGGTTTTAATTTCTCCTGTATGCTTTGTAGTTTTGGGTTCAATAAGCATCACCTTCACCTCTTCTCCGTTAGTCCACGGTTTGTGTTCTACTCCTTTGGGCACTATCAATATCTCTCCCGGCCCTATTGCAATCGTGCTTCCATTCTTAAAATCCATCATCAGAGTGCCGCTGATTACCACAAACATTTCGTCTTCTTCCTCATGGCTGTGCCAAATTAACTCTCCTTTAAGCTTTGCCAATTTAATATAGTTTTCGTTCAGCACTCCAATGATGTATGGATGCCAATGGTCTTTGAATTTAGAAAACTT
Organism: Saprospiraceae bacterium; assembly: GCA_035327565.1. Classification (GTDB taxonomy): domain Bacteria; phylum Bacteroidota; class Bacteroidia; order Chitinophagales; family Saprospiraceae; genus JABDLO01. Next base: position 3,858 of record DAOLDB010000098.1, read on the forward strand.
TTCTTCCAGATTGATCTTCATAAAAGTGAATATTGGATTTGTTGTAAAATGATGATAGGTCAAAACCTTATTTATTTAAGTTTTATTCAGGAAAGTACTTTAATATTCCCATCCATTTGGGTTGAATAATGTTTGAACGATTATTGTTCTTGAGGATTATTGAATCCGGTGATATTCAAAAAATAATAAGCTTCATCCGAATTAGATGTAGTTTTATTTTAATTCATTTTCAGAAAGCATTTGTTCTATGCCGGTCAAAACTCTGTTGTATACTCTCAAGACCCAAAAAGCAAATACTAAAAAGAAAACACCGGTGGCAGGAACGATTACAGTCCAAAATTGGGGTGTCTGTGTAATTGCTTTTCCTTGTATAGAAGAAAGTACGGGAATGGACAACAGCAGCAAAAACATCGCTAATAATACATTCAAACGCTGAAGTTTTTGAAAACTGGCTTTTCGTTTTGCAAAATCTTCAATAGCCCGCACATAGGTTTGTGAAAAGATATCCATATTGCTCACTTCACGAAAAGATTTTAGTGAAATGACAGGCAGAATGAAAAGCAATGCAATAATTAGCAATGCACATATTTGCATAAGAAAATCATCAATTTTTGCAAAATTAATAATTATATACGCTGCCCCTGTGTAGCAAATAATGGTACCTATGTATTCTGAATAACCAATTGTATTGATCTTAGAGCGATACTTTTCACGTGTAATTTTTTGCAGGATTTGATTAGTCAACAATGCCTGACTTTCTACTCTCCTACTCATTTCCTGCCATTTGCTTTTTAGTTCTTCCAGTTCCATGGTTATTGTGTTTTTTTGATTTTATTTCTTAATTTTTCTTTGATTCTTGCTATTTTGGTTCCCACATTACTTAATGAAATCCCAATGATTTCAGCAATTTCCTGATGGCTTTTTCCTTCAAGGTAGAGCAAAATGATCCCTTTTTCCAGCAGGCTTAAGGTTTGGATACTTTGGTAAAGAATCATCAAACTTTCCTCTTCCTCCACATTCGATTCTTCATCAATACACTCTGTATAGTTTTCAATAGAAATCGCGTTAATTTGTTTTTTTGCACTTTTTAAATTATAGATAGCTGTATTCATAGCTACACGATACATCCAGGTGGACAACTTTGATTCTTCATTGAAAGTATCAAGCGCTTTCCAAAGCTGAAAGACAATTTCCTGATAAAGGTCTTCTTTGTCCTGGAGACTCTTTGTATATAGGGTAGCCACTTTAAAAATCAACCCTTCATTCTGTTGAATGAGTTTTATGAAACGGTTTCTCTTATCCATCGAAAATCAAACTTCATTTTATTAGTGTATGAAGTTCCTGAAAAATCACAGTGAGTGGGAATAATTTTTTGTACGTAATTTATTCCAGTTTTCCCTTCTGATTGCGTAGATCCATTCGTCTTGGTAAACACCACCTTTAATCAGTACATTTTCAAATTTTCCTTCCAAAACAAAATGATTCTTTTCCAATACTTTCTGAGATGGAATATTAGTACCAAAAGGTCTTGCAAATATCCTGTCAATATCATAGGTTACAAAAGCAAAATGTACAACATCATTAATAGCTCTGCTCATTATACCCTGACCCCAAAAAGGCTCAGCCAGCCAATATCCGATTTCCGCATTTTTTCGATAAATGTCGTCTTGAGGATGAATTCCAATTCCCCCTGATGCCTGACCATCAATATCGATAGCAAAAATATGTATGGGAGTGTCATGAGTTGCAAACTCAATAAATGATTTACCATTTTCTTCGGTATATGGAAATGGAAATTTATCCGTCAAATTTTTAGATACATTCCAGTTATTGGCATACATCACCAAACTGCCTAAGTCTTTAATTTGCCAGGGTCTGATTTTAAATTGCATTTTTTATTTTTTGTAAAATGCTCTAAAATATCGATTTTACATTGTCATTGAATGATTCGTTAGATGAAATTTTTCATCTATGCCTTTAAGTAACAACACATGACCTATGTTGGCCTGCCTACATAGGTATCAAGTCTATAGTACTTCATTCCTATTGGTGGGAAGCCTTTGTTCTTTTTCCTATGTCTCCTTCAACCATGCAGTAGGATTGTTTCCCATCCGCTTGCTACACAAAAGATGGCTCTTTACCTATTATCCCTCGAATTATATTATTTACTTCTTGAAAAATCCTGTATTTTATATATCTTCCGATTTAAAAAACATGAGATACCTGTTTTTCACTTATTCTATAATACTTGTTGCTCCCCTTTCCAATGCACAAATCCAAAAATTGGAACCGGTCAATTTTTCAAAAGTCAACATAACGGATATATTTTGGAAATCACGCATAGATAAAATATCTACAGCAACCCTGCCGGCTTGTATTGAACAAACTGAAATTAAAACGCCACGCATCAGAAACTTTGAAATTGCAGCGGGCCTGCGTGAGGGACAATTTGAAGGAATATTTTATGATGACTCTGATGTGTTTAAGGCATTGGAAGCCATCGCTTATTCACTTAAAAACAATCCGGATGCTGAACTTGAAAGTAAAGCGGATGAGTGGATCGAAAAAATAGCTGCTGCACAATTGGAAGATGGATACATCAATACTTATTATACTCTCAATGGATTGGATAAGCGCTGGATAGATATGAGCATGCACGAAGACTATAATGGGGGTCATTTGATCGAAGCAGCCGTGGCTTACTATCAAACTACGGGAAAACGCAAACTTCTGGACGTAGCAATTCGGTTTGCCGATCATTTTGATTCACTATTTGGTCCGGGAAAGCGGAATTGGGTTACCGGTCACCAGGAGTTGGAATTAGCTTTAGTGAAGTTATATAAAATTACTAATGAAAAACGTTACCTGACTCTTGCCGATTGGCTCCTCGACCAAAGAGGAAGAAGGCTGGCATATGGATATACATGGACTAGCTGGAAAGATACTGCCTATGCACAGGATGTAGTGCCGGTAAAGCAACAGACAGAAATCACTGGCCATGCTGTCCGGGCAATGTATTTGTATACAGGAGCAGCCGATGTGGCTGCACATACAGGAGATGAAGAATATTTGCACG
>DAOLDB010000099.1:0-6913 GCA_035327565.1 Saprospiraceae bacterium
GTGGCCGAGTGGCTAGGCACAGCTCTGCAAAAGCTTGTACGGCGGTTCGAATCCGTCCGCGACCTCGCTCAAAAAGCATCTCATTTCATAAGCAAATGCAGATGCTTTTTATATGTTTATTATTATTGTAACTCTCCTTTTTATTACTTTAAAAATAAAACAAAAAGGAGGGAATGATTAATTTTGCAAAGCAAATGGCCGCGTAGTTCAACTGGATAGAATATCAGATTTCGGCTCTGAGGGTTGGGGGTTCGAATCCTCCCGCGGTCACAAAAAGTTTTAAAATATATATTTTCTCTTCAAACCAGGCATTTTACTGTTATAGCATTGGAAGACCTCAACTTACTGATTTCCGGGCCACCTATCCATATTATTGATCAAATCGAGATGCCCAAAATAAGTGTCTATCATTTGGACAATGGCATTCCTGTTTATGAAATCGATAGTGGAACGCAGGATGTTGTAAAAATTGAATTCATACATCTGGGAGGCAGGTTAAATGAGGAAAAACGGTTGACATCAAGAGCCACTGTGCATATGGTGAAAGAGTCTTCCAGAGCATTTACCCAAAAGGAATTAGCGGAGTATATTGATTTTTATGGTGCTTCACTGGTCTCTGATTTTAGCATGGATCATACATCCATCACTTTACATACGCTGGGAAAATATCTCGACTTGACTATGGCAGCCCTGGCAGATGTGGTCTTTTTTCCCAAATTCAGTGATGATGAGTTAATGCAATATAAGGAAAGGAATATCAACAATTTGGCCATTGATCTGCAGAAGAATGATATCCTTGCTTACAGAGAGTTTACTGACCGGATTTTTGGCCGTGAACATGTATATGGATTTAATTCAACGCCTGAAATGTATAAGGATCTTACTTTGGAAGATATTGAGAATCATTACCAAAATTATATGGGAACGGCGAATGCCGTCATTGTTGTAAGTGGAAAAATTTCGGATGAGAGGCGTAAATTAATTAATGAATCATTGGGTCAGATCAGACGTAATTCAAAAATAGGGATATACCAGAATTGTAATATTCCTTGTGATCGAAAAACATTTTCCATAAAAGGCAAAGGAGACTTTCAGAATTCAATTATTCTGGGCAGAAGATTGTTTACCAGATCACATAGTGAATATCCCGCCATGGTGGTATTAAATACAGTACTGGGAGGATATTTTGGATCACGCTTGATGAAAAGACTAAGAGAAGATTTGGGTTACACTTACGAAATATCGAGCCAGTTGGATATGATGAGGAATGATGGTTTCTTTTACATTTCAACAGATGTTGATCCGGAAAATACTGTGGACTGCATCAGAGTCATCTACGAGGAGATAGACCGGATTGCGAGAGAACCCATATCAGACGAAGAAAGGAAGATGGTAATTAATTACATCATGGGTAATATGGTCAACATGCTGGATGGTCCTTTTAAAGTAGCGAGATGGGTGAATTCATTGATTACTTCAGGACAAAGTTTAATGGAAGGGCATCAAATTCTAAATGCATTATCACGGGTAGATCAATATCAAATTCAGGTTTTGGCCGAAAAATATCTGAGAAAAGAAAACTTAATGGAGTTAGTTGTATATTGAAGGAAATCAGGATTGAATGGTTTAAAAATGTCCTGATCTTAAAATATTATTACTGGGAAATATTAAGAAGTGTATTATAATAAATAATCAAAACGAAATCTTACTTTTGCACTTTAAAATGAAGAGACTCTTTCAGGTTTTATTTCCTGTTGTCATAATCCCAGTCGCTTATATTAAAATTTCAGTGATTTCATTTGCATGTTGAGATTGGGAAGTTTTTGTCATTCATGAGAAATCTACGTAGAAAGGGTATATTCATAATTTTTTTCACGAGTTGTGTGTTACATAATGGATATATCAAAGTGATATTTGATATGATGCAATGTAAAATGACAATTGTATAAAAATTCGATAAAAAGATTGAAAGGAATTGACTGTATATTCATATAATAAATAGGGTTGAATATATATAAACAGCGCGGATGGCTGAGAGTAATCATCCTTAAATCCCTGAAAAACAAAATATAGAGATGAAATTTTTTAGTTTTTTTACTCAGGAACTGGCAGTTGATCTGGGAACTGCAAATACGCTAATCATTCAGGACGAGCAGGTTGTCATTGATGAGCCCTCCATAGTGGCAATGAACAGGTATACGAATGAAATCATTGCCGTAGGGCATAAAGCCATGCAAATGCATGAAAAGACCCATGAAAACATAAAAACCATTCGGCCTTTGAAAGATGGCGTTATTGCAGACTTTCAAGCTGCAGAAGCATTGATACAAGGGTTGATCAATATGATCAGCGACAAGAGGAAGTTTTTTACCCACCTGAAAATGGTCATATGCATTCCTTCAGGTATTACAGAAGTGGAGAAAAGAGCAGTTTTTGACTCAGCTGACCATGTGGATTCTAAAGAGACCTATCTGATACATGAACCTATGGCTGCGGCTTTGGGCATTGGATTGGATGTGGAGGAGCCGGTAGGGAATATGATTATTGACATTGGCGGAGGGACTACTGAGATTGCGGTTATTGCACTTTCCGGAATTGTGACTGATCAATCCATCAGGACAGCAGGGGATGAATTTACGATGGATATTATTGACTATATGAAGCGTAAACATAACCTCCTGATTGGTGAAAGAACAGCCGAACAAATCAAAATACATGTAGGTGCAGCATCAACCGACCTTGAGAGCCCTCCTGAAAAGTTTGCCGTGAATGGTCGCGATTTATTGACCGGTATTCCCAAGCAGGTGTTTACCAATCACCTGGAAACCGCAGAAGCTCTGGACAAATCTATTGCAAAGATCGAAGAGGCTGTATTGAAAGCATTGGAAGATACTCCTCCGGAACTGGCATCGGATATTTTTAAGACCGGTATTTATCTTACCGGAGGAGGAGCATTGTTAAGAGGACTTGCTAAAAGGATTGCAGCCAAAACCAAACTTAAAGTGCATGTGGCGGATGATCCTCTAAGAGCTGTAGTAAGAGGCACCGGACTTGCATTGAAAAATACCGACAGATATACATTCCTTATAGACCGGAGAAGTATTTAATCCGTAACTTTGTGCATGTATGCGGAATTTAATTTATTTATTTGCCAGGTATGGTGCACAAATCATGTTCGTTTCACTTCAGGCGCTATGTTTCTACCTGATCGTTACCTTTAACAAAGAACAACAGGAGATTTTTATTAACTCCTCCAATCTGTTTTCTGGGTATATATCGGAAAAATCACAATCCGTCAGAGATTATTTTCAACTGAAGCACGTGAATGACAGTTTAATGCAGTACAATGCCAGATTGCTTGAAGAAATTATCAACAGGACCGATCCTTTATATACATATCATGAGATTGACAGCAATTACCAGCAATTTTTAGTTACTCCGGCTACCATATGTGAAAAAACGATTCATTTGCGCAACAATAATTATACACTTTGTATAGGTAGGTCTCACGGAGTGCAAAGAAATATGGGAGTGATTACCGAAAAAGGTGTGGTGGGAATAACGAGAAATGTCAGTGCGAATTATTCCCTGGTAATCCCTTTAAACAGTATGCTTTCCAGGTTGAGTTGTTCTTTTAAAAAGAACAATTTTCATGGTATTTTGACATGGAAGGATACGGATTCCTTTACCATGAAGCTGGAAGGAGTCCCAAAACATGCAGATATTGCAATTGGAGATAGTATTGTTACCAGTGGTTTTTCATTTATCTTTCCCAAAGGGATTCCCGTAGGTGTAGTTTCCAATTTTTTTGTTGACCCTGGAAGTGCTTTTTACACCATTGATATTACTATCCATAATGATCTGAACCGGATATCTTATGCTTATGTCATTAGAAATCAAAGAAGGGAAGAGATTGAGGATTTAAGAAAAGAAATTACACAATGAACAGGATAGTTTCGGTAAATATTATGCGATTTATTGTATTGGTACTATTGCAATCGGTGGTGTTAAAACGCATCACTTTTGATATTGAAGATTTTGGATTTTTCCATATTCTTGTTTATCCCTTATTTATATTTATGTTGCCCATTAAAGTGCCCAGAGCGATGGTCATTTTATTGGGATTTGTTATGGGCATAAGTATTGATTTTTTTTACAGCAGCCCTGGGGTACATGCAGGAGCTCTGGTTTTTACTTCCTATTTGCGCAGCATCGTATTAAAGATATTACAACCGTATGGAGGGTATAATGTAGATGCAAGTCCTTCACTGAAAGTAATGGGTTTGCAATGGTTTATTACCTATGTAGCCATACTATTGTTTATACACATTTTTATTTACTTTAGTCTGGAAGCTTTTTCATTTGTTTATATATATAACATATCCATGAATACGATTTTCAGCTATTTACTTTCATTTTCGCTTATTATTATATCTCAGATTATATTGCGTCCGCAGTATTAGCATTTGTTGTTCATCTATAGAATGAGTATACAATTCTAATTTTTTCATGTATGTATATTGAATAATGTAAATTTGCTACAAAGCAGATCATTATATTTTGATATCCTGGGACAACATTATACAGTCGCTTTCAGCCATAAAGGACAATCTGTTACGATCCGTACTCACCATACTCATCATAGCTGTAGGAATTGCCTGTTTAGTAGGAATATTGACAGCCATTGATACATTGTTATTTTCACTCAGCAGTAATTTTAGCCGATTGGGTACCAATGCCTTTAATATACTACCAAAGCGGGAAGAAATACGTGTTGTGAGAGGGGGAAGGCAATTCAGGGATGCCAATCCCATTTCATTCCGAGAAGCATTGACATTCAAAGATCGATATGAGTTTAGAGGGAGTATAGTTGGAGTTGAATATAATTGTACATCCAATGCAGTTGTAAAAGCTGGTGGAAAGGAAACAAGTCCTTCGGTTCGAATATCAGGAATAGATGAGCATTTCATAGATATCCAATCTTTAGAAATAGAACTTGGGAGAAACTTTACCACAAGCGAATTGGAAAGTGGCGCCTCATACGCAATTATTGGTAGAGATATAGTCAATCATCTATTTGATGGAAATGTGACCAAAGCCATTGGTGAAAGTATAATACTGCCCAAAGGAAAATACAGGGTGATTGGAGTATTGAAAGGGAAAGGTTCTTCAGGTGGAATATCGAATGATCTCCGGGTACATATTCCTTTGCTTAATGCGAAAAATTATTATGGAACCGCTACGAGAAGTTATGTGGTTTCAGTAGGCCTTACTCAAGGTGATTTTATGGAAGAGGCTATGTCTGAAGCCATTGGTGTCATGAGAGTAGTGAGGGGACTGAAGCCTTCAGAAGAAAATGATTTTATGATCCGGAAAAGCGATAGTTTATTGAATACACTAAGGGATCTTACTTCAACACTCAGGTTGGCAACGGTGATCATAGCTCTACTGACTTTATTCGGAGCAGCCATTGGACTGATGAATATTATGTTGGTGTCAGTGACAGAGAGAACCCGTGAAATTGGAATTCGAAAAGCGGTTGGCGCTAATAAGCAAACTGTACTTTTTCAATTTCTTACAGAAGCAGTGGTTATTTGCCTTGTCGGAGGATTGGTGGGTATATTGGCAGGTTTGGGTATGGGATACCTGGTATCGGTATTGATCGATGGTGTTTTTTACACTCCATGGAAATGGATGGCACTGGGAATTGTCGTGTGTGCCATAGTAGGTATTATTTCAGGATTATATCCTGCTTTCAAAGCGGCCAACCTCGATCCCATTGAATCTCTCCGCTATGAATGACATTACTTGAAAAATGTAAGGAATGCAGGATAACTTTATCCCATTTCAGACACCACCTCTTTGACCTCAGGAACCATTCTTTTCAGCATTCCCTCAATACCTGCTTTTAATGTAACAGTGGAGGAAGGGCAGCCGCTGCACGAACCCTGAAGTACTACGGTAACGATTCCATCTTCATAGGATTTGAATTCAATATTGCCGCCATCCATCTCTACCGCAGGCTTCACATAAGTGTCGATCAATTCTTTGATTTTTTTAACTATAGTTGCATCATCACCACTGTATTGGCTTAATAGGTAATCCTGTTCAATTTTATCCATCACTTCAGCGAATCCTTCTTTCATTACTTCCTTTTCCGCTTCAATATATGCCTTGATGAACTCTTTTAGTTTGAGCATAATATCATTCCATGGATAATTGAATTCCTTGGTTATGGTGACAAAGTTATTGCATATATATACCCCTTTTACATACGGAAACGAAAACAATTCAGTTGCTAAGGGAGACCATTCTTTAGCCAGTTCTACCTCCCTGAAATCCGCAGTTCCTTTGTATATCATTCTGTTGGTAACAAACTTTAGCGATTCAGGATTGGGGGTTTGTTCGGTATAAAGCATGACCGGACTTTTGGTAGTTGTACTCATTTATTCAGCGATTAAGTTTATCTGTAAGGCAATAACATAAGAAGATATAAAGAGGTTCTCCCGGGAAGGATAAAATTGTCTGAACTTGTGCGATAGAATGTTAAGAAAACTTACTTAAATCATGAGAAATATACAATGAATAACATTTCTAACTCATGGTTATTCATTCAGTAATTATTGGTGAGTTTTTAACAATTCTTGTGATTAAGGGTTTCAATGGTTTCGACCTTTTCTCTCAATGGCGGTAGCTCTACCAATAGATAATGTGGTGCATTTTGTCTCATATTTTATGTAATAGGCCCAAAGCCACAAATTATGGTACAATTAAATGTGTTTTCGGTGGTTTTTTTCAATGGAAGCAAGTACAAAGAAATTTCTTCCAACGTCAGTCCGTATAACAACCTCCATTTTCCTACCAATATTAATCAAATCCGGCGAATCTAAGCCGGTTTAAGGCAGGTAAATTG
>DAOLDB010000100.1:0-6872 GCA_035327565.1 Saprospiraceae bacterium
AAAGATTAAAAAATGGCACATAAAAAAGGTGTAGGTAGTTCAGATAATGGCAGGGACAGTAAAAGCAAGCGCTTAGGTGTCAAGCTATTCGGCGGGCAGTTTGCCAAACCGGGAAATATATTGGTAAGGCAAAGAGGCACCCGCTTCCATCCGGGTAACCTTGTAGGCATGGGGAAGGATTTTACATTACATGCCCTGGAGTTTGGTAAAGTAGAATTTAAAAAAGGAAGGAAAAACAGAACTTTTGTTCATATTATTCCATTACAAGAAGTAAGTGAAACCATAGCAGAAATTTCTACCTCGAATCAGGAAGAAGAATAAGAGAGTTCTCATATATTTTCATGAGTTCAAAAAAGGATGAAACCTTTCCAATTACTTCTGGGAAGGTTTTTTGATGATTAAATTTCATCAAATACATCAGGATCAACCCAGCCTGTCTCCCGGTCTTCAGTTCTCACTTTAAACCACCCCTGTAATTGATCCTGAATGAAAAGTTTATAACCGGGTTTTAATAACTTTATATCATCACTTCGGTGATCAGGTCCGGATTTAAGCATTGCTGTACGCAATACTATGCCCTCACGGCTACTAATAAAATGACTCCTTCTCATCAATCCAGCGCTTAAAGCAGCTAAAAAGCCGGTTAAAATCAACAAAATAACCAATGCTTTTATCCTTATCCTCAAATTTCTACCTTCCCTGAATAAAATATAATAAATAAAAATACTTAGTGCCCCAAAAAACATCAGACTGATCCATGCCCACCGATTGGGGCTAAATGTCTGATAGAAGTTTCTCCAAAAAGTAATCAAAACAAAATCAGGGATAGCAATGATATCATAATCCAACAAATGATGTACTATCTGAAGATTATGTTCGGCAGCCCTGTGAGATGGATTGATCTTTAAGGCTCTTTCATAATATAATATTCCAAGAGCCAGGCTGTCGAGTGCCACGTAACTATTAGCCATATTAAAATAAAGTTCAGCGGATATTTTACCGGAAAATTCAATTTGCCTGTAGACTTCCAGAGCATTATGGTGCTCCATCCTGTCAGCCATCCCATTGGCTACAGCAAATTTATCCGGCTGACCGTAAGTATTTGCAGCCAGAATGGTTATCATCGCTATTAAAAATTTTCTAATATACATACTGAGGTACATTAAAATCCTTGTGTAACTGGGGTTTCTTGTCAAATATCCAGATAAATCCATCCAACTTGAGGTTGTTATGATCTGCTTTCAGCATCGGAGTCATTTTTTGCTTAACATCTTTGTAACCTCTGATATCGGATATTTCATTATTCCTGAAATCAAATCGCAAAGTACTGCATTCTGTGACATTAACTCCGGAATAAGCATCTCCCTCTTTAACATAATATATGGACATGGCATTCCCCTGCACAACAAAATTATTGATCGCATTGTCTACAAAATAAGCAACCACTTCCCTCCCCTGAATTTGATTGAAAAATTTCAGATCCTCAGTGTTGATGATTAACGAATTTTTGCTCATTATCACTTTGTCCACTTTATCATCTTTAAGAAAGATGGAAATCGTGTCTGCTGAAAACTGTGTTGAATCTGACCACATAAAAGGATTTTGAGTTAATACAAACACAGAATCTGTAATAAAATACGTCATAGAATCTGATCTTGCCTGAATATCGTGCTTATAGATCACCACATCGTTGTCACCAATTAGCAACTTGTTGACATTTTCCAAACTGTCTTTATATTCTATACTGGTCAAAGTGTCTGATGTAATAAACATCGTATCTTTCTCTAAAAACACCATCATCAATGGTTTTGAGACATAGTTATATGCTTTTACTTCATCGGATTCCCCTCCTAAAATATCCATCAGATCACATATGACCTGAATTTTTGATACCGTATCGGTCCATACTATATTACCCTCAATATTCCCTGTTCCCAATTTTTCATTGTATTGAATATTATAGGCTTCTATGGTGGTTTGCTCCCGAGATAAATATGCGTTTCCGGCTACAAATAAATCCCCTGTTTCATCATTATAAATGATTCTTTCTCCTTTCACTTCATTTTCCTGATTGAAAAAATGGGCATCGCCCAGTAAAATGATGTCAGCATTGTTTTCAGAATATTCCAAAATTTCAGCGCTTCCCCAGCCATCTTCTGTGATAAAGACCGCTTTGCCTTCAACCAGTACTTCCTTGGTTTGATCATTATAAACAATTTTATCCCCGGTAACCTTCCTTTCATCTCCAGTATATTGAGCATTCACTTCAAATTCACCTTTCTTTTCACCCATAAAGAAAAATCCTTTCTCACAATAAATGGTTGCATCACTGGTTTGCATCCTTACAGGAGCTACAAAAATCACTTTGTCTTCATCCATCATATATATCAGTGCTTCTGACCTCAGTACTAAATCCGGTCCCGTCATTCTGACATCTCTTTCAAAAAAACTCATCTTATTATTGGCTTCATACCTGCCCCTTCTGGATTGAAGCTTGCTATCTCCGCGGGAGAGGATGGCACCACCGGTATAGTATGCTATTTTCTCTTTAATATTATAATACAGAACTTGCGTTGTCAATTGCTGGTCACCATTGATAAAAACTACATTTCTATGTAATTCAGCATAAGAAGAATCCCTGTCATAATATAATGAATCGGCAAAGATTTGTATCGTATCAGCCTGTAAAATAGTAACATTACCCCAGGCTGTTAAAGCTCCATCCGTCAACATGGCTGTGTCAGAGAAAAAGAATGTGCTGTCCTGAAATGCCCTTACATTGCCGTAAAGATACTGAACATTACCACTATCCCTCACTTCAAAAACACTGCGATCAAAATTGCGAATCTGCAATCGTTCTAATCCTGGAATTGTATCCCGTTGACTGTTTATATCACGTCCCTGACCAGGCAATGGACTCCTTTCAGGTCTTTGCTGACCTTGTACCTGGACCTGGCATATAGACACAATCAAAAAAATTAAAGAAATAAGGATTCTCAATATGTGAAGCGCATTAGTAACTCAATAACGTAATGATTCACATTTTTCATGCTATAAAAGTACTAATCTCGCCAATTTACTGCCCACTTCACTGCCCAGGGCAATACCCATTCCACCCAGACGTACACCTACATATATTGAATGATCCCAGCGTGCAATAACCGGCTCCTTAACAGGTCCCAACCCCAAAATCCCACTCCATGAATGGTCAATTGTATAGGGTTTGTTGCGGAGTATATTCTCTTTTAAAAAAGTCTCCAAATATTCGCGGATGACCTTCGTATTTCCCATTTCCAAGGTTGTCTCGCCGGAGATATCTCTATCCCTGCCACCTCCTATCAGAATCCTCTGGTGAATCTCTCTGAAATATACAAAACCCTTATTGTAATGATAACATCCCGGAAGATGAAGGTCTTCCATTACTCCAGTGACATATACCTGATTTCTTGCCGGATAAATATCTACATCCGGCAGTAATCCCTTAACAAAGCCATTATTACACAGGACCAATTTTGAATAAGGAATCTTCCAAAGATCTTCAGTAAGTAATTGTTTATCATTACGATTTATTTTTACAATGTTTATTCCCGTCAAAATAAATACCCCCATAGATACCGCCTTTTTCTGTAAAGCTTTAATGAGTTTTACCGGATCCAGCTTTGCTTCATGAGGATTATAAATAAAAGGTAATGGGGTATGAATTGGGCACTGTTTGCCATCCTTAACTTTGAATACATTTTCAAGACCTGTTGCCTGAAGAACCATTTCATTACATAAATCAATCTTGTGTAAACATTTATCAAGGATTTTCTCGTCCCCTTTAAAAAATACCTCATACCCACCCTCTTCAACGTAATCTATGTCGTCCTTGTCAATTAGTGAAAATAATTTTTCCAGCCCTTTGTATCGCATCCTGATGACACTCTCTACTTGCTCCGGGTGAACCTTTTTCAAATCATCAAGTAGCTCTGACACACTTCCAAAACAGGCAAATCCAGCATTTTTGGTGCTGGCCCCTGATGGGAGCACACCTCTTTCCACAATCATTACTTCCTGGAGAGGATCCATCTCCTTCAAATAAATGGCCGTAGTAAGACCCGTTATTCCGCTTCCTATGATAACTATTTTTCCAGGATCATCTTTGAGCAGTTGCTCCCAATAGCTTAAAGTTTGGTTGCTTTCCATAGATTCAATACTGCCTTTTATTATGTAGTATATAATTCAAACATAGAAATCTGAGAAATTCGATTTCAAATTATGTGTTAATTTTTTCAATTTGTAATACACACATCGCGACGCTTGTTTTAAAGATTGTGTAAGATAAAAATTTCGAATTACATGGTTTATTTTTCTTTCTGCCGCAAAAAATATTTCATTACAAATCAGTATTATTGCTTAATGTTTATTAGTCAATTTTTCAGCATTCAAATGGTTGTGCAATGATTCAACGATTACAAACACTGTTTTACTTCCTTTCTGCATCAACTTTGGCCGCTTTGTTTTTTCTACCTTTCGCGGAAAGCGCCTCTCCTATTGAAGGATACTTCAATGATCAATTGTTTTCTGTTTCCGATCACCCCATCCTCGTGACATTAACTGCTATGGGCATTCTGGGAGGTTTGATTGCTGTATTCCTCTATAAAAACAGGACATTACAACTTCGTCTGGGATACCTCATAATTACTATAAGTGTTCTTATCCCATGTTTATCCGTGTGGTTATTGTATAGTGAAGAGACTGCTTTCAATGGTACGGTTGAAATCAGAGATCGTTTGGGTATGTTTCTTCCTGTTATTACCATTGTTTTAGCTGTTCTTGCCAATCGATTTGTTAAAAAAGACGAACAATTGATTCAATCAATGGATCGTTTGCGATAGGTGCTAATAGTTTTTCTACCTACATTTTTTTCCCAACGAGGCAGATCCCTCTAAAGGCAAGATTGAGGAAATTCTTCTGAATATTCATCGAAGAGAATATTATTCGCAAACAATTAAAATTTGTCAGAAGGGAGATATCGCTTGCTCTTCACAGCCCTCAGCGCCTTAAAGCCTTAAAGTTGAATGCTTTCATAATGTATATTACAATTTGTAAAACAAACACTTTCCTTATTTTTTTTTGGTGGAAAGTTTAAATTAACTAACTTTACATATTCCTCTTCAAACAGGAACCATTAAAACTTTACATCCACCGCCCCTTTTGACTATAGTGAGAGCCCTGTAAACTTTATTCAGAGCACATTGCCTATGTAATCAAAACAAAACGAAGCTTTTTTAAACAAACAACTCTAAATTTTGCACATTATGAAGCGGTACATTTTATACGCTCTGGCAATTTTGCTGATTGTCATAATAGCGTTTCTTAGCTATCTTTCCTTTTTACTTCCTAACGTAGGACCTGCACCGGATTTGACTGTGGAAATTACCCCTGAAAGAGTTGCCAGAGGAGATTATCTGGCCAATCATGTAATGCTTTGTATGGATTGTCATGCCCAAAGGGATTTTACAATATATGCCGGTCCACCCAAGCCGGGAACTGAAGGTGCAGGGGGAGAAGCATTTGACCAGTCGATGGGTTTTCCAGGCGTCTTTTTCTCAAGAAACATAACACCGTCTGGAATTGGAGACTGGACAGATGGCGAATTGTTCCGGGCCATTACCACCGGAGTATCCAAAGATGGTTCAGCACTCTTTCCGGTCATGCCTTATCTTCTCTATGGTCAATTAGATGAAGAGGATATTATATCTGTGATTGCTTACATTCGACAATTGAAGCCTGTTGAATCTCCAAATATACCTTCAAAGCCTGATTTTCCCTTCAATTTCATCATCAATACCATACCCAAGAAAGCCAATCTGAGTAAAAGACCTGATCCCACTGATCAGATAGCATATGGAAAATACCTGATTACTGCGGCTTCGTGCGGTGAATGCCATACAAACCAGAAAGATGGTAAAGTGATTGGTGAGCCTTATGCCGGGGGGTTTGAGTTTCAATTTCCCCATGGCCCTATAGTAAGGTCAAGCAATATCACTCCTCATGAAACAGGGCTTGCTTCCTGGACAAAAGAGCAATTCGTCCAACGGTTTAAAATGCATGTTGACAGTAATTATGTAGCACCCAATGTGGGCAGAGACGACTTCCAAACTGTAATGCCATGGTTGATGTATGCCGGTATGAAAGATGAAGATCTGGAAGCCATCTATGCCTATTTAAGAACCGTTGCCCCTGTAGATAACTTTGTTGAGAGGTACACGGATTAAGTCGGTTTAAATTGACAATTGTCAACTCATTTTAATTACATCCAGATTCGCTATGAGCATCCGGTTATAAACCCCGGCCAAACCTCCGGGGTTTTTTATTCTCTTAGAAAATGTCAAAGATTAAAGAATCTCAGTTCCCTTTATGTTTCACTTTCTGAACTTTCTTCTTTATTTTGTACTCTATGTGCTTGACTTTGTGAACATTATGGTAAATAACCATACTATCCATAGCAGGATTTTTAGTGAGATTATAGTTGAAAACCTTTGCTAAATCGCCATTTATTGACCAGATTCTTTTCTCCGAAGGATTTGACCACAAAGTTTATGGCGTAGTGAACAACATTCCATTTGTTATATTCATTCTCAATATTATGTGACCCATAGATTATAATTACTACAACATAATTCACGTTATTTTCATTATTATTACAAAAAAATAAATGTTATGATAAAAAGAAAAGCTACGGCCGTTTGGCAAGGAAGTGGAAAAACCGGCAACGGTCATCTCACTACTCAAAGTAATGCATTAGATCAAACCCAATACTCTTATAAAACCCGCTTTGAAGAAGGCATTGGCACCAATCCCGAAGAATTGATTGCGGCTGCGCACGC
>DAOLDB010000101.1:0-6626 GCA_035327565.1 Saprospiraceae bacterium
AAAATTATGCCTGGTGCTTTGACTGTGTTCCGGAAGAAAACAGCATTCAATTTGATTATCAAGGGATTGTATTTGAATCTCCTGCAATCAATCTTGTATTTTTCCAACCCAAAGCATTATTGGGAGAAAGAGTATACGCAAGATTCGGAGCTGAATTTCCGATACGATTTGACTTCCTCGATACTATGGATGGGGGCAATCTGAGTTTACAGGTACATCCTACCACAGAATATATCAGGGAGCATTTTGGCATGTTTTATACACAGGATGAAAGTTATTATATGCTGGACGCCGGTGAGGATGCTTCAGTGTTTCTCGGTGTCAAAGCCGGAATTAATCCAAAAGAAATGTTGTATGATCTAAAAGCGGCCCAAAATGGTGGTTCTGATTTTGATGCTTCAAAATATATTGCCCGCTGGCCGGCTAAAAAACACGACCATTTCCTGATTCCCGCAGGTACAGTGCACTGTTCCGGGACTAATTGCATGGTACTGGAAATCAGTGCCACACCTTACATATTTACTTTTAAACTATGGGATTGGGGTAGAAAAGGACTGGATGGACTGCCCCGACCGATTCATATCGAACATGGTGAAAAAGTCATCCAATGGGATCGCACAGATGAATGGGTAGCACGCGAATTGATAAACAAGATACAAGAAGTATCGGACAACGGAAAAATAAAGGAAGAAGTAACCGGTCTTCATGATTTTGAGTTCATAGAGACTGTCAGGCACTGGTTTACAGACAAAGTCATACATCATACCCACGGCAGTGTCCATGTTCTGAATCTTGTAGAAGGAGAGGAAGTCATTGTGGAGAGTCCGAATGGAACCTTCGAGCCCTTCGCTATACATTATGCAGAAACTTTCATTGTACCTGCTGCGGTTGGTAGTTATTCTATAAGACCCTTAGATAAAAATGTAACAAAACCATTGGCCACTATCAGAGCCAGTATAAAAAAACAATAAGCCTATATGCTCAAATCAAACGATATTCAATACAGGTCGGTTTACAAACTCACAGCAGTTGCTGCATTGGGAGGTCTTTTATTTGGGTATGATACAGCAGTGATTTCAGGCGCCATTGGTTACTTACAGCTCAAATTCGAATTATCAGCAGCCATGAAAGGATGGGCAGCATCCAGCGCTATTATCGGATGTATTTTTGGAGCTATGGCAGCCGGCTCACTGAGTGATCGTTTTGGCAGGAAGAAAATTCTGATGGTCACTGCTGTGTTGTTTGGCATATCTGCTATAGGATCAGCCGTTCCCACTAATCTGACGCAATTTGCTATAGCACGCTTTGTTGGAGGTCTGGGCGTAGGAGCTGCTTCCATGCTCTCCCCATTATACATTACTGAAATGGCCCCTGCATCCATCCGGGGTCGTTTAGTTTCATTGTATCAATTGGCTATTGTATTAGGCATTTTGCTTATCTTTTTTATCAACCTGTTAGTACAGGGAATTGGCGACGAAAGCTGGAATACAGAGTATGGCTGGAGATATATGCTGGGGTCGGAAACTCTCCCTGCCATTGGCTTTCTGGTAGCCATATTATATATCCCTGAAAGTCCACGCTGGTTGATGAAAAATGGAAATGAATCGCAAGCCAGGAATGTGTTACTTAAAATAAACAGCATTGAAAGCACCCAACACATTATTGAAGAAATTCGAAATACACTGCATGAACAAAAAGGAACCCTCAGGGAGTTGTTTTCAGGCCGATTCAAAAAAGCAATATTTATAGGTGTGATCCTGGCTATATTCTCTCAGGTACAAGGGATTAATGCCATCATGTATTACGCACCTGAAATATTCAAAGAAGTGGGCAATGGTTCTGAATCTGCCTTTTTACAAACCGTGATTGTGGGTATTATTAATGTAATATTCACATGGGTGGCCATACGCTGGGTTGACAGCCAGGGAAGAAAGAAGTTGTTGCTTTTGGGAGGCAGCTTAATGGGTGTCAGTTTAGCGATCGTAGGGAGCTCATTCTATTTTAACTGGGGTGGATATATTTTACTGATTTTTATATTGACTTATGTGGCTGGATTTGCCGGATCTTATGGCCCGGTAACCTGGGTAGTCATTTCTGAAATTTTTCCCATAAAAATGCGTGGGCTGGCCATGTCGGTAGCCACATTAGCACTTTGGCTTTCTGTCTATATGGTTACCCAATTCTTTCCCATTTTGCTGGATAGCGCCGGCCCTGCAGTCACATTTTGGATATTCTGCTCTATGTCCCTTTTAGCATTTCTGTTTGTATGGAAAGTTGTACCCGAAACCAAAGAAAAAAGTCTTGAAGAAATTGAAAGTGATTGGCAATAAATGAATTAAAAATGAATATGATGATATCCAGAATATTATGTTTTGTTTTAAGTATCGTAAGTCTTAATCCTACTCACGCCCAAATGAGTAAAGCACCGGTTGATTATGTTGATCCATTAATGGGAGGCCATGACAGCCGGTGGATGATGTTTCCGGGACCAGCCATGCCTTTTGGTATGGTAAAACTGAGTCCCGACAATGAAAGGACAGGATGGAAAGCCGGATATGAATACACCATTGACAATATCACCGGTTTCAGCCACATCCATTCCTGGACGATGGATGGTCTATTAACTTTTCCAACGACAGGGCCATTGAAAACTGATCCCGGATTTGAACAGAATCCGGATGCAGGATACCGCTCGCGAATTGATAAAAAAACTGAAACCGCTTCCGTAGGATATTATAAAGTCGATTTACTGGATTATGGTGTTGTTGCAGAATTAACTGCAACTACCCGGTGCGGATTTCAACGGTATACTTTCAACAACACAGATTCTGCACGGATTTTAGTTGATCTTCAAATCGAATCGGAATATGGATCTGAGATCTTCAACGCTCAGATTACCCGAATGAGCGCATCGGAAATCGAAGGGTATAGTATACAACAGGCTTTGAGAGGCGCCCGTTTCAATGACTACACTGTGCATTTTGTGATCCGGTTTGACCGGCCTTTTAAAACTTTCAATGGCTGGACCCGCGATGGAATCAAAAGAAATGTGGATGTAATTTTTTCAGGATGGGACCATACGGACGTTGGTGCATTCCTGGAATTTGATCTTGAACCCGGTGATCAGGTATTAATGCAATCTGCCATCTCATTAGTCAGTATTGAACAAGCTCGCCTGAATCTGCAAAAAGAATTAATTGAACCATTCGGCTGGGATTTTGAAGCTGTAAGGAAATATAATAGCGACACATGGAACAAATTGCTGAGTCTGATTGAAGTGGAAGGAAATAGCGAAATCAATAAGAAAAAGTTTTATACAAATATGTACAGAGCTTATGTAGGCCGTACCATATGGAATGATGTGAATGGGAAGTACATGGACATGTATGAAAAAGTGCAACAATTGGAGGATCCCGAATCACCTATATACGGCGGTGATGCATTTTGGAATACCTTCTGGAATCTCAATCAACTCTGGACATTGGTCACACCCGATATAGCCAATCAATGGGTCAAATCATTACTTGAAATCTACAGGGTTGGAGGATGGCTGCCTAAAGGACCTACAGGAATAGAGTACTCCAGTATCATGGTAGCATCCCACCAGGTGGCTTTGATCGTGGCAGCCTATCAGAAAGGCATCAGGAATTACGACATTGAAAAAGCATATGAATCGATCAGGCATGTGCAGACCACTCCACCGCAAGCGCATTTAGGGGGTGGCCAGGTAGGGAACAGGCAACTGGTTGAATATCTCAAATGGGGCTATGTTCCTTATGAAAGCGGTCCGGCTTCCAATACATTGGAATATGCCTATGATGATTGGTGTGTGAGTCAGATGGCCAAGGCATTGGGAAAAATGGAGGATTACTATTACTTCCGTAAAAGGGCTCATTCCTATCTGAACATTTGGGATCCTTCCGTAGGGTTTATGAATTTTAAAGGAATGGATGGAAAATTTTTGCCTGATTTCGATCCTTTTTGTTGCTCCACTTTCTTGGATTCAGGATGGTGTGAAGGCAATGCCTGGCAATATTCATGGTTTGTGCCTCATGACCTCAAAACATTAATTGCATTAATGGGAAAGGATGAATTTAACCGACGACTCCAGGAAGGATTTGAAAATTCGCGTGAATGGAAATTCAATTCCGAATTCACCGATGAAAACAGTCTCCATGCGATGGGAGTATTGCCCATCAATCATGGAAATCAACCCAACATGCAAGCAGCTTATCTTTTCAATTATTCCGGCAAACCCTGGCTTACTCAATATTGGGCCAGAGCGATATTGAATGAATATTATGGAGCTACACCGATGGACGCATGGCCTGGTGATGAAGACCAGGGACAAATGGGTGCCTGGTTTGTCATGAGCGCTATGGGATTATTTGAAATGAACGGAGGCACTGCCACCGAACCCTGGTATGAGATCGGCAGCCCCATTTTTGATAAAGTAAAAATTCATTTAGATCAGAATTATTACCCTGGCCAATCATTTGAAATCATTGCCATAAATAATTCTGATGAAAATGTATTCATCCAAAAGGCAACTCTCAATGGGAAACCTTTGGATAAGCCGTGGTTTTATCATAAAGACTTGATAAAAGGAGGAAACCTGATTTTGGAAATGGGACCATCCCCCAATGAAAACTGGGGAAGTCTACCTGAGCAATCACCTCCTTCTATGAGTGATGGATTGTAACAAACAGCGATATATGACAGCAATATCCACAAATTCTATGGGTTATAAATACGTATGATTCCACAGCCAACATATCAGGCGGGATTGATTTTCCTCTTTGTATTCATGATGATGGGTTGCCTGCATTTGCACAAACAAAACCCTCTGTTTGAGGCTTTGTCACCTGAACATACAGGAATTGATTTTGTAAATATCTTGGCAGAGGCAGATACATTCAGCATCATTGATTACATTTATTATTATAATGGTGGTGGCGTAGGTATTGCCGATTTCAATGGTGATGGTTTGGAAGACATTATATTCACTGCCAACGAAACCTCTATCCGGCTATATTTAAATCAAGGTGATTTTATTTTTACAGATGTCACCGAAATAGCCGGAGTTACTACCAACACTTGGGTCACCGGCATAAATATAGCCGATATCAATGGTGATGGGTGGCCGGATTTTTACTTGTGTGTAGCCGGTTCTAAACATGCTGACAAAAGAAAAAACCTGTTATTCATTCATGCAGGTTTTGATGAAGCAGGAATTCCCTATTTTACTGAGCAGGCTGACGACTGGGGGGTAGCAGATACGGGGTATAGTACTCAATCTGTATTTTTTGATTTTAATAATGACGGGCTACTCGATTTATTTGTCATGAATCATGCAAACAATAAATCCGTTGTCAACAACCCGCTTCCATTAAAATGGGATGAACCGGGAGAAAGCAATGACCGGCTGTACCGAAACAATGGGAATGGCACTTTTACAGATGTGACCATCGAAAGTGGAATCATCGGAGAAGGATACGGGCTGGGAGTCTGCATTCACGATTTCAATGGTGATGGATGGCCTGACATATATGTAGCTAATGACTTCATTTACAATGATCATCTTTGGATCAATCAGGGCAATGGTACCTTTATCAACGAATCCAGTCTTTGGCTACCTGTACAAAGCTACAACAGTATGGGATGTGATATGGCCGACTTAAATCACTCAGGATTTCAGGATTTGTTGGTCTTAGATATGATGCCGTTGACATGGAAAGATTATAAATTGATGACCGGAACAATGACCTGGGCTAAATGGAATATCATGATGACTCAAGGCTATTCTCCTCAATACATGCGCAATACATTATTTAAAAATAACGGAATCGTCCCGGGAGATTCCGGAGGATATCCATTTTTCGAAATTGCCCACTATGCCCGAATTGCACGAACTGATTGGAGTTGGGCTCCCCTGTTTGCTGATTTTGACAATGATGGGTATTCCGATTTGTACATCAGCAATGGCTATTACAGAGATATCACAGACCAGGATTTTACTGACTATACCGGCCATCTGATTTACTTTTCTGATCAAGAGAGGTCGAATCAGCAAATTTGGGAAGAGGTTAAAAAAAGAAACGGCCTCCACACTCCCAATCGCATGTTTAACAACAAGAGAAATTACCGGTTTGAAGATATGACCGGACATTGGATACATTCCCATCCCTCCTTTTCAAATGGAGCAGCTTATGTGGATCTGAATAATGACGGCTTTCCTGACCTGGTAGTAAATAATATCAATGAAAAGGCAACTCTATACCGAAATAATGGAAGTAATGAGAAGCATTCAGGCAATTATATCCAGATACATTTAAATGGCCCAAAAGAGAACAAAACGGGAATTGGGACAAAATTGGTTTGTAAAACAGCATCCTTTCAGCAAACTTTATATCAATATCCGGTGAGGGGGTTTCAATCTTCTGTAAGTGCAAAGTTGCACTTTGGACTGGGAGATGAAGCTGTCATTCAGGAATTATCAATTGTCTGGCCCGATGGCAAACAACAAACGCTGAAAGATATTCCTGCCAATCAACTTATCAGCATTTTTTATGAAAATGCAATGGAATTAAAGGCTAACAATGCCCACTCCACCTCTCCCCCGCCAG
>DAOLDB010000102.1:0-6592 GCA_035327565.1 Saprospiraceae bacterium
GCATTGGTATAAAACTTTAAAGTAGGTATAGATTTTTGGCACTCTACTAATGTGTGAATAGTATTATCAATTGAGTTGTCGTTGATCACAATAAATTCATGGTCAATATTTTCAATTTTAAGCTTTGAATACACAGTGAATAGGGTTTCTGATATCGATTGTGACTCGTTGTATGCCGGTATTACTACGCTCAGTTTCACTTTCGAGTGTTATAATTATTCTTAAATATTATATCATAAAATTCACCAAACCCATGTTTGATCCTGGCATATTCAACAAAATGGTTTTGGTAAAGTAGTTCCACTATAGAAGTAAATGGAACTCGATTTATATACATGTCGTGATCATGGTATTCTATCTGTATATAATTAATATTAACATTATTCTCATTATTAAAAAGACCTCCTAAACAATGGTATTCGTGACCTTCTGTATCAATTTTAATCAAATCGATATCCTTTATTTTATGGGATTTAATAAATTCACTTAAAGTTTCCACCTGTACGGGATAGATATCAAAATGTATTTCCTCTTTTGGAACACCAAATATGGATGCCTTTTTTTCAAGATATTTAGAATCATTGTTTAACTCTTCCAGGGTGGATGATCCATTGAAAATGTTTTCATAAAATATCTTCTGGCCACTTATATTACTAATACCTTTATTGAATATTTTGATATTCTGTTGTTTGGCATATTTCTTCCTGAGAAATTGATATAGCTCAGGATTAGGCTCCATTGCGTAAATTTTACATTCGGGATTCACCGAAGTAAAAATGTCAATACTCTGACCTTTATTTGCTCCCACATCGATCACGCAATTCATTTTCCCGGCAAATAATTTCCGGTATACTCTTTTTTGCTTTTGTACAAAAAAAACTCGCTCATTCAGTTCAATTAAAAATTGGACCAGTTGAATTCTGATTTTCTTAATAAAATTCATTACCATTTAATATTTCAGTTTTCTGATTCTGTCAACCATTTTATCGTGCATTTCAGTAAGGGTGGATTCCAGACCATATTGGTAATTCCATCCGGCATATTGTTTTTTAAACCTGGACACGTCGCTGATGTACCATATATGGTCTCCCATCCTGTGGGTTTCTACATGATGATAATTTAATTTTCTACCACTAATTTTTTCACATAGCTCAATGGCTTCCAGGATGCTGCAATTGGCAAAACGGCCGCCACCGGCATTGTATACTTCCCCTTTTCCGGGATTCTGATAAAAATGCCAAAACATATTGACCAGATCAAAACTGTGGATATTGTCTCTGACTTGCTTTCCTTTATACCCAAAAACTGAGTACGTCTTGCCAGAAAGGGTACACATCATTAAATAGGACAAAAATCCATGTAATTGTGTACCGGAATGATTGGGACCTGTCAGGCAGCCTCCCCTGAATATACCGGTCTTAAGGCCAAAATACCGGCCATACTCTTGGGTTAAAATATCAGCCGCCACTTTACTGGCGCCAAAAACTGAATGCGTACTTTTATCTATACTCATACTTTCATCAATGCCCTCTTTGTAATAAGTATGGGATTCATCAATTTCCCATCGGGTATTCTTTTCAACCAAAGGGAGTTGATTGGGCGTATCGCCATATACTTTATTGGTAGAGGTAAAAATAAATACTGCATCCGGGCAATACAAACGTGTAAGCTCTAATAAATTTAATGTTCCTGTGGCATTTACACCAAAATCTGTAACCGGCTCATTGGCTGCCCAATCATGGCTCGGCTGGGCTGCTGTATGGATGACTAATTTTAGATCATTACCGTATTTTTTAAATATTCTTTCCAGCTTTTTATAATCCCTGATATCGATATTGTGAGGCTCAAAATGGTCGTATAAATTCCTTAATCTGACCTGATTCCATTGGGTGGAACTCTCCTCCCCAAAGAAATATGATCGCATATCATTGTCTATACCTATGATTCGTTCAAATTTCGAAGCAAAAAAATCAACACACTCTCCCCCAATCAAACCGGAAGATCCTGTAATCAATACAATATCCATATTATTGATTTATCCATTGATTAATTTATATGCTGGCGTGTCACATAGCATCATTTTTATTTTCTGCAATCTACCTGTTTAATATGACGGACAGTTCATTTTCATTGCTATGAATCCAATCATATATATCTTCCAGGATATCCTTTACAGATTTTTTCGGTATCCATTGACTCAATTCGGTAAATTTAGTATGATCTGTTATGTAAACAGGTATATCTGCCGGGCCGGTCTCCTCAATTCCTCCTATTTCCAATCGATTTCCCGTGATTTCATGGCACCATTCAGTCAACTCCATTAATGAGAGTGAAAGGGGGGATCCTCCACCAACATTGAAAATCCCATGGTTATACTTTGAAAAATGGACAATCTGCTCAAGAACCAATGCAAATAAATCGTCCACATGTAAAATATCTCTTACTTGCTTTCCACTCCCCCCATATCCCTGATAGTTTAGATTTCCTTTCCAGTAATGTCTGGCCATCCACAGTACAATGACCCCCTGATCAACTTTTCCCATTTGCCAGGGACCTGTGATGATCCCGCACCGGTTAATAATGGTTTTCAATCCATAGAAAGCGGCATACTCTTCAATGATCATTTCTGATGCCAGTTTTGTGGCACCATAAAAAGAACGAGGTCCGCTGATTGGAAAATTTTCTGAAATACCCAGTGGGGAAATCCCTATCATTTCTTGTTGATCCAGAATAGAAAACCGACTAATATCCTCCCTATACCCTATCCTTCTCAATGCTCTATAGGGATACACCCGGCTGGTAGAAAGAAAAATAAACTTTGAATGATACCTACTGGCCATCTTCAGACAATTTAATGTGCCTTGCAAATTGGTCTGGATAACGTAATCAGGGGAGGAAGATATCCCCGCAACAACTGAGGGTTCTGCCGCACAATCAATAATACATGTAGGTTCTCCGGCCTGGTCAAAATCTTCTATAATTCTGATATCTCCATGTATAAAAATGACATTTGCTTTCCTCAATCTAATCAGGTTCAATTCCGATCCTCGCCGTTTGAGATTATCCATCGCTATGATGTCCCAATCAGGGTGTGTATTCTTTAAAGATATAGCTAAGCTGGATCCTACAAACCCACAACCCCCTGTAATCAAAATTTTTTCAGTCATATAAAAAATCTTTACAGCTCCAACCAAGCACTTCAATCATTATGGCTAAAGTACGGTGGCCATGAGTTGATGAATCACCGTTTACAATTCGTCTCCAAAATCGGGTTTTAACTTTTGAAAGGTATAAATACCCAGAAATAACAATACCAGTGTAACCCCCCAGAAATAAATATTCATCTCAGGAAACTCAAAAAACCACCGATTTTCGAGGAAAGTATAACGGTATCCCTCCGTAATATAGAAAAATGGATTGAGCAGGGCAATGTATTTGAGATTGCCTTCCAGCATGGAATAGGACCATAATATGGGTGTAGCCCAGAAAAAAATACTCACGATTATATTGACCAAATGTACAATATCTTTTATAAATACATTGACGGAAGCTACAAACCAGCCAATACCTGCTAAGAGTATAAACATTGCAAAGAAATAATACAACAATTGAATCCAGTAAATGGAGGGTGTGATTCCAAATTTGAAAACAAATAAACACAATGAAATAAATATCAGAACACAATGAATAATCATCCCTGAAAATATCTTAATCAATGGAATGAATGCCACATTGAATTTGGTTTTTTTGATCAGATAGGAATATTCACCCAAAGAATTGCATGAGTGAAAAATAGTCTGACTCATAAACATCCATGGAATAAGGCCTGCCAAAAGCCAGGGGACAAAGGCAGTACCATCTTCCCTTGCACCTGCTCGGAGCCCAAAAGTAAAAGCAAACCAAATCACAATCACATAGATCAATGGTTGAATAAATGCCCATGGTAATCCCAGATACGAAGCCAGGTACCTGCTTTGAAAATCCCTGAAAATCAATACTCTTAAAACATACCGGGTTCTGAACAGCTGTTTGATAAATTCTATCATACGCTGCAACCGGTATATTATGGGATATGCCCCGGGTACGGGTAAAGACACTTCATTTTTCATGGTGTACTTCAGTTTTGGGTTGAATGACTACAAATCCAGCTTCTTTGACTACTACTGAACTTTCCTGGCTGTACATCGGCCCCGGTGTGTTCAGATTAAAAAATAACATATCGTAATAAGTCTGGGAAATAATTTCTGATGCAGAATCTTCATAGGATGTCCTTAAAGTTATAGAGTATTGTCCATTACTCAGGTCCGGTATAATCAATCTAATCCTGATGGCATGTTTACCCGGTGCCTTGAATTGGAAAAATTGACCTTTCGAATTATCCACTTTACAAATGACATTTCCTAACGAATTGCTTATGGATAATCCCATCCATGCTTTTTGTATTTCCGACTTTACTTCCACTAAAGCAAAAACGAGAATGGCTTTTCCTGCACTATTTTTCTGCAAAGGAGTCATCGATTCCTGATCGACAAAGCACACATACTTTGTTTCAAGAAGGAGGTCATTTGTGAATGTGTTATTTTGAGCTTGCAACCAGGGTAAATCTCTTACCCGACCATTGGGAATATATTGCTTCCATTCTTCAGGCAGGTTACTAATTTCTTCGGCATCTCCTCCCGAATAGGTCTGACTGGAACGTTGCATGACCATATATTGATTATATGCATCCGCCACAGATACGGGATCCCCTTCCATCCGGATCCGCCCTTTATCCAGCCAAATGGCATGAGTGCAAAACTCTTTGACTGCTCCCAGGCTATGCGTACACATCAAAATTGTTTTACCGGCTTCCTTGAACTCTCTCATTCTGCGAAAACACTTTTGCTGAAACCTAAGGTCACCTACGGATAATGCTTCATCGGTGATCAGAATATCCGGATCTATATTGGCTGAAAGCGAAAAAGCGAGCCGAACGGACATTCCACTGGAATAGTTCTTTACCGGTTGCCAGGCATATTCACCGATATCGGCAAACTGAAGAATACTTTCCACTTTTTCTGTCATTTCCGCTTTTGAAATACCCTGGATAGCCCCTAAATAATATAAATTTTCTATCCCTGTCAAGTCTTTATTAAAACCGGCGCTCAATTCGAGTAAAGCCGTCAGTCTCCCATAACTTCGAAAATGGCCGGATGTAGGTGACACCACAGAAGCAAGAATCTTCAATAATGTGGATTTTCCACTTCCGTTCTCACCTATTACTCCTAAAATCTCTCCCCGGTTTACCGTAAAGGATACATCCTCCAGTGCTATATGCGGGACAAAATACTTTTTGCGAAGGGGATGTACCCATTCCTTCATCCTGTCCTTTTTACTGCGATAAAGCTTATAGATTTTTGTCAATGAACTGACTTCAATGGCCTTTTCTCCGGACATATTCTTAATTAACTTTTTAGGAAAGATTTATCTGTTTTTATTTTTACTTAATTGCTCTATAAATTGATTAATTGTACGAAAAGATCCGGTGTCTACCGGATGTTCAAATTCAGGAAGTTGTACAAACAAACGGTCAATTTGTGTCGGAAATATTACTTTCGGCCATCGTAGCATTTTCAGCCATCGTTTGACCAGTTTTGTGATCAAAACAGGGATTGGAATTAAAAATATCCTTTTATTCATGGCACTTGAAATATGCTGAAGTAAATCCCCATAGGTATAACTCCTGGGACCGGCAACGGTAATGGTTTCTCCTTTCAATGGACATAATGAAGGGATATTTTGCAATACAGATACTGCATCAGAATAATGTAATGGGAAAAAATTGGATCTGCCACCGGTCGGATAGAAAATAAAGGTCTGATTACGCATTTGTTGTATCAATTTATCGATGCGTGAATGCGCTCCATATCCGTATAACTGAGAAAACCTTACAATCAAATGCTGCTCCATACCTTTACGAATTATCTCTTCTGCATCCCATTTGGATTGCCCATACATATCTCCATTTTCCTGTGCAAAAATAGTGCTAATGTAGACAAATGCTGAGATGTTCAGGCTTTTTGCACGATCAACCAGCAATTTTGTCACCATAGTATTCCCTTTTTTATAATGATCGTCGACCATAGTATTGGATACTGCTGCGGCATGAATGATGAGGTTGACTCCATGTAGAAATGAATAATCCAAATCCGGGTCATTCAGGTCACCAACAATCCATTGCATTTTACCGTACAACGTTTTATCGGGTTTGCGTGTAAGTCCCTTTACTGAATGTCCATTTGCCACCAATACCTCAATGAACGCCCGCATGATGGGCGAAGTAGCGCCGGTTATAAATATGACCATAAAAATAAAAAATTCAAAAACGCATGATCTAACAGATGATATATTAGATATATTTCTATACAAAAATACCCATTCTTTTGGTATATTCTTAACGAATGTGTATCCTGAAGAAATTCGCCTACTGGCGCGGGAATTTTAATTCCCGCCGCTACAAGCATGGTCACGCGAAGCGGGACGCATATCTTTACTCTTTACGGAGAAACCTTACTTCAAGTTTTGTGACAAAAATTGCAGATTTAGAACTTTA
>DAOLDB010000103.1:0-6564 GCA_035327565.1 Saprospiraceae bacterium
TGCTGTTGGTCAAACTTCTGGTCTGAATGTTTTTGTCATTCCTGAAATAACTTCCGTAACCACCGGTTCCGCATACCCAGTCATTACCTCCCGATGTAGAGGTGGCATATACATCACCGATCTTTATGGCAAAAAATTTAAAATAATTGGCTGATGATGAAGTAATATCATTTTTTGACAAGTTATTGAATACCACGTCCCAATATCCGGGATATCCGAGAGCATAAACCCAGGGATCACTCTCTGATAAAAAGGTCAGTACATCTGCATGGGGTACCCATCCCCAACTCACTCTGTTGCCTGAGCCAAAATCATCACGAATAGCCAGTACCAAATCTCTGATCAGATTGATGTCATTACTGTCAATTACATTGTTAACATTGACATTGGCTGCAGTAAGTTGCCAGTTATCCAGGGAACTCAGAGCATCAATGTACCTTTGGATCACCCAAATGTCTAAAGTACTCACCCCATTGATGTAATCTTCACGATCATTTTCAGTTTCAGGTATGATCAATAATCGGTTAATTTGGGCAGTAGGTGAAACATTATTCGCCACTTTAACATCTCCACCATCATAGTTGCAATCTGTGTCAAGGTAGGCATGGGGATTTGTCCACTCTCCAGAATCATTCCTTCGTGTCCTCACCTCAATTGTGTGATTTTCCACCTGTCTTGAAGAAAAGCCCCAAAATTGGTTGTTTCCGGTATTAATGGTTACTGTGTCAAACTGACCTTTCAGATTATCACAGGGCCACATCGAACCCAAAATAACCATTAAGAATAAAATACCCCCCCCCGTTTACTTTTCCAAAATAAAATTTCGATTTCATAATAAAAATATTTAGTGATTAATAAATAAGTACTTCTTTGTTTTTACCCTCATATGCATCATTACCCTCAAGGTGCAAAGGTCGTCCGGTTTGTATGGGAATGCAAAAAACCGGAACATTCATTTTCTAATGAGAAAGGATGTATTCTTAAAAAAATACCATTAAGTGGATCACTTTTGACCTGAAGGAAGATTGTACAATGCAAAAAAATAATTTCAATTTATGGATACAGCACACGCCTTATCTCTTTAATTCTATTCGGTGATCAGGAGTTTCGGTATAAGCTTTTGCTATTAGTACTTGTAAAACTATAGGTTTAAGCCGGTATATGCAAAAAATCAAAGTAAAAATATCGAATTTTAACATTTGGGAAGAAAGTCATACGGTCTAAAGGTCTGAAGGTCTCAAGGTCTGAAGGTCGGAAGGTCGGAAGGTCGAGGGCTAAGGTTGAGGATAAGGCTCAGGTTAAGAGGTGAGGGAGTGAGGAGGTGAGGTAGACATAGTTCATTATGCTTCGCTGTCATTTGACTTCGTCGTCATTTGCTTCGCGTCATTGGCATCATTTTTAATTCATTTATTACTAACCACTAAGCAGTGCAATGATAAACAGCGAAGCGTTCATCCGCAATGCACTCAACTGCATATGGTTTAGAGAGTTTAGAGAGTTTTAGAGGTCATTCGAGTAAAAATTTTGCTTTACGTCCTTAGGCATCATTTTTAATTTTTAATTTTTAATTTTCCTGTCAACTTTCTACTTTTCACTTTTAACTTTTAACTTAATCCTCCAATAACCACCTACGAGCTACACTACCGGATCACCGTAACAGACCCTGTTTTTATGATCTCTCTGTCTTCGGTATAAACTGTAATTACATATACATACACTCCTTCAGTGATAGTACTCAATGAGGGTTGCCAGGATTGGCCGGGGTCGCCTCCTCGCATACCTTGAGCTGCAAATATGCGATTGCCCCAGCGGTCGTAGATCTGCATGTCGTATTGGACATCGGGTAGCTTTAAATAAAACTTGCCGTTTTCCTCTTGTTGTGATTGTTTTGATATCACATTCGGAAGTACCAGGGCTTCATCAGGTGTCGATACCTCTACAAGTAAGTTTGCCACTGCCTCACAACCCTCTGCAGATTCGAATCTCACCGTATATTGTTTTGGGATTCGCCCGGTCACCTCAATGGAACTTCCCGTCCAAAAAATATCCTCTTCCGGGGTGAAACTAACTTGCGTGATTTTCGGTCCGGATGCCGTATACTCTATACTCACCCTCTCTTGAATTATGGCGTGTACTACCTCCGGCATCACAACTTCCAGTTGCACCGTATCCAGTAACATGAGTTGTGTATCTATGGTGCATCCAATATCATCTGTAATAATTATTTCATACATGCCCGCTCCCAGATCATCCATACTTCCATTCTGCACCGGTTCTTCATTGATGAATATCTCCGTCTGGAGTCCGGAGTTATTGATGTTTATTTCTATCCTGCCATTGTTCTGGTCGCATACAGGGTTCATCCATTCCAACTCATACTCTACCGGGTCGGCTTCTGCTATGATAATCGTCTCTTCTTGTATACATCCTTCTTCGTCTTTGTGCGACACGGTATACGTCCCGGACGGAAGCTCCTGTTCATTTCCTTCACCACCATGACTCCAGGTCAATGGGTGTTGCGATTCGACCGCAACCAGAGTCGTTTCTCCTTCGCACACAACCGGTTTTTCAATAGTCCATTCCAGATTTTCGTACTCGTGGTAACGGTAGTATAGCTTCTCCAGTGTGTCACACCCCTCTTCTACTGACCTCCAAATGTATATCGTGTCCCCCGGTTGATACGTACTTCCCTCTATGACCAACTCAGGGTTAAAACAAAGCATGGTGTCTGTTTCCAGTTCCGGTATGGGGAGAGATTCTACTCTGATGTTCAAAAGTGTATCACAACCCGTATCGGGACGCAGGGTATCCGCTATGGTGGTTCCCGGTGTATAAAATTGTCCATTGTATTCATACGTGGATCCACTGCATATTTGTACCGACTCCTCTTTTTCTTCCAACCGGGCAGTTACGTTCAGTGTTCCTGTCAGCTCACACCCTTCTACTGTCGTTATACTCAACATATATACTCCGGGATCTGTGATCAGGCGATCCCCGGTAGTGATCCCATCAGACCAAAGCAATACATCTCCAGGCTGAGTGGGCACGGAGACCTCCACCATTTCTCCACGGCATAACTGTGCATCAGGCCCCATATCTACCATGCGATCCACCACCCGGTGAAAGCGAACCTCTGCCGTATCCGCTCCACATTCTTCTGTTTCTGTAATATATCTGTACAGCTCTTCGCGATCTACTTCAGAAAAGTATATGTCTTCTCCTGAAGCAAATGGGAGTTCCCACCTTCCGTCCGCTTGACCCCCGATAATGTTCGACAAATTGACATATTGAATATGTTGGCATAGGGTAAAAGTGGTATCCCGGCCACTGTATGGGGTTGAAGATATATGGATATAAGCATAAGCCTCTGAAGTACGCACTGCATTGTAGGCCTGTACATGAACACGGCGGATTCCGCTAGTCGCATTCTCATCAGAATGTTGGTAGGTGATTTCTCTGAGGGCCTCCATATATCTTTCGTCAGAACGGTCTCCTTCGAGGGTCAGAGTGTAGGAAGGAGTATCCGGCGTACCGGTTGATACCCAGGTAGCCCCGGTAAAGTCCGGAGCCAAGGCCAGCATTTCCGAGCCGGGATTGAGCACTTCTTCCAGTGTAAATCTTATGCTGTCTACTCTTGCATCTTCTGTATAGATCACCACATCCTCATCACATATGGGAGACACTTTTTGTGTCATGCACTGAATGGACCTATTGCGGTAATCGTACGGGTATTCTCCACTGCTATTGTCTCTGTCCAGATCGAGAAGTAGATCGCAGTTGGTCTCTGATCCAAGAAATTCTAAGGGGTGGGTGGCGCCGTGCATTATTTGCATTAAATCAGCATCACATATTAATTGAACCTCTCTACTATCAAAGTCTATCTCAAAAACACCTCTTTCTAAAACTTGTAGTGGAGAAATCCAACTATTTCTACCTGTTCCAAAGATAATATATTTATTGCACTCCAATTCATATCCTGTTAATCCAGGAAATGTATATCTAATGGTATCATTGGTTGTATGAAACATTAACTTTGTTTGATCAGGTTCGTTAATGTTTAACTCAAATATTCCAGTCTCAGCGGTTTCATTATATGATCCACTCATTATTAATCTACCTCCTACAAAAACCAAATCTCCTGTACATGTTATATCCGAAAATAATCCGTAATTAATTTCTTCATTAGTATCAATTCTATAAGTAATTAAATCTGCACCTGCAGCATATAAAATTCCCTTTTTATCAAAAATCAAACCAGCAATTCGTCGATTGGGTATGATCGTATTGAATGTATGAATGTATTCAAAATTACAATCCTCCAAATGAACTTTAAATAATTCATTTCTATTATTCACAAAAAATAATGTACCGTCAGGATGCATGGCAATGTCATGAAACGAAGTATTAGTACCAAACAAATCGCAAAAATCAACTCTTGAACATTCACTAATATTGAATTTTCCCAATTCATGAGATGTTACAAAATAAAATTCCTGGGATTGTATTTTGGAGAAGACACAAATACTCAATTGAAAAAAAAGGATACGCAGATACATTATTAACCATAAATTATGATAAAATACCTGGGAGAAAATAATTCCTCCCAAGTAAAATGGAAATAAATTATTAATTCACAAAAAACTTAATGGACTTTTGACCGGATCCGTGTTGTAAATTCATGATATAGATACCGGTTTTCAATGGTATATCCACTGGAATTTCATTGTATCCTTCTGTTAATTCCATATTCCGTTGATATAATACTCTACCTCCCAGATCAACAATGTGTATGGTTGACTTACCGTTCGATGGTGTGTTTACTCTGAATACAGTCTGACCGTAATTCTGACTATACTCTACTGTAAATTCTTTACGTATTATATTGCTCATTCGCATCGATAAAGAAGCTTCTGTCAGCTCTCCGTCATTTCCTATCATTTCATTGATCTTGTCCATAGGCCATTTAATCATATCACAAACATTATCTATATCCTTTCTGGCTCTGTAATTTAATGTCATGATTTTTCCTTCTTGTACCGGTAAAGATTCCAGTGTTCTGGAATATTCTAAAAACATATGCTTTTTTATATATGGATTGTAATTGTAATATGGTCGGATACCCTCTTCATACTGTATGTTTATCAGATCGAACTGCTTCGGATCTAAATCCAATGCGATCTGGTACCCGGCCAAGGGTTTTTCCAGTCGATCAACAACAATTTCCAACTCAATTTCATCACCTGCCATAACATTGGTACAATCTACGATAAACCGTGGATCCAAAGTGCTTCTTGTCGAGATTTGGGGTTCGTCCCTCAAACTATTTCCATATCCCCCAGAGCCACAAACCCATGAATTGTGAGAGGCGCTTCCGGAACTATACACATCACCAAATTTTATAGACCAAAAGCGGAGATCATTAAAAGATGAATTTGTGATTTGATTCCGGGATCTGGGGCTTGGTGACCACCATTCAGCATATCCCGGCCCTCCAACTGGATATTGAAATGGATTTGAACTTGTAATGAAAGCCAATAAATCTACATGAGGCACCCATCCCCAGCTCTTTCTACCATTACTACCAAAATTGCTCTTTTTGGCAAGAATCAGATCTCTGATCGCATTCACATCATGGGTATCCACTGACATGCTGTAGTTGACATCGGCAGCAGTTAATGCCCAATTATTGAATGAAACCGAATCATTAAGATAGCGAATGATGATGACTATGTCCAGTGTGCTGACTCCATTGGTATAATCCGAATATGTCTCCGGACTTTTAGGTGTCACAAATAATACATTGACCTGATCATTGGCACCTACACCATCTGCAACATTTACTTCTCCCCCATCATATGAACATGAGGTGTTCAAATATTCTGTCCCAGACCATTCCAATTCATCATTCCTGAATGTTCTTACTTCAAAGGTAATACTGTCCACCTGCCTGGTTAAAAAATCCCAAAAGTAGTTGTCTCCCTGGGCTGATTCTAACTGAAATTGTGCATTACAATTTGATTGAGGCCACATCCACATCAGATTAAAGATTAAGAATAAAATACCCCTCCCCAATTCCTTTTACAGAATAAAATTTCGATTTCATAATAAAAAATTTAATTGGTTAAAAAATAAATGCATCTTCAGTTTCAACACTCATAAGTAGCAACACCGCACGGAGGGCGGGGAATAAGGATTGGGTGGGGAAAGATTTTTTTATCCCTATACCGTCTTCACAGATGCTTTCTTATTTCTCCTATTATTGTTTTCCCTGCACATTGCATCATTTTTACCTTGTCCACAGGATTTTTACATAAGCTTAGAATAAGGACCTATCAAGTCCCAATATTAACTTGGATGATGTATGCAATGCAATGTTCTAATGTCCCCTATGAGTGTAAATTTAATTGGAATGGTATAAAAATGCAAATTCAAAACTTATTAATTCATAATTTTAACATTTGCAGCGTGGGATAACTCAGGAAAACCACCCCTACTCCAACACCGTCACCGTACCCGTCCTCATAAGCTCTCCCGTTTCTGTATATACCTGTATCTTGTATACAT
>DAOLDB010000104.1:0-6540 GCA_035327565.1 Saprospiraceae bacterium
GGCGTCACGCTTTGCGTGACATTGCTGTAGTGGCTGGAATTAAAATTCCAGCGCCTTCAAACTTCTCCAACCTATACAAAACTGCTGAAATAACTGAAAAGCTCTGACTGCCTAATATTGTTATACATGAACTACCCTTCAGCTATGGAGGGCAAGTACCTGTCGCCATAATTTTCACCATCATCTCCTATATTCCATTCGAAGCGATTAAGATCGATGTATTCGCCTGGCAGACAAAAGTTCCATCTCCCCTGGCCTGTATATACTCATAAGTAGCTGTTAAAAAACACTATATTTACAACCAATCAAAAACCTGCGTCATGGAACACTCCATTGCTCTACAAATTCAAAAAGAAATCTACACCGGAGGAATGATGGGCAACACTCCTGTCATTCCCGCCGATTTTCAAACATTGGAGAACAAAGCAAAATCCATACTGAGCAAAAAAGCTTTTGCTTATATCGCCGGAGGCGCCGGAATGCAGAACACCGTAAAAAACAATACTTCTGCTTTCTCCTCCATATTCATTCAACCCAGGATGCTTAGAGACGCATCCTCGTGCGACATGTCTGTCTCAATATCAGGTAAAAAGCAACCTTTTCCCTTCCTGCTATGCCCGATTGGTGTATTGGAATTAGCGCACAAGGATGCCGATATGGCAGTAGGGCGGGCAGCATCTAAAGAAAAAATCCCCTTTATTTTTTCCAATCAGGCATCCGTATCGATGGAGAAAGTGAGCCAGACTATGAATGATGGCACCCGATGGTTTCAATTGTATTGGAGTAAATCAGACGATCTTGTAAAAAGTTTAGTACACAGAGCCGAACAGTGTGGATGCGAAGCCATTGTAGTCACATGTGACACTACCCTACTAGGATGGAGACCTATGGATCTCAACCTGGCCTACCTTCCCTTCCTGGAAGGTAAGGGAATTGATCAATATACCAGCGATCCTATCTTTCAATCTTTGGTGGATGCAGGAAGCTTTCTACCACCGTCAGGAAAGACTAAAGCAAACTTTCAAGGATTGCTCTCCCTCATTCGCCTAAATGTAAGGTATCCGGGATCTTTTATCGCCAATCTCAGAAGTGGAAAAGCATTGCGTGCGGTGAGCACCTTCACCAATATATATTCCAACCCAGCACTTAGTTGGAAGGAAGTAGAAAAACTCAAGAAAATGACTGATCTTCCGATTTTCCTTAAAGGAATAAATCACGTGGATGATGCAAAAAAAGCTTCAGATCACGGTGTATCCGGCATCATTATCTCTAACCATGGGGGTCGGCAGGTCGACGGTGCGATAGCTACGGCTTTGACAATTAAGGCCATACGTCAGATTACCAAAGATAGGCTTACCCTCCTTGTAGATTCCGGAATACGGGGAGGTAGCGACATATTCAAAGCACTGGCATTGGGTGCGGATGCCGTTTGTATTGGCCGACCGTATGTGTATGGCCTCGCTATTGCTGGTGAAGAAGGTGTAAGGCAAGTGATCCGAAACCTGATCGCAGAATTTGAATTGACCATGCGACTCTCCGGATGCAATCAAATCAGTGATATTAATGAAAATATGATAACCCAATCTCATGAATCATTCTCTGAATAAACCTAACCCATCATGGGATGAAATAATCAACCATATGGGAGAAGACAGAGCTTCCTACGACTTTTCCATAAGTCCGCCCATTTCCCAGACTTCCAACTTCATGTTTACTTCCATTGAGGATTTAAAGCATAAATTAATCCATGAACAACATGAACATGTATATACCCGGGGCAATAATCCCACCGTAGAAATATTGCGCAAAAAAGTTGCTGCCCTTGAAAAGACAGAGGATGCCCTGATCACCTCAAGCGGAGCGGCCGCTGTTGCGGTTGCCATTTTTCCATTTTTAGCTCAGGGGGACCATATGATATGTGTCCAAAAACCATACACATGGACATTTCAGCTGATTGAGGGTTTACTCCGAAAATGGGGTATTGAATGTGATTATGTGGACGGAACAAATCCGGAAAATATATATAATGCCAAAAAAACCAATACAAAACTCTTATTTTTGGAATCACCTAATTCACTTACCTTCGAACTCCAGGATCTGGAATCTATCGGTCAATGGGCAAAAAATGAAAACATCATCACCTTGATTGACAATTCATACGCCTCTCCGTTGTTTCAAAATCCAATAGAATATGGAATAGACCTTGTGGTGCACAGTGGCACAAAATACTTGAATGGCCATAGCGATGTGGTCTGTGGAATGGTTTGCGGAAGCGCTCAAAATATTTCTAAAATATTCCGTTCTCCCTTTATGATGTTGGGTTGCTGCCTTTCTCCCCATGATGCCTGGCTCATCATCCGGGGATTGAGAACCCTGCCATTGCGAATACAGCAATCCCATGATACTACAGTCCGAATTGTAAACACCCTGAGTCGTCATCCCGGAGTGAGAAAGATCATATATCCACACCATGTTTCCCATCCACAGTATACGCTTGCCTTGAAACAAATGAAAGGATGCGGTGGTCTGTTTACTTTGGAACTGGAAGTACAGACAAAAGACGAAGTCAGGGATTTTGTCCATGCTTTACAACGTTTCTTAATAGCAGTATCCTGGGGCGGCCATGAATCGTTGGTATTTCCGGTATTGGGGCTGTATGACCGACCTGGGTTACCGGATCCCGAACTTCCATGGAATATGATCCGGTTTTATGTGGGTCTTGAATCTTATGAATATCTTATGGAGGATTTAAACAAGGCTTTGAGTGCCATTGGTTTTCATAATGAAATTAGATAATTCAATGGTTTATATATTAAGCCCTAAAGAATTTATGAATAGCATCCTCAATTCAATGATACCACTTCTTCAACCTAACTTCAATGGAAGGGTTAGACGACTCCACTCTCTCTTTAAAAGCGCCTACATCGCTCAGGCCATCTCTTCCTCTAAAATGAAAAGGATAGACGATTTTGGGTTTAAATTCTAATACTGCATCTGCAGCCTGATCAATGGTCATGGTGAAAGGTTGGTTCATGCATATGAAAGCGATATCGATGTCCTTCAATGCCCGCATTTCAGGAATATCTTCTGTATCCCCTGAAATATATATTTGCTTACCTCCTACGGTCAATACATACCCATTTCCTCTGCCTTTGGGATGTCTAGAATCTTCTGAAACCGGCAAATTATACATAGGAATGGCTTTTATCATTAGTTCAAAAATTTCTGTTTGCTCGCCATTACTCAGAGAAACACACCGGTTTTGAAATTGCTCCGGCAACAACGCTCTCACTGCGGGAGGAACCACTAAAGTAGCATTCTCTGTTTCAATGGCATTGAGCGTTTCGATGTTCATATGATCACCATGAATATCAGTAATTATAATGAGATCAGGATTTGGAAGGCCTTCAAACAATTGACCTCCTCCATAAGGATCAAAATAAATGGTTTTGCCATTCCATGAAAGAGAAAATGTAGCATGAAGAATGGGTTGAATGACTATCTCACCTTTCTCGGATGGAATGATATCCGGAGTATCTAATTGACCTGAAAGTGAAAGGGTGAATAAAAACAAAAAAGGAAGTGAATACAGATTGCGCAACATTGAATTTTATATTTGTAAAATAAATTGAATTTGACATTGTAATTTTAAACTTATAAATTTAATATATAAAATGAGATTAAACCCTATATACAGCCTGGTTTTCTTATTGCTTACTACGTTTGCATTATGCAGAAATAGCAACATCATTAGTTCAGGAGAAAAGGAAATCAACATATTGGTCTTTACCAAAACCAATGGATACAGGCATGCATCTATACCCTCAGGTTTAAAAATGATGGATTCATTAGGAAGTGCAAATGGCTGGAATATTATTGCAACAGAGGACTCTTTATATTTTACTACAGAGAATTTAAATCACATTGAAGTGATTATCTTTTTGAATACCTCTGGTCAGATTCTGGGAGACAAGGAAAAATCTGCCTTCGAAGATTTCATTCGCAAAGGTGGTGGTTTTGTGGGAATCCATGCTGCTTCTGATACAGAATATGACTGGCCTTTTTACTCTTCCCTGATTGGAGCTCACTTTAAGTCTCATCCTGAAATTCAGGTAGCCACTTTATATGTTAATAAAAGTACCGGCCACCCTTCGGTACTTCACTTTGCCGATACCATTGTCCGGAAGGATGAATGGTATGATTTCAGATATCCTGTTGGCGACCATATAACCGTTCTGATAGAAATTGATGAAAACAGCTATCAGGGAGGAAGTATGGGCTCATATCATCCCATTTCCTGGTATCATCCATTTGAAGGAGGAAGAGTATTTTATACCGCCATGGGGCATATAGACTTTGTTTACTCTGATGAGGATTTTATCAGGCATATTGAAGGTGCGATAAGATGGGCATCCGATCTGATAGAATCCGGACTGGAATAATATCATCCATACCCGTTCAATGCATCGAAAATAAGATGTCGTTTTTTCGATCTCAAGCGAATATTTTTTATTTTCTATCCCATTTTCTGCATTGAGCCAATACGAAACTAATTTTTTGTATGTACTTAAATATTGTACAATCCTTTATTCTAATTTTTTAATTTAACCCAATGTTCATATCCGATATTTAGTGGTTTAAATTATTTATTGCTATATTTCCACGGCTATGTGGAAATCCATCATATATGATAACGGGCAATTCGAAAACTATTCATCCGAGCATTTTATAGCACTCATCATTTGTGCAGTTGTCACTTTTCTTTTGTTTTTCAAGGTAAGAACCCAATGGAACGAAGAAAAGGCAAGATGGGTGATCGTTGTTCTTTTGAGTACGGGTATGTGTTTACAGCTATTAAAACCTGTCATTCGTACCTATATGGGCACTTTTGATCCTACGGATGATTTTCCATTTCATCTGTGCAATGTTATGGCCGTTTTTATGCCTTTCATTATGTATTTTAAATGGCGAACATTTTGGGGAATCGCCTTCTTCTGGGTCATAGCAGGAACTTTTCAGGCATTATTTACGCCTACATTAACAGAATCATTTCCCCACTATGAATATTTCAGATACTGGCTGGTACATGCTTCTTTGCCTGTAGCAGCAGTTTTTGCCATCTTAATATACAAATGGTCAATCACATGGAGAGACATGGTTCATTCTATGATTGCATTGAATGTATTTGCTTTGCTGGTTACTCCGATCAATCTGATGTTAAATGGCAATTATTTATACCTTAGATCAAAACCCCCCGGAGATACTTTATATAATTTCCTGGGCCCCTGGCCTTATTACATCCTGAG
Organism: Saprospiraceae bacterium; assembly: GCA_035327565.1. Classification (GTDB taxonomy): domain Bacteria; phylum Bacteroidota; class Bacteroidia; order Chitinophagales; family Saprospiraceae; genus JABDLO01. The sequence goes on from DAOLDB010000104.1 coordinate 5,307, forward strand.
TCTGGAAGTAGTCATGTTTTTGCTTTTTGGTTTATTGCTTTTGATTTTTAATCCGGACATATTAATGACTTATTTCCGTAAGGGAAAAAGGGCATGATGACATCACTTCACTCTTTTACCATGCTTGAATACCATATCTACTCTTTGAAACAAAGCGGAATAACGCAATACATCGCCATGAATGGCAATAATATCCGCGTACTTACCTTCACTTACAGTGCCATATAAATGATCCACCTTCATGATCCTGGCAGGCCAGTAGGTAGCTGCCTGAATGGTATACATCGGATCTATACCAAACTCATTGGTCCAAACGTCAATTTCATTCCAAGTGCTTTGACAATGGAATTTCATCGGAATTCCACTATCGGTGCCAATCAACAGAACCACACCAGCTTCTTTCAGTTGCATAACTTTTCTTTTGAGTGTAGGCTTCCTCAGCGGCGTCATCTGAAAATATGGCAATCTGCCCGGATAACGGATAGAGCTCCGAATGTCATGGATGATATGGTCTGGCAGTCCCAAATGCCAGCAGTCATTATCTAATTTTTCCGGATGGTCTCTTAAATACTCATAGTTGAAAAGACCTTCCACGGTTGGTGTCCAGTACAAGGGTCCGAGATTCATTTGGGCGGTTCTTTCTTTGATCATATTCATAATGTCTTCAGGATATTCAGGTGCAGAACTCAATCCTGTGTGTTCAAAACAATCCACTCCTGCCAATAACCCCCTTCTGATCTCCTCTGGTCGATGGGCATGACCGACTACTGTCAATCCATGAAAATGTGCCCTTTGCACAATGGTTTCTACTTCTTCCATGGTCATTTGATCCTGATCGATGAGCTTAATGCAATCGACACCTGCCCCGACCAGTTGATCCACTTTAGATATCGCGTCGGCTTTACCAAATATCCCCCATCGAAATGCCTCTGTACCGGGATATGGCCGGTGCTGAAGAAAAGGACCGGACACATAAAGTGTAGGGCCGGGAATCTCACCCCTATTGATCCGGTTTCTGACATTGATGCTTGCTTCAAGAGGTGCTCCAAGATCCCGGGCACTGGTGATGCCTGCCAATAAAAGCTGGTGTGCAGAAGCCGGCATAATGATATCTTCGAAATCATGAATATAGGCTGTATCCCAGTGTGTATAATCGCTATGCCCATTGATCATGGTATGCACATGCATGTCCCACAATCCGGGTAGAACAGACATACCTTCCGTAGAAACTATG
>DAOLDB010000105.1:0-6534 GCA_035327565.1 Saprospiraceae bacterium
ATTCTTTGCTAAAACTAATCATTTCGACTGGAAGACAGCACCAGATCAGAGTGCACATGCAACATATAGGTAACCCCCTGGCAGTAGACAACCGCTATAGCGGAAAAGATGCTTTGTATGCATTTGACATCAAACTGAAAAATTTTCACCAAAAGGATAGTGAACAGTTACACCCATTAATAGACCGGTGTACCCTCCACGCCCACACATTATCTTTTAACCATCCTCACGAAGAAAAATGGGTTTCATACCAGGCGCCCCTCCCAAAGGATATGAACGCTTTGATCAACCAATTGAGGAAGTGGCAATCCATCGATAGCAAGATGATTCAATAATTGTCGTTATCTAAAGAAATTGGGCATTTTCAGAGACCAGACCGTCCCATTCATTTAATTTTTCAGCTATGGAATTTTCAATTTCACTATACTGCTTAGTCATAACAATAAATCCATCAGATGAAAAGTCTGGATTATTATTCATAGATTGCTCCAGGAGGTTTTTTTGATTTTCCAGGGATTCGATCTCTTTTTCCAATACCTGGATCCTCCTTTGTATTTTTTTAATCTCTTCCCTGTTTCCCATGGATTTTTCAGCGTGGGTCTTCTCTTCTGTTATGATGCTGGTCATCTCCACATCACGCATATTGTCCAATGCTCTTTTAGACAGAAAATAATTAATATCACCTAAATATTCTTTTACTTGACGATCTCTGAATTCGTACACTTTATCAGTAAGGTCTGAAAGAAAATGTCGATCATGCGAAACAATAACCATGGCTCCTTCATAATCCATCAATGCTTTTTTTAAAATATTTTTGGCTACAATATCCAAATGGTTGGTCGGCTCATCCAAAATGATTAAATTGCTAGGATGCATCACTTTACAAGCGAGTGAAAGTCTCGATTTTTCACCTCCTGACAATACAGATACTTTTTTCTCTACATCTTCACCTGAAAACATAAATGCTCCGAGAATATGGCGGACTGAAGCTTTTTTCTCCGGAGGTGCAGCTTCTTCGGCCACTTCTAATACCGATTGATTTCGATTCAGGTGATCGGTTTCATCCTGTGCATAATAGGTGAGATATACATTTTCACCTTTTTCCATGTGCCCACGATCAAACGACAATTGATTTGCCAATATTTTCGCCAAAGTCGATTTACCCTTACCGTTTTGGCCTACAAATGCTACCTTTTCACTCCTCTCCAATGTCAGATTTACATTTTGAAACACCTGGTGAGTCCCGAATGATTTACTTAAATCCTTCAGTTTGAAAATGACACGCGAGGATCGGGGTACTTCAGAAAACCGAATTCGGATGGCGCTCTTGTCCTCATCCGGGATGACAATCCTCTCCATTTTATTCAACTGCTTTTGCATGGATTGTGCCATGCTGGTTTTTGAAGCTTTCGCCATAAAACGCTTGATGGTCCTCTCTTTCTGATCAATGACTTTTTGCTGGTTTGCATGTGCGGCTTCAAGAATTTCTCTTTGTTTGGCTTTCTCCACAACAAACCGGGAATAATTGCCTTTATAATCATTTAATTTACCCAATTCAATTTCTATGACCCGATTGATGGTATTATCAAGAAATTGTATGTCGTGAGAAATGATCATAATAGTGCCCGGATATGCGCTAAGATATTGTTCCAGCCAAATGATCGACTCAATATCCAGGTGGTTGGTAGGCTCGTCCAATAATAAAAGATCTGGCTTTGCAAGCAGTAATTTTGCCAATTCGATACGCATTTTCCAACCACCACTTAGCGTACTTACAGGATTTTCTAATTGCAATTCATTGAATCCCAGGCCCTTCAATACTTTTGTCGCATTACCTACCTGGTTTTCTGCATCCAGATAGGAAATTCGCTCAGTATATTGGGCCAAAGAATTGAGTAAATTCAAATAAGATTCGCTTTCAAAATCAGTTCGGTTAATGATTTCATTGTTTATATGTTCGAGCTTTTCTTCTAACAACTTCAGCTCCGTAAAGCACTGTAACGTTTCTTCAATAATGGATCGATTGACAATGAATTCGATTTCCTGTTGTAAATATCCGATGGTACTCCCTGAAGGCAAGGATATTCGCCCTTCATCAGGAATTTGGTGGCCTGCCATTATCCTGAGCAATGTGGATTTTCCTGCACCATTTCTTCCGGTCAGCCCAATCCTCTCCCCTTTTTTAAGCATGCATTGAATGTGATCTAATAAAATACGATCTCCATATTTTATAAATATATCCTGCAGGTAAATCATGACTAGTATATTCAGTTGAGTATAAAAGAATCAGGCATTTGAGCAATAACGGTATAATTATCTCCTTTGTCTTTCATAACTTGTCTCCATAAGTATTTTGGTTTAGATTTAAATGCATAATTAGGATGCATGTCAGAAATGACCCACGATCCACTATCCAATTCAGCTTCCAATTGTCCGGGCGACCAGCCTGAATACCCAATAAAAAAGCGAATATTTTTTTCTGTAATCAAACCTGAAGAGATAAGAAATTTTAATTTTTCAAAATTTCCACCCCAATACAGTCCTGGCATTACTTCCATGCTTTCTTCAAGCAATTGGCCCACATTATGAATATAAAACAAATTTTCCTTCCCGACCGGGCCTCCGTAATACACAGGAGCATTGAGAGTGGGGAAGTCATCAATGACATCGTGAATGGTTGTGGATATTACTTTATTCAGTATAAACCCTACAGTGCCTTCATCCCTGGAATATTCGCAAAGGATAATCACTGAACGCTTAAAATGCGGATCCAGCATGAACGGTTCAGCAAGCAAAACATTTCCTGTATTTACATCCACTTTCATTACAGTCCCTTGTAATAGTCAGACATTTTCTTTCATCTTCTCAATGCATAATGTAAATCTTCAAATGCCTGTTGTTTCCAGATTAGGATCAATTTTTTTTATCAGCCCACTTAATATTTTTCCTGTTCCACCGGCTTCGGTAAATAGAGTAAAGCCGTCGGTTGCCATATTTTGTATAGTCTGTGTCCAACGTACAGGACCTGTTAATTGTGCTATCAGGTTTTCCTTTATAATGCCAGTGTCGATAGAAGGTTGAGCTGTAAAATTTTGGTATACCGGGCATGAGGGTTCATAAAAGGGTAATTGATCTATTTTAGCACTCAGCTTTTCTCCTGCCGATTCCATCAAAGGAGAGTGAAATGCCCCTCCAACAGCTAATAGCAATGTCCTTCTGGCGCCGGCCTCTTTACATGCTTGTGAAGCTTTTTCCACTCCAGTTAAAGACCCGGATATAACTAATTGACCTGGACAATTATAATTGGCAGTGACAACAATATCGTCAATGGATTGGCAGATTTCTTCGATCTTTAGATCATCCAATCCCAATACAGCAGCCATGGTGCCCTGCGTTTGATCACAAGCTTCCTGCATCGCCTGAGCCCTGACATTCACCAGATCTAAACCATCTTCAAAAGACAATATCCCTGCGGCCACCAAAGCGGAAAATTCTCCCAGAGAATGACCGGCAACACCATCGGCGCTGAATGTTCCTTCCATAGCTACAATTTGGGAAATTGAGTGAATGAATAGTGCCGGCTGTGTAACCGAAGTTGCCTTCAAGTCCTCTTCAGAACCGTAAAACATCACTTCAGAAATATTAAAACCCAATATATCCTGAGCAATATCAAACAATCGCTTCACTTGCTTTTCCGATTCATATAAATTTTTTCCCATTCCGGGAAATTGAGCTCCTTGCCCGGCAAAAACATATGCATGTTTATTCATTATTTCAAGTTTGAATTGATCAAAGTTAAAAATTCCGAGCGGGTTTCCTGATTTTTAAATTCCCCTGTAAACGCGGAGGTAGTAGTAATGGAATTTTGTTTCTGAACACCCCGCATCATCATACACATGTGTGCCGCTTCAATGACTACGGCAACTCCTAATGGTTTTAGGGTATTGTGTATGCTATGAAGAATTTCGTGAGTCAATCGCTCCTGTACCTGAAGTCTTCGTGCAAAGACATCGACAATACGTGCTATTTTACTGAGCCCCACCACATATCCATTGGGTATGTATGCAATATGTGCCTTTCCAAAGAAGGGCAAAATGTGATGCTCACATAGAGAGTATACTTCAATATCTTTTACAATGACCATCTCACTGTAGTCCTCCTTAAATAATGCTGACCGGAGTATTTTTTCAGGTTCCTGTTGATATCCCTGCGTGAGAAATTGCATCGCTTTCGCAGCCCTTTCAGGCGTTTTCATTAAACCTTCTCTCCCTGTGTCTTCTCCAAGAAATGAAAGTATGTCACGAAACCGTGAAGTGATTTCATCCGTAACATAAGGATTATACTTTTCACTTTTATGATATCTCTCGGTGGTATCGCTATTCTCCATAATACTCCGCATAAATTTTGTCGGTTTCCTGTAAACGTACACAATGTAGCTGGCATCCAGGTAACCGATTGGCCAATTGATTCCAGATTACAACTACCATATTCTCTGTAGTAGGCATAATACCCTTTGTGAAAGGCACGTCCAAATTTAAATTGCGATGATCGAGATGATCAACCACCTCACTCAATATAATGGCCGATAATTTCTTAACATCCACAATAAAACCGGTTTTGGGATCTGGGTGTCCGGATACGGTTACTGATAATGTATAATTGTGCCCGTGCCAGTTTTTATTGGCGCATTTACCGAATTCCTCTAAATTCTTTTCCTCAGACCATTCGTCCACCCAAAGTCTGTGAGCGGCATTAAATTTTTCAATTCGCGTTAAATATACTTTGGCCATTTTATATGATATCAATCAATCCTTTGGATAAACAATCAAAACTTAAGGACGCAAAGGTAAAAAATAAGGTACAATTATCATGAAACAATTTTACACCCATGAATTCCAACAGATTTTTTTCTATCGGGTCCACAACATGAAGGAGTCTGGTTTAAAAGTTTATATCCATTGACGGAAAGTGAAAACCGGATATACTTCACCTGGATGAAATACAGAACGGTGTGGAGGAAGTTCCATAAATCCATCTATACTGGACAAATTTGCCAAATCACCAGACCCGCTCCCTTTAACAGGAGATGCCATTAAAACTCCTTCAGAAGAAGATTGTAACCTGATCTCAGGAAAATAGGTTAGATCCGGGTGAAAATGAACCTCAGTACTTAAACGAGCATAAAGTGTATCAATTTTTTCTATACCCATACTGAGTTTTAACCAAGGCACAAAATACTTTAACATACATGTCAATGCAGATACCGGATTTCCGGGAAATGCAAATACTAAAACACCCTTAGGGTGTTTGCCAAACCAGAAAGGTTTTCCCGGCCGTTGTGCTACCCTATCCATTAATTTTACAAAACCACATTGATCCAATGCATTGGGAATATAATCAAATTTTCCCTTAGAAATTCCCCCACTCATCAGGATGACATCATATGTATTGATCAGTCGCTTTAATAGTGATATACTTTTAACCAAATCATCAGGCAGGTGGTAAGTGTCGGCTGCTATACCGAAAGGTTGCAAAACAGAGTTTAAGCAGGATACATTGCTTTTCCTGATTTGGTATACTTTAGGGGTTTCATGAATATCCACTAATTCATCTCCACTGGAAATAATACAAATTTCCGGTAATTTAGAAACCAATACCCGGCTTTTTCCCACAGTTGCTAAAACCCCTATTTCGGCAGGAGATATAGAAGTATAAGGAGGGATGATCATATCCCCTTTACGTTTGTCTGTACCTTTAAAATGTATATTCTGCAAATGCCTGACATCACGTTTTTGGATATCGGCGACGTGTTCATTTATATATATCCATTCGTAAGGCACTACCGTGTCCAGCCCCTGCGGCATGATTGATCCGGTCATGACTTCCAGGCAATGTTGAGGTTTTTTGCAAGTCATTTGCGGGGCTCCGGCTGCTGCAATTCCCTGAATGTGAAAGGATGTGGTTCCTTGTATGTATTCCTTATACCTTATCGCTATACCGTCCATGGCTACTCTATCATAAGGGGGAAAATCCCTGTCGGCTGTCACCTCTTCTCTTACAATGCGATGGAGAGAACGGTGAAGCTCAATTTGCTCTGTACCAAAATCTTTGACCTCCTTGCAGACGATATTCCAGGCTTCTTCAGCGCTAATCATAAGTATAATTTCATGAATATGATTGATTTACTTTGAAACAATTTACAGGAAGGCTTGGTTTGAAAAACACCAGGAGTTGGCCAACATTCATCAATGGGTAAGTTATAGTTTCTACATAAAAGAAAACCGATGAGAAATTCTTTGAAATTATTCATCCTTATTAAACTACTTTCAAAAGGTGTCTGAAACGATAACCAGAAATTCAAGTGTCATACAACTACTCCATCCGTTCTTTTTCATTTACGTTGAGAAAGCGGTTTATCAAATACTGTGAGTCATATCTTCTTACAGTGCACAAAGGCATGTACTTGCACGGTGGCTTACAATTAATCCAATGATTTGATTCAAATAAGTACTTAAACCTTTAAATACCATTACT
>DAOLDB010000106.1:0-5841 GCA_035327565.1 Saprospiraceae bacterium
AGGTTTGGGTCCTGTACGATCTGCTTCTTATTTGATGGCTGGCCAATCTCAATGGGACTATGTTCAATATGCCAATGAAAATGTATTGTTATTACCTCAAATCGAGGATATTGCTATCGTGGATGAATTAGATGAAATTGTAAAAATGGACGGAGTGGACGGTTTCGTCATTGGACCCAGGGATTTGGCTATGTCTATGGGTTTCTATGATGGGCCCGCTCACAAGGAGGCACAGCAAATGGTTAATCATATTATAAAAACGGTAGTACATTCAGGAAAACTTTGCGGAACGGTCGCATCTACTGCAGAACAGGCACAATCTTTAATAGACCAGGGAGTCAAAATCATAATCAATTCAGTTCAAACCATTTATATAAGCGGAATTAAAAATTTCATTCAATCCATTAAATACAAATGAGTTATGCCTTCTTTGATCGTTTTATTTAATCTTAAAAAAGATTCTGATAAAGAAGCCTATGAAAAATGGGCCGCAGAGACAGATGTCCCCACAGTAAAATCATTGAAGTCTGTTGATGGTTTTAAAGTATATCGCAATTTGTCAGTATTAGGAAATGAAAAAGGGAGCCTCCCTTACCAATATATCGAGGTCATAGAAATCAACGACATGGATGGTCTGATAAAAGATATAACCTCTGAATTGATGCAAAAAGTCGCTTCAGAGTTTCAAACTTTTGCAGATAACCCCATTTTTATAGTCAGTCAACAATTTGCATAAACCATGTATCACCTCAATGGGAAAACAGCCATTATAACGGGTTCGGGAAGAACAAAAGGCATCGGAAAGGCCATCGCTGACAGATTAGCTCTTGAAGGATGCAATCTGGTGATTTCAGATCTTGGTGTGGCTAAAGGCGAAGATTTTTCACGCGATCACGTGGGGACTACAGAAGAAATGGAGTCCATTGCTGAACAACTCAGAGAAGACATTGGAGTAAAAGTGATAGCAGTATCTTGTGATGTAAGGGTAGAAAAGGATGTTCAAAATTTGTTCAAAGAATGTCTTAAAGCATTCGGAAGTATTGACATCCTGGTAAATAATGCAGGGGTGGGTTACATCATGGAAGAGTTTACTGAATTCAAAACCCAAAGCTGGGATGCGGTATTGGATGTTAATTTAAAAGGTGCATTTCTCTGTACCCGGGAAGCAGCCAAAGCAATGATTGAAGGTAGAAAAGATGGCGTCATCATCAATATCGCATCGCAAGCAGCCAAATCAGGATTTCCTTTTGCTGCTGCCTATACATCGAGCAAGCACGGCATGGTAGGGCTTACCCGTTCCAATGCGGTTGAGCTGGGTCGCTTTGGAATCCGAGTCAATGCAGTCTGTCCTAATCATATCACAACAGGATTAGGCCATTGGCAAAATCAATTTTTTAGTGAAAAGTTAGGCTTAAATTATGAAGATTATCTTCAAGGAATTATTGACAGAAATCCTTTGAAGCGTACAGGAAAAGTAGAAGATATTGCCAATGCAGTGGCTTTTCTGGTTTCGGATCAGGCATCCTATATCACTGGGGAGGCTCTGAATGTATCGGGTGGAGAAGAATATCATTAGTACCATGAAACTAGGGATTGACATAGGAGGAACTTTTACCGACCTGATTCTTTTCAACCGGGATGAGTACCGTATGGACATTGCCAAAACACTGACTACCTATCCTGACCCCATTGATGGAATTGCAAAAGGAATAATAGAAATTCTTTCAAAGACAGGAATAGATCCTAAAGAAATAAAGACCGTTGTCCATGGAACCACTTTAGTGACAAACGCCGTCATTGAAAGAAAAGGGTCTTTGACCGGGCTGATCACTACTGCAGGGTTTGAAGACCTTTTGGAAATCGGAAGAGAGTTGCGTTATGATATTTATGATTTATTCATAGATATGCCCCAGCCACTTATTGAAAGACCCTATCGAACAGGAGTAACCGAAAGAATAAATAAAAATGGGGAGCTTATGCAATCCATTCGTAAAGAAGAAGTTTTGGAAAAAGCGACATACTTGATTGATCAAGGCGTTGAAGCCATTGCAGTTTGTTATCTGCACGCATACCTCAATCCTATACATGAGGAAGAAACTTTCAGATGGATAAAAGAAAAATTTCCTCAAGTGTATGTAAGTATTTCATCGTCGATTATTCCGGAAATCAGGGAATATGAAAGGTTGAGCACTACTGCGATGAATGCCTATGTGCAGCCGGTGATTGAAAGATATTTAACTGGTTTTAGCCGGACTTTAAAAGATTTAGGTCTGGACAGCAAAATTTACATCATGCTTTCCAATGGAAGTTTGACATCCATTGGTAAAGCCATTGAAAAACCGGTTTTATTACTGGAAAGTGGCCCGGCAGGTGGTGTAACGATGGCACAGTCAATGGCCCGAATTTTAAAAGCAGATCGTCTGATGGCTTTTGATATGGGAGGCACTACTGCAAAAGCCAGCACACTGTTAAATTATAAACCGGAAATTACACAGTCATTTGAGGCGGGCAGGGTAAAACGGTTCAAAAAAGGAAGTGGCTTGCCTGTTCGCATGCCAGTGATCGACTTAATAGAAATCGGAGCAGGTGGCGGCAGCATTGCCCGGGTCAACGCATTAGGATTACTGGAGGTCGGCCCTGAAAGCGCTTCTTCTGTTCCTGGGCCGGCTTGTTATGGTTATGGCGGTATATTACCCACAGTAACAGATGCCGCTTTGGTTTTGGGTCATTTGGACCCGTCATTTTTTCTGGGTGGCAACATGCCTCTTTACCCTGAAAAGGCCATCGAAGCTATACAAAAACACATAGCAACTCCTTTAGGAATTGCTGTGGAAGAGGCTGCCATTGGCATACAAAAAGTAGTTACAGAAAATATGGCGAACGCAGCACGGGTTCACGCCATTGAAAAAGGCCTCGATCCGATGCGGTTTACGCTTATGGCATTTGGTGGAGCTGGTCCTCTCCATGCATTCCAGGTGTGCAAATTACTCCACCAATACCAATTAGTGATCCCTCCAGTCGCTGGAGTATCGTCCAGTGCAGGATTTCTGGTCTCTCCTTTTACAGAGAGCAGAATGTTTAGCTACATCGCATTACTGAATGAAGTAGAGTGGTCAACCATTGCAAAAAAAATGAACCTTGCAGAAGAGGAGTCTATTGCGTTTTTACAAAAGGAAGGGCCTCCCGGAAATATTTTAATCAAACGATTTGCGGACATGCGATACCGGGGTCAGGGTTGGGAAGTCACGATTGAACTACCGGCAGAAGAGCTATCTGTAGAAAGCATTCCATCCATAGAGGCCGCCTTTGACGCAGTGTATAATCGTTTATATGGCCGTACACTACCTGGTATGGCCAAAGAAGTCATTTCATGGCGATTGGAATGCAGTATTCTGCAACAAGATAGTCATGTTTTTAAAGTGTCGTCTGAATTTTCTCCAACACACGGATATAAAGGTACTCGTAAAGCATTTTTCGATTTTGTACCAGTTCCCATCGAAGCTCCGGTTTATAGTCGGTATGCCTTAAAAGCAGGAGAAATCATCGAAGGACCCGCTATTATTGAAGAAAACGAAAGCACCACAATTATCGGAAGGGATGGGCGATTTTTAGTAACTGAGGATCGCAGTATTCAATGTTTTATCAGTAAATTTAGTTATGTCTCAAGCGAAAAATAAATCCATTGATCCCATTACCCTTAGTGTATTGTGGGCACGTCTGATTTCTATTGTGGATGAGGCAGGAACAACTTTGCAAAGAACTTCTTTCTCTACCGTTACGCGTGAATCCAATGATTTTGCCGTCGTCCTGATGGATGAAAGCGGTCGGTCCATTGCACAATCATCCATTAGTGTTCCATCATTTTTGGGAGTGATACCTATGTTGACCAAAGCTCTTCTTACCCATTATTTTCCTGTTCACACCTGGAATGAAGGGGATGCAGTTATCACAAACGATCCATGGTTGTGTGCAGGACACAAGCCGGATATCGGTATTGTCTCCCCCATTTTTTACCAAAAAAAATTGATAGGATTTATTGGCACCATCGCACATAGCCCCGATATGGGTGGGGTATTATGGGGAGCGGGAGCACGGGATTTCTACGAAGAGGGACTACTTTTACCCCCTTTGAAACTAATAGAAGAATGTAAATACCGCGATGATATAATCAGTATAATCCATGGAAATGTAAGGGCAGCCGATCAGACTTTGGGAGATATCCGGGCCCAGGTAGCAGCCAATGAGCAAGGAATCAGATCTCTCATTCAGCTGATGGGAGAATATGAACTGAACACCCTCAAAGAAGTAGCTGATGAAATCATTACTACCACTGAAAGAGCAATGAGAAAATCATTGTCAGATGTACCGGACGGAGATTACCCATTTGAATACAAAGTAGATGGAGATGGGCAGCACGAGCCCTTGCGTTTGAAATTGATTGTAAGCATCAGAAAAGATACTATTCACCTGGACTGGTCAGGGAGTGCTCCTGCTTCTCCTTTAGCCATTAATGCGGTAATGAATTATACCTATGCTTATACAGCATACCCTGTGAAATGTATTTTCAGCCCTGATATACCTAATAATGAAGGTGCATTCTATCCGATAACAGTATATGCAGAAAATGGATCCCTGCTGAATGCCCAAAAACCCAGTCCACTCGGTGCCAGAAATATTACGGGCAACATTTTACATGCTCCGGTATTTGGTGCTTTGGCTCAGATAGTTCCAGAAAAAGTACAGGCTGATTGTGGCAGTGCTTGCTGGAGTGTTGTCCTCAATGGAATTGATCTTTATGGAAGGGAATTTGTTGAATACTTTTTTTTAAATGGAGGCTATGGAGCACGACCGGATCGGGATGGAATACATACCCTTAGTTTTCCAACCAATGTTGCCAATGTACCCATTGAGGTGCTGGAACATTCCGTTCCCATTCTGGTTACCCGAAAATCTTTAGCCAATGGCAGTGGAGGCGATGGCAAATTCAGAGGGGGCCTGGGTCAGGACTTTTGGTTTAAAAATACAGGAAATGTCTCTTTGAATATTTCCATTCTCACGGAAAAAATACGAACCCGGTCTAAAGGATTACTGGGTGGTCATGATGGTTCAAGCGGCACAATCCAAATCATACCGGAAAGACCTTTTCCAAAAAAAGGGCTAGAAAAATTGTATCCGGGTGAAGAGTTGAGATTAAGAGTGCCGGGTGGGGGAGGTTTTGGAGAACCTATGGACAGAAGTCCTGATTTAATACAAAGAGATCAGTTTTATAAATATTTCTAAATACAATAACCATGACAAAAAGCAACTATCCTCCGGTGTGGAGCAATATATACAAACATGCTTTGATGCCGGGAAGTACTCATGACGAGAGAGCCAGGTTTAATTTTTTGGCTGGCCTGAATAAACATTTATCAGCAGTAGTATCGCCAGGCAATAAAATAGCATACGAAAAACGGGTGAAACCAGATTATGAAAAGAAACACAAAAAACCCTTAAACAATAGAGATGTCCTGAGGGAAGAGATGAAAAAAGATCCACATTATCAAACATGGAGCGCATTGCGCCGGAGTGCTATGGAAATGCGTCAGCAGGCAGGACGCTCTATGGTTTTAAGGCAGGCGGTATCTTTGGCAGAAAAAGCATCAGCGCTTTCTTCTCAAAATCCTGAAACCCTTATTTTGGACAGCAAAACTCCGGTACCGGCCTATCTGGCAGCTGTAGATAACCATTTGATGCCTGGCAGCTACCATACTGAACTATTCACAGGGGATGTTACCCCTGCAGCCAACTATGATGCAGGATTATTTGTAACTACGGCGGGCATGCTTGGGAGAAAAAATG
>DAOLDB010000107.1:0-5768 GCA_035327565.1 Saprospiraceae bacterium
CTTAGAAAGTACCTGAGGGCACTTTTGGATTTATTTCAGGCGGTTTTCAGTCATTTTAAAGCCGATTGGCGGGTTTTATTTTTCGGTGTATCTGTGATCACCCATCCGGGTCTGTTCAATTTGCCTGCCTTAAACCGGCTTAAATTCGTTGGATTTGATTAATATTGGTAGAAAAACTGAGGTTTTGAGACATACTGACGTTGTGCGGCAGTTTAAAGAACGAAACAATAAATTACTAAAAATCGAATAGAATGAGAAAACTTATAATGTGGAATGTAATGACCCTTGACGGTTATTTTGAAGGAAACCAAAATTGGGACTTATCATTTCATAATCTTATTTGGGGACAAGAACTTGAAAAACTAAGTCTTGAACAACTACAATCAGCTGACTTTCTTGTATTCGGACGAGTAACATATGAAGGTATGGCTGCATATTGGACTAAGGCGGAAACAGAAACTGCGGAACAAGAAGTTGCTAAACTGATGAATAACATACCAAAACTTGTTTTTTCTAAGACATTGAAATCTGCTGACTGGAACAACACCACAATTATTAGTGAAAATCCTTCTGACGAGATTAAAAAACTAAAAGAACATGGTGGAAAAGATATTTATGTTTTCGGAAGTGCAAACCTCTCAGAGACATTTATAAACGACAACCTTTTTGACGAATATCGCATTGGTATTGCACCAGTTATTTTAGGAGCTGGACGACCACTTTTAAGACAGGGCATTTCTTCTAAAAATTTATCTCTCGTATCAACACAGAAACTCTTGACAGGCGGAGTGGTATTGACATACTCCAAATATTGAAAATTAATCAAATGGAACAAAGAATTAGTGTATTGACAATTGGGGCGGACGACTTAAACGCAATGAAACATTTTTATGGAAAAGTTTTAGGTTGGACGACTGTTGCAGAGAATAACGACATAGCATTTTATAAACTCAATGGTTTTTTATTAAGCATTTGCGATAAAAAAACGCTTGCCGAATTTATCGGAGTTGACCCCAACGGACAAGGGTTTCGTTCCGTGACAATTGGCTACAATGTTGACAGCAAAGAAGAAGTTTTAAAACTGTATGACCAACTTAAAGACAAAGTGAAAATTCTTAAAGAGCCGACAGAACCTCCATTTGGCGGGCTATTTTTTTATTTCGCTGACGTAGAAGGCAACATACTTGAAATTGCACAGAATTCATTTGTAACGCTTGACAAAGACAAAAACGCAATGGACCATAAACCAATTGACCAATTGTAAAAACTAAACAGAATAAAAGAAGGGTAACTAAATAAAATAATGATAAGAAAATTAAAGCTTCAAATGCAGGTCTCTATAGATGGATTTAATTCAACAGGACCACACGATGAACAAAAATGGGTAACTTGGGCGTGGAATGAAATCAAACAGTATGTTCTTGAGATGGCAGATTCAGCAGACACTGAAATCATCGGCAGAAAATTAGCGGTTGATTATATTCCATATTGGATTGATGCCAATAAAAAAACAGACGACCCAATGTGTGAGTTATCAAAAATCAAAGCGAAAAAGACATTATTGTGTATGGTGACAGTTCATTTGTTTCGGCATTAGTTAAAGAGAACCTTATTGACGAATTTCATCTTTTTATTAATCCTGCTGTTTTAGGCAGAAGTGTTCCCATTTTTGACCAATTAGAAAGTTGGAAGGAACTGAAATTTAAAAAATTAATTCCCTTCGACAGTGGAATTGTTATCCTGCACTACGACCTGAAATAATACTGGACATTTAATGAATAAAAAACGAGAAATAGAAAACCGACCGCATAACAGCACTACCCAAAAGTGGCGGTTCAGTGGTTAAATCAAGCTTTGTGTTTCTATCAAAGTATGTGCTTGGTTGACAGTGAAGTGCTTCGAAATCGCCACCTTCAGGTAGTGCCGAAACATCAAACTGTTTAAAAACCCCTTATTTTTGATAAATACTTATATAATAATTTTGCTTAATATATCAGGTGATATTTGTAACTTGGACAGGTACATTACCAGGCAGATTTGAAGTTCATCAATGGTGCTGATCGTCTTCAAGCCTCTTTGTTTCCCGTCTCATTAGAAGAATCTATTCATCCGTACAATGAAGTCAGGTTGATTGATCTTTTATGAATTCTTTGAATCTTTGAACCTGGCTGATTAAGGTTTTACAATCAGTTCTTTTTGTATTCATTCAGGCTGTTTTCACTCCTTATATAGCCGTTTGGTAGGTTTTATTTTCGAAGGTATCTGTGATCAACCCTCCGGATCTGTTCAATATACCTGTCTTAAACCGGACAAGATTAGCCGGATTTGATTATTATTGGTAGGAAAACGGAGATTTTGAGACATACAGACGTTTTGGGGAATTTAAGGAGATTCCTCAAAGCAAAATAGATTTATATTAAAACTACTTTTACTTTATAAACTTAGACAAATTTAAAAGAATGAAGAAATTATTATTGCTCGTCCTAATTGTGCCGCACCTGACCTTCTCTCAAATAAATGTGAATTTTAAAATTGACAAGGGAAGGAGTTATCATACAATAATTAACAAAACTGAAGCTGCTAATATTGTATATGGTACTTCAGAAAATATATTAGTTAAGAAATCAGCTAATTTTCTATCCGATGATATTGAAAGAGTTACAGGAAAAAGACCTGCTGTTTCAACTGTAGAAAATTTTCAAGGCAGCAATATTATAATCATTGCCACCATAGATAAAAATCCTTTGATTAACAAATTAGTAGCAGAAAAAAAGCTAAACCTTGATGGCCTCAAAGGTCAGTGGGAACGATTTATAATTAAAACGATAGATAATCCATTTCCGGGTGTGAAAAAAGCGCTGGTTATTGTTGGAAGCGATAGGCGTGGGGCGGCCTTTGGTGTGTTTACTCTTTCGGAAAAGATGGGTGTTTCACCCTGGTATTGGTGGGCTGATGTTCCGGTGGAAAAACACGATGAAATTTACATTGAAAACTGCAACTATACATCAAACGGTCCCGCCGTTAAATACCGTGGCATTTTTATCAATGATGAATCTCCGGCATTCAGAAACTGGGCAATAGAGAAGTTTGGAGGAACTAATCATACATGTTATGAAAAAATATTTGAATTGCTTTTGCGCAACAAAGCCAATTTTATGTGGCCTTCAATGTGGCTTCCAACCATGTTTTATGTTGATGATCCATTGAATCCGAAAACCGCTGATGAATACGGCATTGTTATGTCAACCAGTCACCACGAACCGATGACACGGGCACATAACGAGTGGGAATTGTTTAATGGAGGTGAATGGAATTACAAAACAAACAAAGATAAATTACAGGAATTTTGGCGTGGCGGATTTGAACGGGTAGGTAGCTTCGAAACTGTGGTAACTGTTGGTATGCGTGGTGATGGAGATGAAGGAATGTTGGAAGAAACAGCGGTTGACCTGTTGAAAACAATTATCAAAGACCAGCGCAAAATAATTTCCGATGTAACTGGAAAACCTGCCAAAGAAACTCCACAACTTTGGGCAATTTATAAAGAAGTGCAGGACTATTACGATAAAGGTATGCGTGTCGATGATGATATCACCGTTTTGTTTAGCGACGATAATTGGGGGAATATCCGTTACCTCCCCAAGAAAAGTGAACTTAGTCCTTCCTCCAAATATGGAATGTATTATCATTTCGATTATGTAGGCGCACCCATATCATACAGGTGGCTGAACGTAACTCAGATTGAACGAGTATGGGAACAGATGAAACTAACCTACGAGCATGAAGTTAAGGAAATATGGATTGCCAACGTAGGTGATATAAAACCCATGGAATTGCCCATTAGCTTTTTCTTTGATTATGCATGGAACCCAGATGCAATACAAGCCAAGGATTTGCCAGGCTATTACGTGAATTGGGCTAAACAACAATTTGGCGATGAACACGCAAAAGAAATCGCCGAAATGCTTTCGCTATACACAAAGTATAATGCACGTCGCACTCCCGAAATGATAACTGCAAACACATACAACGTTGAAAATTACCGCGAAGCCGACAGGATTGTTGATGAGTACACTCAATTATTGAAACAAAGTTCTTCACTATATGTAAAACTTTCCGAACAATACAAAACGGCATATTATCAGCTTGTTCAATCCCCTATTGAAATGTGCGCAAACCTGAACGAAATGTATGTTGCCGCCGGCAAGAACAGATATTATGGCGTTCGCGGAGCGGCATCAGCAAACTACTATGCCGATAAAGTAAAAGAGTTATTCGAAAAAGATGTTCTACTCACTCAAAAATATCATGAACTGGAAAACGGTAAGTGGAATCATATGATGTCGCAAACGCATATTGGTTATACCTACTGGAATCATCCGCCGTTGAATATGATGCCTGCTGTTTCCTATGTTCAGGTTCAGAAGCCAGCAGAGTTAGGATATCTTTTGGAATATGGAGCCACTCCCCGATGGGGTTGGTTAGATGTTGAAGCAGATTGGTCTTTCAGTCATACTATGCCGGTGTTCGATCCTGTTAACAACCAAAATTATTATATCGATATTATTAATCGTGGACAGGAAGAATTAAAATACGCCATCAAGGGAAAAGAAAATTGGATAAAGCTCTCCTCAGAATCGGGTGCCACTCTTTACAATGAGAAAGTATATGTAAGCATCGATTGGGATAAAGCGCCAAAAGGAGAAATAAACGGCGAAATACTTATTTCCGGAACAGGTAAAGAATATTCGGTGCAAGTTCCAATTCGAAATGAGCTCCCTAAAGTAGCCGGGTTTATAGAAAACAAAGGTGTAATAGCAATCGAAGCATGTCACTTTACAAAAAAAATTGATGCAAAAGACGCACATTGGACGGTAATCCCGAATCTTGGACGAACAAGTTCGTCTCTCATTATTGAACCGGTAACTGCAGAGAGACAGGTTCTCCTAAAGAATTCTCCAAGAGTTGAATATGAATTCACAACGTTCAGCTCGGGAGATTTTAAAGTTGAAACTTACCTTTCGCCAACGCAGGATTTCATAAAACAAGGAGGATTGAAATACGCCATCGCTATTGATAATGAGAATCCCCAAATTATTAATATGAACGAAGGAGAAATAATTCCGGATTATAAATACGCCGATTGGTGGATGAAATCGGTTGGAGACCACATAAAAATCAAGGTATCATCACATAAAGTTGATGTGCCAGGTAAACACGTGTTAAAGATATGGATGATTGACCCTGGTATTGTTTTTCAGAGATTTGTGATTGATGCGGGAGGATTAAAACCGAGTTATTTAGGTCCTGTTGAAAGTAATTATGTGAATGTTAAATAAAAACTCCCCAAAACACCGTGTTTATGCCAGCTGCGGGTGACACTCAAAAATGTAGTTTTGTTTTATTAACTTCGACCACCCACGGTGGACAGTGACGGCTTCGAAAGCCGCAGCCGTCATAAACACAAAAGGTCAAACTGTCTAAAAACCTCATATTGCTGTAGAAAACTTATATGATAATTTTACGTAATATATCAGATGTTCTTTGTACCTTGTACAGGTACAAAACCTAAAAGATATGAAGTTCAATGGTGGTGCTGATTGTAATTAAGCCTCTTAATTTCCCCTCCCATTAGAAGAATCTATTGATCCTGATTATGAATTCAGTAAGATTACCGTTAACACCCTTCCGGATCTGTTCAATTTACCTGCCGTAAACCAGCTTAGATTCGCCGGATTTGATTAAAATTGGTAGGAAAATGGAGGTTG
>DAOLDB010000108.1:0-5696 GCA_035327565.1 Saprospiraceae bacterium
AAACCTGGGTCAGGTACCCTTGATTGTTGAAGATTTTTCGAGAGTCATAGTCAATATCTGCAACAATGCATTTGATGCGATGCGGTCATTAGAGAAGCAGCATGCTCCATGTCTACTTGTCAGCACAAAAAAACAAAATGACACTATTATTATCGAAATCGAAGACAACGGCACCGGCATCCCCGATGAGATCAAGGACAAAATCCTGCAGCCTTTCTTTACGACAAAGAAAGGGACGCAGGGTACTGGCCTGGGGTTGAGTATTACGAATGATATCATTAAGGCGCATGGAGGGGAGTTGAATATTCAATCCCAACCTGGAAGTACAATTTTCAAAATCCAATTAACCACTTAGAAAATGAAAGCAAAATCAATTCACGGAAAATCGCCCGAAGAAATTGAAAAGGAATTTCAGGCAGCTATAGAGAACGATTTTATACCCACCCTGGCTATTGTCTTTATTTCTATAAAACAGGATCGAAAAGTAGTAACTGAAATCCTTGCAAAACAAGATATAGACGTTTTCGGGGCTACATCCTGCGGTGAGTTTGTCAACGGTCATCAAAGCAAAGGGGAAATAGCGATCTTGTTGTTGGACTTATCCCGGGAGGCTTATTCAATTTTATTTGAGGAAATAGGAGAACAAAGCATTCAGGAAGTGACCAATCAAGTAGCAAAATCCTCACTGGACCGATTTCCCAATCCTGCCCTTATCCTTTGTAGCACCGGCGTAACACCGTCATCAGAAATGTTTAACGGAATGACCCTCGTTCATGAATTATCAGAGGCGATAGGTAAAGAAAAGATCTTTTTTGGCGGGATGGCAGGAGATGATTTTACATTGACAGGAACAGCTGTATTTAGCCAACACCGGGAAACCAATCATGGCATTATCGCCTTGGTGCTGAATGCTGAAAAAGTCTCTCTGAATGGAATGGCCATCACTGGATGGAAAAAATTGGGAATTTCCAGAAAAGTGACCCACAGCAAGGGCAAACTTCTCTATTCCATTGATGGCAAACCCGCAGTCGACATGTACCTGAAGTACCTGGGCAAAAGCGAACAGGGTGGAGACCTGGATTTCGACCTTTTAAACGAGCTTTCATTCGAATACCCATTCATCACAGAGCGGCAAAACAGCCATGAAATATTAATTAAGTCACCCATGAACATTGATCACGAAGAAAATGCGCTGGTCATGGATATGGAGATGAAGGAGGGCGAGACTTTCTGGTTTTCGGTGCCTCCTGATTTTGATATTGTGGAGGAAATCATCGATGAAGCAAAGGAGGTCAAAAATGCTGCAGGTGGAGATGGAGATGCCCTGCTGGTATTCTCCTGTGCGGGTAGAGAACCGGCGCTTGGCCCATTGGTGACTATGGAGAACGAAGGACTGGCTGAGGTATGGAATAGTCCCATGGCAGGCTTTTTTACCTATGGGGAATTTGGAAGAGCTAAAAATGGGAAACAGCATGCTCACTCGACCGCCTGCTGCTGGGTGGCTTTGAAAGAAAAGTAAAAACCAATGAATAATGGTCATTGGTTAAAAAATGAAAGCAAAATCAATCAAAGGAAGATCCACGGAAGAAATTAAAAAGGCACTTGCTGAAAGTATAGCAGATGGCTTCAAACCTACGCTTGCCATTGTTTTCCTGTCGGTTGTACAAGAACGCAAAGCAATTTGCAGTATACTTGATGAAGCTGGTATTACTATATTTGGCGCTACCACCAATGGAGAGTTTATCGATGAAGAGACTGAGTCAGGTTCTGTAGCCATACTGCTCCTGGATATGAAAAAAGAACATTTCAGCATCCATTCATCGGAGTTTCAGAACAACAACTATCGGGAAAAATCTAAATCCATTGCATCAAAAGCCAGCAAGGAATTTGAAAAAGCTGCCTACATTATGGCGGTCAGCAATACGGCAACTGATGGCGAAGAAGTGTTGTTGGGACTTCAGGAAATTGCGGGTGAGCAGGTCAATGCATTTGGCGGAGCTGCCGGTGATGATTTGTTTTTTGAAAAAACCTTTGTTTTTACAAACGATTGGGAAAGCGATCATGGGATGGTATGTATTGCTATAGATGAAGAAAAAGTGTCGGTCAGTGGCATCGCTACCTGTGGTTGGAAAGCCGTAGGCATTGAAAAAACAGTCACCAAAAGTGAAGGAAATCATGTTTTTACTATTGATGACGTTCCGGCACTAGACATTACCACAAAATATGGAGGACTCGAAAACATCACTCCTGAAAGTAAAGATTTATTGGTGGAGCTCGCAGCTAATTTTCCACTACAATTGCAGCGGGAAAAGGGAGATCCGGTGATGCGACCCGGTTTGGTAGTTGATTGGACTGACCGGTCCTTCTTTACAAGTGGCACAGTACCACAAGGTTCAATAATTCGATTTTCATTGCCACCAGATTGGGATGTGATGGAAAAGGTGGTGAAGGGTGTTCAAAACCTTAAAGAAACCAAAATGCCAGAAGCAGATGTTCTGGTTGTGTTCAGTTGTGCCGGCAGATTACTTTCATTTGGTCCTATGATGAATGCTGAGATAGAAGGCGTTAAACAAATTTGGAATGTGCCGATCGCTGGGATGTTTTCCAATGCAGAATTAGGCAGAATGGCAGGCGGAAATTTGGAAATGCACAACCTGACCACCTGCGTAGTGGTATTAAAAGAGAAATAAAATCAAATAGTGAAATTTTTTAATAACAATCAAAATTAAGAACTAAAAAAGTAAGTAAAATGAAAAAAGGAATGATCAAAGTAAGGTGGTGGTTATTGATGGTCACGGATAGTCATATATGGTCATTGATTGTCGTTAATTGTCATTAGTAAAAAATTGAAACTAATTCTAACTTAGCAACAAATTACGTGCGAAACGCAAATAACATCGAAGCAAAATAATACCACACACAAAAAATAAAAGTATCATGAAACTCGAGGAATTCAACATATACCAATTGGCAATGGAAACAGGAGAAGAAATCTGGGAAAAAGTAATTAAGTGGGATTATTTTTCGAAAGATACAATTGGAAAGCAGTTTGTCAGGGCAATTGATTCTGTCGCAACAAATTTGAGCGAGGGGTTAGGAAGATACCACTACAAAGAGGCTAAAAATTTCAGTTATTACTCCAGAGGATCCCTTTATCAATCGAAAACGTGGCTTACCAAATCCTATAATCGGAAATTGATCGAAAGAGAAGATTACGACAGAATTTCAGCAGGTTTAGAAACTATTGGAGTCAAAATAAACAACTATATCAACTCCATAGGTAAAACTTCTTATCCCAATGACCACAAATGACAGCGAAGCGCAAATGACCATAAATGACGCAAAGCAAAATAACGCGCGAAGCGCAAATGACCACAAATAACAGCGAAGAAAAATGAAAGCAAGATCAATCAAAGGGAAATCCACAGAAGACATTCAATCTGCATTGAATCAAATTATAACAGGCGGTTTCAAGCCAACTTTGGCCCTAGTATTCCAGTCAGTTAAACAGGACCATGTTGCTGTCTCACAATTACTTGACAAAAAAGGCATTCAGATATTTGGTGCCACTACTGCAGGAGAATTTATTGATGGTGAAATCGAGGAAGGCAGCATTGTCATGATGTTACTCGATATAAATCCAGCTTATTTTAAATTAGCATTTCTTGAAATTAACCAATATACTGCTTTAGAAGATGCAAAAAAACTAGGGGTTATCGGAAAAGAAGCCTTTAAAAATCCTGCTTTAATCATCGCAACAGGTGGTGTTTTCATTGATGGAGAACAAATTATGGAAGGCATCATTCAAGGCTATGGAAAACCTGCATCGTCAGCAAAAGAGGAAGTAACCGTATTTGGAGGTATGGCAGGAGATGATTTAATCGCTGAAAAACCACTCGTTTTCACTAATGGAAAAAGTAAGGACAACGCAATCATTGCACTGATTATTGACGAAGACTACGTTGATGTGATAGGCATAGCTACATGTGGCTGGAATGCTATTGGTACCACTAAAACAGTAACTAAAAGCGAAGGTAATATTGTGTACACCATAGATGATAAACCAGCATTGGACATGTTATTAAAATATCTTGGTGTTGAGGTAAACCCTGATGATAACAAGGATATCGTAACATTTCATAATTCATGGTATTATCCATTGCAATTAGAACGAGATAATGGAGATACCGTGATACGTGCAACCCGATTTGCCAATAGTAAAAACCGTTCACTTATTTGTACCGGAGGTGTTCCTCAAGGCTCAAAAATCAAGTTTTCATTGCCACCGGACTTTGATGCTATAGAAACGGTTGTTACAGAATGTGAAAGTATTAAGGACGATGCACAGCAGGAGGCCGATGCTTTGATTATGTTTTCATGTGTGAGCAGACATTTGTCGTTCGGAGCCTTAATGAAAGAAGAAATAGATCAGGTAAAAAACGTTTGGAATGCACCTATGGCAGGATTTTTTACTTATGGCGAATATGGAAAATCAAAAATAGGCAACAATGAATTTCATAACAATGCCTGCTGCGTGGTAGCCTTAAAAGAAAAATGATCATGAGAGGAAAAACAATCCAGGGAAAATCCCCGAAAGAAATTCAATCATTATTGGAGCAATACATGGCAGACGCTTGCCCACCCGATGGACCAGGTTTCAAACCCACTCTTGCCATCATCATGGTAAGCAATATGGATGATGCGGAAGCACTGCGTACTATTTTTAGCAACCATGGCATTGCAATCTTCGGGATCACAGCACCTCAAAAATTTACCGATCAGGGAATCAACACGGGTGATATCGTAGTCCTGCTCATGGATACTAAACCGGACAATTTCAAAATAGTAATAAAAGATTACGAGGGATCTTCTGCATACGAAGCAGGGTATAAAACAGGTTTAGCTGGTAATAACGCTTTTAAGAATCCCAGCTTCATCATTGCACCGCTGGATTTCAGAGTTTCCAACGATGAAGTTATCAGAGGATTGACAGATGCGGCAGGCCAAGATATCATGATCGCGGGTGGTGTTACCGGTGATCCGACTGACTTTTCAGGGGTCATTTTTACGCAGGATGTATTAAGTACAGGTGGTTTACTTGCACTCATCCTTGATCAGGACAAAGTTTCGATAAGCGGAATGGCTGTATCAGGATGGAAGCCGGTAGGTACTATGAAAAAAATCACGAAATGTGAAGACTCATGGGCTTTAACCATTGACAATGAACCGGCGATGCAGGTCATTCAAAGATTCTTAGGGAATGATATAGTAAGGGCCAATTCAGAAGGAATCGGATTTATTCCAACTGACCTGGGCTATCCATTGCAATTTGAGAGGAAATCAGGAAATGCTATTATGAAGCCAGCGTTGTTTTTTAACCCTGTCGATCAATCCGTCATGATTGCAGGTGGTGTAAATGAAGGAGATCAATTCCGTTTTTCCCTGCCACCGGATTTCGATGTGATTGATAAAGTGGTTGACAGTACCAGAATCAGTAAAGAAAAGGAGATGCCGGATGCCGATGTGTTGATGGTTTTTTCATGCGTAGGAAGATTAGGGACTTTCGGTCCATTGATCTCCGCAGAAATTGAAGGGCTGGCATCCACCTGGGGCAAACCTATGATAGGCTATTTCTCCTTGGGTGAATTTGGAAAATTGGAGGAAGGCCGCTGTGAATTTCAGGGAACAACAGTAAG
>DAOLDB010000109.1:0-5376 GCA_035327565.1 Saprospiraceae bacterium
TTATACAGTTTGTTGTCCGGCCAGATAAACGGAGAAGGCAGGACAAGCACTTCATCATCCTCGGTGTTGTGTCCATAGCTGTACTCCACAGGACCCATTTCGCCCAAAGGAGTAACTTTCACCACCCTGCTCAACGGGGACGGTTCATATTCCGTCAGGGCAAACTCCCAACCTCCCTGAGGAGAATGATAACTCCCGCTGCCGTTGTTACTTTGGGTTTCATACTGTTTATGTGCTCTTCCCCGGTTGTCGTAAGCTACTGCCTGCACAATATCATGGCCATTGGGTGCCTGACCCTTGCGTACGGTCTGTACAGTCCTTCCCAATCCGTCCAGGTATGCGTATTCTTCCAGACTTGTCAGATCGCTCAGTGAAGGGATGGTGTCCGGAAAGGTGGTTGTGGTTTTGATGTAGCTTCTTTGGTAAGAATAGGGAGCAAAAAAGTATTCATACGATGTCTTCACATCTGTGCAGTAATTAAGTATAGATTTCTTTCTAAGCAATCCATCGTATTCAAAGATTTTTGCCTGACCATCTATATCAAATATGTTCACCAATAAATTTGTATTGAACGCATATCCAAATGTTTTAACATGATCTTCATAGGTGATTGCCGTCAATAATTTCTTGCTGTTGTATGTATATTCTACTTCAGGCCAGTTTTCTTTTTGATATCTGATAAGCAGACCGTCTGAATTGTATTCAAGAAAATTTTCTTTGGTATTCCAGTTGC
This sequence comes from Saprospiraceae bacterium, assembly GCA_035327565.1. Lineage (GTDB taxonomy): Bacteria > Bacteroidota > Bacteroidia > Chitinophagales > Saprospiraceae > JABDLO01. Next base: position 734 of record DAOLDB010000109.1, read on the forward strand.
CATAGTCCAATGTTCCATCTGTCCATGTTCTTTCATATCTTCTGTTATAATAAGGTCTGGGGAAATAATTTGAAGAAGGAGAAGATGAATATGAACCTCCCGAGGTGAAATGAGCAAAATATGTTCTAAATCCATCTAAAAGATTACCATTTACTTCGGTAGTCGTTTCATAGGCAATTCCTATCATATGCCTTTCTAAAAACCTGTCCTTTATGAAAGCGTTCTGGTCATAGTCTACAGAATATTTTGTATGTATATGAGTTGTCTTACCATCGCTGTTGGTTGACGATACTTTCACAGGCAGCATAATGAAATCATTTTCATGGTATGTATATTCAATGCTTGATGCAACACCATCCAACATGGAGATAACCTTGACTGGTCTCGAATACCCCGTATTTTCCTGAAATGCTGAGGCAATATTATAATTCACAACCATATCAAGAGTATAATTATAGATTTTAATTTTTTCCACTATGCCCATATTACCTGGAATCGCTGTGTTCACATCATCAGATTCATCTAACTGTTGAGTGTGGATGAGATGATCATAATCATCATAAGATGAAGTTTCATAAATCAAACCATCAGTCGGATTAAATTTCGCTGGAATTGGGGGATATGTAGGCGAATAATCAAAGTCAATGGATGATGCTTTATATATAATATACCCGCTATCTTCCATGTTTTCTTTTACACGAACATAAGTGATGTGGTTACCAAGACTATTTGTTAAAGGTATTAAACCGGTGGAGGAGAATATTACATTCCTAATCCCATATATAAGAGGAAGAAATGCATACCTCGGTTTATTGGTAATCCTTCCGCTAGATATAGAAGATCCCTCCATTGTGTATTCAAAGGTTCTAATGATGTCATTGGATGAACTAATTCCATCATGTGTTTTGATTTGCTTGATTCGTAATCCCCCACAAAGCACATTGGTAGCTGAAGGGATGTAGGCCAAACCTAAAGTGGCTTTGGCATCGTGAGACTCTAACACAAATTTGTATTCATTGCCTGCCGTTAGGTAAAATTCCGATAGAGATTTTTCTAAAGTGTGGTAACCGATACCTGGAAGATTGATACTGAAGCCATCGACATAGCCGCCTCCTCCGGTCATATTGTAGATCGAAACCTGCCCGGTATGGTCTCCACTATAACATGGCCAGTTCGCATCGTCTACAAACAGGGTCAGCCCCAATTTTCCACTGGACAACATTTCTCCAGTGATGTTTACTGTTTCTTCATCACTTTGATTGTCACAGCAGTTGGCTCCGAAATCACAGGTCTCAATATAAAATACCCCCGTATAGGGAACATCTACATCATCCATATATCGGTTGGCTTCGTAATCCAGTTCGGTATAGCCTTTGGTAGGGTAAGTTACCTTTGTAAGCATCCCTTTTTTCATTTCACTTTCCACGCTATACCGCACGGAATTTCCAAAACTCAATGTGTTATCATCAAAATCATCTTGTTCAGTATAGGGTATGATATTGTCATAATTATTATTAGAAGTTATACCATTATAGTATCCCCAATGATCAATAGCTTTTGATAAAAGATTTGGAAAAAATGTTCCATTATATGTGAAAATCCAGGGTTCTTCCTCTTCACTACTCCCATATGTGCAACTGATCTTTTGTATCTGATCCAGTTTTAATCTCCTATACAGATTATTATCTACCGGAGTTTCCTGAAAGTAACTGTGCGTCAGTTCATATTCAGAACAGTAACTACCGGTCTCATACTTAATAGTGGAAATGAGTTTCGGATTTCCACCATTGGACAGTAAGTCATCCCGGGTAGCATGACTAAATGAAATTTCTTCTAAAGAACTTGTGATGGAAGATATTAACTTGCCTTCAACTTCTATTTCTATCACGTCACCATCACAAGTATTTCCTGCTTCTTCCTGTCCGCTGTCCCAATACTTGGATACGTAACATTCTTTATTGAATTTATATTTATAGTTATTGGTTTCATACGCAAAATCTATTTGATTTTTTCCATCAAAAGATTCTATACGTGTCAATAACCATGCATCTATATGTTTTGCACTTCCTTTAACCTTTGTTTCCTGGACTGCTGAGGTACCTCCTCCTGTATATTCACCAAAATAATACCTGGTCCCATCAGTTGAAGTTATTTTAAATCCTAAAAATCGGTTTGTCCCCGAAGACGCTTCATTGATTTCAATGAGCAAATCTGTTTTAGGTATTGTAGTTAAATTCTGGTCCTTATCAAATATGAATTTCCCTGTAACACCATTAAAGTTAAAGAAATATAAATCAGATTGTCCGTCCCGGTCGCCCTTTTCAATATCTGACTGATGTGTTGAAGATCCTATATTCAAATCATGCCCTGTATAGAAGTAACCTTTGTTGTGAATATCATCCGCTATACCTCTTACTGTCCTACTTACCACTCCACCGGTATTCAGGTGCCATCCCATACCTACTTCACTAGATAACTCAGATACGCGTAAACCACCCGTATGATAACTCAATGATACTCCATGGTTTAAAGACCCCTCACTTACCTGATATAAGGGAATTTGTATTGCCATAGTGCCGTTTACAGGGTTTACTGGCGTATCGGCATATTTTCCGTAGCTCATGGCTGCCACAGAAGGAGCTACAGGTCCATCCTGTGACGAGTTGTAGGGAGATTGTCCCACCAACGCCCATGCCGTCAAAACAATAATGGTGATTATGCTGGTTATTCTTTTGAGGATTTGTATATAGTTTTTCATGATTTTTTATTGAAGGTGTATTGAGATAAAATGTCTGATAAAATATGACCCTATTCCTGTACAATGAACCGGTGCGTATGTATCGTACTACCATCTGACAATCTCATGATATACAAACCCGGACTCCAGCGGGACACATCCAATTGCTTGTTGAGAACTCCACCCCCTGTCCTTTCACTTAATACCATATGTCCGTTGACTGAGAATATTTGCAGAATAAAGCTATCGGCAGGTTTATCCAATTCAGAGGGAATATAACTCACCCATATTCTCTGATCAGCAGGATTGGGTCGTACGCTTAATACGGCAGGAGAATTGAATTCACCCTCTTCCTCTACTATCCAATTCGTTTCAGGATCATAGACTATCCATTCACTGCACAGCGTAGGTGTAAAGGGAAGTTTACCCCTGGGACCTTTTTCGTGGAGTACTTTTTGTATGCGGTTCCTTTGCCCTTTGGTAAACATGGACAGACAGACATCATACGTATTGTCCATGAAATTCATGGTCATCTCCACAGGATTTCCTTCGCAAAGAGAATAATGGGTGTCATCGGGACAACGGTGATTGGGGGCGTTGTGTATGGGAGTATCATCAACATAGTCATCGCCGCATGGATAGGGACCCCACAATGGGTATAATCCCAGATAGTTACCGACCAGGTGTGTTAGGGTATGCCCTTCATCATATGGAGCCTTCACGTCTTCTCCCGTGCCAAAATACCTGTAATCAATGACTATTCCATCCCATTTTGAAGGACCAAACGGCATTTGTGCATATCCGCTATTATCATCATCCAGCCGGCATATCCATATATTGAGGTATCGCTCAGGATCCCAGGGCAGGCTTCCCTGTTTCTGTTCTTTCATGGTATTGTAATCCTTCCATATTTCCTGAGATGAAGGAAAGTATACGATCCCATCTGTAAAATGATTCTCAGGATCCCAGGAAGGAGTACAAAACCGGACTCGAACATCACCGGCTGCATCGTAATAATTCTGAACTCTTTTCTTTATCTTTTCCGCTTCACTTTCCCTGGTAAAACCAGGTGTCTCTAAACTAAAGTCTTCGTTTAGAATTTTAAGTTGGTTTGCAATGCGGGACTTGGATATTTTTTCTTCATCATTGCTGTAAAGAATGTGAAAAACAACAGGGATGGTGTAGTCATCATGGTCGATGAATTTAAGAGACTGGTTCAGATCTCTCTCAAATTGTGAGGAGCTTTTATCAAATGGCGACTCTTTGGTAATGGTCGCCATATAGTCCAGGGTTTTGTACTGTCTTAACTTTTGAGCTTCAAGTAGATGGCATAGAATGATCAGTAAGACCAGGAGTAACTGTCTTTTCATGATAATAATGATTAAACTATATGATAAAATCTACAGGACAGATGGTTTAACACCTAATCCATTGAGTACCTAAATAAAGGGATTATAATAAAAACTCTGTGGCAATCACGCAGGAACCGCTGTCCGCATGAAGACTACAGTATCAGAACCTGGGATTTACTAAATGCAATTTTTATGGTTAACAATCCGAAACTAAAAACTTTTTCTTAAAAATGCAAGATTAAATTAATTTTTTTTTGAAAAAAGTTGGAAATTTAGAGTGGAGAGGGTTAAATATTAGTCTAAATAATCAATTTCATACAATATCTAAATTTGTATGATCTGTCGTAAAAATCCGGTTCTCCAGGAATTAATTTGCTATTATGAAAGTTGCAGCCACCAAGGCTTTGAAGGGTGAAATGCATCTTGTTTCTATTCTGACAACAGGGTTCTGGTCGCACAAGCCACCCACACAAATATGATTGTGCATAGTATGACGCAGATGCCGGCGCAAATCATCGTTTTTATAGTAACAACATTTTTATATTTACTGGCAG
>DAOLDB010000110.1:0-5254 GCA_035327565.1 Saprospiraceae bacterium
ATTGAATACGAAAACTGATAGTCATCACCGTTGGCAGATATTTTCAACCTGATGGGACTACTCAGGTCAATTTTTATGCTAGCCAACACTTCCGAAAGAATGTCTCCCCGCCTGTTTGGCCATTCATTTCTCTCAATCAGTAAAAAATAATCACTCCCTTTCTTCGTCACACCAAATACATAATTCGAGCCTTCATTTTGAAGTGCAACTAATCCTGCAAGATCTTTTTCCGTAGCCGGGACAAACTCTAAAGTAGCTTCAAAAGAAAAAGTATTGTGTTGTTGTCTTTTAAAAAGTGTTGAAGTGGGCTTAACTTCTTTGATGTTGGTTTCAAAAGGTGTTATGGTTAAGCCATTGTTTCCAGTTTTAATAAAAGCTTCTTTAGGCCCTCTCAATCCAATCCAACGATAATCTAATTGATCTTTGGAAAAATCTTCTTTGAAAGTAAAATTGCCATTAGGGAAAAACCCTTCCTTTCCCATTTTATTCTCTACTTCAACAGGCATTTTCAGTTTGGGTTCCAGGGGAATTAGTCCATTTTCAAAAACCGGAAACTCCCCTGACCAGTCAACGGGTAGGATAAACGTTTCTCGTCCAATATTCACTCTGTCTTTTTCATTCGGACGTATCCCGAGAAATACTCCATAATACTTGCCGTCAGGACCTACTACCAAATCGGCATGCCCTGCCCAATCCACTTTGTTTTTTCTGTCTTTTGCAAAATGCCGCTGGGTGAGAATTGGGTTTCCTGGTGCAGGAGTGTAAGGCCCTTTTGGAAAATCGCTAACAAAGATCACCTCGCTGTGCCATCCACCGGTACCTCCTTCAGCACACATGAGATAATAGCGTCCATACTTTTTATAAATATGGGGGGCTTCAATCCATATGGGATTCTTTGTAATGTCCACACCTCCATCCACAATGATTTTATCAGTTTCAGGGATTACCTTGTCGTTTTCTACATCATATTCCCAAATCTTTATCACCCTGTGACCATTATAAAGTTCCTTATCTTTATCCGGTGCGTCGTTATGAATCACATATGCCTTACCGTCATCATCAAAAAACAGATCGGGATCAATTCCATTGAATTCCAATTTGATCGGATCACTCCACCCTTTCAGAGGATCCCTGGTTTTTACAACAAAATTTCCAAGTCCGCCAGCAAATGCTGTCGTTATCATGTAAAAGGTATCATTATAAGGGTTGTAGATAATACCTGGGGCAAACACTCCGGCGCTTATGCCGGTATCATGCACGTCTAATTGTGATGTTCTGTCCAGTACATGCCCAATTTGGGTCCAGTTCACCAGGTCTTTAGAATGAAAAATAGGTACGCCAGGAAACATAGCAAATGAAGAGCACACCATATAATAATCATCTCCTTTGCGTGTAATGGCTGGGTCCGGATAACATCCTTGTAAAATTGGAGAATAAAATTCCCCTTCAGCTAATGGATAGTCCTTATAAATCTGGTCATCTCCCTGATAAACTACATTAGAAAAAAGCGGTAAATATTTATCTCTATTTTGTTGGCCATTGCTTAAGGGTAAGCTTACAGAGAACATGACTGCCAAAGTCCATAAACGATTCAAGTACATAATATTGGTTTGCAAAAATTAAATATCTGATTATTCTTATTAAAAACCAATGGTGAGTTATTTGAAAAATCTGAAAACTTACCATATGAGTAAATCTGTAATTTGAGGCATCTTCAAAAGAAAAAATACTGAATTCTTTTTTAATATGAATGAAAAATAAAGTAAAGATTCATTTTTATCATGCAACCTTACTTAAAAATATCAAGGATTCCAATGGAAACATTAATTTTCAACTTTTAATACATACGTTTTATCAGGTTGGGTAACCAGATCATATTCATACACCTTTCTTAATTCAGGCCCTTTTACATTGGCATAATCCGAAATCAATGGTGTCTTCACTTCCGGCGTTCTGTACATTGGATTGTAATTTTGTCCGATGGCCTCTTTGAGTTTTGCACCTGAAAGTGGAGAGTAGGATCTGATCCTGCAATGGCCACCCAAACTTGAATGAATAGTTGCTCTGGCTATTTTACCACTACTCCACACAATATCTACTTCATATCCACCTCTGGCTTTCAGACCTTTTACTGAACCACTTTCCCATGCTGAAGGCAAGGCGGGAAGAAAATGAATCGCTCCGTCATGACTTTGGATTAACATTTCGGCTATTCCTGCAGTGCAACCAAAGTTTCCATCGATTTGAAAAGGAGGATGAGCATCAAACAAATTAGGATAGGTGCCGCCTTTTTCTCTTCCATCCGGCAATTTTGAAGGACTCAGTTGATCCCGGATAAGCTTTAATGCATGATCGCCATCCAGGAGGCGTGCCCACAAATTTACTTTCCACCCCATCGACCAGCCGGTTGACACATCACCTCGATATAGGAGAGAATTTTTTGCTGCCTCAAATAACTCTGGCGTTCTAAAAGGTGAAATTTGATTGGAGGGATACAAACCGTATAGGTGTGATACATGGCGATGATCATCTTCCGGATTGTCCCAATCATACATCCATTCCTGCAGCTGACTGTGTCTACCTATTTGCATAGGTGGTAATTGATTTCTTTTGCCGGCAAGAATTTGTGCAAAATCTACGTCGCATTGTAATATCTCCGCTGCTCTGATTGTATTACTGAACAGATCAAAAAGCAACTGGTTATCCATAGTAACTCCTGCAGAAATAGCTGCTTCTCTCCCTTCCTTATATTTGAAGCCATTTTCCGGTGAAACTGAAGGACAAACCACTAGCCAATCATTATCTGGAATATGTTGGAGAATATCCAGGTAAAATGTACAGGAAGATATCATAATTGGGTAAAATTCACGGAGAAATGCAGTATCACCTGTGTAAAGATAATGTTCCCACACATGCTGGATTAACCATGGACCGGCCATAGGCCACAATCCCCAAAAGTATGCACCGTCTACCGGATCGGATATACGCCACAGATCAGTATTATGATGTACTACCCAGCCGTTTGCACCATAGGTTTGTCTTGCACTCTCCCTGCCTGATATTGACAACTCTTTGATCATTTGAAATAAAGGTTCATGGAGTTCACTCAGGTGGGTCACTTCCGCAGGCCAGTAGTTCATCTCTGCATTGATGTTTAGTGTATATTTACTGTCCCAGGGTGGCAACATGTGCCGGTTCCAAATTCCCTGTAAGTTAGCAGGTTGGCCACCAGGTTGTGAACATGAAATAAGAAGGTATCTTCCAAACTGAAAATACAAGGCCACTAACTGAGGGTCATCATCGTGTGCAAAGTCTTCAATTCTTTTGTCTGTAGGGTTTCGTATTGATTTGGTTACACCTAGATTAAGTATTACCCTCTCAAAGTAGTTACGATAATAGTCCACATGATCTTTTAATGCCTGGTCAAAGGATTTTCCGCTCACCGAATTGAGAAATTCTTTAGCATTTTGTTCTTCATCTCCATTCAAATCATTATAACTTTTGAAGTTAGAAGCAATTGATATAAATATGACTACTTCATCCGCTCCATTGACAGAAATTATATTATTGGCCAATAGTATACTCCCTCCTGTAGACTCAGCCCTGGTTCTCGCATTAAATTGTATCCTTCCTTTTTTACCCTCATGGTCTGAGGTAACACCAGCCAGCACTAATTGATCAGTTTCAATTCCGACAACCTTTTCAGAATGGGGGCTGTCAATAGAAAGATTACATGTAATACTCTCAGGTCTATCCGCCGATATTCTAACTATAATGACATGGTCTGTAAAAGAAGCAATCATTTCTCTTTTATATGTTACCCCATCTACCTCGTACATTATTGTGGCAATGGCATTGCTTATATTAAGATCGCGATAATAGTGACTGTATTTATCGTGACCCGGAAAATCAATAAACAGGTTACCAACGGGTTGATAAGGCATGCCATCATTTGTGGATTTGATATTCTGATTAGCAAGCTCCTGGGCCTCAGAATGTTTCCCTTCAATGATCAGCTTTCTTATTTCATGGATCACTTCTCCTGTTCGGGGATTGATATTATTTCCAGGTTCGCCAGCCCAGACTGTTTCTTCATTTAATTGAATTTCTTCCCGAAAAGGATGACCAGAAATCATAGCTCCCAGTCTTCCGTTTCCAATAGGTAAAGCTTCTGCCCACTCTTTCGCAGGTTGGAAATACCAAAGTTTCATATGCTCATCCCAATCCTTTTCTTGCTTTGTGGTACATGCTATAAATAGGGCGATGGGAAAGAAAACAGATACAAGATTTCTCATGAATTTAATTTGGTTTTGGGAAGATCATGAAAATCATCAATGAATCAATCCCATATTGCTATTTACTTGAATATTATCCATTTATTCTCTTACTGAAATCAGTATTGCAGCAAACGGTTTTGCAGTTTTAATAAAAATACAAAATCATTTAAAATTTGAAGAAAAAACTACCTTCGTGAGTATATTATTGAATACCTAACCCTTTCTATTGGAAAACACAATTTTGAATAGGTAAAACTAATCCGGACAGAATGAATGTCATTCTTTTTAAAATACTGGTGACTGATAAAAATTAAGCCCGTAAAGCTTCACCCTTGAATTGAAAATTTTTGATCCTTTATCATAGGAATTATTATTATGTTAACTATTAAATAAATAATGAAATCGATAATATTCTCTATTTTGCTCATTTTAATCACAGCACAATATATCAATGCTCAGAATTATGAGCGTTACAAACGGCTTACCGACACCACATTATTTTCAAAGGAATTGGGATTTTCTAAAAACATCACAGTATTTGTTCCGGTTGAGTGGCAAAGTGATATAAGCAAAACATTTCCGTTAATTGTCATTTTTGATCAACAAAATCAAAGAAGTTATCGCTATATACTTCAAACCATCGATTATTTAACCAGCAATGAACAAATGCCTTCTTGCATTGTCATTAGCATCGAATCCCTCCAAAAATACAGGTATCTTGAAACCCTTCATAATTCTTCTGATGAGAAGGGGTTAGCAAAAGAAAATGAAAAGTTTCTGTTTGAAGAATTGATTCCAATTGCCGAAAAACAATACAAAGCTGCCCAATTCAGATTATTCATCGGACATTCCCGCTATGGCTATTTTACTACTTCGCTTTTGACATCAAGGACTAAAGATATTCATGCTGTCATTTCTTTGAGTCCGTTTTTTGTCCAGAACAATATTAATTTAATTGATTCTATCAAGCAAATGGT
>DAOLDB010000111.1:0-5219 GCA_035327565.1 Saprospiraceae bacterium
GCCAACAAGTTTAAATACAACGGCAAGGAAGAACAGCGAGAGGAATTCAGCGATGGAAGTGGTTTGGAATGGTTGGATTATGGGGCGAGGATGTATGACCAACAAATTGGCAGATGGCATGTTTCAGACCCTCATGTTGAAAAATATGAATCAATTTCTCCTTTTGCCTATGCTTTTAATAATCCAATTAGGTTTATTGATATCAAGGGTCGAGATCCTGGCGATGTAATTGTAATTTTTGCTGGTGCTGATATATCTTCTAATGGAGGATTGGGAGAAACTGGTAAAATAGTTAAAGGAATACAAGATGGTCATACGAATGCCAGAGGAGGTAGTGTAAAGAACTTTGTTTCTAAATATCTGAAGGTACGAGCTCTTCCAACACCAGTAGGGACAGTAGGAGCATTAGAAGATGTGAGTTTGGATGAAGCTACCGAAGATGCCTATAATTTCATTAAGAATAATCGGACAGAAGATGGTCAAGTTTCAATTTATGGCTATAGTTACGGCGGAGTTTTAGCCAATCATCTTTCCAAAAGATTGAAGAAAGACGGAATCAAAGTGAATTTTTTGGTAACAATTGACGCTGCTAAAGGGCCTAATAGTGATAATGTTGATAGAAAGATAGATGACAACGTAGAAGAGAATCTAAATATTTACCAAACCAAGAAATCAAGTGTTGGTTCCAGAGGTGGTAAGAATACAAGGAATGATGGAAGTGAGAAGGGAATACAAAACGAAATATCAGTAAGCTATACTGATGAAAACGGGAAAAAGCAAACTACTGTCCATAGTAATATTGATGATGCTACCTTGCAAAGAGTAATAAATGAAATACTCAAAAAACTTAATAATTAATGAGTAAAGTAGGCTATCAAATAATCGTCTTGTATTTATTGGGGATAGTTTTTCTATACCCGGTAATAGTGCATATTTTAATGTATCAATTGGGTTATATGACAGACGAGTTACCCCATGGAAAATTTTGGATGTATATGCAGATAATAATTAGTGGCCCTGCATTAATTATATTAGGCTTCTTACTTTGTTTTAAATACGGAGGGGTAATTATAAATAAAATTTGCGGAATATTATTTTTAATTATAGGCTTTTACTGGTTGTATAATGTTATCAGTGACATAATAAAAGAATCCGCTTGAAAAATCAACGGATAAATAATAAAGCCATGCACTGCCTGGCTTTTGTTTTATTGAGCAAGTTTTTTCTTCATTTCTTGTTGAAAAGGGAAGGTATCAATCAATTTAGAAACGACAATTTTATTTTCTCCAGCAGTTGGTTATTGTATTCGTCGCTCTGGAGTCTTGCGGCTGCCAACCCAGGGAGTTTCAGAACCCGACTTCGATTGGCGCTAAAAGTATATCTTTCGAAAAGGATTAAATCCTAATTTTAAGAAAAACAGCACCTGCTTGAACCGAACTACTTCAGGATATTTCAAAGAGTTTCATTCTTATCCGTTCGGATTAATTATGAGTGGGATTAGCAGTAAAGCATTGAATAATGCACCTGTGAATAGGAAGAAATTTAATGGCATAGAGCATACAACTGAGTTTGATTTAAATACATACGATGCCTTCTATAGAAATGCAGACCCACAAATAGGAAGATGGTGGCAGATAGACCCTAAGCCGAATATGGCTGAAAGTCCATATTCAATGATGGGTAACAATCCGATTTTAAATGCCGACCCTCTTGGTGATACGTTACGAGTATCATTTAGAGGAGGATTTTTAGGACTTGGTAAGAAACGAGAAGTAACCTACAATAACGGAACGCTTACAAATAAAGATGGTTCAGCTTATACTGGAAAAGTTAAAGGCTTTTTAGGCAAGGCTGTAAATGCACTTAATACAATCAATGGTACAACTGACGGTGGTAAAGTTGTATCGTCTCTCCAATCATCCACTAATACTTTCACTGTAAAAAATGCAAATCTTAATCCTAATAAACCTGGCTCAAGTGAGTTTATAGAAACAGGTAAGGATATTAATAAGTCGTATGCGGTTGCAATGACTGCAGCAGGACAAGGTAAGCCTGTATTAGGTGGGGTCGGCGGCGATATATATTGGAACCCGTCAGGAACTTCGTTACCAGTTGTTGGTGGTACGGGAGTTAGTCCCATTGCTGATTTAGCTCATGAAATGTTCCATGCTTACGAAGCAAATGTCGGTATGTTGAATAATGATGACCCTCAAGGAACGGGGTTGTCAAGAATGGAATATCGGGCATCTTATTTTGAAAATCAAATTAGAAATGCAATAGGGCAACCATATCGAAGAGAATACTGGTTTAGGGATGCTTCAGGTAATCAAGGGATAGCTCCGCTATTAGATGCAAGTGGGAAGCCAATATACGTTCCACCAACGCCTATACCACCCTCATTACTTCCCCTCGGGATTAACTTAATTTATTAGTCATGAAGAATAGTAATATCCGCTACGTTTTCTTAATACAGCTTTTTGCTTTAACCGCTTGCAGTAAAAAGATTGCATCATTTAAGGTTAATGCTGATAACAAAACTGTGGAATATAAGATGCTTATACCAAAAGGATATGAATACATTCCGATAGATTACCAACATGCAAGAGGAAAGGTTTTTCGCTATCCTGATAGTTCAAGTTTATTTTTTACAAACGATATAAAATCAGGAATGATTTACCCAGAGAAATTTAAAAAATATGGCAGTGATGTAGGAATGAAGTTTTTAACTAATGATACTTTAGTATTAAACGGAACCGATGATAAAGGGAGATACTGGGAAGAGCGAAAAATAAAAAACATTGTGTATGGTTATATGAAAGTTCCACCCGACAAGAAAAAAATATTTGATAAATTATTAAATAGCATTACAACTAAGTAATACCAAAAGCCCCTCATGGGGCTTCGTTGTTAATCATTTTTTATTTGTACAAATTTTCTATCTCTATCACTACATGACTGTAAACAACTTGTGGCGACTGTTGATTTTCGTTTCATAAAATAACTATCAAACAGGCAGGCTAAATCTAATTCGTCAATCCAAAACCGGTTCAAAAAAAATGCTCTATCATTTTTCTTATACGACACCGTAAAAAGTTGTAAAAAATCATTGGAAGCAAATCCCTTTAACCTATAATACTTTTTCCCTTTCAGCTTGCAGGCAATGATATAATCACAGCTAAAAGGCACTCTATTCTTTTCATATAAAGAATCAGCAATTTTTTCTTTCCTGATTGCCTCAAAATTTCCTCTAATTTTTATTTTGATAAATACTAACTCCTTGCCGAACCCCTTTGAAGAAAGCAATTCATAATTACTTGTATCATTCAAAAAATATAAGGCTTGGCTATTAGTATAAAATGAAGTGTCCTGATTTAAGAAAAAGATTTTAGCATTAGTAACTATATCAGGATTAGTAATTGTTTGCTCTTGTGAAAACACTTTTACAAATGATAATAGCAGGAATACCAGTATATAAAGGCTTTTAGATTTCATCATTTATCTGGGTTTAATTTTTTGTATTCTGCGGCTCTTTTATCTGCATTCTTGCCCGAAGGGTCGTCATAACGGTGTCCATCATGATTAGACATATTTTTTCCTTCTTCCCCTCTATCCCAAATCCAATTCATATAACTGGTAAGAAACTTAGCAATGTATTCGGCATGACCGCCTTCATGGGATGCAACCCCAGGTGTAGCATATTTTGAGTCAATAACAATATCTATCTGATTCAATTTACCGCTCTTTCCTCCTTGAACAGTAAAAATTTGTGTGCCGTCTTTTAATGTCTTTACAACTGCAACAGGATTTCCACTTGCATCTTTAGTTATTGCAATTTCAGCATAAGTTCTGCCATTGCTTCCCCCTGAAGAGAATATGAAGTTATCCTGAACGCCAAATGAAACATCAATTTTATCTCCTGCTGCGTCAGTTAAATTATTTAGTTCATTAAAGAACTCTTTGTGATTATTTTTTAAGTCATCAATATGAGCTTGTGCTGCATCAAATAAACGTTGCTGTTCTCCAACTTTCGCCTCTGCTGCTTTTACTTTCGCATCAGCCTTTTTAATATCTTTTTTAGATGCGTCTTTCCCTAATTCTGCTCTTGCCTTCTTAGCATCTTCGGCTTCCTTCTTAGCTTTATCTAAATCATCCTTATGAGCATTCACTACATCCATACCCATCCTATCCATATTACTTATTGGATTATTTAGAGCATAGTTATAAGGACTTGCCGAAGCATATAAATCACTTAACGGGTCTTGTGTATGCCATCTGCCTATTTGAGGGTCATACATCCTCGCCCCATAATCTAACCACTCTAAGCCGCTACCATCGCTGAACTCCTGCCGTTGTTCTTCTTTCCCATTATACTTTTTCTTATTGATTAATGTGTTAGCCGCCTTGCTACTAATCCCTTGCATTGTGAGTCCGAACGGATAATAGTGTGTTTCCTCCAGGATTGGTCCACGGTCATGGATTACCTGCAGGTTGTCAAAGAACACGTTCGTCTTGCTTTCATTACTCACATACACATAAAGATAACCATTTTTTGCTACCGGTAATTGCAGCAGACTGTGGGTTTTGAAAGTGCCCGTTGTGTTGCTCCCGGCATCGTCGACCATATCAAAACCACCTGTAACAAATTTAAACTGCTCATCAAATAAAATCCAGTTCACGGCCGCTTTGGGTCTACCCGTTGATTGCGATGGCTGATTACCGATTAAACCATTCATACTCGTTGGAAAGCCAGGCTGTCCGGTTATTTGTGCACCCGTAACGCCCTTGGATAAAATTGAAGGCCTGCCGGCAAACGCATTGATCAGCTCCGATACAATAATGTTATTGGTGGAACCCGTGTAGCCTCCTGCCGGTCTTTTATGGTAGGATCTGCAGTAAACACTAAACTTGTCGCCTGCCATTACTTTCAGGGCAATTCCCAACCCGGTTTTGTTCTCACTGGTATTATTGGTTGCATTAAGCAGGTACAAACGGCCGCTGTTAGCGCCGGTATTACTATGTGGATTGTTAGGATTCCATGGAGGATTGCCATTATTGTTCGGGTGTATCGACCCCTTAATTCTTGGACAAAACGGTTTTACAATTTGAGACAATTTCGGTGTTTTTTTCTGTTTTATAGGGTATGGATATAAAGTTGTTTTCTTTCAGGTACTGTTCTGGTGATTTTCGGCCGAGTGATCCATGCTTGCGGTGATTGTTGT
>DAOLDB010000112.1:0-5164 GCA_035327565.1 Saprospiraceae bacterium
GTTTCCGGTAGGAGCGCACGAAAATATCCGAATAGAACGAAAACTGTATGAGCCCGACGATATGATAAACAAAATCTACTCATAGACGGGTAGCCGGAAAAGTGAACGCATGATTAAAGCGAGTTTTTTCGTTCCGGTATTTTCGAAGTGGATACCGATTAGAAACGAATATATCCTTGATTTTTTTTATTACTTTTTTGTCTTGATACAAAAAAGTAAAAGAAGAATCTATAAAACCTCAACTTGAGAGAACATTAAATGAATAGCAATCTTTTTGAACAGGCCAAACCTAAGATGATTAAATAAGTTTATGCAAATTTCTATATGTATTACATATTATTTGCAAGTTTTCTGCAAGTAAATATATTATAAACATGAATTTAATTAATTGATTATCATTGAATTGTAAAATAAACGAATAAATAAATAAAATACACCATAGATATTGAAATCAATCGACCCATCGATAGGATTATAGAACTTTTTGACAATCCCGATAACATGGGTAAATGGATGGAAGGCCTCAAAAGCTTTGAACCCATTAGTGGAACACCCGGCCAACCAGGTGCCAAATCCAAATTAAAATTTGAGATGGGCAAACGCAAGATCGAAATGATTGAAACGGTTACGGTAAGAAATCTTCCCGATGAATTCAGCGGTACTTATGATGTAAAAAGGGTATTCAATATAGTTAAAAATTCATTTGTCAACCTTGACGAAATCAAAACGAAATATATATCAGAGCAGGAATTCCAGTTTAAGGGTATGATGAAGGTGTTTGCTTTTCTTATGCCGGGAGCTTTCAAAAAACAATCGATGAAATATCTGGAAGCATTTAAAAAAATTTCGGAAAGCGAGACTGCCTGATTTATGAACTTGTATGAAAACACAGAAGTAACCCTCACTCAAAGAAATATCCCCACAGACGAAAAAAGTAAATTGGAGCTTTACGTCGGCTGTTCTACAGGATGGACATTTTGGGTTGCCAATTTATAAGGCCTGGATGGAACACGGCATGCTACTCCATGCCAAAGGTCTGGAACAATCCGTAACCAGGGACCATGTCAACAGTTGATTTCCAGTAATTCTTGATTATGGGAAGATTATAAAAAAAATACAGCATCAAACTGTCCTGTTTTCGTTTTTTTACAATGACAATTTGAATTTTGTACATATTATGTTCAGTGATATTTATCTGGATATATTGTGTATGATATCCGTTTACATATAATGATCTATCATTGGATTAGGAAATTGATTTGGGTTCTTGACTTATTTAGAGTTATTAAAAAAGCACCTATATGATTAACCATTTTGTGAAAATTGCCTGGAGAAATTTATTGAAAAAACCTGTTTTCAGTTTTATAAATATTGTGGGTTTGGCTTTGGGAATTGGGAGCACTACACTGATATATATGTATATTAATGATGAACTTAAATACAATACCTTCCACGACAGTTACGACCACTTATTTCAGGTCGGCACATCCATATTAAGAGAAGATTCTGAAAATCATTATTCTCTCATTAGTCGTGTTGCGGGTGAGTATATTCGCGATCAATACCCCGAAATTGCGAAACAAACTCTTATACAAAAATGGAAACCCACTCTATTTATAGACGAACAATATTACAATAATGACCAGTTGGTCTATACTGAACCAGATTTTATTGATATGTTCACTTTTCCTGCCATAGAGGGTGACCCAAAAAAAGGGTTGGAAATTCCTAATTCATTGGTTATTACCCAAAAGATGAAGGAGAAGTATTTCAGTGGGAGAAAAGCTGTGGGTGAAAGCATCATCATAAATGACACTATGTCATTCACAATATCTGCGGTTATATCTGATCCTCCGGTTCAATCACTGCTTCAATTTGACGCCCTCGTTTCCTATGAGACATTAAGAAGAATCGCTCCGGCAATACAAGACTGGACTTACCTTAATCAGTTTATGTATATATTGCTTCACGATCCTAAAGATGCCGTGTCTCTGGAAGAAAAGTTGAAACCATTACCCATGGAGGAATTTGCAGAGCCTCTAAAAGGTACCGGAATGACCGTAACACTTGGTTTGGACGCATTAAAAGACCTCTACTTAAAGAGTACCCGATCTCATTCTTTCAGTCCATCCAGTGATATTAAGTATATATATACCTTTTCATATATTGCCTTATTTATCTTATTACTCGCGATCATTAATTATGTTAATCTGAGTACGGCAAGATCTGTTGAAAGAGCAAGAGAAGTAGGAGTAAGAAAAGTAAATGGAACAAAACGTCGACACCTCATCTTTCAATTCCTTACAGAATCAGTTGTCCTCAGTCTTATTGCTTTTATTATAAGTATTATAGTACTGATCATCTCCATTCCCGGATTCAACATTTTATCAGGTAAAAATTTTACCTCTATTGCTTCGGAAGGTCCATTATTTGAGGGCAATACGATATTTGCAGCCTTTGCAATTGCCCTATGTGCCGGAATTTTTGCGGGTTTATATCCAGCATTTGTGATGTCAGGGATACAGCCACTGGATATGATGAAAGGAGGTATTTATGGAGCATCTGGAGGATTGTGGTTTCGACGTTCATTGGTTTTTTTTCAGTTTACCATTTCAGTTGGACTTATTTTGTGCAGTTTAGTTGCTTATCGTCAATTGCATTTCATGTTAAACAAAGATTTGGGCTTCAATAAAGACCAAGTCGTTGTCATCGATGCTACTGGTGTGGCCAAAGACAAACTCAACGGCCGGTTTGTTGCATTTAAAAATGATGCATTACTTTCTCCTTTATTACAAAATGTTGCTTTAGCGTCCAGCCTTCCTGGTAAGGGGACTCCATATTTTACAGTTTATCCGGAAGGTATAAACGAAGGAGAAACCAGGGCTCTCTGGGTTGTGGCTGCGGATTATGATTTCCCTTCAGTCTTCGGATTGGAAATGATTGCCGGAAGGTCTTTTTCACAAGACTATCCCAATGATCCTGCAGAAGGTCTTTTGATCAATGAATCTGCCATACATGAAATTGGGTGGGAAGGTGGCCCTGAAGAAGCCCTGGGTAAACGGATAAAGATGGGTAGCAAGGATGGTGTCGTTGTAGGAGTATTTCGCGATTTCCATTACTTTTCTTTAAAAAGCAAATTAGGTCCATTAATGATTCATATGAACCCTCTTTGGTATGGCTATATTTCAGTACAGGTATCAGGAGGAGAATTTCCGAAAGTAGTACAGGATTTGGAAAAAGTCTGGAAGGAACATTTCCCTGAATACAGTTACTCCTATTTTTTTCTTGATGAAGATTTTGCAACACAATACAAAAGCGATTTTCAACTCTTCAGGATCATATCACTTTTTACAATAATTGGAATTTTGATAGCAACTATCGGAATGATCGGATTGACCACTTATTCCACTTTTCAAAGAATGAAGGAGATCGGGCTTAGGAAAATATTAGGTGCTTCATCTTTTCATCTGATCCGGTTGCTTGGAAAAGAAATGACTTTTTTGGTTCTAATGGCCATTGCCATGGGTTCTGCGTTGGGATATATTTATATGACTCGGTGGTTGAAAGATTTTCCTTACAAGGTTAACATTGAGCTTTGGGACTTATTAGCTTCTGGAGCAACATCTTTGCTTATAACCTGGATTTTTACGGGTTTGATCATATATAAAGCTTCAAAAACACCTCCTTCTCTAATCTTAAAACATGAATAAGTGCTTTCACATGACGTGTTTTGTACAGTAGATTGAGCTGTATCTATATAATTAAAAGCGAGACTCATTTTATATTAATCCCTGCTTAAGCCTTATCTACCAAGCAATGGAAATTGAAAACTACTATGAAAATTTTTACCAAAATATATGGAAAATGATAAATGCATGAAGGGATATTTTGCAAAGCAATGTACAGACATTAGAAAAATTAGAAGTCAACGATATAAAGTCTTTGGATAATTATGCATTCAGCATTCAAAGCCAATATACAATCTTTAAACTCAGGTTGTGATTGTCTCCCAGATTAGCATTTTTATAGCTCGAGTAGATCAAAAAGAAATCACTAAGGGGTCTAAATCTCCATTGCAAACGGCTGAAGATATTTAGGTTTTGAAAAAGACTGTTGTATTGTATCAAATTATTCCAAAATAAATTTCTATTTAGAGTCAAATCAACTTTTGGTCCAAAAACAGTAATCAAATTATCTCCAAGCGGAGTAGGTAGTTTAAAATTGGTGATACTGTAATTGAACCCTAATATTAAATTAGGTTGGAATCTGTAATTTATGCTACCTTCGACTCTCCTCTGCTTTCCAGTGTAATATCCGCCATAATCAATTAATATTTTTCCAGATAGTTGTTTTCGAAGGTCTGTGCCATATGCGAGTCGCCAATAATTAAACTTGCTAACATAACCTGAATCTAAACCCGTCATATTATTGAATGAAGGATCAAATGAACTCGTCAATGTATTTCTCTCACGTATATTTACAACCCAAATATCATGTGTAGATTTAGATATAAGATGTATACCAGTAATATTAGAATAATCAGTAAATTCTCCTTTTAAATTATAATAGGCTTGCGGATTGGTTAATAATTCGATCTGATTGATTAGACCTTTTTTTAAGTAAAAACTCTTGGCAAGATATATATTTGCATTAAAAAGATCATTTCTTGATACCAAACCGGTATGGGGTGCATAATTTCTACTTATTTGGCTTAAATGAAACCAGTTACGCCACAATTTCGTGTTGTGGTTTAATAATAAGCCTCGTGTATATTCAGGTTGACTACTTTCACTCTTGAATTCAAAATGTTGATAAGCTTTACCACTTATTTTGTCGTCACTGCTTGCAAAAATGTATTCCAAACCCATAACTCTATTATAATCATGGGATTGCCATTGTAACTTAGAATTATTTATCGTGCTCAAAGTTTGTCTATTGGCAAATATTACTCCAATATTAGAGCGAGAAAAAACCCGATGTTGAACCGCAGTAACAGTGTAATTTTGTGCTGGTTCAAATGCAGTTTTATTTTCATCCAATGGCTGTGCATCCGTAAGCAACCGAGCAACTACACCTGTCCATTCCGCAGGCACCTCTGTTGATATCCAGGCAACAGTTCTTCGATCCTGTTGATGGGGTAACCCGGTAATTTTTCCAATGTCTC
>DAOLDB010000113.1:0-4177 GCA_035327565.1 Saprospiraceae bacterium
TCCAAAAAATTTTTTTGCCTCCTTGCGGTAATTTTAAAATGCGATTTCCCCCCATCGACATTCAACCCCCCACTTTCAATGTGGGGACCCATGGATTGAAGCAGGTCGTCTATAGGTGCTCCCGCCTCAACCATAAGTATAATTTTTCTGGGTTTTTGCAATGAATATATAAATGCATTGACCTGATCAAAACCTTGTGCATCCAGGTGAAATTCTTTGATAAATTTTTCTGCAATATTTTCTTCCTTGCCAGGAAGGTGGCGATTAAACAACGATAATCTGTAACCATTCCTTAATAAATTTCTTGCCAGGCTTTTCCCCATAACCCCAAGTCCGGCCAAACCCATTTCATTCATACAGCTTATTTTTTATTCTCCTTACAATCTCTTCCATAGGAAAGTTTATGTCTACTTCCATGCCATACTCCGGCTTTTCCAATTGTGAAATCTGAGATGGTAACAGTACGGAAGGCATGTAATGCCCGATACGGTTATCCATTCTTTCCTTAATAATATTCATATCTCCGTTCAATAAAATCCAAAAACTCCGGTTCTCTATCCCTGCCATTAACAATTGACGATAGGATTCTCTGAGTGCGCTACAAGCTATTATGACAGATGATTTTTGTAATTGCAGCTTTACTAAACTATGTATAGTTTCTAACCATGGGAGCCGATCACTGTCATTCAATGAAATACCTTTGCTCATCTTTTTTATATTGGATGAAGGGTGAAAATCATCTCCATCAAAAAATATCCAACCCGTTTCCCTTGCCAGTGCTTCTCCCAGCGTGGTTTTGCCGCTTCCAGTCACTCCCATGATCCATACCACAATATGCATATCCAATATTTCAAGTGAAGATAATGCATACCAGGAAGTTATATGTATTTTCTACATGATTGCTCAAGTTTTTAACATAAAGTACCATTAATTAAAATTATAAGCGCTCAGGCAAAAAAACAATACACAGGAGCTTTAATTTTGTAACTTTATACTTAAAGAAGTATTCAATGAGAGTATTAGTTGTTGATGATGAACATGATATAAAATTATTGTTTGAACAGTATTTCAGGAAAGAAATAAAAAACCAGGAAATTAAACTTACTTATGCATTCTCAGGAGAAGAAGCATTAAATTGCTTAAATGATACCTCTTACCATGCCATCCTTATCCTTTCAGACATCAATATGCCTGGAATGAGTGGGTTAAAACTATTAGAAAACATAAAATCGAATCATGTTTCTTCTTCGACTTATGTGGTTATGATTACTTCGTATGGGGATGAAGAAAATTACCGCTATGCTGTTGAAATAGGTGCAGATGATTTTATCACTAAGCCGGTTGATTTTCATGAATTAAAATACAAATTAAAAAATCTGCCATGAATTTTAAAATAATGGTTGTTGATGATGAGTCAGACCTGGAAGTCCTTATAAAACAGAAGTTCAGAAGAAAAATCCGCGAGCAAGTCTTTGATTTTCTATTTGCAACCAGTGGTAGAGTTGCACTTGATTTGCTCAGTGCTAATCCTGATATAGATCTGGTACTCAGTGACATCAATATGCCTGAAATGGATGGCCTTACATTATTGAGTAAAATTCAGGAAAAAAACAGTCTACTGAAGACTGTAATGGTCTCAGCTTATGGAGACATGGAAAATATCAGGGCTGCCATGAACAAAGGGGCTTTCGATTTTGTGACCAAACCGGTCAATTTTGATGATCTTGAGCTAACCATTGAAAAAACTTTAAGCCATGTCAAACATCTCAAACAAACTATTAAAGCCATTCGCGAGAATAACATATTAAAGATGTATGTCGATGAAACCGTACTTCATTTTATGGAAAGCAAGGAGTTTGAATCTACCTTAATGGTAAATGAAACCATAGAGGGTACAGTGGTTTTTATTGATATTTGTGAATTTACAAAAATCAGTGAAAACGAACCGGCAGACCTCGTAGTAAACCTACTGAATCAATATTTTGATCTGATGGTAAAGGAAATCATTAATCAAAAGGGAGTGGTAGACAAATTTATCGGAGATGCTATTATGGCATTTTTTAAAGATGAATTTCATTTGGACAGAGCCATTGATGCAGCACTGGCCATCAGAAATGCTATCAATCAACTCCCTGTCGCAGATGGGAAATCTGGGTTCAAACCACAAATTGCCATAGGAATAAATAGCGGAGAAATGGTGTCAGGAAATATTGGCTCCTCCACTTTGAAACGACTCGATTACACAGTTGTTGGAGATACTGTCAATGTAGCCTCACGACTCCAATCAGCAGCTTCTGCCGGTCAAATACTTATAACTGAAAAGAGCTACAACCAAATAAAAGAATATTTCAAGTGTAAAAAAATCGGTGAAATTTCAATGAAAAACAAAAAAGATCCGATTGCTGTTTTTGAAGTGCTTGAATAATTTTTTGCCCCGGGGCGACACTGGACATTCTATAATATGAAAATTAAATCTTCCCAGGGAGCTTCAACAAAACCCCAATCATTTGATGAATAAAGAGTTGATACCTTACATGTGGCAAGGATTTTCATTGGGTTTGGGATTAGCTGCTCTTTTTGGGCCTATATTTATAGCCCTCAGCAAGGCTGCTTTGCAAAAAGGTGGAAGGGCAGGATTCAGGGTTGGATTAGGTATTTGGTTTAGTGATGTAGTGATAGTTCTTATGATGTATTATCTTATCTCCCAACTCGTGCCATTCCTGGAAAATAGCATCTTCTACTTCTGGTTAGGTCAGTTAGGGGGTATAGTCCTATTTGGAATGGGATTTATAACCCTGATCAGAAAAACAGATTTATCCATGCATTCAAATACGGGTTCAATTCTTGAATTTGCAGGTGATTTTTTAAAAGGGGTAGCTGTGAATACTTTGAACCCTTTTACATTTTTTTTTTGGACCGGCGTAATATCTACCTATGTCATTGGAAAAAAAATAACAAATCAACAGGCCATTGTACTTTTAGGCACTACCATTTGCACCATAGTTATCACGGATTCATTAAAAATTTTAACAGTAAAAATGATTAAAAATCACCTTAAATCAACCTGGATGACGTGGATAATCAAAGGCGCAGGCTGTGCATTGATGGTGTTTGGCATAATCCTGATTGTCAGGACCAACTCATCCTTTTAATACAATTGAACTAAGTATTCAAAAACTCCCCATTCATGGTATACAGCCAAACCAGCAGAATGATAAATAAAAATAAGGCAATTAAAAATTGGCCCAGGCAAGAAGCCTTTTTTCCCCAGTTTTGATTATTTCCTGCCATTTTCTTTTACGTATTGGTCTTTATGAAATCTTTGCAAAGAAAAAGTTTTTCCTCAAATAAATAACAGAGAATCTGCAAATATTTGTCAATCGGCCCGAATTACTGCCAAAGCGACCGATTGTATCCCTTCCAGGTTGTCATCCCTGGAATGTTGTTTTAATTCCAGAGCATACCTACCAGGGTGAGGAAATCGGATTCCCTGTTGCAAATTGATCTCCACAGTACAACTGCCTCCGGAGCATTTTCCCAACCACAAGCCTTTACCGTCCGATATTTGCAGGCTCAACATTTGTTCAACGGTGTCTCCATCAGGGAAATGGGTGGTAATGAGTGTATAAAGGTTTTGATACCGGTATTGTTCATCATGCTGAATGGTCAATACAAGATCGTAGAATTGAGAAGTATCAGGGGCATGAAAATGATAGTTCAAAATACGATCAAAACTCCAGACCTGATCTTCAATCCACTGAACCTCATTATACCCATCTCCCGACTGGCAAGAAGTCATTAATATTAATATAATAAATATGTATAATATATAATTTATCATTGATTTAAAATGATAATATATGATCTGCTCCTCAAAAAATCGACATCCAATTAAAAAAGTTAATTTTCTCCAATCAATTAAAAATATCACGCATTCTTTCGAAAAAACCTTTTTCAGATTTGCCCGGATTGGGCTGAAAATTCGGAAGAACTTTAATCTTTTCCATTAATGCCCTCTCTTCGTCAGTCATCTTCTTAGGGGTCCAGATGTTCACATTGATTAATTGATCTCCTTTTCCGTAACTTTGAACCGACGGCAAACCTTTTTCTCTCAGACGAAAAATTTTTCCCGCCTGTGTACCAGGAGGTACTTTTATTTTAACTTTTCCGGTTAATG
>DAOLDB010000114.1:0-3555 GCA_035327565.1 Saprospiraceae bacterium
TTTCACCGGCGGTTATTATAATCGGGTGTGGTAAATTGGGAGGAAAATGTTGAGGCGTTTATTTGTTTAATTCAAAACAGAATCTTCATCTCACATCTTCTCATCCAACACTTTCTTAAAATACGTCCAGCTGGTCATATTCGGGGTTACAAAGGTGTCTGGGGGGGTGGCGTATTCAGGATGGTGTTCTAAAATGTAGGCTTTGAACGGCTCGGGCAGTTTTTCAAAGTCTCCATCAATCTTATAACCACGGCATTGATACACCAGATGGCCCTCACGGTTGCCCATGTTCATCCATGGTAAAAAATCACTGATTCTCGTCCATCCCACTTCGGAATATACATTGCGGGTATGAGGGTCCAGAAGCTCATCTTCGTTCATGAAAAACTGAAACAATTCTGCAGCCTGATACATGTCTGAACGGGAATGGAGGGGATAATCTTTCACCGGCAATGGCGAAGGATAGAATAACCAGATATCGCTGTACATTACCAGCCGGTTATTCCCCATTCGCTTATAGGGTACACCCCATGGTCCAAAGCGACCTTCCAACAAGTAACTCTGATTGACCGGATCATTCCACACATGAATTACATCTACCGTAAGTCCTGTATAGGGATTGTCCCATTGGCTTAAATACTCCCCGGTATTGAGATCCTGATATAACGCAACTTCACGGGTAAGCATCTGGTATCCTCCATCCACTTTCCGGATAAGGGCAATATTCATTGCTTCCATATCAAATAGTGGCCGTGCTCTTTCTCCCGGAATATTTCCATATATCCGTCCTGTCCAGTAATACACAGTATTTTCATTTGTGTCTAAAGAAGCACGCATTTTTACAAAAGCTTCCAGGTTGTCTTTTGGGTTCTCCAGATTTAATCTTTCACCATTATCCTTCCCCGAAGAGTCCTGACAAGAAATCATCCACAATACATAGAATAAAACAGCGCCAAAATTTTTCATGGTCTTTCAATATTTTATAGTCAATCAATTATTTGTAAATTCAAATCGCACAATGGTTTCCGGCTTATGCAGAGTATCTTTTTTCTCAATGATCTGCCAAAGAATGCCCACAGAATCCTTCAAAGTAAATGACTGCTCACCATATTCATTTTTATGAATAGGACTGGCTGTCAATCCCGGGTATTGATCTGCAAGGTTTCTGATTTTTACTATATCTGCGGAAAAAAGGGTATGCATGGTATTCCCCAGTTCACCCATCCTCTGATGTGCTGACCGGTCGGGTTTAACACCCAGAGGAATGAAAAACTTCAATTTGCCACAGATGTTATTAGGAGATACAAAGCCTTTGTACAAATGAGTATACCCAGGCTCCATCATAAATACTCTCCTGGGACCTTTTTGCCAGTCACCCGATACCACCGCTTCTCTTTCAGCCTGAAACCCCAGTACCTCGCTGACATAATTTACAACATCCATGGAAGGTGCTTTGATGATGAAGTCATGGTGGGTAAATTCACTGGTTTTTAAAGGAGTATCCGGATGGATGGTGCCATACCCGGGAATTTCATAGCCATACCTTTGAAAGAAGACATGGTTAATCATCTCTCCATACACTGCGTTTTCCCTGACCAATACGGGCCTATTTAAAAAATTCCGACTCCCGTCATTGAGACCAAAAAGATCATCAGTTATCGGCTCGGTAGGGAGCCACTGCTCTCCCTGAGCCCGTAAAAAGCTGTACACATCAAATAGTCGGACAATATCCTGTGTCTTCATTACGGACATACGTGAACCAATGGTTTCGGGAATGGAATAGCCCACACCTCTTCCCAGTCCATTTTCCCACCGGATCAGACGAAGTAATCCATGACTGTCTATGTCTCCATTCTGTAATCTGTAGCTGTAAAGTTTGCTTTGAACACCGTATAATTGAAAAGCGCGATCTGCATCAATGACTGCAGTGTCCACAATCCTGAATCCATACTCTTTCCAATAGGCTTTAGCATAATCCATATCATTTACGGCCAGGACCACTTCATACACTCCGCTGATTCCGGTTTGGGCCGGGGTAATCTGAGCATAAAGCTGTATTGAAAGAAATAATTGAAAAATGATACCCATCGCAGATAGAGTAAGCTGTGTTTTCATAATCATTTTTATTTTTTCCAGTCACCGATTCCGTAAGGGTCTGATAAAGCTCCGGAAACGTGTTCATGAACAATATAATATTTACTCTTTGATTTTTCAAGTGTAAAACTAGCTCTGAATATATTCGTAAATGATTTCGAGCCGATGGAAACCTGGAGCTCAATGACACCAGCAAGGGTTGAACTGCCTGCAAAGTTAAACACATGTGGGCCATCATTCCATTGTATAGAAAGAAGACGGATGTCGCTAATGCAAAAAGCAATCCATCCATCTCTGATGTTATCATACCCTTGGGTTGCCAGTCTCGGACCTTCAAGGATCACATATGTTTGTTCAGAATTTTTATAATGTGCACTGATTGCATGCGCATCCCTTTTTTTGATTGACTCGTAAAAACCATGAATAAAATCAACGGCGTCCTGCATCCTTTACATATTTTCCATATCATTTGCAATCTCCTCAACCGGTTGATCCAGCGTGGGATCAGCAATTGCCTCCAATTCCTGTTGAACAATACGCAGGATTCTGGCAATGAATTCGGCATGGATCTCTTGCCTTTCTTCAGCCTGCTTTTCATCCGGAACAAATTTTTCAATCGCATCCCTTGAGATAAGTTGTCCGGCATCTAACAATCTTTCGATGGTGTCCATTCTTTCCCTCATCACTGCCACCTCTCCTGCTAAAGCCATCGTGATATTTAAAACTTTTTCCACAGAAGGATCATGGAAGAAGAAGGGTCTCCTTCCTTTGGCTTTATTTCCGGACAAACGGATATATTCCTGTTCCACTTGTTTGCTTTCCATCATGGTTTTATTATTTAATCGCTCCAAATACATTCCAGACCGGCGCCCTTCCATGGTCTTCAGGTTCATCTTTACGCACGCCATGGTCAAGGTCACTGACTGCTTTTACTCCTATCTGTTTAAAAGTTTCTGGCCTGAAACCCGCAGAAACCAATAATTCTTTGGGATCAATGTCGTGCATCTTGCTCCAAAAGGGTTCATTGTTATAAAATGCGTCCCAATCCCGTATGAATTGTTCATATACATCCATGTCTTCTGTATATTGAGGTTGTTCGATATGCAGTGTGATTCCGCCTGGTTTGAGTACCCTGTAAATTTCTTTCATAATAGTATAAATACTTTTCCCTGCCGTCTCATGTAGAAACATGGTAGTTTGTACCCAGTCGAATGAATTGTCATCAAATTTTAAATGTGCCGCATCCATTTGCATAAATACAACATTCTTACTATTTAAATCCTGTGCTCTGGCATGGCCATACCTAAGCATGGGTACACCGGTATCGATGGCATATACAATAGCATTTGGGTATGCTTCCGCTATAGGAAGCACATTGTGACCCAATCCACAACCAATATCTAAAATTTTTTCAGGGTTGAAATCAGGGTAGGCGCTTTCCATCCAGGAGGCAATGGCTTT
>DAOLDB010000115.1:0-3356 GCA_035327565.1 Saprospiraceae bacterium
TATATATATAATCCTATCACTTTTGCCATTAAACAGCTTTTCGAAAAGTAGATCCTTTTTGTGAAAACCGGACACAGTCCGGCTGATTCAATTGGCATCAAGTGAACCGCCTTTGGGGTGGAACACTTGCGCCAGACAGAATCCTTAGTTTATTAATAGCTCTTTGGGATGGGTACATTTCAATTCTAAACCATACTCATTTATCTGCATTATTGCAAACCAAATCTTATGATTAGCATCTGGAACTAAATTTATGCCCCTTAAATAATCTTCCTTCTCCTTGTTAAATTCTCGCAATGGAACATATTGAACTAATACATATCGGTCGTTTGCCGTGTTTTTAAACCCAATAAATATCCTCACACAACGCTTGATTTTATTATTTGAATACTTAGTACTCCTCCGCAAAGTATCAGTCATCAAATAATGTATACTTTTCTCAAATAAGAGTGCGGTTTGGCTATCAACTATTAAAGGTTGATAAAATATTTCATCCTGATTAAACTTACTAATTCCATCACATGGGAAAAATCTATCCGAAATAATATTATTGGGATTTAATGTGTCCTGAATTAGATAAGCACTTCGCTTTGAAAAGGGTTTGATTGATATAACCTTTGCATTAATGGAATGCTGACTAAATCCAATTTTAATAAGTGTACAAATAAGCAATGTAAACACTATCTTATATGTATTAATTCGGCAGAACATAGCTCTTAGTTGTAGTTGATTTTCCATCAAGGTTGGAAAGAATTATATCTAAGGTTGTACATCCGCATTGACTAACACCTGTACTTATTCCGATTCTTGCGGGTAGTTCAAGTCCGTTCGTTGTACTATAATTGTAATGAGTTCTTAATGGTAAACCTCCATTAATTCTCAAAATATTCTCCCAATACATTGCATTGACTTCTGAATTAGAAATATTATCAGATAATCCTGGAACTTGGACAAAGTTTGCTGTAGAGGGTGAATTTGTAAGTAAATCCCAGGCATGGCCCAACTCATGACCCAATGTAATGTATGATGGGGCCTTTCCTGAATTACCATTAAATAATTTATTACTAAGCGTACCTCCACCTGTGCTATTTACGAGAATATCCGGCTTTGATTTATTCTTCAAATCTGAAAAGTATTTTCTTGCTTGGGTCTCCGAACCTCCAGATGGCCCTGAACTGGGCGAGAGTACCACATTGTTCTCTGAAGAATTAATTAGGACCGTAACCGGACTGAAATCAGAAATTGTATTAAGCTTTGAATAATCTGCCATAATACGCTTAACACCTTTGTTCTTAATGGTATTGGGGTCTACTCCTGCACGGGTTGATGAGTTAATCCAATTACCATCCACATATCTTATTTCAAGTTTACGATTTACTCTCACTACTGCAGTATCACCAAGAGGATCAAATTTTAAGACAGGATGATTACCCATCATCGCATAGGGGCTTTCAAATACATTCGGCTTGGGATCAATTTGCCACCATCTGCCAATTTGTGGGTCTGCATTTCTAAAAAATGCATCATATGTATTTAAGTCTAACTCGGTAGTATGTTCAATTCCGTTAAACTTCTTCCTATTCACTAATTTCCCCGCTGCTTTACTACTGATGCCGGCCATGGTGAGTCCGAACGGATAAGATTGAAACTCTTTAAAATATCCTGAAGTAGTGCGATTCAAGCAGGTGTTGTTTTTCTTAAAATTATGAATTTTATCCTTTTTTAATGATATACTTACAGCGTCCTACCAGTCAGGACCTGAAACCCCATGGGACAGTAGGAGCCAGACTGCGGGGCGTTTATATAATCGTATCACTATTGCCATTAAACAGTTTTTCGAAAAGTATTTCCTTTCTGAGAAATCCGGACACAGTCCGGCCGAATAAATTGGCGTCAAGTGATACTGCGGAACACTTGGCCAGATGAAGCTTTTGTATGTATTATTCAAAACTTAATTTTATTTGTCGGCTTTTTAACTCCTTATCAAAAGCAGTTAAAGCAAGAGGCCCTATCACATGAGACATGATTTCTTCTCTCATACCACTGTCATATCTAAACTCAACCGTAAATCCTTTATCAATAATCCAATAATTAACCTCTCCTTTGTATTCAGACTTTGCTATTATCCAGTTGCTATTTCTCTTATAAGAGGTAACGTTTGTAGGAACAACTGTAATACCAGCATAACAACATTTGGGAGAAGTACAATAAAGGATTGACTTATTCTTTGCATCGGCTTCTACCAATGAAAAGTTGTTACCTAATGTAGTTTCGCCGAATGATTTGCAAGTATTGCATGACGACAAGGCGCCCATAACTATTAGTATGTAAAAAGCAATAAATAGGATTTTAATATTTGTATTCTTCATAACTATTTCCTCAAAATACCAGTACCGTAATAAAATGTTTTAAATCCATGAGTATCATTTAATCCCGTCCTTGCTCGTTCAATTTTTATCGCAGCGTTTCTTACTGGACCACCACCAGTATTCCAGTCATAATCTGTTGCAGAATTATTAACAACCTGAATAGTTTTATTTTCCCTATCAGTCAAAATTAAATCAACTCTTCCCAATGCATATACAGTCCCTCTAAGCGTTTCATTTCCTACTGATTCTTTAAAATTTTCATTGTTAAATAAATTGATTGCTGTGACTGCACCTACAGCATCAAAGTCTGTTGTAGCAATATTTCCGAAGTCAAGTTTGGAAGCATCAATGTATAAAGTGTTTTCTGCAGACGGCTTTTCTAACGCACCTGGGTGAGATTTTGCCCATTCAACACCTTCTGTTATTGTTACAAAACCATCATAATCTGGTCTATTCTTTAGGTTAGCATAATGGTCACCGTATTTCTGAGCTGCTTCTTTACTGGAAAATCCATAGTTCGGGTCTTTCCGGTCTCTATATGTACTTTTACTTTCTGCTTCCTTTTCAGACATGCCCTGTTTAAAATCTTCCTTTTTCATAACTACTGCTTGACCTTGCAACCCATTTTCGTCCGTTCCTAAAAAGTTACCATCTGTATCATAAATTGGAGAAGCTGCCATCCCATCAGGGTCTATAAAACGTATAGGATTATTAACGGCATAATTGTAAGGGCTCCATCTTCTAAACTGGTCAGCAAGTGGGTCAATAGTGTGCCATCTTCCTATTTGTGGGTCATAATTTCTTGCTCCAAAGTCGTAAAAATCTAAGCCACTACCATCAGAGAATTCTTTTTCTTGTTTCTCTTTCCCTCCAAACTCATATTTATTATCAAGTATGTTTGCTGCCTTTGAACTTATGCCGCTCATGGTAAGCCCGAACGGATAAGAACGAAACTCTTTGAAATATCCTGAAGTTGTGAGATTCAAG
>DAOLDB010000116.1:0-2876 GCA_035327565.1 Saprospiraceae bacterium
AAAAGGTGCAGCAAATTTGCTTCCCCACATTGTCCAGAGAGGAATTATTGACACATGAACAATTTGCCAATCATATTAAAGTATTTCCTGAAGGACAGCTGGTCATATGCGATCTCGAAAAAGTGATCGCTTCATCCAGTACTCAGAGAATTCATTTTCCGAAAATAGACCATACCTTAATGGAAATGACGGATCATCTTTGGATCACGAATTCTCATGTACCTGCTGGAGACTGGTTGTATCAATTTGACATTGGTGTACTGCCGGAATACAGAGGTCAGAAACTTTCTACTGAATTGTATAACGCCCACCAGGAAACGGTAAAGCAATTGGGCATGAAAGGTCAGATCACCGTAGGTATGACAATCGGATAAGCGAGATACAAAGATGAATTAACCATTGAGCAGTATTGTGAGAAATTGAGATTGAATGAAATAACTGATCCCACGGTTACGCCTCAACGCAAGGCAGGATTTCAATGGGTACAACCGATATACCACTATCTTGAAGATCCGGCAGCGGGCCATTGCAGTATATTTATGGTCTGGCCATTGGACGGTGTTTCCATCGATGATTATTTGGTTAATGGATCAAGGGTTCCGTAAAGCATGATGTTATTGTTCACATCCTTTTCCAGTGAAAAAATAACATGATTTTAACCCGGATTATTCATCCAGACTTTTATTTCTAGAGTAGCCTTACACGACGAATCTCTCAAAAATAATGTGGGAAAATGTTGTGCCGGAGGGTAAATTCAAACCCATTGGGGTTGTTAACCGTCATAATCCTATTACCACCGGTTTTACCGGTGGCTATTGATATTCAATCCCTTCGGGATTTTTGCATTAAACATTCTGATTAGGATCTGTCCCTGGTTTTCTTAGTTTATTAATCCCGGAGGGATTTAATATAAGTAGCCCCAAAAGCTTTGGGAGAATAACTACAGCAGAATAACAGCACCGAAAGGGGTTGAATATATAGGTGTGGTGTAAATATTTAGATACATATGCATACAACCCGCATTATTTATCCAGGCTTCAATTACAAGTGTAGATACCGTAATCCGGATAATGCGGGTTTATATTACGCCAGATTACGATCCAATCCCTTTGGGTGTTGTAATTCGATAGTTGTTGTGTATTATAACAGTCACTGAAAAAATCAATTTGAACTGAATTTATCCAATAAAAACATTATATTTGTATCCAATTAGATACATTATTTATGTATTTTATTGAGAAAACATCTGAATTTGACAAATGGCTGAGAAAGCTAAAAGACCTGAAAGCAAAGGCAAAAATTTTGTTTAGAATTCAGAAATTAGAAAATGACGAACATTTTGGAGATTGCGAACCAGTTGGTGATGGAGTTCGAGAAATGAGAGTGAATTTTGCAAAAGGCTATCGCGTTTACTTTAAAGAAAAAGACGGAAAAATAATTGTTCTCTTAATGGGTGGTAATAAATCGAATCAACAAAAGGACATTAAGAAAGCAAAAGAAATTTGGAAAAAATTAAATCGTGAAGAATGAACACCTCAAAATTTGATATTGCGGACTATTTGGACAGCAAAGAGATGATTGCAGAATATCTCAATACTGTACTCGAAGAAGGAGAATATTCTGATATTATAAATGCGATTGGACATATTGCAAAAGCTATCGGCATGACTAAAATAGCCGAAGAAACCGGTTTGAGCAGACCGAGTTTATACAAAGCCTTATCAGACGGATCAAAACCACAATTTGTAACAATAATGAAAGTTTTAAAAGCAATTGGGGGACAAATTCAAGTAAATCCAATATCAGGTTGAAAAAATAGTGACATAACATCGACTGTAAGCAATTGGTGTTCAGTCGATTAACCGAAATAAAAGTGGTAAAAAGTCATGGCTAAATTGAAAAGTTTGAAAAAAAATCATCAACTGCTCATAGCCAGGAAACAGTGAACATAACCACCGGTTATACCCCCAAAGCTTTGGGGTATGACTTTATCAGATTAACACCCCCGAAAGGGGTTGAATATTTAGGTGTGGTGTAAATATTTGGATCCAAAAGAATATAGCCTGCCATATTCATCCAGGCTTTTATTACAAGGTTAACCTCTCACGACGAACCCTTAATGATCAATGCAGGTTAGTATTTTTATATGACATTGAAGTAAAGTAGAAAAAATCATGATGACCATCCTATTATTATGTGGAATATACAATGCGGGTTTTGCTCTGTTCCATATCTTATTTTGGAAAATTTTTAAATGGGATAGGGAATTGAGCAAAATGGGTTTTGCCAATAAAGCCATTATGCAGATATTGAATAATCAGATGATTTACTACTTTATTTTTGTTTCGTTCGTATGCTTTTTATTGCCATCCGAGTTGTTAAACACCCGATTAGGCCATGTGTTTTTGACGGGAAATTCTATATTTTGGTTGTTACGCGCCATCCAACAATTGATATTTTTACGCAGAAATCATTTGATCATCCACTTATTGACATGCATTTTTTTGGCCGGTGCTGTTTTATTTATTATACCTGTGTTATAGTCTTGCTTTGTCCAATCTTCTTAATCCTAAAGCGGATAATTTGGGTGTTTTTCAACAAAACTTATAGGGAAATCACATATTTAACGTGAATAATATTTGAATTTTAAGACTCGATTTGTAACATTTTATTGAATAAGAGAATAATAAACTTGTGATTGTTAATTTTCTTTGCCTTTTCAATAAAAACGAACCAGAAGGAAGTATTCATTTTCAAAGGAAGTATTCATTTTTTAGATAAAAAGTAAACCGTTCATAATAAATGTTATATTCATAAAATCCGGCCTTATTCGTTTCCGGTAGGAGCGCACGAAAATATCCGAATAGAACGAAAAC
>DAOLDB010000117.1:0-2873 GCA_035327565.1 Saprospiraceae bacterium
TAGGACTCATCTTTTGTCCTATAATCTGCGCAGACTGTTCAATATACTGGATCGGAACCCCCTTAGAAAGTACCGAAGGGCACTTTTGGCTTTATTCCAGGCGGTTTTCAGTCATTTTAAAGCCGTTTGGCGGATTTTATTTTCGGGAGTATCTGTGATCAACCCTCCGGACCTGTTCAATTTGCCTGCCTTAAACCGGCTTAAATTCGTCGGATTTGATTAATATTGGTAGAAAAACGGAGGTTTTGAGAAATACTGACGTTGTGAGCCAACTAAAACAGAAATCGTACAGACACTATTAATTTATAAAAAATGAAAAAAAATAGCCAGTTTTTTATTCTAATTTTTTAGACTCTATTTTCTTGTACTCTTGTCCAACTTCAATGTCGCCAATGAAATTAAATAGTACGTTACCTCACCTAACCCAATCAAAATTCATATCGCAGGCAAAAGCAGAAGAATTTTTAAAATCGAATAAATGTAAGTATCTCGTAAAGGAACGCAATTATACTGCGCCTATCGGACTGACTACAAAAAATGACTTGAAAAATGCAGCGAAAGGAATAGCCGAATGGGTGGAGTTACATGATAGTAACTCTTATATATTGAGAAATTATAAGTGGGTTATAGTTGACCATAATGGCTCAACCCAACTTCATGTAGAGTTTAATACTATGTTGTGTGAAAAATAAAAGGCATGGATTTTCAGATTTTAGTTTTACTAACTGTTCTAATATTTGTATGGTTATTTAAACGTTGGCTGTTTGACATAAAGAGAAAAAAAAGACGTGACTATTATAGAAACGTATATCTTAAATCAGAGGAATGGAAGCGGAAACGATATGTAGTTTTAAAAAGAGATAATTGGCAATGTGTTTATTGTGGTGCCCATGCGAAACAGGTTCATCATAAAAGATATGCAAAGAAGAAAATTGGAAATGAACCAATTAAATGGCTCGTTTCAATTTGTAAACCTTGCCATGATAAACGACATTGAAATAAGTCGAACGCAAAACATTAAAACATCGGCAATAGCAAATGCGGGGTAATGTGCTATAATGAAAGTAATTACACAAAATTAACTAACTGCTAAACGGACAATTAAGTGCCTTGAAAACCCACGCATGCCATAGCTGAGACCCGTCAAGTTGTCTAAATACCCCTTATTTTTGATAAATACTTATATAATAATTTTGCTTAATATATCAGGCATTATTTATGTCCTGGAGTGGAACAAAACATGACAGATATGAAGTCCAATAGTGGTGCTGATCGTCATCAAGCCTCTTTGTTTCCCGTCTCATTAGAAGAATCTATTCATCCTAACAATGAAGTCAGGTTGATTGATCTTTTGTGAATTCTTTGAACCTGGCTGATTGAGGTTTTACAATCAGTTCTTTTTGTATTCATTCAGGCTGTTTTCACTCCTTATACAGCCGTTTATAGGGTTCTATTTTCGAGAGTCTCTGTGATCAACTATCCGGATCTATGTAATTAACCTGTCTTAAACCGGCTTAGATTAGCCGGATTTGATTATTATTGGTAGGAAAACGGAGGTTTTTAGACATGCTGACGTTGTACGGCAGCTTAATATGTGACACTAATCACGAAACAAACAACTTAAAATGAGACAACAACATACCCGCTTTTACTTAGTCATCACCATCTTACTTTTGGTGCTGGTTTTTATCGGCTTTGGACCCAGGTTTTATTTTAGATCTTTATTTGTTCAACCTCGACACTTGCAGATGGATCAATTACCATTATACATGATCCTGCACGGAATATTAATGACCATGTGGTATGTAATTTTAGTTGTACAATCTGCCCTGATAAATTCAAATAATGTCAAGGTGCATAAGCGTTTAGGCTGGGGTATGGGTGTTACAGCTATTCTTGCAGTTGTATTAGCTATACCTGTTATGATGGGTTTCGCTCCACGGATGGTTGAGTTAGGATTCCTTGACATCAATAATAACGATAGGGTATGGTTTCAGAATCTTCAATTTACCAATGATTTGTTAGCGATAATAACTTTCTCATTAATGGTGGGTATTGGATTTCTATATCGGAAAAACAAAGCCCTTCACCGTACCATGATGTTGTTTTCCTCCATGGCTTTTACGGGTCCAGCGACTGCTCGAATGTTTGAATGGATGGCCCCATCGATTTTTATGGAAGGATCAGTGCTAGTGTTTATTCTATTTCCGTTATCAGTATTAGTACACGATTGGGTAAAAGAAAAGAAGTTGCCAAAATATCCATTTTGGGGGCTTTTAGTGTTGATTCTTAACATGGGACTTACATTCTTGTTGCCTACTACAGAATTTTGGAAAGTCATATTTCTAAATCATTTAAAATAATGAAACGACTCTCGAAAATAAAAAGCCAACCGCATAACTTTAATCCGAGTAGACGAAACTCCCTGGTAATAAAGCCCCGAAAGTTCTCCTAAACTCATGGGGCGTTTTGTTTACTCGGTGTTCGACGACTACCCGCCGCTGTGTTGGACTGTGCTTAAGGGAAAAGTATCCATTTGATTATTTCCTGTTAAGAATTCTGCGTTTCGTTTGAGATTATCATTGATAATAAAAGCCTCCAATCCTGCTGCAGTAAGCTGTTCGGATTTATATACTTTCATTTTTATATGTTGTTCGCTTATTTTCCCCATGCTATTTTTTGTTTGCATATAAGCCACCGGGCAACTACACCTGTGTGCCAGGAACACCAGAGGCAGGGTCATCGAACAAAGCGAATATACACCCTATATCGAAAAGAACCATCAGAACATAGAGCAAAAGGAAGCTCTCTACAAGCAAAGACAATCCATCGTAGAGCATCCGTTTGGAATTATTAAACGTCAATGGGGCTTC
>DAOLDB010000118.1:0-2494 GCA_035327565.1 Saprospiraceae bacterium
CACTCATCCTGCCCTTCCGCTTCAGGGTCAGGATATTGCCACGCTCATCGTAGGTGTATTCACTGTCGTAGATGCCGCTCTGATCCCAGCCTTTGTCAGCACCGTTTCTGTCATAATAGTCGGCTTGCAGTAACCTGTCGTATTCGTCATATGAGTAAGCGTACATCTGTTTTCTCCTGCCTCTGACTTGCCATTCCATATTGTCGATGTTGGCTTTGAACCAGGCAAAGAGTTTATTGTAGTCTGTCCAGGTTTGTTCTGTTTTCATTTAATGATGGTGTGTCCCAGTGGTGTTTTGACTTTTGTAATGGCTTCGTGCTTGCTGCACTTTTCCATCTTTATGATGAAATCGATTCGATCACCACGGCCTGCAATGTAGTTGGTGTAGAAGTATGTCTAAGGTGTTGATCGCCGGGTAAATCTGTAGACTCAAGATTTTGTCGCCATTCCACGGACAAGTGTGAGGTGGTGGTTACGGTCGGCCTTCAAACTCTAGTAGAACGTTCTTTATATAAGTAAACATATTAAATATTTTTCCTATCTTTGCATAAATCAAAACCCATGGCATATGCGAAAGACACAGAAAGGGACTATTAACTGCAGTGATGATGATAAAGCTTACCTTATAAGGTTATCAAAAAGCTCAACCGCAATAAATCGGTCTCTGTACGTATCAAGCTTATTCAGCAACTTGAAGAAGAAAATAAAATGACTTTATTCTGTATTATCGTTAGCATATTTACTAAGTCTAAATTCAAAGACTTCTTCTAAAAAAATGTGGCAGAGCTGTAGAAGTGATTTACTCAATACTGTCTTGAACAACCAGCTTTATACTGTCTATATTTACCTTATATATGGCAAGTTCTGCATTTGGTTTATATCCAAAAAGGAAATTGTCATAATCACAATTTGAGTATTGAAACATTATTTCGTATTGATTCGTCACATACGCTTCAATAATCTTCTTCTCTTTCGCATAGGTATTCATCGCAGATGGATTTTCGTTTGCGCCATTAATCCACACAGCAGTTTTATAGTTCCCGTTTTTATCCAAAACAAAAGTGTATGACGAATTAATTCCAAAATGGGTAGCATAGAGTATTTGATCGGTAGTCATTTTCTTTAAATCATCACATTTAACGGTGGCATCACCAAATCCTGTATAACAGAAAAATACTAATTGATCTGATGATTTAAATTTTTTACCCAGCTGATGGTGTATCAAATTGGTAACTTCTGATTTATAGTTATGGAGTCGTTCATCAAAACCTTGCTCTTTTGGTTGTATAGCGTGATAATATACATCCCTTTTATTTGTAATACAACTTAAAATAAAAAGTATCACTATTACAAATAGAACATTGCTATTTTGGCCAATATGAAAATACATTAGAGACGTTTTTTGTTAAAAATGAATTATTCATATAATACGGTCTTGATCTCGCCGGGTCGAATATTCTAAACGTTAAATTACTGGATGATAAACCATTTACTTTTGTTATCGTTTTAAAATATGCCCCTTGTACAGAAACAGAATGCCCAGGTGAACCTGAAATACTCAAATTAATTGACTTACCATCTCGTAAAGATTGATTTATATAATCAGCTTTGGAAATATATTGGTCAATATTTTGAGTCCCGTAAAAATCACCATTTAAGTTACCCTTAATTTTTATATAATTGTGAACTCCATGATCAGGCAATGGATGTTGATTAGGATCTCCACCAAAAGAGCTCCTAACATCCTGTTGAGTGTGGTCAACTCCATTACTTTTCATAGTCATTTCAGCGGTCGCACATGCACAGTTATGCGTACCTTTTTGCATTACGTGTGGCAGATCTGGATCTGTTCCTAATGTAGTATACTCTACTTTAGCCCCATCACCAAATCTTCTCCCATCAATTGCTGAGCTAATCCCCTGCACTAACCCACCAACGCCAGCACCCATAAATGTATTTGTAGCAAGTCCTCCTAAGGTTAAATTTCCATTGATTAAACCACTTGTTAAATTTTGTGCAAATCCACTTGCTCCACCCGTTAATGCACCTCCTGCAAAGCCACCAATTCCTGCTTTTGTTAATGCTGGTGATAA
Organism: Saprospiraceae bacterium; assembly: GCA_035327565.1. Classification (GTDB taxonomy): domain Bacteria; phylum Bacteroidota; class Bacteroidia; order Chitinophagales; family Saprospiraceae; genus JABDLO01. Next base: position 2,094 of record DAOLDB010000118.1, read on the forward strand.
TCCACCACCTACTCCACCGGCAACTATTGAACCAGCAAAAGCTCCCCAGTTCCAATTATTGAATGAGAAATTGTTTGTAGCTAAATGAGTCACTGTATGTAAAACCGCAGCAATTCCCATTGCCAGGAATGGTAAATCCCCCTCCGGATCTGACATAGAAACCGGATTATTAAACATCGAATTGTATGGGCTATGGCTGAAAGCAGCCTCTGCTTTAGGATCTACCTGCATCCACCTCCCCAAAGCAGGATCAAGTCCCCTGTACGTAGCCAGATTCATCTCCAGGTCGAGGAAATTTTCATATTCTATGCCGTTATACCCATACTGGCCCGTTTCACCCATCCACGACCCTTCCATCATCATACCAAACGGGTAGTAGTGCATTTCCTCAATGATCTCAT
>DAOLDB010000119.1:0-1867 GCA_035327565.1 Saprospiraceae bacterium
AAATCATAATGCGATAGAAGGTGTGTATGTTTACACCCTTGAATTAATTTTGATCGATGGTACCACTTCCGTGGTAAAAGGTGATATCCTGTTGCTTAGATAATAATGTTAACTAATTGGAATACACACCCATCAATATAAAAATATTCTTATTAAAAAACTTATCTATATCTTGCATTTTTTGAAGTCAAAAAATATCAAAACCAATGAAATCATTTATTAAATTATGTGTAATCACATTTATAATTTTAATTTCTTTATTTATGGTAATAATGATGACCGGTTGTCAATCCGGTGGTGATAAATGGATGCTTCCTGATGTGGCTGCTCCTGTCGCCGAAAAAAGACCACATGAAATAGTGGCCGCTCATGGACATGTCAGGATAGATCCTTACTATTGGTTAAATGACAGAGAAAATCCTGATGTCATTTCTTATCTGGAAAGCGAAAACTCCTATCTGGATACCATAATGGCACATACGAAGGAGTTTCAGGAAAAGCTTTTCAATGAATTAAAGGGACGTATCAAAGAAGATGATTCTTCTGTTCCGTATAAAATCGATGATTATTACTATTATACCAATTATATTGAAGGGGGAGAGTATCCGATATATTGCAGAAAGAGAGGTTCTTTGGAAGCACAGGAAGAAGTTATCATGGATGGAAATCTTTTGGGCAAAGATCAATCTTATCTCAATTTTTTTACGAGTGTGAGCCCCGACCATCAATTGGCCGCAATCATTATGGATACGGTGGGACGAAATTTTTATGACATAAGAATTAAAGATCTCAATACCGGTAATATGTTGCCCGATGTTATAAAAAATACAAGGGGAGGAGTCATATGGACAAATGATAACCGATCTTTTTACTATACTGTTCCAGAAACCCAAACCCTTAGAAATCATAAGGTAATGAGGCATATCTTAGGGCAGGATGCTAAAAGTGACAAACTGGTGTATGAAGAAAAGGATCAGACCCTGGCATGCTACCTGGGAAAAACAAAATCAAAAAAATATATCACAATTCATTCCGGCAGAACTGACGCCAATATGGTGCAACTCATTGATGCAGATACCCCGGGAAAATTAATGTTGGTTGAGCCTTTGAAAGATAATGTAGAATATAGTGTGGATCACACTTCAGGAGATAAAATGTATATCTACACCAATTGGGATGCTGTGAACTACAGACTCATGGAGAGTCCTTTGAAGTCCCCTTCATCCGGCAACTGGAAAGATGTCATACCCCATAGGGATGATGTTTTTCTTAGGGGGGTTGATTACTTTTCATCATACCTGGTATTAGATGAAATGAAAGCCGGCTTGGTCAAAATCAGAATCATCAATACCAATGACCAAAGTGAACATCATGTTGAATTCGAGGAACCGGCATATTATGCAGGTATAGGATACAATCCTGAGCTGGACACAGATCTTTTGAGATATACCTATACATCGATGACAACTCCTGCATCAACTTTTGATTATGATATGAAAACGAGGGAAAAAACATTGCTCAAAGAACAGCCGGTTTTAGGAAACTTTGATAAAAGTCTTTATACAACAGAAAGATATCTTATCCCTGCCCGAGATGGTAAAAAGATACCGTTGTCTATCGTATACAGAAAAGATAAGTTCATGAAAAACGGGTCTATGCCGGGGTGGATATACGGCTATGGTTCTTATGGTGCCACTATGTACGCTACTTTCAGCAGCAATAGAATCAGCTTATTGGACAGAGGTATTGTGTTTGCCATAGCCCATGTGAGAGGTGGGCAGGAAATGGGAGGTGATTGGTATGAAGATGGTAAAATGTTTAATAAGATCAATACGTTTACCGATTTTATTGATTGTTCTCAATGGCT